>NZ_JBXWML010000006.1:0-250537 GCF_059609845.1 Ruegeria sp. YTSC002
CACCCAGCAAAATCAACCATCTTGCCGCCAAGTGCGACGTGAAGGTCATACAAGGGCGTGCGCTTCGGTGTGGTCATTTCTTCAACCTTTCAATCAGCGGGACTGGTCGCGAACGACCATGACAGTGCAATGCGCATTGCGCACGACACGGGCCAGGTTCGGGCCAATCTCGTAGTTCGGGAAATCGCCCTTGGTCGATGCCATGACGATCAGATCAAAGCCTTCCTTGTAGGCAAGCTTCAGGATTTCGCGGTAAACACTGCCTTCTTCCACATGAACCGGCACGTCGGAAGCCTTGGCATGATCCAGAATCGCCTGAACCGCACCCCGCACGTGGTCTTTGGCGCCGGCACCATAGTTGGCGGGCAGGTTCGGCAGCTGGATGATCTCGGGGATGACGGCAACCGCATGCAGTTCGGCGCCGTAGAATTTGGCCTGCTCCAGCGCGACCGGCAGGGCCAGTTTCCACGAGCGGTCGTCGGTGTGATCAATGGGCAGCAGGATTTTCGTGGCCATCACGTCTCTCCTCGAGATATGGAATTCTATGTCTAAGGCGGGGGGCCGGGTTGGCCCCCCGTTTTGGTGGGGCCGAGCTTATTCGGCAGGTGTGCCGCCCGGCTCTTCGGACTTGCCGCCCGAGGCGAAGAACTCTTTCGTCAGTTTGAAGACGATCGGGCTCAGCAGCGCCAGGGCGATCAGGTTCGGGATGGCCATCATGGCGTTCAGCGTGTCTGCCAGCAGCCAGATGAAGCCCAGATCTGCAGTTGCCCCGAAGTAGATCATGACGATCCATAGAACGCGGTAGGGCATCAGAGATTTCACACCCAGCAGGAACTCGACACATTTCTCGCCGTAGAACGACCAGCCGAGGATGGTGGTGAAGGCAAAGATCGACAGAGCGATGGCGATCAGATACCCACCGATACCCGGAAGCGACAATTCGAACGCATGGCTGGTCAGCGCCGCACCGGATTCACCCGATGTCCATGCCCCCGACGCGATGATTGCCAAACCGGTGATCGAGCAGACGATGATGGTATCGATGAACGTCCCCAGCATCGCGATCAGACCCTGGTTGACCGGACCCTTGGTCTCAGCCGCTGCGTGTGCGATTGGCGCAGAACCCAGACCGGCCTCGTTCGAGAACACACCACGTGCCACGCCAAAGCGGATGGCGGCCCAGACGGCTGCACCCGCGAAACCACCTTCTGCGGCGGACGGGGTGAACGCATGGGTAAAGACCAGTGACAGCGCATGTCCGATGTTGCCAATGTTGATGAGCAGAACCAGCAGGCCTGCGATGATATAAGCAACGGCCATGAAGGGAACCAGCTTACCGGCAACGGCACCGATGCGGGTGATGCCGCCCAGGATGACAGCTGCGGTCAGAACCATCAGAACAACGCCCGTGACCGAGGTGTTGAGACCGAAATTGGATTCCAGGACCTGCGCCACACCGTTGGCCTGCACACCGTTGCCGATGCCGAAGGCAGCAACCGCGCCGAACAGGGCAAATGCAACACCCAGCCAGGCCCATTTCGCGCCCAGACCGTTTTTGATGTAGTACATCGGGCCCCCGACATAGTTGCCCAATTCGTCTTTCTCACGGTATTTCACCGCCAGAACGGCTTCGGCATATTTGGTGGCCATGCCCACCAGGGCGGTCATCCACATCCAGAACAAGGCGCCTGGACCGCCCAGGAAGACAGCAGTGGCCACACCGGCGATGTTGCCTGTACCGATGGTTGCCGACAGCGAGGTCATCAGCGCGTTGAACGGGCTGATCTGCCCTTCGCCCTGCCCTTCACGGCCTTTGAACAATAGGCTGAAGCCCGTGCCGATGCGCAGGATCGGCATGAATTTCAGCCCGACCTGTAGAAAGAAGCCGACGCCAAGAATGAGGACCAGCATCATCGGCCCCCACACGACGCCATTGATGGCCCCTACGATTGAATTCAACGCTTCCATGGTTTCCCTCCCATTTGCGTTTGGTTTATGCCCCGGTCGCGATGGCCCGCTGGCGGGCTTGCTTGAGGGCAGTGAAATCTTCGTCGGCGTGGAACGACGAACGGGTCAGCGGCGTGGCTGACACGTGCAAAAAGCCCTTGGAACGTGCGATCTGCTCCAGTTGGGCGAACTCCTCGGGCGACCAGAACCGGTCAATCGGATGGTGTTTCGGGGTCGGTTGCAGATACTGCCCGACCGTCAGAAAATCGACATGTGCCGCGCGCAGATCATCCATCACCTGACGCACGTCGTTCAGGGTTTCACCCAAGCCCACCATCAGCCCCGACTTGGTGAAAATCTCGGGGTTTGCTCGTTTGGCATCGTCCAGCAGCCGCAGCGAGGCATAATAGCGCGCGCCGGGGCGAACCGCCGGATACAGGTGCGGGACGGTTTCCAGGTTGTGGTTGAACACGTCCGGCGCGGCGTCAAAGACGATATTTGCGGCGTCGCCCTTGCCCAGGAAGTCGGGGGTCAGAACCTCGACCGTGGTGCCGGGGTTCTGATGGCGTACGGCGCGGATCGTCCGGGCGATATGCTCGGCCCCGCCATCGGCCAGATCATCCCGATCAACCGACGTGATCACCACGTGGCGCAGGCCCAGCTTCTTGACCGCCGCCGCAACCCGGCCGGGTTCGAACGCGTCGAGCGCATCGGGGCGGCCGGTGGCCACATTGCAGAACGAACAGCCCCGCGTGCAGATCTCGCCCATGATCATCATGGTTGCATGGCGTTTGGACCAGCATTCGCCGATATTGGGGCAGGCCGCTTCTTCGCAGACCGTTGCCAGATCGTGCTCGCGCATCAGACGCCGGGTTTCGTAATACGCGGCGCTGTCGCCTTTTTTCTTGCGAATCCATGCAGGCTTGCGCGGGATCACGCTGTCGGCCTTCTTGGCCTTTTCCGGGTGGCGTGGTCGAAGCTGGATGGTCATCTGGCTGTCCCTCGTTATGCGTGGATTGCGCGGCCCATGGCATCGAGGCAGGCTTCCTTGACCGCCTCGCCCATCGCCGGGTGCGCATGACAGGTTGCTGCAACCTCGGCGACGGTCGCGCTTTTGGTCATGGCCAGTACCAACTCGGCGATCAGATCGCCGCCATGGGCACCACAGATATGGGCTCCGAGGATCTCGCCGTCGGAACCGGCCAGAACCTTGACTGCGCCATCTGTCTCACCCGTCGAACGTGCCCGCGAGTTGGCCATGAAGGCGAATTTGCCGACAACGTATTCGACGCCGGCGTCTTTCAGCGCTTCTTCAGTCTGACCAACCGAAGCCACTTCGGGATCGGTGTAGACCACACCCGGCACGGTGTTGTAATCGACGTGACCGGCTTCGCCGGCCAGCATCTCGACACAGGCAACGCCGTCCTCTTCGGCCTTGTGGGCCAGCATCGGGCCGGGCACACAGTCGCCAATGGCATAGATGCCGGGCACAGACGTTTGGAATGCTTCATCGACTTCGATGAAACCACGCGGGTTCACGGCCACGCCCAATTCTTCCAGCCCAAGCCCGCGGGTGACGGGGCGGCGTCCGACGGCGATCAGAACCTTGTCGGCCTCGATCACCTCTTGCTTGTCCTTGCCGACGCGATCCACGGTCAGGGTCAGGCCAGCCGCGGTTTTCTCAACCGATTTGAGGGCACGACCCAGGTGGAACTTCAAACCGCGTTTAGACAGCGCCCGCTGCGCCAGCTTGGCGATCTCGCCATCGATGCCGGGCAGAACGCGATCCAGATATTCGACCACAGTGACCTTGGCGCCCAGACGTGCCCAGACCTGCCCCAGTTCCAGACCGATGACACCTGCACCGATCACCACCAGATGATCCGGAACGCTCTGCAACGCAATTGCGCCGGTCGAGCTCAGGACGTCCCGCTCATCAATTTCAATCCCCGGCAGAGAGGTCGGCTCGGATCCGGTCGCGATCAGGATGGTCTTTGTTTCGTATACGCTGTCGCCGACCTTGACCTGACCGGGGGCCGGAATGCTGGCCCAGCCTTCGATCAGATCGACGCCGTTCTTCTTGAACAGGAACGCGATGCCCTTGGTCAGATCACCGACGATCTTGTCCTTGCGCCCCATCATCGCGCCGACATCAATGCTGGCCCCCTCGACCGCAATGCCATGGGAGGAGAGATGTGCAAGCTCGGCAAATTTGGCCGAGGAGGTCAGCAACGCTTTGGAGGGGATGCATCCGACGTTCAGACAGGTACCGCCCAGTGCGCCGCGCCCTTCGACACAGGCCACCTTCAGCCCCAGCTGAGCCGCGCGGATCGCGGCAACATAGCCGCCCGGTCCACCCCCGATAACGATGAGGTCGTAGGTATTCATTTCACGTTCTTTCAGTAGATCGGGTAGTTTGCACAGAGCGCGCGAACCTGTTCGCGTGTTTCCTTTTCGACGGTTTCGTTCCCGTCAGGAGACTGCCCGAGCGCCTCCAGAACATCACCGATCAGATGGCCGATCTGCTTGAACTCTTCCGGGCCAAAGCCACGGCTGCACCCGGCGGCGGTGCCCAGACGGATGCCGCTGGTGATGGTGGGTTTTTCCGGATCTCCGGGAACGCTGTTCTTGTTGCAGGTAAAGCCGGCCCGCTCGAGCGCGGCTTCGGCGTCTTTGCCGGTCACGCCGATCGGGCGCAGGTCGACCAGCATCAGGTGGTTCTCGGTGCCGCCGGAAACGATGTCACATCCGCGCGCCATCATGACGTTTGCCAAGGCCGATGCGCTGTCAACGACACGCTGCATATATTCCTTGAATTCAGGCTTGAGTGCCTCGCCAAAGGCCACCGCCTTGCCTGCGATGACGTGCATCAGCGGGCCGCCCTGCAAGCCTGGGAATACGGCCGAGTTGATTTTTTTCGCCAGGGCTTCGTCATTGGTCAGGATGATGCCGCCACGAGGCCCGCGCAGGGTCTTGTGCGTGGTCGAGGTCACGACATGTGCGTGTCCTACAGGCGAAGGGTGCAGGCCGGTCGCCACCAACCCGGCGATATGAGCCATGTCGGCCAGCAGCCATGCGCCAACCTCGTCCGCGATTTCGCGGAACCTGGCAAAGTCGATTTTCTGCGAGTAGGCCGACGCACCTGCGATGATCATCCTGGGCTTTTCCGCCCGCGCCAATTCGGCGACCTGTTCATAATCGATCAGCCCTGCATCGGTCAGACCGTACTGTACGGGCCGGAACCATTTGCCGGACTGCGCCGGTTTTGCGCCGTGGGTCAGATGGCCACCGGCGTCCAGCGACATGCCCAGGATGGTATCGCCCGGGCTCAGCAACGCCAGCTTGACGGCTCCGTTGGCCTGTGCGCCTGAATGGGGCTGTACGTTGGCGTATTCACAGCCAAACAGTTTCTTGAGGCGTTCGATGGCCTCGACTTCGACCTCGTCAACATATTCGCAGCCGCCATAATAGCGGCGGCCCGGATAGCCTTCGGCGTATTTGTTGGTCAATACCGAGCCCTGCGCTTCGATCACGGCCTTCGAGACAATGTTCTCCGAGGCGATCAACTCGATCTGCTCCGCCTGACGCTCTCCCTCGCGTGAGATGGACGCGGCAATGACGGGATCTGCCTCAATCAGCGACGTTTTGAACATGGTCTCCTCCATTTGCCCCGAATCCTCAGTACGAAACTTTGTTTCCTATAGGGGAATTAATGCGCTTTAGGCAACAAAAATCTCTTATTCAAGAAGTTGCGTATATACCGGGAGGCATGTAACCTTTGATAAAACAGGGGGAATTCAATGGGCGACGAAAGCCGAAATGATGTTTCCGGACAGGAAGATCTGGGTGAAGGTGAGGCTCTGGGCCGCTCCATCCGCGATGCGCGGCGCGCAAAAGGGTGGACTCTGGAAGAAGCCGGCCGCGCTGCGGGTATCGGGCGCTCGACGCTGTCCAAGATCGAAAACAACCAGACAAAGCCAAGCTTTGACATTGTACGGCGTCTGACTCAGGCCCTGGATATGAGCACGCCGCAGTTGTTTCTTCAGTCGGGTCAATCCGGCATTTCAGGCCGCCGTGATTTTACTCCGAAAGGCGAGGGGGAAATCAAGGATACGCCCACTTACCTGCATGAACTGCTTTGCCCTGAACTGACCAGCAAGCGGATGCTGCCCTATATCGCGACAATCAAGGCGCGCGACCTGTCGGAATTCGAGACGTGGATCCGACATTCCGGAGAAGAATTCATGTATGTGCTCAGCGGTGAACTCATCTTCGTGTCTGAACACTACCGCCCTTTGCCAATGAAGGCCGGTGACTCGCTCTATTATGACAGCGGAATGGGGCATGGGTGTATTTCGACCAGCGAAGAAGACGCCAAGGTGCTGTGGGTCTCGCTGGAATAACCTCCGTGGTTTTCCTTGGTTCTTGAGGTAAGCGGGCATCGCCATGCGCATCCCCTTCAGCCGTCCTACAGGCTTCGGTGGCGAAACGCAGTCGGCGTCTGGCCGAATTCTGCCTTGAATGCCCGCGTCATGGCGCTGGCGTTTTCATATCCGCAACGACCGGCGATTTCGGCGATGGATTGTTCGGTATCTTCTGCCAGATTGCGTGCAAGGTTCAGCCGCAGCCGGCGATACAGCGCTTGCGGCGTGGTTTTGAGTTCCGCCTGAACACGCATTTCGATCCGCTTTTGCGAACACCCGATCTTGCGGGCCAATTCCCTGATCGAAAGAGGTGTTTCAAGGTTCGCCTGCATGACAGCCAGTGCGCGATTGACCAAAGTGTCTTCGGATTTCAGAGGCAAAGGGTAATGATCCTGCCCATTTCGGCTCATCAGAAGATACCCGACTTCCATGGACAAAAGAGGCCCGTGATCCCGGCGGATCAGGGCCGAGGCCAGATCGAACGCGGCCATCGCTCCGGAACAGGTCAGTCTGTTGCCATCGATGACAAAACGTTCCTGCACCGCATCCACGGCCGGAAAGCTTTCTTCGAACCGGGAAAGTTCGTCCCAGTGAATGGTTGCCCGGTGCTCATCCAGCAAACCGGCGCGGGCCAGCAGCCAGCTGCCGGTATCCAATCCGGCCACTTGCCGGTGTTTTTTGGCAGCATCCAGCACGGTACGGGTGGTCGATCGCGTGTCCAGCTTGCGATACCCATAAGACGGCATGACCACCAGAACATCGCCTTGCTGGTCAGAGATTGAACCATTCGGTGTAACGACAAGGCCGCTGGAACTTTGAACGGGGTCTCCGTCAATGGAACAGAAACACCACGAATACAAAACCTGCCTCGACAGGTTGTTCGCAGCCCTGAGCGGTTCGACCATGTTTGCAAGGCAATGGTTCGAAAACCCGTTGAAGAGCAGAATGTTGTATTGTCGCGTCAAAAAATTCGAATTTGGCATGATCAGGTATCAACTCTGCATGTCGTGACCATGAGTGATGGCGTTTGGTTGGTCAACCACCGATCCAGGGAACACGCGCCATGCAGTTTGGTCTGACAGAAGAACAGGAAATGATCGTCTCGACGGTCCGCAGCTTTGTTGAAAACGAAATCTACCCGCATGAAGACGCGGTCGAGCGCTCGGGAACCGTGCCTCCTGAGCTGGGCGAGCAGATCAAGCAGAAATGTATCGATCTGGGCTTTTATGCCTGCAACTTCCCCGAGGAAGTCGGTGGTGCGGGCCTGTCTCATCTGGATTTCACCTTGGTCGAGCGCGAGCTTGGCCGTGGATCAATGGCACTGACGCATTTCTTTGGGCGCCCGCAGAACATCCTGATGGCCTGCAACGACGAACAGCGCGAACGTTATCTTCTGCCTGCCGTACGTGGCGACAAGATGGACGCCCTGGCGATGACCGAACCGGATGCGGGGTCGGATGTGCGTGGTATGAAATGCCAGGCGGTGCGCGATGGCGGCGACTGGGTTGTCAACGGATCGAAGCATTTCATCTCGGGCGCGGAACATGCGGATTTCTTCATCGTTTTCATCGCGACCGGCGTGGACGAAACCCCCAAAGGACCTAAAAAGCGCATCACCACTTTCCTGGTGGATCGCGGTACGCCGGGGTTCGAAGTGCGCGAGGGCTACAACTCGGTCAGCCACAAGGGCTACAAGAACTACATCCTGTATTTCGACAACTGCCGTCTGCCCGACGCACAGGTTCTGGGCGAGGTCGATGGCGGCTTTGCCGTGATGAATGAATGGCTTTATGCAACCCGCCTGACGGTTGCGGCATTCTCGGTCGGGCGCGCACGGCGCTGCTTTGACTATGCGCTGAACTATGCGGCCGAGCGCAAGCAGTTCGGCCAGCCCATCGGCAAGTTTCAGGGCGTTGGCTTCCAGATCGCCGACATGATCACGGAAATTGATGCCGCCGATTGGCTGACACTCGCCGCCGCATGGCGTCTGGATCAAAACCTTCCATCGAACCGCGAGATCGCCTCGGCCAAGCTCTATGCCTCGGAAACGTTGGCGCGGGTTACGGATGCCACACTGCAAATCTTCGGCGGGATGGGCTTGATGGACGATTTCCCGATCGAACGGTTCTGGCGCGATGCCCGGGTCGAACGCATCTGGGACGGCACCAGCGAAATCCAGCGCCACATCATCAGCCGCGATCTTCTTCGTCCCCTGGGCGCCTGACCATGAACAAAGACCTGACCCGGCTGCTGCGCCCGAAAACCATCGCCGTCATCGGCGGCGGCGCGTGGTGCCAGCAGGTTATTCTGCAATCCGAACGCATGGGCTATGCCGGCCAAATCTGGCCGGTGCATCCCAAAGCGTCGGAAATTGCAGGCCACAGGGTTTTTGGCCACATCGAAGACCTGCCCGAAGCCCCGGATGCGGTTTTCATCGGTATCAACCGCCACGCCACCATCGAGGCCGTTCGTGTCCTGTCCAGTATGGGCGCAGGCGGGGCGGTGTGTTTTGCCTCGGGCTTTTCCGAGGCCGTTGCCGAAGATGACACCGGTGGGGACTTGCAGGATCAACTGATTGCCGCAGCCGGAGACATGCCCATTCTTGGCCCGAATTGCTATGGCTTCATCAACGCGCTGGACGGGGCGCTGTTGTGGCCGGACCAGCACGGGGCGACCCCGGTTGACAAGGGCGTGGCGATCCTGACGCAAAGCTCGAACATCTCGATCAACCTGACCATGCAGAAACGTGGGTTGCCGATCGCCTATATGATGGCCTGCGGAAACATGGCCCAGACCAGCCAGGCCGAAATCGCCTCGGCCTTGATCGACGATCCGCGCGTAACCGCGGTGGGTCTGCATATCGAAGGGTTCAAGGACATCCGGCAATGGGAGGCGCTGGCCGCCAAGGCCTATTCCAAAGGCATCCCGCTGGTCGCCCTCAAAGTGGGCGCATCGGAACAGGCGCAGGCGGCCACCATTTCGCATACCGCGTCTCTTGCGGGCAGCGATGCGGGCGCACAGGCCCTTTTGGACCGGCTCGGAATCCCGCGCCTGTCCGCGTTGCCCGACTTTCTTGAAACGCTGAAACTGTTGCACTGCTATGGACCGCTGCCGGGTGGCAGCATCGCTTCGATCAGTTGTTCAGGGGGTGAGGCCAGCCTGATCGCGGATATGGCCGTTGGTACGGGACTGCGTTTCCCGCAGTTGAGCGATGACAAAAGGGCGCGTCTGCGCGACGCGCTCGGCCCCATGGTCGCGCTGAACAACCCGCTGGATTATCACACTTATATCTGGCGCGACGAAGAGGCGATGGCACAGGCATGGTCGGGCATGACGGGTGAAGACATCGACCTGACGTTCTCGATCGTCGACTATCCGACGACGGATCCGACTGACTGGAGTTGCGCGACCCGCGCTGCGTTGAGAGTGCGTACCGAAACCGGTGCTCGGTTTGCGATTGTTGCGACGCTGCCTGAACTTCTGCCTGAAGACGTCGCGCAGGACCTGATGGCCGGTGGTGTCGTTCCGTTCATGGGTCTGCGCGAGGCACTGGCGGCCACCTGCGCGGCTGGTCAGATCTCGTCCCCGTCCGCGCATCCTGTCTGGTTGCCTGGAACGGCTGAGGCGACCCAAACCCTGACCGAAGGCGAGTCGAAGCAGGCGCTGGCTGAATGTGGCCTGCATATCCCCCGAACCTGCACGGTTTCTGGGCCAGCGGCAGCCCTCGCAGCAGCGCAGGATATGGAAGCCCCCTTTGCCGTGAAAGGTGTTGGGCTTGCGCATAAATCCGAACACGCCGCTGTTCGGCTGGGCATTCAAACCAAAGACGTGGCCAGTGTGGCCGCTGACATCGGCACCGAAGATATCCTGATCGAAGAGATGATCACCGGAACCGTTGTTGAATTGCTGGTCGGTGTCGTCCGTGACCCGGCGCATGGGTTTGTCCTGACATTGGGGGCGGGGGGCGTGCTGACTGAAATCCTGCGCGATACGGCGTCGGTGCTGGTGCCAAGCGCGCCCGAGGACATCCGTGCCGCGCTTGGCAAACTGAAAATCGCCCCGCTTTTGGCAGGCTATCGCGGCCAACGGGCGGCTGATATGGATGCAATCATCGCCGCAGTCGACGCCGTTCAGGCCTATGTCATGCAAAATGCCGACACGCTTGGCGAGGTCGAGATTAACCCGCTCCTGTGCACGCCGGACAAGGCCGTTGCCGTGGATGCACTGATAAGAAAGGCCTGAGATATGGACCCGATCAAAACCCGCCGCGACGGAGCGATCCTTGAGGTGACGCTGGACCGGCCCAAGGCCAACGCCATCGATCTTGTCACCAGCCGCAGGATGGGTGAGGTGTTCGCCGCGTTTCGCGACGATCCAGAGCTGCGCGTGGCCATTCTGACGGGCGGCGGAGAGAAGTTTTTTTGTCCGGGCTGGGACCTGAAAGCAGCGGCCGACGGGGATGCGGTAGACGGGGACTATGGCGTCGGAGGGTTCGGCGGCCTGCAAGAGCTGCGCGACCTGAACAAACCCGTGATCGCGGCCGTCAACGGCATCGCCTGTGGCGGCGGGCTGGAGCTGGCCCTGTCAGCCGATATGATCCTTGCCGCCGATCACGCCACGTTCGCCCTGCCGGAAATCCGCTCGGGGACTGTCGCGGACGCGGCCAGCGTCAAACTGCCCAAGCGCATCCCTTACCACATCGCGATGGAGTTGCTGCTTACCGGCCGTTGGTTCGACGCAGAGGAAGCCAATCGCTGGGGTCTGGTGAACGAGATCGTCGCCGCGGATCAACTGATGGACCGCGCCTGGGAGCTGGCCCGGCTGTTGGCCTCGGGACCGCCCCTGGTTTATGCCGCGATCAAGGAAATCGTACGCGATGCCGAAGATGCCAAGTTTCAGGATGCCATGAATCGCATCACCAAGCGCCAGCTCAGAACCGTGGACGTTCTCTATGCCAGCGAAGATCAACTGGAAGGCGCGCGCGCTTTCGCCGAGAAAAGAGACCCGGTCTGGAAAGGGAAGTGAACTCTGATCGCAGAACGTGAATTTGCCATTTACTGATCCGCACAGCACGTGCACAGTTAGGCATGCCGTATTTCGAACGAAAACCATATGTTAGTGCATCTCGGGCGGTCAGCCCGATTGCTCCGCAGCCTGACAATCAACCGATTTCTGATATAGCGCGCCGCGTGCTCGACAGGGAACGGGGCCCGCAGCAGCATCTGGACGGTCCGTTCAGGTGCCGCAAAACCTGTCATCCCGGCGGCACCGCCACCATTCTGCTGTCCTTTGAAGCACCGGAAGGCGCGGCCCCTGTTCAGATGCAGTTCGAACCGGGTGATCTGACCAATCCGAACGGCGACATTCTGCCGGCCAACCGCATCAATGTGATCCCGCCACAAATCCAGCTTGAACCGGGGGAAGCAACGGATGTTGCTGTTGCCGTCACTATACCCGATCTCACCGAACCCGGTGAATATCATGGCCGGATCGCCTGTACCGGAACGGACCAGACCTCGGTCGTGGTGATTTTCGAGGTGGCGGGCGCTCAGACCTGACGGGTCACGAGATAGTCCATGAACTGTCCCAGAAACGCGCGCGGCGCGTCTTCTGTACCCGCGAACACCCGCGCGAACTCACTCCGGGCCGAGGCCAGCAGATCATTTGCCGCGTCTTGCGCATAGCGGATGCTGCCGTAATGGTTCATGCGCTCCAGCACCCAGGCGACATCTTGCGTCGACCGGGCATCGCGTGGGTTTGACAGCATCTCGGCCAACCGTGCCTGTTCGGGCTCTTCCGCCTTCAGGCCAAGCTGGCCCAGCATCAGCGTGCGTTTGCCTTCATAGATGTCCCCGCCGATTTCCTTGCCGTAACTGTCCTGAGAGCCGACGAGATTCAAGACGTCGTCCTGAATCTGAAACGCTGCACCCAGGAAAAAGCCAAAGGCATTGAAATCATCCAGATTAAGCGCACCGGACTCGACATCATGTGGCCGTGCAATCAGGGCCCCGATGCGCATCGGGTGAATGAAACTGTACCAACAGGTCTTTTTCAGACACATCCTCAGATAATCTGATGCATCGACGTTCAAACGATTGTCGCGAATCCAGCCAAGTTCCAACGCCTGACCTTCGATGGATTGCTGCAACAGATGGTCGAACTCATCAACCACGCGCATACCGGTTTCCGGGCCCAACGGTCCCAGGTTCTGACGCAGCAGGCGCAGGGCCAGCGATTGCATCCCGTCGCCGGTATTGATCGCCAGGGGAACCCCAAGCCGCTTGTGCATACATTCGCGCCCGCGCCGGAAATCGCTTTGATCTTCGATGTCGTCATGGATCAGAAAGGCATTGTGCAGCAACTCAAGAACTGCGGCCGAGACCCTCGCATTCTCGCTGTTTCCACCGAAGGCTTCGCATGTCGCCAGTAACAGCGCAGGCCTCAGACCCTTGCCCGAGGTTTCGATGTAATCGCGCATCGGGCCATACAGATAGGCCTGAGGCTCACCCGTCGGCAACAGGCCCAACAGCGTTTCGCGCGCCTGATCCCCGTAGGAGGTCAGGGTTTTCAGAAAATCCTGTTTCGCCGCAGGATCCAAATGCGCGGTTCCGGGTTTCACAGGCTCAGCCCTTCTGGGTGATGATCACGCGACTTTTGTTTTCCCGCGCACCGGATCGTTCCGAACCGGCGCCAAAAGCAGAAAGCGGTGCATCCGAAACGGGCAAGGCCCTGGACAGGGCACCTGATTGACCGCTGTCCCGACCCAGATCATACGCGACATCTTCTGCCAACTCATCCCCCGGGATCGGCAGATCGGCAGTGGGCTCGTAATTCGCGATGAGGTCGAACAGCTCTTTCGGGGGGCAGATCATTCGAAGCGCTTCGGCAATGGCTGGCTCCTCGGTGATACCGCCGGGTTTTGAGTATTCCGTTGCCGGTTCTCCTATGGCGGCAAGGGGGCCATCACCGCCACGATCAACTCCTGCCGTGTCCTGACCCATTTTCAGCGCGGCTTCGACCGCGACCGCGAACCGGTTGTCCCACGGAAGGCCAGCCTGATAGCGGGCGTAATCATAGGCCCGCAGCGGTTTGAGGATGTCGGGCTCGTGCAGATCCCAAATCTGGCAGGGCTCTGCATCCGATCCACTGCGCTGAAGGATGGCGTTGACGGCACGGCGCGCGGCCTCGTTCGCCCCTTCCATCGTGGCAAGGTCGGTGAAAGTGCGCACGTAATCCGATGCCAGAAAGAAATTCGGGATCAATGTGGCCGCGTCCGGGCGCAAGCGCCAGCTGTTGATACGGTTGACCAGCAAGGGTTCGACATTGCTTTGACGCTTGGGGTCGTTCGGGTCTTGAACGATATCGGGATCGAGGAACCAGTAATGCATATCCTCGTCCCGCAGAACGGTTTGGCCATCCACGTTGATGCCGCGCTTGACCTGTTCCCAAACCTCGCTTGCAATCTCTTCCCGGCTGCAATTTCGCGCTGTCTTCCCGTTCAGACCGGGTTTGTCCCATTCGGAAATGTCGATCGACAGCAGGCCTTTGGTCTTTCCTTCAGCCCAGTTGTCGAAATCAATCTGGTGCCAGAACTGTTTTTGCGACACAGCCGTCAAAGCCCATGGGCTGTCGATGAAAATGACGTGGCCATGGGTCAGTTCAACTTCCTTGGTCAGATAGAACTGAATGCCGTTCATCCATTGCACGTCATTGGCCAGCAAGGGCAACTTGGCAAGTGCGGGGTCAACCGCCATCATTTCCGGGGTCACAAGCGGTGCCATGCGTTCAATCGGCATGGCGCTGATGAACCAGTCCCCCGTGACCTGCTTTTCTTTACCATCCTGTTCGACTGTCGCGCCGATAATCCGCCCGTTCCGGCACTCGATTCCGGTGACTTTGGAGTCAAAATTGTACACGACCCCCTTGCTTGTCAGATAATCCAGCCACGGTTGAATCCAGACAAGATTGGTGGGCCCGTTCAGCAGCCTGTTGCAGTGTGGCTCGGGCGTGGCGATGCCCAGCTGAAGCTGAATCGCAATGTCCCCCACTGTCTTCGTGCTTGCCGTCGTGGCCTTGGCGGCCACCAGCGAACGGGTCAGGCCGATGGCAAGGAACTTCTGATAGGCTTCCGAACGGTCCTGCGCGCCGATGAAATCCCACCAGCCGATCCGTTCATATTCGTCGAACCGGCGTTCCTTGCAAGAACTCGCGATCCGCCACATGCAGGCGACAAAATGTTCGACATCCTCATACGCAATCTGGTCCCTCGGCGACAGCGCGAAGGCAATGGTCTTGAAGGCATCCGCGACATCCTTGAGCGTGCGAGGAAACCGTTCCGGGACAATGATGCCGGGCTTGTCGAACTGGCTGACCAGAACCTGAGTGGTCGGGACCAGATTGTCAAAGCATGTGCCCTTGTCGTAATACGGCGTGCGGGCCATCGTGTCGGTGATATGCCGATAAAAGTTCGGAAAGAACCTGAACCCATGTTCGCCGGGCAGCCAGGGGCGTTTCACGCCGGGCGGATAACTGGCCCCATCCATCTTGGCCCATTTCTCCAGTGCCTTGATGTGTTTTGCTTTTGAGCCATGGTCCCCTTCACCCTTCATTACGGGGATGCTGCGGGCCTTGCCGCCGGGGATCAGCTGGCGTTCGTGGACTTCGACCTCGAACCCGCGTTCAATCAGTTCGTGCGCGGCGCTCATTCCGGCCACGCCGCCTCCAAGAATGACAACCTTGTCAGGCATCGGGAATTCCTTTCGCGGAATAGACGTCAAAGCGCAGGGTGATGTCTGACAGGCTGGCTTCGCCAATGCCAAAACCCTGCACCCGATTCATCCAGCTGAAATGCGGATTCGAAGTCAGGTAACGCGGCGCAAGCCGTACCGGAGCCGAAGCGGGCAGATTGCCCTTGGCCAAGGCCGCATATCCGTCCGGGCCGAAGTCACACACACCCGTATCTTCGAACAGGATCGGAGCATTCCCGGTGGACGGTCTGATAAGCGCCTTTGCATGAAGCAGCCCCACGCCATCGGGCCGAACGCGCATCCAGTCTCCTCCGATCGGTTCGATCACCCCTTTCAGATGCGGGCCTTCGACGGTGCCACCTTCTTTGATGGCGAAATGCAGCCAGATCCCATCCGGTGTTTCTCCCGACGGGTGAAAGCTGCTTTCGAACGGCACCACAAATTTGGCAACATGTTCCAGTACCGGCGACGTCACTGCGGTTTTTGTCGGTTCCGGTGCGGCAGGTTGAACTGCTTTTTCCGGCCCGGGATCATATTCGCGCCCTCCCGACGTCAGCACCGGACGCCAGGACAGGGTTTTTTCCTGTGTCACGGACGGCAAAATAGCTGCGAATTGTTGAAACCCGGTTTGCGGGTCTCGCAACACGGGCCACCCGCGAATGGCACGCTCGGGGCCGCCTTCTTCCGAACAGATCAGACGTAGCGAGTCATGCGACGACACGGATGGACCTGCTTCCACCAGTACCCGACTGAGACCGTCTGCGTTGATCGCCTCGGACCAACGCAGGGTAACGCCCCGATCTGTAAACTCGCGCACGACCCGATCTCCGGTCAACAGGTTATCGTGCGGACGGCCTCAGCTTCTTTGATCCTGAGATGGAACTTCTGCTGCACGCGGAAGACGTGCTCGCCCTCGGCAGAGGTTTGCAGGTACTTCACGGCGATATCCGAAGGCACGACGATTTCAACCGGTGCACCCAGCAGGGACACAAGCACTGCCTTGTTCGCGGGCAGGGTGCTGGAACGCAGCAACGGCCCGTCCAGGAACGGAAGAATGCTGTCACGCGGCAGCACCATCGAATTCGGCAGCGGAGTCGTGACCGCACGGAACAGACCATTGCCCATCACACAGGCATAAGGGCCCAGATAGCCATGCGTTTCCAGCTTGCTGATGCCCTCGACGACGGCCTCGAAAACCTCGGTTCCGGTATAGTTCTTTTTGGTCGCGGAATTGGTTTTGCCTTCGCCTGCTTCAAGCAATCCCGGATATTTGCCACCGCCGCTGATCGTATAGATCTGCGGCAATGAGTCGGGCGCGCCGCCAGCGTGTTTGGGGGCCTGTCCGGTGCCGGGTTGACCGTTGAAAATGATGTCATCCTCTACCCGTGCCACAACGGCGGCCGCTCGGCGGAACATGATCTGAGCAGCCGTCAGTTCCGGATCAGCCACCTGTGCGCCTTTCAGGTACACGTTCACCGATACGGTGGTAAGGCGCAGCGTGTCATAATCGTTCACGTCAAGCCGCTGCTTGGATGCACCAGATGAGTTGTCGACCAGATCCAGCTTGTTCAGCGGAACGGACTGCGTGTCAGCGGGCAGCGGTCCGTACAGGGGCAGGAAACTGGCGGCCACCCGGGCGCGCAGTGCCTCGTCATGAACGGCCTTGTTCACGGCGCTCCACTGATCTTCGTTCCAATCCAATGCATCGGTCATTGTAAATCCCTCTCGGTGCTGCTGCCCAATTCGGCGGGGCAGTCAATCTTGTTCATTTTGCTTCTTTCAATCTGTCCAGCAGATCACGGGCCCGCTGCTCCTGAACAACTCCACGGCAATCCCGGGCAAGCGAAAGCGCTTGTTCCGCCTCGCTGATTGCAGCGTCCAAGTCCCCTTTTGCGGCAAAAGCCTTTGCTCGCACACGGTGATATTCAGGTTTGTTCAACATCTCGCCGCGTTCCCAGCCGGGAATGCAGACGGCTTCGAGCCGGTCCAAAGCCTGATCAACATCTCCGTGATCAATCATCAACTCAGACAGAACAATCTGATTCTGTGGAAAAGTAAAGTTTCCACCAGATTTGGAGATCAGGTTCATGCATGCCTCGATGCGTTCCGGAACGCCTGCAATATCGCCTTTCCCGGCCTGCGCGAGACCCATATAGATGTCCTGCATCGCGTGAAGGTAAAGAAACCCTTCCTCATCCGCGACTTTTCTGGCTTCTTTCATCGTCACATCAAGCCGGTCCCATTCCCCCGCATAGGGCAGGAACATGCTGCAAGCGCCCATGACGTAGACAAGGTTGGGTGCGTGGTTCAGCGGCCTGCTGACCTCGATGGCTTCCAGGCGCGCGGCCTCGGCTTTTTCGAGCTTTCCCTGCTGCCACAGCAGGCATCCCTGAATGGCCAGCAATGACGCGGCCGTAGAAGACTGGGTCATGGGCATCATGGCCATATCCAGCTCGGGCGTGATCAGGGCGAATGCGCGCTCCAGCTGTTGTTCGCATTCCGCAAGTTCCCCGCGGAAGTAATGCGTAAAGCTCAGGGCCCGTGCCGCAAGCACATTGGCGACGGGGTCTTCGGTCATGCCGGCCATCATATCCAGCGCCTGTCCCATTTCCATCGCGCGGTTCATCTGACCGGCAACAAAGAAATGGGTCCAACGGCAGAAGGTTGCGGCGAAAAGCGTCTCGCCGTCGCCCAAAGTCTGGGCCAGTTCCATCGCCCGGGCGGCAGTTTCGCCGACCTGATCGGACGACCACCCGTAGATCGCCATATACGCGGGCAGAATATTCATCTGAACCCGAAGCTCGAAGCCATCGCGATCTGCGTTGGCCTTCATGGTTCCGATGTTGCGCAGGGCAGCCCGGAAAGCGGAAATCGCAGGCAGGTTCGCCAGCCGGGACAACGCCAGTTCACCTGCCGTGACCCAATTCGCAACGGCCTCATCCTTCAATCCGCCAAGATCGCAATGATGCGCGACGGTATCGGGGGCCGGACTGCCGAATGCATTGTGACCGTCCAGCAAGGCCCGGGCGATTTTCAGATGCACCTTCTGCCGGTCTTCCCGCAGCAACGAATTATAGGCCGTATCCTGAACCAGCGCGTGGTTGAACGTGTATGTGGCCGACCCTGAATCGCTGGTGATCAGCACGACGCCAGCCGCCATAAGCTGCATGAGGGCGCTTTCCACATCCATGTCTTCATGCGCCACAGCGTGGATCATCTGAGCGGTGAAACTGCGCCCGATAACCGATCCGAGCTGAGCGACTGGCTTGGCATGTTCCATTCGGTCAAGACGCGACATCAGCGAGTCCTGAAGGGTGGCCGGGACGCTTAGTGTATCCAGAACCTCGGCATTGATCGGGGCATCCTGGGGCAGCTGGTCCAGAACCGCCTTTGTCATTTCTTCGATATACAGCGGCACGCCATCCGCCTTCTCGATGATTTGCCTGATCAGGATGACAGGCAAGCTGTACGGCTCGGCCACGCGCCGGACCAGTTCGGATGCCTCGGTGTTGCCAAGCGGAGACAGATCAATGCGCGCGGCTCGGCTCTCGAAATGTTCCGGAGGTTCGTATTCAGGTCGGTGCGACAGAACCACCAGTACCGGAAAGTTGCTCAAGGCGGATGCAAGCGCATCCAGTACATCCAACGTGGTTGCATCGGCCCAATGAACGTCTTCGACCACCAGCAACAACGTGCCGCGCCTGTCACACAGGCTGCCCAGACTGCGCAGCATCACGTCAAGGGATTTGCGCGCCTTCTTCAACGGGTCGGATTCTGTCGGGGCGCCGGCCTCGACACCTGCCAGATCCAGAAGAACGGGCAAGTCCGCGTCACTCAGCCGTGAGGCCGATTGCACGAAGTCCGAAATCGCAGCCCGGATGCTGTCATTTGATTTATCGCCAGAAACGCGCCTCAGTTCCCCTACGATCGGGTGCAGGGGAAGACTGGTCAGGTGCGGGATGCACTGCAATGTAAAGGGTTTGACCCCTATTGATTCAGACAGTGACTTGATCAGCCTCGACTTGCCGATTCCCGCAGCCCCCCTGACAAGCGCCAGCCGGCCCGAGCCTTTCTGCGCTTCGTTCCAAAGCCGGGTCAGGGTTGAAAGATCGTCATGCCGGGCGACAAGATCGACCGCAGATTGACCCACCCGTGCGTCGAAGCGGCTGGAGGACATGATTTCCGACACCACGCGATAGACTTTGCGCTGATTGTCAAAGCCTTTCAGCTCGTGGCTGCCACGTGGTTCGAATTCAAAGGCACCCTGGGTCAGCCTCCAGGTTTCTGAAGAAATGATCACTTCACCCGGTTCGGCCAGCCCCTGAAGGCGGGATGCAAGATTCGCCGTTTCACCCACCAGAAAGTCCTGAGACCCCAGGCTTTTCGAAGAAACGACGCCCACGACAACCATGCCGGTCGCAATGCCTGCCCGCAGGTCGAGCTTTTCTCCAAACTCGTTTTCAAGGTTCTGAACGGCCTCGATGGTCTCCAATACGGCTCGTACGGCCCGTTCGGCATCATCTTCCATGGCCTTGGGGTATCCGAAATACACCATGATGCCGTCGCCCTGCCGATAGGCCAGATGGCAGCCGTGCTGTTTCAGGGTGCCGATCGCCGTATCCAGATACAGGTTCATGATCTGCATCAGGTCTTCCGGATCATATCGCTGAGCCAGCCGGGTCGACCCCACAAGATCGCAGAAAACCAAAGTCAGCTGCCGCCGCTCGGCCTTGGACTGGACTTCGGGCCGCTTCGACGCTTCCTGCGATTTCAGCCTGGCCTGCGCCTTTCGAAAGCGCTTCCTTTCACCAACCGTCAACCCGAGATCACGCAGTTCCGGATCCGTCAATTCGTCCAGAATCTCGTCGTCTACGCCCTCTCTCTGAAACAGAGTGGCATAGTCATTCAGATCTGCCAGATGAAGGACTTTTGAAATGCGTGGTGATGCCTCAAGGACTCGCGTCATTGTCTTGCGACTCCTTCCATAACTGTCCCCCTGTTTTCCCCTTAATACATATACATAATGTATATGTATAATCCAAAAGTAGAGAGGTATTCATGCTGAATCCATAGCAGGAACAGGCGGCACTGTTAACTTGTTACATTGATTGACCGGTTTACTTCAGAATTTCCACGTCGTCACGCGCATTTCCTTGGAAATCATAAGGTTCAAGTCTCAAGTTGACTTTGTTGGCAAGGTTTCAGGGCGGCCGAACGACCGGATAGGCAGGGCTGCGCCTGACGTAACGTCAAGGCTGACAGAGGTGCAAAAGTGCCGTGGCCGACATGAGATACCGGACAGAAAGGCAGACTCAACCCGAGCACCAGCAAGAAGCCGACGCCCGAACGTGCTTCGAATGGAAACATCTAAGCTCCAGGCGCATCCCGTGTTTTGCCCTGCCCGTTCTGCCCGGGCATCCCGGCACCATGGAAAGCGGCTCAAAGATCTGAGACGAGGCAGGAAACATCCGGTATCTAGGGCGGATCCGGCCGTGGATGAAACCCTACTCCTCGGCCACGGCTTTCACATGGGCCGCAAAGGACGGGGCCAGCATCAGTGCTTTGCACCGCTCGAACCGGTTGGTGGCATAGGCCCAGAAATCTTCGGCGGGGTTTTCATCCGCATGCTGGATCAATCCCCACAGCGTCCACAGCAGGTCGCACATGGCTTTGTAGATCACCATGCGCCCGATCTGAGCCTCGCTCGGCGGGCCGTCGAAATAGGCCGTCAACATTTCCAGTTCCTGTTCGTCGTTCAGCCCGGCTTCGACCGACAGATCACCCAGATCCCAAAGGGCATCGTTCATGCCTGAATACTCGTAATCCACGATCCACATGCGCTGGCCGTCATCCAGAAAATTCTCGCACAGCGGGTCGCAATGACTCGGGACCAATGCTCCGGGTTTGTCCCGCAGCACCTCGCGGATCGGGGCCGCCTCGGCCACGACGTCCGCGTAACCCTCTGGCAGGGTAGCGTTTTTGTCCGCAAGTACCTTCATGTAGTCGTTGATCATCGAAAACAGCTCGAACCGAAACTTGAACGGTTCGGGGGCATCATGAAGCTGTCTCAGCGCCTTACCCGCTCGGGCGGCAGACCCGGGACGCGTCGCAAACATCTCGGGTGTCATCGTGACGATGTCGGGTACGCAATCACTGATCATCACGCCGGATGCCGCGTCTGCCCACAGAACTTCGGGGCCGACCCCGGTTTTCGCCGCCACCCGTGCGTTGTGGATTTCAACTGCGCGGTCGATATAGGCTTCGGTGCCTTCACCGGGGATGCGCACGATCACCGTCCTTGGCCCGCCTTCGACGCGATAGACCAGATTGGTCAACCCGCCCAGCCGCTGGGTGTGAATGTCCGCCTCGGCAAGGGTTTCGAACCCCGCCACGTTGCGAAGGGCCTGAATAATCTCATTTGTTGGTTCATTCTGCATCGCTCTCTCCCTCAGGCTTTCAACCGGCTGTTTGCCGGGTCGTAAAGCGGCCCGTCCACGCGGCGGATGGCGTGGCGTTCGCCGAACACCTCCACTTCGAAATCTGACCCACCAGCCAGTCCCGCAGGCAGATAACCGTAGAGGATGCTCTTGCCGACGGTAAACCCATAGCCACCGCTGCACGCCAGCGAGACTGTTTTGCCGCAATGCAGTATGGTCTCCCCTCCGGTGATCGGCAGCCGCACGTCGGTGATGAATGTACAGAGCCGCCGGTCGGGACCCTTCGCTTTCTGCGCCTCCAGCTCCGGTCGCCCGATGAAGTCCTGTTTGGATTTCAGATGTACCCGCGCGCCAAGGCCCGCTTCGATTGGCGAATAGTCGGGAGTGATGTCGGCGCTCCAATAAAGATAGCCTTTTTCCAGCCGCAAGGACTCGATCGTGCGGTAGCCGATGTCGCGGATGCCGTGGCTCTGACCGGCTTGCCAAAGCAGGTCATAGACATGCAGGGCGAACTCGGTCGGAATATGCAGTTCCCATCCCAACTCTCCCACATAGCCTATGCGGATCGCGCGGACCTTTGCCGTTCCCAAGGTGATCTCTCGGGCCGTTGCAAAGGGAAACGCAACGTTCGAGACGTCTTCTTCCGCAACGGCCTGCATCACATCCCGCGCTTTGGGGCCGCAGATGTTGATGACGGCGCGTGCCGACGTCATTTCGATCAGCTGCGCGCGCCCATCGCGGGGCAGGTGACGTCGGATCCAGTCCGCGTCATGCACGCCGAATCCGGACCCGGTCACGATATAAAAGTGTTCCCGCCCCAATCGGGTGACGGTGATATCGGCTTCAACGCCGCCGCGATCATTGCACAATTGGGTGTAGATCACCGCGCCATCCGGCTTGTCCATGTTTGAAACGGCGAGGTTTTGAAGGGCCTCCAGCGCGCCGGGGCCGATCAGTTCGAACTTTGAAAAACTGGTTTGATCGATCAGAACGACCCCGTCGCGCGCGGCCTTGTGTTCCTGCTCGGCATAGGCTTTCCAACCCGGAGACAGGAAATCCAACTGATCCACCGGCTCTACACCGGCCGGAGCAAACCAGAGCGGCCGTTCCCAGCCATTCTTGGACCCGAATACGGCACCATGTTGTTTCAGCCGCTCATGCAGGGGCGACAGACGCAGGTTTCTGGCCGTTTCCGCCTCCTGCCCCGGATATCGCATCTTGTAATGATGCGCGTAATGCTCGACCGCGCGGGGATACATGAAGGCGCGCGTGGCGTGATGCGGACTGAACCGGCGCACGTCCAGAGGCCACAGATCAAGGCTCGGGCGGCCGTCGACAATCCACTCGGCGATCATCTCTCCTGCGCCACCACCTGCCGCGATGCCGTACAGAAATCCGGTCGCCAGCATCAGGTTTCGCAGCTCGGGCGCCCATCCCATGACAAAATCGCCATCCGCGGAATAAGGTATGGGGCCGTTGATCACCTGCCGGAGTCCAACCGTGTTGACGACCGGCGTTACCTGACCTGCCAGTTCGGCAAGGGGGGCAAACCGCTCCAGGTTGTCGGGCAACAACTGCCGGACAAACGCGCCCGGAATGCCCCTGTCGCCGAACGGCAGCGTGTTGTCCTCATACCCGCCGATCACAAGCCTCCCGCCTGCATCCGGTTTGTAATACACCAGCCGCTCGGGATCCCGCAGGGTTGGCAGGCGTTTTACAAGATCGGGGTCGGGCAGGGGTTCTGTTACGATGTATTGATGCTCGACGGCGCAGGCCGGGACAACGACCCCGAGTTTGGCGGCCAGTTCGCGGCTCCACATTCCGGCGGTCAGAACGACGGTGTCCGCTTCATAATCCCCTTCCGATGTCATCACTTTGGTGATGCGATCGTTATGGATTTCAAAATCGGTGACCTCTACGGATTGGCGGATCCGGGCACCGTGCATCCGGGCGCCGGTCGCGATTGCCTGACACAGGCCTGCGGGATCGACATGACCGTCCGAGGGGATAAAGGTCGCGCCTTCCAATCCCTTCGCGTCGATATAGGGAAACAGTGCTTTGGCTTCTGCCGCCGAGATTATCTCCATCTCCAGATCAAAGCTGCGGGCCATTGTCGCCAGACGCTTGGCTTCCAGAAGCCGCTCTTTGGTTGCCGCCAGGCGCAGGCTTCCGACTTTCTTCCAATCGAACTCCATCCCGGTTTCTTCGGCCAGACGATCATACAGCGCCACGGACCGTTTCAGCATCCGCGTCGTGTTGCGTGATGACCGCAACTGCCCGACAAGCCCCGCCGCATGCCAGGTGGCCCCCTCGGTCAGGGACGCCCTTTCCAGAAGAACAACATCCGTCTCACCGGACCGTGCGAGGTGATACGCGATGGAGCATCCGATGATGCCGCCGCCAATGATGAGATGTCTGACCGACTGCGTTGTCATGCGTCCACTCACTTCAGGTGATATGCTGTCATCAAAAATCTCAAAACAACAAAAAGCAACATAAATGTTTGAAAAGTGTTGAAGTAAGTCGCTTGAACAGCGTCATTCTTGCAAGTAACCTGATGAAATCAACAAATAACGCGGCGCTATATGTCGAAATACGAGCAAGAGATTCTCAGCACGGTAAACCTGCATGGGCGAATTTCGGTCATGGAACTGGCGCGCATTCTCCAGGTGTCGGACCAGACAGTAAGGCGAATCGTGAAGCCGATGGTCGCCAAAGGCAGCCTGTCCAAGGTGCATGGTGCATTGGTCAGCACTCAAAACGTGTTGGATCCACCGTTTCTGGCCCGCATGGCGCAGAACCGCGCCGCCAAAGTCGCGATAGCCGATGCCGTTGCGGGGCGGATACCGGACGGTTCGGCCATCGCCATCGACACGGGTTCGACCTCGGGCTTTATTGCTCAGGCACTTCGCGCGCGCAAAAACCTCACGGTGGTGACAAATTCGGCCTTCATCGCCGCCACGTTATCGATGGAAGAGGGCAACAGGGTCTTCATGGCGGGAACACAGTTGCGCAACCACGACGGCGCCGCTTTCGACCGGGCCGCTTATGACGTCATCGCAGGGTTCTCGGCCCGAACGGCCATATTGTCGGCATCACTGGTGCATCCCAGCAAGGGCTTCATGGTCTATGATCAATGCGAAGCTGACATGGCCCGCGCGATGTCCGATATCGCTGACCAGACCTTCATGGCGGTTGATTCAACAAAATTCAACGAGGCCCAGACCAGCCCGGCATTGCGCCTGCCCGGGTTGACGGAAAAGGACGTGCTTTTCACCGATCGCACATTGCCCGCAGCCTTCCGGTCCTTGCCCGGAGACGCGGAATTGGTGATAGCGGGCGTGAAAACACAAGCAGACAGCAATTGACTTGGTGACGAAACTGCCCGGCCCGACGTAACAAGCCGGTTCCACCGAAACGGTGAAACCGGCTGTGTTTCAGGCCGTCGCGCCCTTGATGCGAATGGCAGTGCCCAGGCTTCCTGCACAGATGCCGACCACAATAGCGATGATCAGTTCCAGTGGCTCTACACGCGCAAACTGGAAGCCCGCAAAAACCAGCGTTTCAAATACGCCGACTGCGCCGCCCAATGCCGCGCCCAGCCACAGCTTGCGGGTCATCATGCCCAGCGCCAGACCGAGTATGCCGGGCAAGCTCAGGACGTTTCCACCGATGGTTCCAAGTAACTCTAACATCTCTGCCCCCACATCAATTCGAGCTGTTGTTCAGGAAATCGCGGATGTCGTCACCCGTGGCAGCAGCGTGCTCCTGCGCATCTTCCTCTTCCAGTGCGGCAGTCACCTTTTCGTATGTTTCCAGGTAGTTGGGTGGCAGGCTGTGGGCGATGCCCTGGTGGCAATCGATACAGGTCATGCCGCTGTCAATGGCGCGTTGGTGTTCCGACGCGGCGCGTGTTTCCTGAATGGTGAAGTCCATGTAGTCAAAGTTGTGACAGTTGCGGCACTCGCGGCTGTCAGACGCTTTCATCTTCTTCCACACGGCCGAGGCCATCGCCAGGCGATGTTCCTCGTACTTCTCGGGTGTGCTGATCGTGCCCGCCAGTTCATGATAGACGTCCTTCACGGCCATGATCTTGGCTTTGATCTTGTGGTTCCACTCATCCGGAACGTGGCAATCGGAACAGATCGCACGCACGCCCGAGTGGTTGTTGTAGTGGACCGTCTCGCGATACTCGCCCAGGTTCGTTTCCATCGTGTGACAGGACACACAGAACTCTTCGGTGTTGGTCAGTTCCAGCGTCCAGTGAAACCCACCCCAGAACAGGATACCGGCCAGAAAACCGGCGAGGATCAGAAAGCCCGAACTGAACATCACTGCCGGTGTCCAGATCGCGTTCCAGAGGCGACCAAGCAAGCCGCGTTTTTCAGGGGAGTCTGCCATGTCGGTGCTCCTTTCAGTCTTGCGTTGGATCAGTTGCCGGCGGAGGGCTGGAACACGTTGTCGACCAGCGGCGGTGCGTCCGCCTGCGGTACGTGGCACTGATTGCAGAAGTACCGGGTTCCGGCAATCTTATCCAGTTCGTTGCCATCGCGATCCAGGTAGTGGGTCATCGACAGGGTCGGTGCGTTGCGCTCGCCCGCCTTGGTCCAGTCATGACAGGACAGGCATTGGTTGGTCCGAACGTCGATCTGGTATTGTTCGACCGAATGGGGGATCAACGGTGGCTGCTGGCGATAATTGCGCTGCTGCCGCCCTTCGACGTTGCGGTGGATCTGATCCAGTGGCACCGGCTCGTCAACGCCGGCCCCGCGCAGGGATTCGACCTGTGCGGATTGCGCAAGGGCCCATCCGCTCAGCAACACTACGGGTAGAAGGGCAATTCCGCCTGTAACGATTGTTCTTTTCATCTTGGCACTCCCCTAGATAGGTCTGGCAGCGCGCGGCTCAGGCGCGGCAACTGGATCGGAAGGTTGAACGACATGGTCGTCGAACCGGTGAGTAAAGTTGAAGACGTCGACTGCGCAGACATCGATGCAGCGCCCGCAGTTTGTGCAGTCAGGTGACAGGATCAGGGGCGAGCTTCCCGGCTTGCCTTTCAGCGCGGGTGAGATCACCTGGTTTTCAGGACAGACCGCATAGCAATCCATACAGTCATCACAGGCCGTGCGATTGGCTGCACTGACCCGCAGCAGGCTTTTCGACCCGATCAGCCCGTAGAACGCGCCCACGGGGCACAGATGGCCACACCAGCCATGGCGTGAGACGAATACGTCAAACACGAAGATGGCCGCGATCATGGCCCAGACAAAGCCCATGCCGAATACCAGCCCGCGATGCAGCATGGTGATCGGGTTGACCAGCTCCCACGCGATGACGCCACTCAGGCCCGAGACCAGCAGCACGGTTGCCAGAATCCACAGCCGGGTGCCGCGCTTGGGTTGCCAGCCTTTCGGCAGGTCCAATTTGCGATGCACCCAATTGGCCGCGTCCGTTACCGGATTTATCGGGCAAACCCAGGAACAATAGACACGCCCGCCAATCAGGGCATAGACCACCAGAACGATCAGCCCACCGATCAGCGCGGTCACCTCGGGCCAATGGCCCGCGACGAAGCTTTGCAACAAGATGAACGGATCGGTCAACGGCAACACGCCAAGCGTCAGTGACCCCGCCAAAGTGCCCTCGACAATCCAGATGCCGAACCATGGGCCCAGCAGAAACAGAACCAGAAAGAACAGCTGACTTGCACGACGCATCAGCAAAAAACGATGCGCCCCGATCCACCCTTTGCCTTCAACGGCCTCCTGACCTACGGGCATATGTGTGCGGGCACTCATTGTCCCACCCCCGGCAGATCATATTCCGGCGCAAACCCGCCGGGTGCGGCAAGATTGTCGGTTCCCGGCCCCGGCAAACGGTCGGGCAGATCGATGATCCCCTCGACGACCGGCGCACCTTTGGCGGCCTTTTCCTCCCACCCCTTACGGTAATGCTCTGCCGAGCTGCCGCGCGCCAGCCGGGCAGGCAGAACCTTGATGGCGGCCTCGGGCAGAACACAGCTTTTTTCGCACATGCCGCAACCCGTACAGTGGTCGGCATGGACGGTGGGAATGAATAACGCATGATGACCCGACCGGGTATTGTGCGCCGTCTCCAAAGTGATCGCCTCGTCAATGACGGGGCAGACGCGGTAACAGACGTCGCAACGCAGACCGAGGAAATTCAGGCAGTTTTCTTGGTCGACCAGTACGGCAGTCCCCATTTCGGCGTCGTCTATATTCTCCAGCCCGGGGTCAAGTGCCCCGGTCGGACATGCAGCGACACACGGAATGTCGTCGCACATTTCGCAGGGAACATCCCGGGCGGTGAAGAATGGTGTTCCCGTCGCCACCGCATCCGAGCCGAGCTCGGCCAGTTTCAGGGTATCGTACGGGCAGTCCCGCACGCATAGACCGCAACGGATGCAGGCTGACAGGAACTCTTTCTCCGGCAATGCGCCGGGCGGGCGCAAGGCATCGGCCGGCAGGGCGCGGGCGTCGCGGGCCAGATAGGCCAGCAACGATCCGGCGACCACGCAGCCGCCCGCCGCCCGCGCCGAGTCCTGAAGGAACCGGCGCCGCTGCGGCGAAAGGGGTTTATCGACAAGAGACATGGGAACGACCCCTACGATCCTTTCTGGTTACGCGCGCTCGACTTTACATGCGCACTTCTTGAAATCGGTCTCTTTCGACAGCGGGCAGGTCGCATCCAACGTCAACTTGTTGGTCAGCTGGCTTTCGTCGAACCAGGGCATGAAGACCAGACCGCGCGGCACCTTGTTCCGACCCCGGGTTTCGACACGGCTGGTAACCTCGCCGCGACGGGTTGACAGAACAATCTCCTGGCCCCTGCGCAAGCCGCGATCCTTGGCGTCCTGCGGATGCATGTAGACCACGGCGGCGGGGTAGGCGCGGTGCAGTTCCGGCACCCGGCGTGTCATCGACCCTGAATGCCAGTGTTCCAGCACGCGACCGGTGCACAGCCACAGATCGAACTCTTCGTCCGGCTCTTCTGCCGCAGGTTCATAGGGCGCAAAGATGATCTTGGCCTTGCCATCCTTGTGGCCATAGAATTCCACGCCGGCACCCTCGGACACGTAGGGGTCATAACCCTCGCGGAAACGATAGAGCGTTTCCTTGCCGTCCACGACCGGCCAGCGCAGACCGCGGGCCTGGTGATAGGTTTCGAAGGGTGCCAGATCGTGCGCATGGCCGCGCCCGAAGTTGGCGTATTCCTCGAACAGACCTTTCTGCACGTAAAAGCCGAAATGCTCGGATTCGTCATTGTCAAAGCCTTCGGCGGTTTCCGACAGCGGGAACTTGTCGACGCTTCCATTGGCAAACAGGACGTCATACATGGTCTTGCCGCGGTGCTCGGGCATGGTGGCCAGCAATTCTTCGCCCCAGACCTCTTCGACGGTGAAGCGCTTCGAGAACTCCATCACCTGCCACAGGTCCGATTTGGCCTCGCCCGGGGCCTTGACCTGTTGCCGCCAGAACTGGGTGCGGCGCTCGGCGTTGCCATAGGCGCCTTCCTTCTCGACCCACATGGCGGTGGGCAGGATCAGGTCGGCGGAAACCGCAGTGACCGTCGGGTAGGGGTCTGAAACAGTGATGAAGTTTTCCGGGTTGCGATAGCCCGGATAGCCTTCCTCGTTGATGTTCGGCGCAGCCTGCATGTTGTTGGTGCACTGAACCCAATAGGCGTTCAGATCGCCATCCTTCAGCTTGCGGTGTTGCAGCACGGCGTGGAAGCCGGGCTTGGCCGGAATGGTGCCCGCAGGCACATTCCAGGCGGTTTCGCAAATCTCGCGGTGCTTGTCATTCATGACCACCATGTCGGCGGGCAGGCGGTGCGCAAAGGTGCCAACCTCGCGCGCGGTACCGCAGGCCGACGGCTGACCAGTCAGCGAGAAGGGCGAGTTGCCGGGTTCCGAAATCTTGCCCACCAGCAGGTGCACGTTGTACATCAGCGAGTTCACCCAGGACCCGCGGGTATGCTGGTTGAAGCCCATGGTCCACAGGCTCATCACCTTGCGGTCGGGGTCGGCATATTGCTTGGCCAGACGCTCCAGCTTGTCAGCCGGAACACCGGACAGCTCCGAGGTGTATTCCAGCGTGTATTTCGAAACGGCCTCGGCATATTCCTCGAAGCTGATCGGCTCCAACTTGCCCGAGTTCGGGTTTTCAGCCTCTTGTTGCAGGGGGTTGTTCTCCCGCAGGCCGTAACCGATATCGGTGGCGGTTTTGGTGATGTTGACGTGGTTCTTGACGAACTCTTCGTTCACCGCACCATTCTGGATGATGTAATTGGCGATATAGTTCAGGATCGCCAGATCGGTTTGCGGTTTGAACACCATGCCATTGTCGGCCAGCTCGAACGAGCGGTGTTCGAAAGTCGACAGCACATGCACTTCGCAACCCGGTTTCGTCAGGCGGGTGTCGGTCAGGCGCGACCACAGGATCGGGTGCATCTCGGCCATGTTCGACCCCCACAGCACGAAGGTGTCGGCGTGCTCAAGGTCGTCATAGCACCCCATCGGCTCGTCAATGCCGAAGGTGCGCATGAAACCAACCACGGCCGAGGCCATGCAGTGACGCGCATTGGGATCAATGTTGTTCGACCGGAACCCGGCCTTCATCATCTTGGCGGCGGCATAGCCTTCCCAGACCGTCCACTGCCCCGAGCCGAACATGCCCACGCTGGTCGGACCTTTCTTGGCAAGGGCCTCTTTCCATTTGGCGGCCATCACGTCGAAGGCTTCATCCCAGCTGACCGGCTCGAACTCACCATTCTTGTCATACTGGCCGTTGGTCTTGCGCAGAAGCGGAGTGGTCAGGCGGTCTTTGCCGTACATGATCTTGGACAGGAAATAGCCCTTGATACAGTTCAGGCCCCGGTTCACCGGTGCGTCCGGGTCACCTTGCGTCGCGACCACGCGGCCGTCCTTGGTGCCCACCAGAACCGAACAGCCTGTGCCACAGAACCGGCAGGCAGCCTTGTCCCAGCGAATATCGGGTGCGCCGACCTGAGCGCTGGCCTGACCTGCGGCCATGGGAATGCCCGCAGCCGAGGCAGTGGCTGCCGCTGCGGACGCTTTCAGGAATGTACGACGGGATTCAGAGATGGTCATTGCATGGGCCTCCTGCTGGACGGTTGGCTTGGAGCATCAGGACGCGGAGCCGTCTCCGCGAGATCTTCGAAATGGTGATAAGTCAGTGACAGTGAGATCACTCCGGGGATCTGGTGCAGATCCATGATGGTGTCCGAGGCCAGCCGGTCGGCCGTATCCTCGACAACAACTACGAAACGGCCGTCCTCGGCTTCGGCATGAAGCTCGACGCCCTGGGTTCCGGCCATCGCCGCGCGTGCGGCATCGGTGTAATCGGGGGCGATGTGGACCAGGCAGCCACAGATGTTCATTGGTTCACCTCCGGGTGTTGTAGGGTGGGGCGGTGCATCACGATCGCCCCGGCGGGGCAGGCGGAGGAACAGCTTCCGCAGCCGATGCAGGTTTCTGTTTCAAGCGCCGGTTCCGCGCGTCCGCCCAGTTGCAGGCGAAAACGGATGGCATCCTGTTCGCAATTGTCCTGACACAGACGGCAGCTTACGCCGTTCGTCGACAGGCAGCTTGCGTCGTCGACCTGCGCGCGCCATGGCCACTCGGCAACGCGTTCGGGCAGCAACGCCGGTGTCGGGCAAATGTCAGCGCAGTCACCACACAAGGTGCAACCGCCTGCGGACAGGTCCAGAACGGGGAAACCGCTGTCGTCGAATGTAATGATGTCTTCGGGACAAGCCGCGGCGCAATCTTCGCAACGCGTGCACAAATCGCCGAAACCAGTTGCGACTGCCCCCGGCGGACGGATCGCATCAGGGTCCTCCCGCAGGACACGCGCGCTTAGAAAAGCGCGTCTGGTTGTCAACTGGCTCATGGCTGGCGACTCGTATTTGGATAGATAGGTTCGCGTCTTTACTTCCTAGCTGCCTTCAGCAGCGCACGAATTGACCTATATCATACTTTTCGCGAATTTTTTTTGATCGGGCTGAGATTTCTACCTGTTCGTCATACGTTCAACTCGATACGGGCGTCGGGGAAACGTACTACGATCTCACTCGCTTTGTCGGCGGATGCCGCGCAAAGTGCAGTGGACAGCCCATCCGCGAGTGCCGCTTCCGGGGCAGAAACCGAAACGGTCCTGTCGTGGCTTGAGGGCCCATCCAGGGTAATGATGTGCCCGACCCCCGGGCTGAGCTGAGTCGCCAGCGTTGAAGATGTCGCCACTGCCCGATCGCTCAATTCAATTCGTTTCAGAACCGTTTGGTCCGGCGCCGCCAATCCAACTTTCCAGGGCGCACCGTCGCCACGCGCGCCCAGGGCGGCTATTTCCCCCAAATCAACCATAACATCACTCAGACCAAAGCCACGCAGCAGTGCGGCGATCCGATCAGTGATCGCGCCCTGCGCAATACCGTTCAACGTCAGCGCGGATTTTCCGGGCACCGGAAGGCGAATGGCCGAGACGTCGAAAGATACTCTTTCCCAGCCTATTGCCTGTTGAACTTCAACCAGATCGTCAGCGCGCGCGCCCGTAGCCAATGCATACCAAAGGGGCTGAATGCTCGGATCAAAGGCGCCATCCGATGCCTGATGCAGCGCGGTGCAGAGACTCAGCACGTTCAACAATTCAGGAGCAGGCGCCGTCAGAACACCGTCGCGATTCAACCGGCTGAGCTGCGATTGCGGGCGATACAGGCTGAAAATCTCTTCCAGCCGGGCAACCTCGGTCTCAACGGCGGCTATGATGGGTGCAGCTTCGACATCCGTCAGCCCGACCAAACGCAGGCTTGCAGCGGCACCCAGCGCGGTGCCGTGCCAACGCGCGTCAGAGGCTGCGGCCGGTGTGGCCGCAGCGCAGGCGGCTGAGATGATCAGAAATCGGCGGCGGGACAGGGCGGTCATACGGGGGTCTCCAATGACAGTTCAAGATCGACAGGGCCAAGCACTTCGGTATCCGGGATGTCCGGAAGGCCCAGTGCCGTCCCGCCGTAAATCTCAATGAATGCCTGAGCATCGGCAGGATCGGCAAATGGCACCACTTCGCGCGCACCCATGCCGCCCGCCACATTGGCGCCAACAACAAAGGTCGCGTCATCCGCGGCGATCCAGTTCGAGATACCCGGCTGCCGCCAGCTTGGCGCAATGCCCATGTCGCTGACATAGACGGCTGTGATGTCGGCATCACGCTCAGGGCTTTTGAGATATGCCACCATGTCGCGCACCTGCGCGAAGAACAGCGGTGCGGGATATCCCTTCAGATGGATCTGGCCCTTGGGGCCGCCGTGCTCGGCGATGTTCATCTGGCAGAAATAGCTCAGCGCGTCCGGGGTCAGATCCACCGGATCGGGGGCTTCGGCCAGGTCTTCCTTGCAGGCCGCCAACGCGATCAGGGCAACCAGAACGAGAGGTTTCATGGCTCGACCCTCCGGAATGCAAGCCGCGCGAGGGCAAAACCGATCACTGGCCAGATCAACAAAGATGCCGGCGCGGCCCACACAGGCAGGGCCTGCGCGGCCCCGGTCATGCCCGAAGCCATTGCGACTCCTTCGGTCGCGGCGATGTTCCACAGACGGAATGCGTCGGCCGGGTTGGCCACCATCACCCATGGAAAGACGGATTGGGTAAAGGTGCCGCCCTTGTCCATGACGACAGCCCCCAACAGGCCCAGATCATAGAGGACAACAAAAACCAGCCAGAGCCCGGCCGACAGACCTGCCGCCGCCGTAGCCCCCTTAGCCAGAGCAGACAGCAGGTATCCCAGCGCCAGAAACACGGCGCCCAGAAGGATGGATGTGAGGATGAGACGGACCAACGCCATCAGGCTTTCCGGCCCGGCACCACCAAAGAAGGCCGCCACCGCGCCGGCGGTACCGAAACCGACCGTCATGGCGAAGGCCAGCGCTGCAAGGTGTGCGGTGAATTTGCCCAACAGGATTTCTCCGCGCCCTGCAGGGTAGGACAACAGCAGTGACAGGCTGCCCCGGTCCACGTCACCGGCGATGGCGTCGAACGAGATCATCAGCGCCAGAAGGGGCGCGAGGTAGACCGAAAGCGTGGTCATCGACGCAACCGAAACGGTCAGCATGTCAACGCCCAGCGTGCCGGTAGGCGCGCTGCCCGCAAAGGTCAGCGCCAATGCGAACAGCACCATGATAACCGTGGCGACCAGCAACCAGCGGTTGCGGCGCAGGATCAGCATTTCGGTACGGGTGATGGCGAGAAAGCGGGTCATTGCAATCCCTCCTGCGCGTAGTGACGATAGAGATCTTCAAGCTTGGGCGGGGTCATTTCCACATCCGCGACCGCGTCGCCCATTCCGGCGATGCGGCGCAGAGCCTCCATCTTGTCAGCGGGGGTGCAAAGCAGTTCCACCAACGCACCGTTGATCCGGTTGCCGCCCAATTCAGCAGCCAAGGCATCGGCGTTGGCGCTAGCGCGCACTTTCAGACGGATCGGCAGGCCTGCAAGGGCCGACAGATTGTTCAGCGTATCATCAGCCACCATCCGGCCCTTGCGCATGATTGCGATCCGGTCGGTACGGGCCTCGACCTCGGTCAGTGCGTGGCTGGCGATCAGCACGGCGATGCCCTGCGCGGCCAACTCGTCAATGATGGCATAGAGGTCCTGGCGCGAGATCGGGTCCAATCCACTGGTAGGTTCGTCCAGCAAAGCCACTTTCGGTTGACCCAGCAGCACCTGTGCCAGACCCAGACGTTGTCGCATCCCTTTGGAATAGGTGCCGATCCGGCGATCCAGCGCATCGCTCAGACCTACGCGCTCCAGCAGGCCAGCCACATCCGCCCCGGCGCCGGACAATTTTGCAAACAGGGTCAGTTGCTCGCGCCCGGTCAATGCGGGATGAAACGAGACCGCCTCGGGCAGATACGCCGTTTCCCGCCGCGCCTGGGCGCTGCCGGGGGTGGCGTCTCCGATCCGAATTGCTCCGCCTTGGATCGGCGTCAGGCCAAGGATGGATTTGATCAGGGTCGACTTGCCTGCGCCGTTATGGCCCAGCAGCGCAACGCGCTGACCGGGGGCAAGAGACAGGGTGATATCGTCAAGAACGCGGGTTTTGCCCCGGTCCTTGCTGACATGGTCAATAGTCAGGGCCTTATCCGTCATGAGGCACCTTTTTCATAGCTGGGGGTTCAGGGGGTTGCATCAATGGATTGCTGTCCATCACGCCACCGGGCAACAGTGCCGGAAAGGCGGATTGCGACCAGCGCACCAGCTGCACGGCAGGAGAGCCGAGCAGCAGTTTGGCTGCGGGTTGGGTCCACAGCACATGGTCCATACTGTCATTCGGGCGATAGGGGGCATCGGCGATGCCGTTGCCATCCACATCATAGGCGGCAAAATCGGACCAGTAGTTGCCGCGCCCGTCTTCCGACCACTCGACCCATTTGGTCGAGACGTATTTCACCTGTGTCCGGTTTCCGATGAAGGAATTGCCAACGATGCGGTTGCGTTCGCTGCCGGCGGTGAAGTGGATGCCGATGCCGCATCCCTGGAACCAGTTGTCGGTGAATTCGTTCTTGTTGGAGTTATAAAGGAAGGTGCACTTTTCCTTGGCGCCGATCACCACGTTTCCGGTGATCTCACTCTTGTTGGCGTAGTTCAGCATCACGCCATGTTCACGGTCACCGATCGAGACGTTGTCTGCGACCTTCACATTGGTCGTGAACATGACCGCATAGCCCAGATCGTTGCCGATCGAGACATTGTCGCTGACCACTGAATTGTCGGCATACATGTAGTGCACCGCGAACCGAAGGTCGCGGAACAGGTTGCCTGTAAAGGTGTTCTTCTTGGACGAGTTCACGAAGATCCCGTCGCGCCCATAGCGGATGTCATTGCCCTCGACCACCGCGCCCGGTGCATTCCAGACATAGACGCCATTGCCGCGGTCATTCATCCGCTGGTCCTGACGCCCTTCGATCCGATTGCCGCGCACGATGCTGTCCTTGGCACCGTGAATGTCGATGCCGTAAAGATTGCCCAGCAGCACATTGTCTTCGACCACCGGCGCGCGGGCCGTCTTGGTCAGTTGGATTCCGCTGTCGATCCCGTCATGACTTGAGCCCGAGCCGATCACAGTCAGACCGCGCACGGTCACGCCCGGCCCGGTCACGGTGATGACGCTGCCGATGCCTTGCCCGTCAATGGTGGCCTGGCCCTGCCCGTCGATGGTGACGGGCCGGTCCAGAACCAGATGTTCGGCATAGACGCCGGGGCTCAGGCGGAGGGTGTCTCCATCCGCCGCCTGCGCCAGTGTTTCATTGATGGCCCCCGCCCGGTTGGGCACATCCCAGTCCGCCGCCCAAAGGGGCGAGCCGAGCAGGAGCGGTATGAGCAGGGGCCAACGCATGGGTTATGCTCCTTGCGGTTCGACCAGCATCCGGCCGCGCATTTCCATGTGCAGCGCGTGGCAGAACCACTGGCAATAGAACCAGTGCACGCCCGGACGGTCAGCGGTGAAGGTGACCGAGGCGGTTGCCAGCGGTGCGACTTCCATCGCGATGCCGTAGTTGCCCAGGCAGAAGCCGTGGGTCACGTCGTCCACGTCATCCAGGTTGGTGATGTAGACCGTCACCTCGTCGCCCTGTTTGACGGTGAACTTCTCAAGGCTGAAGGTCGGCGCCTGCGAGGTCATGTAGACGCGTACCTTGTTGCCGTCCCGGATCGGTTCTTCCGCACCTTCTTCCAGATCGATGCCATCGGCTTCGGCCTGTTTGCGGGCGTCTTCCCAGGTAACATCGTTGCGATCCCAGACGTTGACCGGGTTTACGATGTCGCTGCGAACGATGATCGAATCGTGCGGTTCGGCAAAGGTGGGGCCGTCATGCACCACTTTCATCTCATCCGACGAAATGTCGATCAGCTGTTCGTTCTCGGGCTTCAGCGGACCCACGTTCAAGAACCGGTCTTTCGAGAACTTGTTCATCGAAATCAGCCACTTGCCGTCGGCATCCTTGGTCTCGCCCATGGAAGTCGAATTGTGGCCCGGCTGATAGTGCACGTCGACCTTCGAGATGATCGGGTCCACATCAGCACCACCGTACGCTTCGATTGCTTTATCGATGTTCCACTTCACGATCTGGCTGTCCAGGAACAGCGTGGTGAACGCGTTGCCCTGACCGTCATAGGCGGTGTGAAGCGGGCCAAGACCCAGCTGCGGTTCACCCACGATGCAGGACCGCGGGTCGGCATCGCTTTCGAACAGGGCGTCCAGCTTGGTCACATCCATGATCGACACGGTCGGCGACAGCTTACCGTTGATGCAGACGTGCTTGCCGTCCGGCGCGGTGTTGATACCGTGCGGCGAGTTCGGGATCGGGATGTAGCGGGTGTACTTCTTGTTCTGACCCTTGCGGCCGTCCAGAACCTTGACGCCTTTCAGCTCCTGATAGTCACCGGCTTCGATACCCGCTTCGATTTCCGCGAGGTTGAAGACAACGACGTGGTCCAGCTCGTTCTCGGTCATCTCGGCCAGGTTCATACCCATTTCCGAGTTGTACGAGGTCGAATAGGCGTATTTACCCTGATAGTCGCAGTCGGTGTTGTCGAGGTTACCCGACACGATCACCTGCCATGCCACTTCCATGGTGTCGCCGTCCAGCGCGGTGAAGATGTTCACGTATTGCGACGGATCATCCAGCACGCTGCCATCGTTGACCAGCGGTGTTTCATCTTCACCATTGGCAAAGACATAGCCGGTGCGCGGGAATTTCTGCGGACGCAGACCGTGGATCGCCTTGGCGTTCGGGATCTCGGTGATCTTGTCGCATTTCATCACGTCACAGCGCACACGGGCGACGCGGGTATTGGCCTTGTCGTTCATGAACAGATAGCGACCGTCATAGGTGCCGTCGGTGAAGGACATATGCGGGTGGTGAAGGTCGCCGTTGTCATAGGTCTTCATGCCGCGCTTGGCGAGAAACTCCTTGGTTTCAGGCAGCAACCCTTCGGTCATGATCTTGAGTGACTCGTTGGTCTGACCCCAGCCCGTAGCCGAGCAGCGGTTGAACACCGGCACCCGCATCAGTTCGCGCATGGACGGGAAGCCCAGGATGCGCAGCTCGCCGGTCTGACCCGAAGACCAGAAGCCGTAATACTCGTCCAGCTCGCCGGGCTCGAGATTGGCATTGGCCGCGGCGCTCGCCTGTTTCGCGGTCATCAGGGTCGAGCCCAGACCGGTCCCGGCCAGCACGGCGCCGGTTGCAGTTGCACCCAGCATCCCGCGGCGTGTGACGGTTAGCTTGTTGTCATGTTCCGACATGTTCGTTCCTCCTTTTAGGAAACGGATTGCGGTTTGGCGTTCGGATGGTTCGCCGGTGGTTGTCCGAGTGGGGTCTTCATCTGGACCGACCCTGTCTTGGCCCGCCGTTTCAGTTGGCGGATAACGACGGGACATTTGTCCTCGGACTGGTAGAGCACCTGACAATGCAGGCAGGTGACGCACTCGTTCGGATTGATCTCACCGGTGGGGTGGATCGCCTGAACGGGGCATTCGTTGGCGCAGGTCTGACAGGGGGTGCCGCAATCCTTGTAGCGGCGCAGCCAGTCGAACATGCGGATACGGGCAGGGATCGCCAGTGCTCCACCCAGCGGGCAGAGATAGCGGCAGTAGAACCGTTCGATGAACAGCCCGATTCCCAGCAGGGCCAGCGCAAAGACCACAAAGGGCCAGTCGCGCATGAATTTCAGAATGATCGCCGTTTTGAACGGCTCGACCTCGGCGTATTTCTCGGCCAACGGGATCGAGACAAAGCTGAGGCCGAAGAGACCGAGGAAGATCATGTATTTTGCAGGCCACAGGCGCTCGTTCAGTCCCCAGGGCAGCGTCCATTGCGGTACTTTCAGCGCGCGGGCGATCTTGTTGGTCAACTCCTGCAACGCGCCAAACGGACACAACCAGCCGCAATAGGCGCCTCGCCCCCAGAACAGCAGCGCGGCAGCGACAGCGAACCACTGGATAAAGACCAGCGGGTCCAGCAGGAACGCATCCCACGAGAATCCTGTGCGCAAGCTGCCCGCCAGCGCCATCAGGTTCACCACGCTCAGCTGCGCGTTGGCGTACCAGCCGATGAAGAACAGGGTCATGGTCAGATAGCCGATGCGGAACCAGTAGAAGACCCGCGCATTCATCGTCGCGTGGAATTGAAAGAAGAACGTCGCGGTCAGGACCAGCAGCATGACGCCGAGAATGGCGATTTCGACGGTGCGATCCTTCCAGATGCGTTGCCACAGGGCGGCCTTGGCGGCGGCTTCGCCGGTTGCATCCTCGACAACCGTTGGGGCTGCAACGGGCAGCAGGTAGTGGTTGGGCAGTTTGTAGCCCAGATCGAATGTCAGAAAGGTTTTCTCAACGGCACCCACGGCACGCTGTACCAGCAGTTGCAGGCGGAACGGCTCGGTCGGGTCAAACTCGGCATCGGCGGGAATCTTGAAGATGTCCAACTCGGTGAAACTGGGCGCATCCGGGGCTGCAACCTTGCCAAGGCGTACTTGCTGTTTGTCGAAGAACCGGACCGAGTTGTCGCCCTGGATCAACTGGATCCGATCGAAAATCCCGCCGCGCACATAGCCTGATCCCTTGAAGCTGTAGGATCCGCGACCCAGCACTAGAATGGCCTGTTCGCCCTCGTCCAACCAGTTCACAAGGTTCCGGTATTCGGCGTCGCCCAGCAGTGACTTGCCGATCGACGGAACCGAGACAAGCGCCATATGCATGTCGATGAAGGTGTCATCCGGTTCGCCCGGCTCGGGGCGCTTGATCGCGCGCTGGTCGCCGGTGGCCTCGAAGGCGGCGTTGACCTGCCCGACATCCAGCGTCAACCGTCGGATCGAGCCGTCACCTGACAGGGTCGACCAGTCATAGACCGCATTCTGCGCCATATCGACTTCGCGCTTTGGCCCGTCGGCCTGCAACGGGGACAAGCCGCCCAGACCCAATGCACGCGCCACTTTGATGCCGCCACGCACAAGGCTGTCGTCGATCACCATGATCGTGACGGTCGCGCCCGAGATGATGTCGAGGTCGTGCCCCTCACCCCCGGTTTCAGCTTCAACCTTCAGGTCAAGGCCGGCATAGCCTTCGGTCAATTCAACCATGCGGGAATTGGGGATGCCGATCAGCACGATGGGTTCCGAGTGCTTGACCAGTTGCACTCCGGTCAACACGGCATCGTTATCGATGGCGGCAACGACATGGATCGGCTTGCCGGAATAACCGGTCGTACCAACAAAGTCCGAGGTCAGGAATGCCCAGGCAACGGTCTCGCCGCCCTTCAGGACGGGGGCGACCTTGACGTCATCGCGTACCGGGCCAAAGGCATCGGCACCGGGGGCCAGATCGGCAGGTTCGATGTCGGGCAGGAAGCTGGCCAGGCTGTCGGCATGGGCGCTGATCGCCATCAGGCAGGACAGGGTAAAAGCCAGTAGGAAATGGATTGCGCGACTTACGACCACGGCGCACCTCCGTTTACTTGAGTGAACGCCACGGACGCGCGCAGGGCGCGTTCAGATTCTTCTTGGGTCGCAACCGGGGGCCCTCGGGTTTCGGGCCACAGTCGCCTTGAGTTGTACAAAATGCACAGATCCCCGATTGCAGCGGGTACAATCTGTACATTTCCGGATTGCGTCAGCAGCGGCAGGTCTGGCAGCGGGGCTGCCACTGTCACCGCGCACAGCGCGCAATCGGCGCATTTCGGGCAAGGTGCGGTCGGGTCATCAGTGCCTTCCTCAAAGTCCACTTCAACCCAGACCGCCCCTGCCTCCGAGCAGATCTCGATCCACATGCTTTCCCCGGGACTCGCCAGCACCGGGCCAAGCATCTGCAAAAGCAACAGGAAAATACCCACCAAACCGCACACCGCGCGGGACACGCGATCAAACAGGCTATGCGGGGGGCGGACGGTGGGCATTGAGAATCCAGCTCGGCGTTCTTTTCTGAACCGTAGGGGATTCTTCCAGGCGAAGACTTGACTTAGGTCAGGTGCCTGAAAATTTGAATCTACCCGTCGGCCTCGTCCATCAATCCGCGCAGCCACCGACCGGCCAGCCATGCCGCAGGAATGCCCAGCGGAATCGACCAGAGGAGAGCCGGCACCGGTTCGATTGCACCGAACCCGACGCTGTGCAGGATAAGCCCGAGCAAAAACAGGTTGATGGCCACGGTCAACGCCGTGGCCGGATACAGCAGAATGGCCAGTTTCCAAACCGGCCATTTTCCCTCAGTGGCTGGTTCCTTCCGAGAAGGTGATCTTGTTCCAGACATTGTATTTCCCCGAAGGTTTGCGCATCGGCAGGCGGCGGATTTCTTCCAGCGTCTGCGCGTCATAAACGATCACCGCGCCGTCATCTTCCCAGATCGAAACCAGCGCGTGGCTGCCATCCCTGGTGAACTCGACATGGGCCACGGTTTTTCCGGGAGCGGGGCGCAGGGTCTTTACGATTTCAAGGCTTTGCTTGTCGATGACATGCATTGCGTCCTTGTTTGGGCCAAAGAAAACATCGGCCCAGACATAAGGCGAGTTCTCATGGCTGCGCATGAAGAACCCGGGGCCCTCGGTCTTGATCCGTTTGACGGTTTCCCAGCTTTCCATGTCGATCACCGACACGGCGCCGTCTGTCAGGTGCGGCGTGGCCATCACGGTCGTATCGCCGTGTTTCCATGTGATGCCCGAGCCCAGATGCGGCATTCCGGGCAAATCCAGATCGGCCACCTTGTGCCCGATCACCAGATCAATCACTTGTCCGCCCTTGCCATCGCGGGACGCTCCCATGACATATTCATAACTCTGGTCGAAAAAGAAATCGTCCAGATAGTCAGGCGTGGTGATCTTGCGCACCGGGAAGGGGTCGGGGTTCTTGAACTGACCTTCGATGCGGAAATCATGACCAAGCCCGGATTGCGGGGGATTTGCGCCGTAGAACACTTCCCAAATCTCGGGCACATCCTTCAGCGCCAGAACAAAGCTTTCCCGCGGAGGGGCCTGGTAGACAGCCGAAACGCGGCTGGGCACGCCCTTCTTGCTTTTGACCTCGATGACCTTTGCGACTGAAAGGTCTTCGGTGGACAACACCGTCAGGCTGTTGGGCAGATAGTTGGCTACAGCCACCCATTTGCCATCGCCGGACATGGCGATGTTACGGCTGTTCAGGCCGGCACGCACACGGCCCACCTGCTTCAGGGCCCAAATGTCGTACTTCTGTACCCATCCGTCGCGGGACATGATGAAGACATACCGCCCATCCGGGCTGAACTTGGGGCCGCCATGCACGGCGAAGGGGGTTTCGAACCGGTCCAGAACCTCGAACGTGTCGCCATCCAGAACGCTGACATGGTGATCTCCGGTTTCCACCACCAGCGTGATGTTCATCGGGTCGCTGTCCCAGACGGGCGCATCCACCGGCACATATTCCTCGTCCAGCGTCCGGCTGGCCAATATCTCGGCCTCGCCCCATTCGGGGTCGGATTCCAAAGGCGATTTCAACCAGCCCGCCAGCTCTTCGATTCGCAGAGCATCCAGCTCGTGCGAGAAGGCCGGCATTTGTGTCGCCGGGCGTCCTTCTGCAATCACGGCAGCTACCCGCGGTCCGCGCATGCGTTTGAGCGTTTCCGGGATCAGCGCGGGGCCAACCCCGCCCAGACGGTTTTCGCCGTGGCATGAGGCGCAATGCTCAGCGTAATCCGATTGCGCATCCGCCCAGGCGACACCCGCGCCAAGGATCGAGCATAATGCCCCAATCTTCATCTTTTCAAAAATACTCCCGCCGGAGGTTCCCGCACGCGCCACAGGCGCAGCGGTTGAAAGCCTCGCACTTACGGTGTCAAAAGAACTGATGCGCCGGATCATGGCTTTTCCCCCGAAACGGTGTGACCTGAAGGCGTTCCCCTGCTTCATCCACACCGATTTCCTGGTTGGACAGGTAACAGGCCGGATCCTCGGCCCATGGATCACCGGTCAATTGCAAGGCGCGGATGCGGGTATTGCCGCCGCACACGTCCTTGAGTTCGCAGGCTCCGCAGCGCCCCTTCAGCGGGCGTGGGCGGGTGCGGAGCATGGCAAGCATCGGATCATCGCTGGTCCAGAGTTCGGAAAACGATTTGGTCTTTACGTTGCCCACCGTGTAATCGGACCAGTAAGTGTCTGGATGGACCCGGCCAAGGTTGTCGATATTGGCGACGCCCAAACCACTTGAGTTCCCGCCCCACGCGGCCAGGTGCGCGCGCACATGAGCCGCTTTTTCGGCGTCGAAATGCGTGCGAATCCAGTTCAGGAAATACCCGGCATCAGCGTCATTGTTCCCCGTCACGATATCCAGCGGACGACCGCCCGATGCGGCTTCCCAGGCGCGTTCCAGCAACAGATCCAGGCCTTTGCGCGTGCGCTGATGCGCGGCATCTTCGCCCCGGTTCTTGTCGCCGCGCCCCGCATAGACAAGATGCGACAGGTAGAACTTGTCGACACCTTCATCATCACAAAGGCTCAGCAAGTCAGGCAAGTGATGTTGCGTGCCTTCGGTCAGGCAGAACCGCAGACCAACCTTGATGCCGCGCTTTTTGCATTCTCGCACGCCGCGCAGGGCGTCTGCAAAAGCCCCTTCGACGCCACGGAACCAGTCATTCGTCGCTCCGATCCCGTCCAGCGAGATGCCGACGTAGTTGAAGCCCACATCCGCAATCATATCGGCGGTTTCGTCGTAAATCCGGGTCCCGTTGGTCGACAAGGCCAGCATTGGTACCAGATCACGGGCCCGTTTTGCGATGTCGAAGAAATCGAACCGGTCCAGCGGTTCCCCACCCGAGAGGATCAGGGCCGGGACGCGAAATTGGCCCAGATCCTCAAGGGTTACCATGGCTTGCTCATGGCTGAGCTCACCCGGGAACGCGACATCCGCCGAGACGGTGTAGCAATGGCGGCACTTCAGGTTACAGCGTCGCGTCAAATTCCAGATCACAACCGGCTTTACCGGGCCGGGGCGACGCTTGCGCACCGGAGTCGGTTTGACCAGTTGATGCATGTATTCGGTCAGGCGGAACATGTCTCAGGCTTTCTGTCTCAGGCGCAGCCCGGTCTTTTTCAGGATGCGCGTGGAATAGAGGATATCGCTGCCCCGGCAGGCCGATCCCAGAATAGCGGCGATCTGGCCGCGTTTCTCTTCGACCTCGTCGCGCGAGTTGCCATGAACCATGGCGAACAGGTTGTAGGGCCAGTCGGGCAGGGCACGGGGCCGTTCATAACAGTGGGTGACGAAGGGCAGTGCCCCGATATGAGCGCCCAGTTCGGTGATCATGTCATCCTGAACATCCCAGACGGTCATGCCGTTCGACGTCATGCCCAGCTTGTAATGATTGGGGGCCGCGGCGATCCGTCGGATCACCCCGCGCGCTTTCAGCGCGGCCAGCCGGTCCAGCAGGGTGGCTTCGGTCAGGCCCAGATCGGCAGCGACCTGCGCATAGGGCGCGGACACCAGGGGCAATCCCCCCTGGAGCGACTCGATAATCTGTCTGTCTGTTGTGTCGATCATGCCGCCACCCGGAAGCCGATGAAAAATTCCTGAAGTTTGGGGAAACGGAGAACACTGATCCCCGTTTCCCGTTCGATGGCATCGGCGGCGGCCTCGATCCCCTCGGGTGTTTCGGTGGCCAGCACGAACCACATGTTCAGCCGGTGCGTGCGTTCATAATTATGGGCCACCTCGGGATGTGCATTGACTTTGGTCAGGACGGTTTCGAAATCTTCGGCTGGAACGGCCATTGCGCAAAGGCAGAAAGCCCCACCCATGGCCGCGGCGTCGAAAAATGGACCGAAGCGCGTAATTGTGCGGTCATCTTTCATACGGCTCAGACGCGTCAGCAATTCCGCCTCGGACAGGCCAAGCTCGGCGGCGACGGTTGCGTAAGGGTGCGAAGTAAGCGGCAGATCCTCTTGCATACGATTCAGGATCGCGCGATCCGTTTGGTCCAGCGTCATGCGGCAGCCTCCTTGGCCTGAATCAGCGCGCCGGTCTGCTTGAAACAGCGGGTTGAGAAGAGAACCTTGTGTCGCGCTCCGGCCAGTTCGGGCAATGCAATCGCGCCGGCCAGAACATCCAAAGCCTCATTGCGTGTGCGGGCGTGGATCATGGAATACAGGCGATATGGCCAGACATCGGGAACCGGATTGCGCTCATAGCACAAAGTCACCCCCGGGAAGGCGGCCAAAGCGGGACCAGCGGTTTCAATCTGTTCTGCCGGCAGATCCCAGACCACCATCGCATTGGCCGACCAGCCTAGCGCCCGGTGACGCACGATGACGCCGAGCCGCGAGATTATTCCGGCGGCATGCAAAGCCTCGACCCGCTCCATCACGTCGGTGACATCCCGTTTCAGCGAACGAGCCAGAGCGGCGTAGGGTTCTGAGACCAAAGATAGCCCGGAACTCAGAGACTGTAGCAGGCAACGATCGCCCTCGCGCATGACGGATGCATCGACCTTTCGCGCTGTGGGCACGTTCTTGATGCCTCCAGTCATGCGAAAGCCAAGATCTACGTTGAAGGGACGCACCAGCCGCAGGTCCAGCACCTGCAATCCGGTGGATCGACTGATCCGCGCAAGGGTATCGTTGACATGCGCGCGATCCGGCCCGGTCGCGACAAACCAGAGGTTCCAGGCGTCTTCGCGTTGATAATTGTGATTCACGCCGGGTTCGGCATCGATCAGGGCGGCAACCTCCTCCAACCGATCTTCCGGAGCCGCCACGGCAGCCAAAGTGCTGGCCGTCACCGCGCCGGGTGTGATGGTTGCGCCAACCCGTGTAATGCGGCCTGTGGCGCGCATCCGGGACAGGCGATGAATGACTTCGGCTTCGTCCAGCCCGAGAGCGTTACCCAGTATCTGAAACGGTCTTTCGGTGATCGGGAAGTCGCGCTGAAACTCGTCCAGCAGGCGGCGGTCGATCGGGTCCGTGATATGTCGCATCGGTTACAGCCCCGTTCTGTGGGCGCGAGCAGTGAAGAAAATGCCGGACGGGCTGTCCGCGTCGATCTCGCGCAGTTTTTCAAAACTATGCGTGTCGTAGACCATGACCTTGTTGGCATCGCGCACGCTGATCCAGACCTCATGTCCGCGCGGCGTGAACTCCATGTGCAACACGGCCGGGCCGGGTTTGAATTCGTGGATGATCTCTTTGCTGACGCTGTCGATCACCTGAATGGTGTCATTCAGCGGGTGGGCGAAATTGACCCAGACCTGCCGCCCATCCGGACGCGCCATTGCAAAGACCGGTTGCCCGTGGGTTTTGGTCCGGCCAGTTTCGGACAGGGTATCGGCGTCGATCCACAGAACCTCGTGATGGCCGACAGCGGGCAAAACGAATTCGCGGCCCGTCAGCGCCCAGCCTTCCAGATGAGGCATCTTGTAGACCGGCATTTCTTCCTGCCCGCGCCCGTAATCGGGCAGAACCCGGATCGGTTCGGGTGTTTCGGCCCACAGATCCAGTGCGGTCAGGCCGTCCTCGCCAAACAGGCCGGTGATATAGGTGCGGCCATTGGCAGTGATCAGCGCGTCATAGGGGTTCTTGCCCATGTCCGGGATCTTGGTGATCTCTGGTGCGCCCTTTGCGAAATCGGCAATCCAGGTTTCCCCAGTGTCCCACATCGTGAAAACGAACCGCCGACCCGGCGCATCGACCAGACCGATGGTTTTGCTGCCGGTCGGGATGTCAGCGACCATCTCAAGCGTGTCCGCATCGAATACGCGCACGCCACCGGGTTCATAGTTCGACACCGCCACAAGCTTGCCATCGTCCGAAATCGCCCCGCCAATGGCGTTGCCGGCCTGCACGACGCGGTTCACGATCTGGCGGGTCACGATGTCGATCTTGGTCAGCCCGCCGTCGCGGCCAAACACATAGGCAAACCGTTCATCGGGTGAATAGACCAAGGACGCGTGCGACAGATCACCCAACCCCTCGATCCGGGCCAGAGCTGCACGGTCGGATTGATCCACCAGCAGAACCGAGCCCTTGGCGCGTTCGATGACCAGACCAAGATCGCCTGTCGCGGTTGGTTCAGCCTGGGCGGTGGACATCATCAATGTGGCTGCAAGGCCAAGGATAAAGTGTTTCATTGTGACTCCTGTTCCAGCAGGTAACGGGCGATCCACTCGGCTTCTTCTTCACTGATCAGAGGCCGCCACGGGGGCATCGCGGTGTCAGGGATGCCGTCAAGGATGACGCTGGTCAAAACATCCGCGTCGTAGTGTTCAAGTGTCTCACTGCGCAGATCGGGACCAAGGCCGCCCTTCAGGGACAGTCCGTGACAGGAACCGCAATCCTGATGCACAAGTCTTTTCAGGGTATCGGGATCGATGACATCCGCCGCGAAGGCGGAGGTCGCGGCCAGAACCGCAATGGTCAGACAGGTTCGCGCCACCCATCCCGAGCGCCCCGGCGACCTGTCGGTGCGTGTTGGGTCAATCCCTTGATCTCGTCTTCCCAGCTTAGCCATGGGCCTGTTCCAGAAGCTCGGCCACAGGCCGTTCGGCATAAAGCGAAACCACCTTGCCAATGATAAACAGCGTCGGCGCCTTCAGGTCGGCTGCGCGCACATCCGTGGCCAGCTGGTCAAGCCGTGACACAAGACGACGCTCATCAGGTGTCGTGGCCTTGCTCACCGCCAGAACCGGCGTCGAGCCCGGCAGGTTTTCGGTCATCAACCCCATGGCGATCTGACCGATATTGGCAACGCCCATATAGACCACCAGCGTCGAGTCCGGATCGGCAAGGCGTTTCCAGTCCAGATCCAGCACTTTGTCGGCCTGCCGATGCCCGGTGACATATTGAACCGAGGTTGCCAGCCCGCGATGGGTCAGCGGCACACCCGTCGAACAAGACGCCCCCTGGGCTGCCGTAATGCCCGGTGCGTATTCAACAGCAACACCGCGGGCCATCAGATAGGCAGCCTCTTCCGAGCCGCGACCAAAGATCATGGGGTCGCCACCCTTCAGCCGGGCAACCGTGTGACCAGCGCGGGCTTCTTCCAGCAGTATTTCGTTGATGCGGTCCTGCGGAACGGTGTGGCATTTGGGCGCTTTGCCGACAGGGATCAGCCGGGCGCCTTCCGCGTGCAAGTTCAGAATGTCGGCGGACACCAGCCGGTCATAAACCACGACATCCGCTTCTTGCAGCATCCGCAGTGCGCGCAGGGTCATCAGCTCGGGGTCGCCGGGGCCTGCGCCAATCAGAAAAACCTTACCGCTCATGTGCAAACTCGCTTGGTCTGAAAGTTTTCGAGATCCGGTATCCCATGCAGATCCATTGCGTTTGCAAGACGTTGCTGGGTGAGCCGGGCGTGTCATGGGGGAAGATTGGCCCAATCGAAAACCAACCTCCTTGACATAAGTTAAGGAGCGCGGGATTTGCGCCCGCGCTCCTTCATCTTGCCTGTATTGTGCCTTGTTTCAGGGTTCGACGGTGATCATTCCGATCATGTTCTGTGTCTCCCAATGCGGGCCGCACAGATAGTCCTGTGGACCGGGCGTGAGAAAAGTCAGTTCAACGGATTCCTCGGGGAACAGGCGATCACTTTCAGGTTGGCTGCCATCCTTCAACAGAACGGAATGGCTGGTGCGTTTGTCGACATTCACCCACCGGACAGTTGTGCCTGCCTTCACGGTCAATTCGGCTGGGCAGAAATTGTATTTGTACATCAGCACCACTTCAGCGTCTTCGACGGCCGACGAAGGCTGACCGAACAACTCGACATAGCGCTCTTCGGCCTCGGCGCAGATTTCGGCGGTCTCGTCCGCCCAGGCGGGCGCGGCCAGAAGCAGCAGCGCGGGAAGAAGGCGTTGGGGTTTCATGGTCCATGTCTCCTTTCCAAAAGTGGCCGGGGCCGGTTGACCCGGCCCCGATCCGTTATTGTTTGACCACGTTGATGAGCGCGCTGTCATCATCCAGCGCCAGGCTGGTATTCAGCGTCACGTGGTGGAACCTTGCGGCAGCAAAATCGTCGTGGATGGCAAAGCCAACGGTATAGGTCTTGCCTGCCTCCAAAGGCACATCACCGGGCGCACCCGCATTCAGGGGGCGCGTAAACACCACGGTCCACATACCGCCGGACAGCTCGGCCGATGCGGCGATTTCACCATCATTGACCACGCGCTGCTCCAACAGATAGCCATTGGTGGCGCTTCCGTCGGCGTAGACACGCATCAGGTCAAGATAGGTGCCGTCGGCCAGATACTGCTCGATCTGTTCCTCGGCCTTCAGCTTGTCCCAGCCACCCAGGGCCTTGCCGCGGCGACCTTTGACCTCAACATCCGTGCGGCTTTCGCTGATGTATTTGGTAATGGTGTCGGTGGCATTGAGGCGACCGGCAACATCCGCATTTGCCGCGATCGCATCCGCTTCGGGCGCAAAGGGCATATAGGTGTTGTCGGCGTGGCACGAGGCCCAGCAGCCCACCTGATCGCCCAGCTCGATACCAGTGCCGGTAATCATCATGGCAACCTTGATCTGGTTGTCCGGGTCCATCTTGCCGCCATCGACGAACGGGGCAGGGTTGTGACCCGCGTCCGGCCATTGCAGACGAATGTAGAGGTTTTCGTCGTCATGTGCCGCCTGAACGGTTGCGTCGATGACACCGCGTTTGCCCGGAATGGGAGTCGGTTCAAGATCGCCACCTGCAACGATCTTGTTGCCGATGGTGTCCAGTTCCTTGGCGTGGCAGGTGGTGCACTGATCCCCGCCTTTGGTCAGGGGGCGTGCGCCACCATGGAACTTGCCGTTCTGGACCCATTCGAAAGAGGCCTGACCGGGGTAGAACAGCTTCAGATCCGCCGCGGCCACTGCGTTCCAGTCAATGTTGGACGCAACGTCGCTTGCTCCGCCAGAGGGCGCTGCGGCCTCTTCACCGGAGGCTTTTGCGCGTTCTTCTTCCAAAGCAGCGTCAACAGCCGCTGCGATCTGGGCCTGAACGGCCTCTTGCTGAGCCTTCTTGGCGGCTTTTTCCGCTTCTGCTTCAGCGGCCTCTTTGGCTTCGATCTTTTCAAGGCTGGCCAGGTATTCCGGGGGTATCGGCCGGATGAAGTCCGGGTTCGGTGCTTCAAGCTTTTCCAGATACTCTTCGTCCGCCCGGTCGCGTGCATCCGAGTGTGCAATCCCCTTGTGGCAGTCGATACAGGTCTGTCCGACGGTCATCGCATTGAGGTGCTGCTGACGGGCGCGTGGTTTCTGGAATTCGGGCATCATCGATTCGAAATCGTGACAGTTGCGGCATTCGCGCGAATCGGTGGCCTTCATCCGCTCCCACTCGTTCATGGCCAGATGCACACGTTTGGCTTCGAACTTTTCGCGGGTGTTGATGGTGCCGACCAATTTGCCATAAAGCTCTTTGGACGCCTTGATCTTGCGGATCATCTTATGGGTCCAGTCTTTGGGTACGTGGCAGTCGGAACAGACAGCCCCCACGCCCGACCGGTTCACGTCGTGAATCGTGCCGGTATATTCTTCGTAGACAAAATCACGCATCTCGTGACACGAGATACAGAATTCCTTGGTATTCGTGGCTTCCATTGCGGTGTTGAACCCGCCCCAGAAGATGATGCCGGCGGCAAAGGCCGCGGCGATACCGGCCACAGGCATTCCCCATAGGAAATACCGGCGCCAGATCGGTTTTTTCTTATCCGGTTCGGAGGTCATATCCGGGCTCCGTTTTGGCTGTATTGTCTGGCCCTTGGTGGCAGGCCGGTGAGTTTGGCTGATGCCTCGAACAAGGAAAGGGCGGGCGAGGGGCCCGCCCTTTCCTGTGATGGTCTCACCCTCGTCAGGTGACGTGGTTCGACCGGTTGTAGACGTTGAACTTGCCGGTCGGGGCATAAAGCCCGTCGATGCGGCCGATCTCTTCCAGCGTCTTGGCGTCGAAGATCACGATCTGACCGTTGGGTTCTTTCGAGTCCGACAGGTTCCACTTGGAGACCCAGACCTCGGTGCCGTCGGCGTTGAATTCGAAGTGAACAGCAGCGCTGCCTTCGTCTTCAGTGATCTGGATCGTTTTCACGATCTCGCCGGTTTCTTTCGAAATGACCTGTACGGATTGCTGCACTTCCGGTTCCGGATGCTTGGTCTGGTCAGCCCAGATGTAATCCGAGTTCGGGTGGGTGCGGACGAACAGGCCGGGGCCATCGGTTTCCACTTCGTAGCAGACTTTCCAGGCGTCATCCGGACGGTTTTCAGGATCGTTGCCCCAAACGGTCACGGTACCGACACCAAGGTGGGTCGTACCGGCCACAGGGCCACAGTTCGGGTCGACCCAGTTGGCGCCCGGACCGGGGTGCGGCAGGGCAGCGGTGTCGATCATCGCCTCAAGCTTGTGGGTTTCGGTATCGACAACCACCATCTTGTTCGACGCGTTCGCGGCGATCTGGAAATAGCGGCCCGTCGGGTCAAAGAACCCGTCATGCAGGAACTTGGCGCTGTCGATCTTGTCGATTCGAAGGTTGTCCAGATCGGTGTAATCGACCTGCCACAGCTGTCCCAGCTCTTTCACGGCGACGATCCAGGTCGGTTCGTTCGGCGTGGTGTAGATGGCGGCCACGCGGCTTTCTTCGACATACTCGCCGTCCACGTTCACGCCGCGGGTCGATACGACCTTGAGCGGTTCCATGGTTTGCGCATCAACGATTGCAAAGTGCGGCGGCCAGTAGCCACCACCGATGACGTATTTGCCATCGCCGGACACGGCAACGTCGCGGGCGTCATAGGCGATCTTGACTTCGGATACCAACATCTTGTCCGGCGTCTGCCAGAGGTCGATTTTGGTCATCTTGCCGTCGCGGCCCATGGTGTACCAGAAGCGCCCGGGTTGTTCCGGCTCTTCCAGCGAGTGGTGCTCGGATGCTTTCAGAACGTGCACCGCATAACCGGTCGGAATGTGGGTCAGGACCTCTTTGGTGTCACCGTCGATCACGGCCACCTTGCCTACGTCACGTTCGATGACGACAAAGAAGTTTTCCCAGTTGCGGCCGTGCAGCGGCTCGGTCGGATAGTCCTCTTCTTCGACGTAAACCTTGCGGGTCGCCTTCATCTGTTCCAGCGACATTTCAGGCGGTTTCGGCGGCTCCATCATGATGTAGGTCGCCATGTCCTTGATTTCCTGCTCGGTCATGATGTCCGAGAAGTTGTTCATGCCGCCTTCGGTTCCCCAGGCGATAATCTTTTCAAGGCGTTCCTGCCCCAGTTTAAGGGTGCCGCCTTCGGTGACCGTGCCGTCGGCTGCGGTCTTCTTCCAATGCGGTTCCAGGTTTTTACCCGTGGCCCCTTTGCGCAAAACGCCGTGGCAGCCTGCGCATTGTTCGAAATAGAGCTGTTTAGACGATTCAAAGGCTTCTTCGCTCAAAGTTGGCTCTTCGGCGAAGGTCGGAGCAGCGACGCTGCCCAACAACATTGCCAATCCGACCCCAAAGGCGCGGCCGGGTTTGTTGTAGCTGATTCCAAGTGACATGATCACTCTCCATATGCGTGGTGAGGCGCTGCCGAGAGTGAAACATCACGTGGATGTCATCCTTGACCAAAGTCAACGGGAAGGGCGCAGACCAGGCACTTTGGACAGAAAACACGGATCAAAACCCCCAATAAAACTTGTGTTTTTCACACATGTTTAAGCCCGGTCTTGATTTTGGTTAAGGGCGCCGGGTCGTGAAGGAACTACACGTTGCCCAACGGCGGGAAAAGCTATGGAGAGCAGGCATGACAGCTGTAATCGCACGTGTTTTCAGTGAGGGGTTCCGGGTCTTTTTCCTTTCGGCGGGTCTTTACGGCGTGTTTGCAGGGGTCGCGTGGGGCGTGTGGTTGGCGTCGCTCGACGGCCTGATGCCTTACATGGACCAAAGCTATGCGATGCCCCCGGTCATGTGGCACGCGCATGAGATGATTTTTGGGTATGCAACGGCCGCCTTGGGGGGGTTTTTTCTGACCGCCGTGCCGAACTGGACCGGTGCGCCCGAGGCGCGGGCCCGCTTTATCACGCTTGTCGCATTGATCTGGATGGCCGGACGTCTGGCGGTCTGGTTTTCCGGAGTGTTGCCTCCCTTGTTCGTCGCAGTCGTGGACCTGATCTTTGTTCCCATTCTGGCGCTGAAAATTGCCAGTCAACTGGTTCGTCGACCCAAGCCCCAGAATATGGTGTTTCTGTATCTTCTGGTTCTGATGCTGGCCTCGAATGTAATGGTCCATTTGGAATGGATGGGGGTCACGGTGGATACGTTGAACACCGGCATCCGGGCCGGGCTTTTGACATTGTGTTCGATGATCGCGATCCTGGGCGGCCGGATTACGCCCGCTTTTACTCGCAATGCCATGAAAAGAGCGGGTCAACCCGAAGCATCGTGGCCGGTAACCGTGGCCTGGCTGGACAGGGCGACGATGATTCTGGCGCTGCTGCTGCCCCTGCTTGTGCTTGCACTTGATGTCGGGCCTGTTGCGGGAGCCGTAGCTTTGGTGATGGGCTTTGTTCAACTGCTACGCATGGCGCGTTGGAGAACAGGCTGGGCTTTGCGTCAACCGATCCTGATCGCCCTGCATCTGGGCCTCGGGATGCTGGCCCTGGGTCTGGTTCTCTGGGGGATGGCTGCCATTGGAATGGGAAATGAGATCGGCGCGCTCCACGTTCTGGGCATTGGTTGCGTTGGAGGCATGACCCTGGCCGTAATGAGCCGCGCCGCCTTGGGCCATAGCGGTCGACCCCTTGTCGCGCCAAGGCCCATGGCGATTGCCTATGGCTTGATGGCGGTTGCTGCGCTTGTGCGTTGGTTGGGATCCGACATGGCAGCAGGTTACATGGCGGCGATGCTGACTGCGGATGGTTTTTGGATCGCGGCAATGGGGCTGTATCTGTTCGCCATGTGGCCTGCCCTGACCGGCCCTCGCGCCGTGCAACAGACCTGACGCCTGTTCGGGCGGCGTCTATCGTCCAGCGATCAGAGGCCGCGCGTTCTTGATATGACGATGGACCAAAGCCCGAGCGCGTTTCCCTTTTTCCGGGATCCGTCTTGCGGCCGGCGGAACGTAATTGCGCTGATCCAATTCAGGGAACAGTGCAAGAATCTCCGCCCTTGCGTCCGGGTGAACAATGGACAGGGCCTGTGCGCCGGTGAGCAGGCTTTCGGAAGGTGCACTTTCCGCATAGATGATTTCATGACGGTCAAACAAAAGATGGACATAGGTCACCGCACGGGTGTCATCAGCGAATGAAATGCCAGGCACGCCGACAAGAATGTGAGCAGGAACAAGAACTTCTTCGGCGTCGAACATTCTGACCGCAATCGGCGACCGGACCAGCATGCGGTGTTGCGGTGACACGAACAGATCACGCTCGGGCAACTGATCGCCCAGTGAACCGGCCTCGATCCGGATGGGCTTCAGCCTGGGACGGGCGCGAAGCGCCGCTTGGTCCAGATGTCGCGTGCCAATCCAGCGTATGTGTTGCGGCCCATTGTCCGCGGTCAAAACGACATCGCCAACTTTCAGATCCTCGATCGGAGTTGGACCGGTTGGGGTCATGATCCGTGTTCCGGCAACAAAGCAAGGTACATCGACAATCGTGGTTGGGTCCGTCGTGTCAGGGGCGTTGGTCGGGGTAACGTTCGAAACCTGGAACGTATAGGTCAGGCCCGGAACCAGGGGCTCGGACGTGATGTAGCCAACCAATGTGCCCTCGACTTCGACCCGAAACACATCGATCGTTCCGCCCGATGGATTGGTCAGGGAATAGGATTCTTCAAGGTAGATGTCTCCGTTGGCAAAAGTGGTCGATCCGTCCAGGTTGGTCACCACACCTGTTTGCGTGGCGTCGTCACCGTTTTCGTTGTTGAATCGGTCACCATTGAACACAGTGCCGGTATCGGGCAGAGGGTTCGCCCCGTTCAGGATCGTTCCGCCAGCTGCATCGGTTACATCAAATACACGACGGTCTGTTGCGGGGTCGTAATTGGGGTCAAGCGTAATGAAATCGGGGCCGAAGTTGAAATCGACCGTAATGACCCCGGGGGCGTAACCAATATAGGAATAGTTTGCCATATTCTTACCTTTTAACCATTGGCGCTACCGAGGCACCGGAAATCTTGACACAGCAAGGAAAGTGCGCTGACTTTCCTTCCTTCCATACTGCTTGGCAAATACTTGCGTCAATTCAATGGCCATTCAATGGAGAGAACACTCAATACGGAAATGCTGTTCGCAAATTGACTGGCAGCTCTTCTTCCCCTGACGATCAGCCGGTCCAAATCGTTCAATTCTGAACCGTCCGGTTGATCTCGTGACAGGTCTTGACTTTCGTTAAGGCACTACCGCGTCCCGCCCGTCATGTTGCTGACACTAGCTAATCTGCGCAAAGGAGAGCGCAATGCGAGACGTCATGACAAAGAGCATGGCCCGCAATATTTTTTATGGCGGGTCACTGTTCTTCATTCTCATCTTTCTGGCCCTTTCGGCCCATTCCCACTGGTATATCGTCAATTCTGAAAATGCCGCGAAACTCGATGACAGTGTGGTTCGGGGTAAACATGTCTGGGAAAAACACGCCTGTGTGAACTGTCATTCGATTCTGGGTGAAGGGGCCTACTTTGCCCCCGAAGTCGGCAACGTGATGACCCGCTGGGGCGTGCTGGACGACCCGGAATCAGCCTTTGAATCCCTCAAGGGCTGGATGGAAGCACAACCGACCGGCATTCCCGGTCGTCGGCAGATGCCCAATTTCAACCTCAGCGACGAAGAACTCCGTGACCTGACCAACTTCCTGATCTGGACGGACAATATCGACGCGCAGGGCTGGCCGCCCAACGAGGCAGGCTGAGAAAGGGAACGAAACAATGAAATACGAATCCCAAAAAATCGCCTATGCCTACTTTGCGGTAGCCATGGCGTTGTTCGCGATACAGGTGATTGGCGGCCTTCTGGCCGGTTTCATCTATGTATTCCCCAATTTCCTGAGTGAGCTTCTGCCGTTCAACATCGTGCGGATGCTGCACACCAACTCTCTGATCGTCTGGCTGATCCTAGGCTTTTTCGGTGCGGCCTACTTCCTGATCCCGGAAGAAGCCGAGCGCGAGATCCACTCGCCCAAGCTGGCCTATCTGCAACTGATCATCCTTGTTGTCGGTACGTTGGGCGTGGTCGTCACCTATGTCTTCAACCTGTTCGAAGGCAACTGGCTGCTGGGCAAAGAGGGGCGCGAGTTCCTTGAGCAACCCAAATGGGTCAAGGCCGGCATCGTCGTGGCTGCATTGATCTTCCTTTACAACGTGTCGATGACCGTTCTGAAAGGCAAAAAGACAGCCATTACCAACATCCTGCTTCTGGGCCTTTGGGGTCTGGCGCTGCTGTTCCTGTTCGCCTTCTACAACCCGGGCAACCTGTCGCTGGACAAGCAATACTGGTGGTATGTCGTCCACCTGTGGGTCGAAGGCGTGTGGGAGCTGATCATGGCCTCGATCCTGGCCTACCTGATGCTGAAGCTGACCGGTGTTGACCGTGAGGTGGTCGAAAAATGGCTCTATGTCATCGTCGCCGCCGCGCTGTTCTCGGGCATCCTCGGCACCGGCCACCACTATTACTGGATCGGCACGCCGTCATACTGGCAGTGGATCGGTTCGATCTTCTCGAGCCTCGAGGTGATCCCCTTCTTCGCGATGATGGCCTTTGCCTTCGTCATGGTCTGGAAGGGCCGCCGGGACCACCCCAACAAGGCCGCGCTGCTGTGGTCGCTGGGCTGTGCCACGCTGGCCTTCTTCGGTGCCGGTGTCTGGGGCTTCCTGCACACGCTGCACGGGGTGAACTACTACACCCACGGCACGCAGATCACCGCAGCCCACGGGCACCTGGCCTTCTACGGCGCCTATGTCTGCCTCAACCTTGCGATCTTCAGCTACGCTATGCCGATCCTGAAGAACCGTGATCCCTATAATCAGGTTCTGAATATGGGTTCGTTCTGGCTGATGACCAGCGGCATGGTCTTCATGACCTTCGTGCTGACCTTCGGGGGAACCGTGCAGACTCACATGCAACGTGTCGTCGGAGACTACTTCATGGACGTGCAGGACCAGATCGCGATCTTCTACTGGATGCGTCTTGGCTCTGGTCTGGTCGTTGTCCTTGGGGCGCTGCTGTTCATCTACTCGATCTGGGTTCCTCGCAAAGAGGTCATTGAACCCGGCGCAGCCGAAACCCCAGCGGAGTGATGGATATGGATGGCTCCATGAACCTGAAAGAGGGGGCGGCAAACGCCCCCTTCTACCTGGCCCAGGGCGATGAATGCGATGTCTTCACCGCCGCTTACAACAACGATCTGCCGGTTCTGCTGAAAGGTCCGACGGGTTGCGGCAAGACCCGGTTTGTGGCCCACATGGCCGCGAAACTTGGCCGCCCGCTCTATACCGTAGCGTGCCACGACGATCTCGCCGCCGCCGACCTGATCGGACGCTATCTGCTGAAGGGCGGCGAAACCGTCTGGGTCGATGGCCCCCTGACCCGCGCGGTGCGCGAAGGCGCGATCTGCTATCTCGACGAGGTGGTCGAGGCGCGCAAGGACGTGACCGTGGTGCTGCACCCGCTGACCGACGACCGGCGCATCCTGCCGATCGATCGCACCGGAGAAGAGCTTGAGGCCGCGCCCGGCTTCATGCTGGTGGCCTCGTACAACCCCGGCTATCAGAATATCCTGAAAACCCTCAAACCCTCGACCCGGCAGCGGTTCATCTCGTTGGAGTTCGACTTTCCCTCGCCTCAGATGGAAGCCGAGGTGGTCGCGCAGGAAAGCGGCCTGCCGCTGGAACGCTGCAAGCCGCTGGTGCGGCTGGCGGGCAAGCTGCGCGGGCTCAAGGGTCAGGACCTCGAGGAAGGCGTGTCCACCCGGCTGGTCGTCTATGCTGCGACGCTGATCGCGCAGGGCATGTCCACCGACCGCGCCATCCTTGCCGCCATGATCGAACCTCTGACCGATGACGAGGATATCAAACGCGGGCTCCTCGATCTTGTCACCGCCGTCTTTGGGTGAGGCCGGTGATGGTCAGGATCGACTTTGAGCCATGGGAACCCGAAGAAACGATCGGGAAACTGTGGCACACCCTTGCCAGCCGCCTCGATGCACCCCAGGTGCATGTTGGAGCCGCGGTCGACCTTTCCGAGGTCGCGGGGCGGCTGGCAGTCCTCTTTCGGGGGCTTGGGGGTAGTCCGGGCGTTGAATTGCGCCCGGTCTCACCCGAGGTTTCGCGTCACCGCCTGAGTTGGCGCCGCAAACTTGCAACCGAAGTGGAATTGATGCCGCGCGCCTCGTTCGATGGCGAGGTTTTGCGCCTGCCCGACCGTCTGGCTGTATTCCCGGCGCGCGAAGCTAATGGCGCGCTCTATGTCTGGTTGGCCGCCGCCGCTGCCCATGCCGGAACCCGAATTGACGAAGACGATCCACTGCGTGCCGACCTGCGTGCCTTGATCGCTGCCCGGCGCATGGTCGAGGCGACTCTGGACGACGCGCCTGGCTTGCGTCCGCTTTACACCGAACTTTGCAAGGGCGTGCTGTATCAGCGCGATATCCCCAGTCTGCCGCCTGCCGAGGCTGCGGTCGAAGAACTGATCCGTCATATGCTGGGCGATCCCAAACCCTTGTCGGATCAGGCCGAGCAACTTCTGGCACTTGACGACGACCTGATCGCTCCGCGCGGCTATCAGCCGATGCGCCCGGTTCCCCTGTGGCCGGAATTGCGGGCCGTCGGGTTCTCGGAACACAACGAGGTTGAAAACCCCGATACTGAAGGCCCGCCAGAGGAATCCGGCGAAAAGACACACCGCGCCCGACGCCGCAAATCGGATCAGGCCGAGCGCAGCGACAGTTTCATTCTGCACAAATTCGAAGCCATCCTCAGCTGGGCCGAATTCCTGAATATCAACCGTCGCATCGATGACGACGATCCCGACAACGCCAAGAAGGCGGCTGACGATCAGGAAGAGATCGGTCTTGGCCAGATCTCAAAAGCGCCGCCTACCAAGTTGAAGCTTCACCTTGACCTGGCGCCCGAAGACGTTAACCGCGAACGCCTGTCAGGCCGTATTCTATATCCCGAATGGGATGTGCGGACGGGTCAGTACCTGCCGGATCATGTGAACGTTCTGCTTTCGGATGCCGATATCCGCGACGATGCCGCCGAGTTCGGCAAAGATCCGGCCACTGCGCGGCGCATTCGCGCCGTCAAGCGCCAATTCGAGGCGTTGCGCCCGGGGCGTGTGATGACCCGGGGCCATCTGGACGGAGACCAGCTGGATGTGGAAGCCGCCGTTCGGGCGCAGGTTGACCGCTGCGCAAATGGTGAAGGGACGGAACGCGTCTGGATGCAATCCCGCCCCGAGGCCCGCGATCTGGCGGTCTCGATCCTGCTGGATGTCAGCCGCTCGACTGAAAGCGCCGTTACTGGTCGCGCCGTGATCGATATCGAACGCGAGGCGCTGGCGGCCTTGGCCTGGGGCCTGAACGCTTGTGGCGACGATTTCGCCATTCATGCATTCAGCTCCCTCAAGCGTCAGCGCGTCTATGTGCAACGTTGCAAACGGTTTGACGAACCGATGGGAACCAAAGTTGAACAGCGCATCGCGTCGCTGCGCCCCGGACATTACACAAGGTTGGGCGCGGCAATCCGGCACTGTTCCGCAGATCTGGCAAGCCAGTCCCGCAAGCGCCGATTACTGCTGGTCATAACGGACGGCAAACCAAACGATCTGGATCACTACGAGGGGCGCCACGGCATCGAAGATACCTGCATGGCCATACGCGAGGCGCGTCGGGCCGGACAGTCAGTGTTCGGCGTCACCATCGATAAAACCGGCAAAAGCTGGTTTCCGCGCATGTTCGGGCAGGGCGGTTTCGCCGTCATTCCAGATCCGCATCGCCTGACCCTGGCCCTGCCGCAGATCTATCGCCAGTTGGTCGGCGCATGAGTGATACCTCTCTGATAGACGAACTGCCGGGCGAGTTCCTGATGTGGGTTCTGATCATTTCGGAACTGCTGGTTTTTGGCGCGGGGATGATCGCTTTCATGGGGGTGCGCCTGACGGATCCGGCAGGTTTTGCCGAGGCGCAGTCGCATCTGCATCGCACGGGTGCGGCCTTGAACACGGCGGTTTTGGTGACATCCGGCTATCTGGCCGCACAGGCGCTGCAATGGCGGCGGAACATGCAACGTTTGCGGGCCCGTTTGGCGTTGATCCTTGCCGCGCTTCTGGGTGTCGTGTTCCTGATCATCAAGGGTGCGGAATATGCCGACAAGGCGTCTCAGGGGATAGGATATGAAACGCATCCATTCTTCCTGTTCTACTATATGCTGACCGGCTTTCATGCTGCGCATGTCCTGGCCGGGGTTGGTATTCTGTTGCTGGTGGCCTGGCGCGACGACCCCAGTAGCGTCGAAGCGGGCGCGCAGTTCTGGCACATGGTGGACCTGGTCTGGATCATGCTGTTTCCAGTGATCTATCTGCTGGGATAGTCAGATGGCCCAACCTTCATCTTTGACCAACATTTCACGTCAGAGGTCGTCGAACCCTTTGATCCAGGCGTGGCTTGCGCTCTTGGGCCTCAGCGTGGGATCCGCGCTGCTGACCCTGATTGGGGCGCCAAGCGCGATCATTGCTGGCGGTATCCTGTTGCTGGCGCTGATCAAGGCCCGCGTGATCCTGAAACACTACCTGGATTTGGAAAACAGCCAAAGCTGGCTGCGTGGGTTCACCATGGTGTTGACCGGATTTTCCGTTGTGGTTTTTGCGCTCTATCTGGTCTGAAGCAAAAAAATGCCGCCCCGAGAGGCGGCAGTATTCAAGCAAAGGGGGGTCCTGATTACTGAGCGGCCTGTGGGATCCGCGCGATCTGACAACGCTGCCAGAGCGCCGACAAGGCACCGACCAGATGATCGATATCCTCATCCGTGTGGACCGGGGACGGCGTGATCCGCAAACGCTCGGTGCCCTTGGGAACAGTGGGATAGTTGATCGGCTGGATGTAGATGCCGAATTCTTCAAGAAGCGTATCCGAGATAAACTTGCACTTCACCGGGTCGCCCACCATCACCGGAATGATATGGCTGGGGTTCGGCAGATGCGGTATCCCTTCCGCATCCAGCCGGGTGCGCACCTGTTCCACACGGGCCTTTTGCAGATCACGCTCGGCGCTTGACTGCTTCAGATGTTGGATGGATGCGGCAGCACCTGCGGCGATCGAAGGTGGCAGGGCAGTGGTGAAGATGAAGCCGCTGGCAAAGCTGCGAACGAAATCGCACAGCGCTGCCGAGGCTGCGATGTAGCCACCAACCACGCCGAAGGCCTTGCCCAACGTGCCCTCGATCACGGTCAGGCGATCCATCAGGCCCTCGCGCTCGGCAATGCCACCGCCGCGCGGGCCATAGAGGCCGACGGCGTGAACTTCGTCCAGATAGGTCATCGCGCCGTATTTGTCGGCCAGGTCGCAGATTTCCCTGATCGGCGCGATATCACCATCCATGGAATACACGGATTCAAAGGCGATCATCTTGGGCGCGTCGGGGTCGGCGGCAGCCAGCTTGGCCTCCAGATCCGCAAGGTCGTTGTGTTTCCATATCACCTTCTGCGCCCGTGAGTGGCGGATGCCTTCGATCATCGAGGCATGGTTCAGCGCATCAGAGAAAACGATCAGACCGGGGATCTTCGCAGCCAGCGTTCCCAGAGCGGCCCAGTTGGACACATAGCCCGAGGTGAACAGCAGAGCGGCCTCCTTGCCATGGAGATCTGCTAACTCTGCCTCAAGCAGAACGTGGTCATGCGTCGTGCCCGAGATGTTGCGCGTTCCGCCTGCACCGGCGCCACAACGTTCCAGCGCATCGTGCATGGCGTTGATGACCGCAGGGTGTTGCCCCATTCCCAGGTAGTCATTCGAGCACCAGATGCGAACATCCCGCTGGATTGACCCATCGGTCTGGCGTGCGTTCGGGAAAGCTCCGCAACGTCGCTGCAAGTCGATGAAAACCCGATAGTTCCCTTCCTCTTTCAAAGCGTCGAGGCTCTGGCTGAAATATCGCTCGAAATCCATCTGACATGCTCCCCGGATAACTGGCTGTGAACCGACCCTAGGGCAGCGACGGGCGCTACGACATGACAATTGTCAAGTTGATCTTCAAGAAAAAGGCTGGCCCTGACACGCCGACTTTGGCATAGCAGGGCATTGGGGATGATTACCCGGGCCATCGCCCGGACTGGATGAAGAAGGGAGTGCCTTCATGCCACACGAGGCACAAAAGGCGATTGCGCGGCAGTCTCTGCTTCTGCGCAGCCTGCCGGATCAACATGTGGATACTTTGCTGCGGCAAGCGATTTGGCGGCAATATGACCGTGGCGAGACGATCTTTCTGCAAGAGGAAGAAGCCAAGGCTGTACACGTTGTCCTGGCCGGATGGGTCAAGCTGTTCCGCATCTCTCCGACCGGGGCGGAAGCGGTGGTGAGCGTTTTCACCCGCGGAGAAAGCTTTGGTGAGGCCGTTGCGCTGCGCAACGTACCGTATCCCGTGTCCGCCGAAGCCGTTTCAGCCTGTGAAGTGATGCATATTCCCAGCCCTGTGCTGTTGTCCCTTATGAAGGAAGACCCGGAAATCGGCGTTTCAATTCTGGCTGCGACTTTCACGCATCTGCATGCTCTGGTGGCGCAGCTGGAGCAATTGAAAGCGCAAACCGGGGCGCAACGCGTTGCAGAGTTTCTGTTGAACCTGTGCGATTGTGATTCCGGTCGGTGCGAGGTGGAACTGCCCTACGACAAGATGCTGATCGCCGGACGTCTGGGGATGAAGCCCGAAAGCCTGAGCCGCGCGTTTTCGCGATTGAAACCCGTTGGCGTCAAGATCGACAGGAACCACGCGGATATCGCCGACATGGACGATTTGCGCAACTACGCCGAAAGCGACACCAGCGAGAGGTGATTGATCACCGGCGGCCGGCCCCTTCGGCGCCGGCCCGCTTCAGCAAGGGGTTCAGTCGGGCGCTTTTGCGCATGACCGGCTGTCTTCCACGCTTTCCAAAACCTCATTATCCTGATCAGCAGTGCCATCCATCGGCACGAGTCGTTTGCATGAAAATGAAGGGCACCTGGTCCATGATAGACGCAGCGCTTTCAAACTATCCCCGCGCAAGGTTGATGACATCGGTCACACCGGTCGAACGGCTAGAGCGACTTTCTGACCAATTGGGGCTGGATTTGTGGATCAAGCGCGACGACCTGACCGGTCTCAGCTTCGGCGGAAACAAGACCCGTCAGCTGGAATTTTACATGGGGGAGGCGCTGAGGCAGGGGGCGGACACCATCCTGATCACGGGTGCCGTGCAATCCAATTTCGTGCGCACTGCGGCGGCAGCGGCGGCAAAACTGGGAATGTCATCCGTTCTTCAATTGGAAGACCGCGTGGCGCATATGGGAGAATTCTACCATCGATCCGGGAATGTTCTTCTGGCCCAGCTTTTGGGGGCTGAACACATGAGCTACCCCAAGGGTGAGGACGAGGCGGGCGCCGACAACGCTCTTCACGAACGCGCCGACCAACTGGTGGCTGAGGGCCGAAAACCATACGTGATCCATCTGGGCATCGATCACCCTCCACTGGGGGCGTTGGGCTATGTGGCGGGGGCGGCCGAGTTGCATACTCAGATCAGCGATTTCGACGCGGCGGTGGTGCCGTCTGGCAGCGGGTCTACCCATGCGGGGTTTCTGGCCGGATTGCGTTTGGTCGGGCAGTCTGCGCCTGTCTACGGCATATGCGTGCGCCGCGATCAGAACCAGCAGAAAGCGCGTCTGCAAAAGGTCCTGGGGCGATTGGCAACCATGATGGGCTTCGACCCTGCCTTGGTCATGGAAGACATCTGTACCTGGGGCGGCGCCTTGGCTCCCGGATATGGGCGGATCGGTCGGGCAACCCGCGAGGCGTTGACCCTGATGGCGCGCTCCGAGGGCATCTTTCTTGACCCTGTTTATTCTGCCAAAACCTTTGCAGGTCTTCTTGGGCTGCTTGAACAAGGCGTCATCGAAAAAGGCCAGAAAGTTGTTCTGCTGCACACAGGTGGCCAACCGGCGTTGTTCGGATATCAGGACGAGTTGCAACCGAGTTGACGCAGCGAAGCATAGCGCCTGTGGTCCTACGGGGCGACGGGATGGGTGGAAGGCTGTTGCCCGCCGAACTGGCCGGGAAAGTACTCTACGACGCTTTCGAGTGATTGAGCAAAGACATGGCTTGCACGACATCGCGGGATTGCGCGCCATCAACGATCGTGGCCAGAATCTTTCCAAGATCAGGCGGCGAGGCCGGTGTGCAGCCAAGTTGGCCGCAGGTTTGCACGTAATCCACCGCTGTGCGCAGTTCGAACATTCTTGCCCGCTGTTTGCGCGCGGTTTCCAGAGCCTCCGCGAACAGATCATCTGCGGCAGTTTCCATGGACCGCGCCAACGCCTGTATCCGATCTGTTTCCGCTTGAGCCCACCCTTCATGGGTCAGTGCCTGCTGTTCACGTGCTTCATCCAGCAGGCGCTGCGCGGCCTTCGGTTCGCCCGCTTTCAGTGACGCTTCGGCAAGGGCCGTCAGGAACACCGGCTTGTAGTTTCCAGCCCCGCTGGCCCACCAGGCTTCGGACGCCTCGCGCATTGCTCGGATCGTTTCCGGGCCAGGCGTGATCTGCGCGTCTGCCCAGCATCGCCAGACATTCGCCGTCAGTATCATGAAGGGGAAAGTGTGTTTCGTCGCCACTTCTTCAAGGCGGGCGACAACGTCGTAAACCTGTTCCGGTTCACGCCGCAAAAGGTGCAGCATACACAGATACGTCAGGGTCTGGGCCAGACTATGTGCATGATTGAGTTTCCGCGCCGCCGAGATCGCCTGCTGCTGGATTTCGAGCGCGCGGTCCGGTTCTCCGCGCAACCAGGCCGTTATGCTCAGGAAACAGGATGTAATGGCGGCATGATCCGTTCCATAGACATAGGCGAGGCGGCTGTGCTGCTGTGGATCATACAAGTGCAGCGCTTGCAGCAGATGATCGTGGGCCGCGTCCAGATGTCCGATATGCAACAAGACGGCACCCATGGCCCGGAGCGCAATCATAGTGTGATGCGTTTCCCCGGTCAGATTGGCCAGCTCCAACAACTGGGCCGCGACGTCCTTGGCAAGGTCGTATTCACCGCGGACAAGATGATACGCGTAGAGCCCATTGAGCACAGGAAACAATTGTTCCGTTTCACCCAGCCGATTGCACAAGTCGCGGATCCGGGCATATACGGCCCCCGTTTCGTCGGCCGCGATGCCAGCGGTCGAACGAAGAACGCCAGCCCGCAACGTTTGAATTCTGGTTTCCTTGCGATCGCGGTCAACCGAGTCTTCCTGCCGTTCCAACAGCGCGATGGCACGCCCCAGTTGAGTGGCCGCTTCGATCCCGGCCGAGCGTTCTACGGCACGTTGTCCGGCCAGATACCATTGTTCAATCGCTTCATCCGGTAAATCCGCCATCGTGTAGTGATGAGCCAGAATTTCCGGTTCGGCGAAATTGTCATGCAATGACGAAGAGTTCAGTGCTTCGACCACACGCGCATGAAGCGTTCGCCTCTCGCGTTTCAGCAGGCTGTTGTAAGCGGTGTCACGAATGAGTGCGTGACGGTAACTGAACGTTTCCTCGGGCTCTGAAGCTGAGACAATCACGATCCCGGCATCCACCAGTGAATCCAGACCGGAACGTAACGCCCCCTCATCAAAACGGGAAACGCTTGCAATCATCGGATAAGAGAATTGCGGGCCAATGACAGCACCAATCTGTGCGACTTCCTTGGCCGAGCTCAGTCGGTCAAGACGAGCCATCAACGCGTCATGCAGTGTTTTCGGCACAGTTGGTGATGGCGTGGACCGGTCAATCGTATAGGCGTCGGCGCGTTCAGTCAGAAGATCGGATTCCAGCAGATCTTTCGTCACCTCTTCTACGAAAAGCGGGACACCGTTGGATCTGGCAGCAATCAGATGGTGAACTTCGTCCGGGACGGTTTTGCCTTTGGCAACGTCGTTCACGATCTCTTTGACCTGCGCAAAGTCCAGTTGTTGGAGTGCGACGTGCACCAGGTTGTGTGATTGTGGCCAGCCCGGATCAAAGCCTGTCCGAAAACTCGTGACCATCAGCAGGCGCGCGTCCTCTATCCGGGTCACAAGCTGATCAAGCAGAGTCTTCGTCGTTGGATCGATCCAATGTGCATCTTCAAACAGCAAGAGGGTCGGGGTTTCCTGCGCCAAGCCGATCACATGATTGACCAGCATTTCCAGCGTCTGCTTCATGATCTGCTCAGGGGTCAGATCCAGCGGGCCAAGCCTGTCTTCAAACGGGATCGACAACAGTGCCGCAGCCAGTTTCAGTGACCCTTCAGAAGGATCGCCCAGGACGCTGTGGATCTTGTCCAGTTTTTCGTTCGCACTGTCACCGGCCCGCAGGTCGGCCGCGCTTTCAAGCTGGCGAATGATCGGGTAGAGCGCACTTGCGTCATGGAAGGGTGAACACTGAAATCGAAGCTGTCGGTGTTTTGCGCCCGGCATCGTACGGCAAAGCTCTTCGATCAGCCTGGACTTTCCTATGCCCGCCTCGCCCGAGACCAGCACCACCTGACCTTGACCCTGGCGGGCCAGCCTCCACTTGTTTTGAAGGGTTTCGTGCTCCTGCGCGCGCCCGACCAATGAACTCATCCGGGCGTCGTCTGCCGCGAGGAAGCGGCTGAGAGTCTGGCGCGTGCCAGTGACCTGCCAGGCTTCGACCTCTTTGGCAAAGCCTTTCAATTGAAAAGTGCCACGGCGCACATATTCGAACGCATCACCCGCCAGTTCCCGTGTCGTCGGCGCGACGATCATAGTCCCCGGATCAGCCATCGACTGGAGCCGTGCGGCCAGGTTCGGGGTCTCGCCCATGGCGGTGCCGTCTTCGAACATCTTCTCTCCCCGCAGGTCACCGACGACAACCAAGCCGGTCGCGACCCCGATGCGGACTTCAAGATGTGCATGCGTGCGGATTTCCGGAATTTCACGAACGATCCGAAGACCTGCATGAATGGCGCGTTCCGGATCGTCCTCGTGCGCGTGCGGAAAGCCAAAAAACACCATGATGCCATCGCCATAGTAACTGGCGACATGCCCGTCAAAAGCGGCGACCGCGGCGGCGCAGGTTTCCTTGAACAGTCTCAGAACCTCGGCCAGATCTTCAGGGTCCAGCTTCTGCGATATCGCTGTCGACCCAACAAGATCGATGAACATGACCGTCAGCTGTCTGCGCTCGGCAACGATGTTGGGTTCCTGACTTGCGCGTTGTGTTGCTGCGGGCCCTTGGTTTTCTTCCCGCATGGCTTTCAGAAAGCGGCGTCTGGGTCCCAGGGGCAGGCCGATCGTGACGAGGTCATCGTCACTCAGTTCCGGAAGATCGCCCAGCTCGATCTCGTGCCGAGAAAAGGCATCGACATATTTGGACAAGCCGTGCCTGGCCAGCCAGTCCTTAATATCAGTCATTCGACTGCCATGCATGTCGGCGGTGGCGCGATGCCATGCAGCCCCCATTTCTTTTTGGCCAGTACAATTTACCCGGGAGTAGTCGGGAGAAATCAAACCCTATCAAGGACGACCCAGCAATTCGGGTCAAGTCTTCAAATTGAGAGAGAAACTGTTTACTGGCCAGAAATACCGGCGGCTATCGCCCTTATTCGTCAGCCGGAAAATCGATGTGGACATGATTGCCGTCCGGATCCCAGACATTCAACTGCACTATATCGACTGCCGTCAGATCCGCACGATGATAGCGAACATCGTTTGTTTTGAGGTGAGCTTCGAAACTGTCCAAACCGTTCGCCGAAAAGGCGAAATGCTCGAGCTTCAACTCGGTCTCCGATCCCGTGGCCTCGGCCTCGACACCGACCAGATGCACGTACGCGTGTTCACCGACATAGAGCCAGGCTCCGGGAAAGGGGAAGGGCGGGCGTGGGCCGACCTGCATCCCCAGCATGTTGCAGTACCATTCGATCATCTCATCCAAACGCGTGGTGCGCAGGTTGACATGATCCAGTGAAGCGATCCCCATGACCTAACCTCGGGTCCACTTGATCGAACATCCCATTGATGGAATCTGGTCCTGGGGGCCTTGCCCGGTCTTGGCAATTTGCAGCATCGCATTGACCAGCTCCGGTTCGCGCTCGCCTGTCTGGCCGCGGCCGAGATTGTCCAGACGGCCCCGGTACTGCAACTTTCCATCCGCATTCAACCCAAAGAAATCGGGTGTGCAAACAGCACCATAAGCCTTGCCTACGGATTGATCTTCGTCCACGAGATAGGGAAAGTTGAAGCCATTCTGCCTTGCGAATTCCAGCATGTTCTGCGGTGAATCTTCGGCGTAATCGCGATAGTCGTTCGACATGACCGCCACCACGCCGATCCCTTTGGACATCAGCAGATCCGTGTCCTGCGCAAGCCGATCCGTGATCGTTTTGACATAGGGGCAATGATTGCAGATGAAGGCGATCAGCAACCCGTTTTGCAGGTGATCGGACATCGTGAACGCCTGACCGTTCGGGTCTTTGAGCGTGAAGTCCGGGGCTTTCCAACCGAAATCGCAGACTGGAGTGTCGAGCAGCATGATTATCCTTTTTTGTGACCAATTTGCGTGTTCAGACCAGCTTAGCTGACGGGCACCGATAAGTAGAGCGTGATTTCCGGCGCCATGTCTGCGACGGAATGCGCCTGCAAACGCATCTGACTCAGATCAGCAGCGTTGACAGGCTTGGGTAATAGCTGAGCAGAAGCAACACCAAAGTTACCGCGATCAGGAAAGGCCAAAGCGATTTCAGGATTGAACCGGGCGATGTGCCGCTCATGGATGAGGCGATGTACAATCCGATCCCGACCGGGGGCGTCAGCAGCCCAAGCACAAGGTTCAGGCAGGCAACAATGCCGAACTGATAGGGGCTGATATCGTATGAACCGGTTGCAATCGGCAGCAGGATCGGCGTGATCAGGATGATCGCGGCGATGCCATCGATCACCATTCCAACCAGCAAAAGCGCAAGGTTCACGATCAGCAGGAAAACGAACGGGTCCGAAGTGACCGAGGTGATCAGCCCTGCCAGTTGCTGTGGTATTTCCTCATAGATGATGACCCAGCCGAACACGCTGGCGGCCGCGATCATGAACAGGATCATCGAGGCATTGGCCGCCGTGCGTTTGAACATCTGTGCCAGGTTGCTCGGCTTCAGATCCCCGTAGACCAACCAGCCCACCAGAAACGCGATCAGGGACGCGATTGCGGCGGATTCGGTCGGTGTGGCGATCCCGAACAGAATACCGCCTATGATCGACATCGGGATCAGCAGGGCAGGGGCGGCGCTGATCACGGCCTTGATGGTTTCGCTGCGTGTCATCCAGTTCCCCTTTGGGAACTGCTGCCGCCACCCAATCAAGGTAATGACCAAAGCAAATGAAGCAGCCAAGATAAAACCGGGCAGGATTCCTGCAATGAACATGTCACCAATCGGGATCTGAGCCAGAACACCGAAGATGACAAACATCATCGACGGCGGGATGACCGGAGCCAGCAGTCCGCCCGCGGCCGTCGTGGCAGCGGCGAAACCCTTGTCATAGCCTTCTTCCTCCATCGCGGGGACCATGGCGCGCGACATCACCGCGATCTGCGCCGTCGCAGACCCGATGATTGCCGCCATGAACATGTTTGCCAGCAAGTTGATAAAGGCCAGCCCGCCGCGAAACCCGCCGACAAACACCCGCGCCAGCGCGACAAGGCGCCGGGTCATGCCGCCTTCGTTCATCAATTCCCCGGTCAACATGAACAGAGGAATTGCCAGCAGGCCGTAATTCTCAAGACCGCCGAACATCTTCTGCGCGAAGCTGTCATAAAGAACCGTGTTGCCGCTTTCCCAGATGTACCAGATGGCCGTGATTGCCAGCACGATCGCCACGGGCACGGACAGAAGTAAAGTGGCCAGAAAGACGATGGGGCTCATGGCTGTGCCTCTTGCTCTGGGGTGCTCAGCAGATGCATGGTGGAATGCAGCGTTGCACCCAGTGCGAAAAGCCACATCACCAACCAGAACAGGTACTTCGGCAGGCCCAGGGTCAATGTCGGCTCGGCATAGATGAAATTGAATGTCTGACCTTGAAACGCCGCCACATCAAATCCGCTACTGGCGATGTCCAGCGGAAGGAACCAGCGCCAGCAGAACCACAGCATCGCAAGGGAAAAAGCAAACACGATCACGTCCACACTCTTGCGGATCAATCGTTTCGCGCGCTCCGGCACGTTGTCGGAAACGATGGAGATCGACACCGAACTGCGATGATGCAATGCGGAAGACGCGCCCAGAAAAGTCATCCAGACCATCGCGTAGATCGCCAGCTCATCGACCCAGAACAGGGCGTTTCCCGCCGTGCGCGTCACGACATTCAGCAAAATCAGAACCGTTATGCAAACCGCCAGAAAGGCAGCGCCCCACAACTCGACCCGCGCCAAGCCTGCCGACAGCCGATACAACATCGCTGTTCTCCCGCGAAAAAGGGCGCAGGATCGAGCTGCGCCCCTTTCGTCATGCCGTTTTCGTTATTTTGTTTCTGCCGCAGTCTGCCGCAAAGCGTCAAGGGAAGAGGTCTTCTGGGACCAGATCCCGTTCCATTCTTCGATTGCGTCGCCGAAGAACGAGGCGTCGACCTTTTTGTAGGCTTTGCCAGTGCCCTCGATCTGCTCCAGCCATTTGGCATCGTTTTCAACGTAGGCATCAATGGTGCTGTCGACATGCTTGGCCATAAGGTCCGCAATCATCGCGCGGTCTTCTTCGGACAAACCAGCCCAGACCTTGGCCGAAACCAGACCGACCATCGGGAACATCATGTGATCCGACTGCACGATCGTGTCGGCGTGTTCATAATATTTCAGCACCCAGATCAGTTCGGCGTCCATGTCGATGGCGTCGACCTGACCATTGGCCAGCGCATCATAGACGGCAGGCAAGGGCATGGGCGTGGGAGCTGCGCCCACCGCGTTGTAGAAATCCAGGATCGGCGTGAAGGGTGTGATCCGCAGTTTCAGGCCCGCCAAGTCTTCGGCGGATGATACCTCGCCCCGGCTGACGATCTGGCGCAATCCGGCCATCCCGTATCCCAGCCCAACGACGCCTACCTGCCCCGGCAAGGGTTCCAGCATGGATTTGGCGGTGTCAGACCGCAGAATGCGCCCTGCGTGCCCTATGTCATCTGCCAGATAGGGCGCATAAAACGCCCCCAACTCGGGCGCGCGGTTGGAGACCTCGGCCACAGTCATGAAGGCCATGTCCAACGCGCCGGTCTGCAATTGTTGCAGCATTTCGGCCTCGTTCCCCAACTGGCGGGCCGGGAAAACCGATACCGAATGCGCGCCACCACTGGCCTCATTCAACTCTGCCCCGAACGCTTTGGCGGCCTTGGTCCAGATATGCGGTGGCGGCGTGATCAGACCCAACCGAAACTCTTCGGCGTGAACGGCCACAGCCGACAGTGCCAACGCAGCCGCAGCGGCGGCGGTTTTTGTGAAATGTTTCATTACTTCCCCTGTTTGATCTTGTTTTACAACGTGACCCAACCCTCGGGCGGTTCCTTTCCCGGGTGCACAGCCTGACAATTGGGGCAGGTGCGGTCTTGTTCCGAGGCATAGAACTTCTGATAAACCGGAGGCAGGTCATCAACGATGGACTTTAGCTGCATTTCTGCACGATGCACCAGTGATCCGCATTCGAAACAATACCATTCGATGGCGTCCAGCTCTCCGGTCTGGCGCTTGGGTTCAATTACAAGCCCGATCGAGCCTTCCTGAGGGCGCTGTGGTGAATGGCGCACATGCGGAGGCAGCAGGAAAACCTCGCCTTCACGGATCGGAACATCATAGAACTCCTCTCCGTCATAGATTTTCAGCACCATGTCGCCTTCAAGCTGGTAGAAGAATTCTTCCACCGGATCATCGTGATAGTCGGTTCTCTTGTTCGGACCACCCACAACAGTGACCATCAGATCGGCGTCTTCCCAAACCTGACGATTCCCTACGGGCGGCTTGAGCAGATGGCGATGCTCGTCGATCCAGGCCTTAAAGTTGAACGCTTTCAGTTTTGACATGTCCCACTCCCTATCCCGGAAAGTTTGGCGCGTTTTTCCACAACCGCAAAGAAATTATCAGCATCTCGCTATCCGATTTCCTTATACTGCCGGGCCTCACCCGGCTCAGACGCGCAGCCCGCTTTCATCAAATGCTTTGCGAATGATCGCTTTTTCCGCGTCGGTCAGTTCCAGCATCGGCGGGCGCACACGGCCACCGACCTGACCCAGCAACTCTTGCCAGTATTTTCCGAATGCAGTGGGTTTGCCCGCGGGACGCGCGCGTTTCATCGCATCGCGGACAGGGTTCAGGCTGTCAAAGACACGCCGCGCTTCATCGGCCTGTCCCGCAAAGGCCAGGCGCGTGTATTCGTTCATCCGCTGATCGACCTTGCTTTGCAACTGATAGGGCGGGGACGAACAGAGATACAGCTTCCAGTCCAGTTCCAGTATGTTGTCCAGCCATTCATGTTCGGCCGAGGTCGAGACGTGTATCCTGTCGCCCACCATATGGGTCAGCTTCACGTACATCTCACGCGGAACCGAGTACTTAATGGCGACGATATTCGGCAAATCCGCAATGCGGGCGCATTCTTCGGGTTGCATCAAATAGCCGCTGTCAGGATGGCTCCACATGGCGATGCCGATATCCAACTCATCGCAGAAGCGCTTGTAATACTGGTACAAAACCTCTCCGCGATCCTGCACAAAGCTCAGAACCGGCGCGTGAAGTACGATGTAATCCGCACCGCAGTTCTGGGCGTGATGCGCCAGGTCCAAGGCCGTATTCATGTTCTGATCCGAAACCGAGACAATTACTCCGGCTTTGCCCGCGCATTCGTCAACGGCAATTTCGAAGTTGCGTTTGCGCTCTTCGATGCTCATTGAAAAAAACTCGCCCTGTTTGCCGGCGACGAAGAGGCCCTGAATATCCAGATCGTCGATCCAATGGCGGATGTTGGCGCGCAGTCCCGATTCATCCAGAGTCAGATCATCTTTGAACGGGTTCAGTGCCGCTGCCCATATCCCCGTCATATGTTCGCGGGCATAGGCCTTCGCGTCGTGTTTTGAGTATTTCATTTCCAACGTGGTCCCCGTGGCTTTTACGGGAACAAAACACACCAGGCGGGTCGGTCCAGTGCCATTTCAGGGAAATGGCTATCGGAAAAAAATATACCACCAAGTTACCAATTCAGATTTCTTCAATGCTGGTCTAGGGTCCAGACATGAAGATCGCAGTCATCGGAACCGGCGCAATCGCGCAATATGTGCAGCGCATGTTGCCAGAACATGGGCATGAGTTGGCAGCCATTCTGGTCAGGCCAAAGCGCGTTGATCCTAAATCGCCCAAGTCAGTTGGTTCGGTTGGTGACCTGCCGGCCGGAATCGAATTGGTTCTGGATTGCGCGGGGCACGAGGCATTGGCCGGGTTGGGTCCGGACATTCTGGCGCGAGGGCTGGATATCATCAGTGTCTCTGCCGGTGCGCTTGCGGATCAGCAGGTCAGTGACCGGCTGGACAGGGCCGCGCGAAAGGGTGGGGGGCGGCTGCATCTGGCAAGCGGCGCCATAGGCGGGCTGGACTGCCTCAGCGCTGCAGCGGTCGGTCCGCTCAAATCCGTCACATATGTGGGGCGCAAGCCGCCGGCGGGGTGGAAGGGGTCACTTGCCGAACACAGTCTTGACCTCTGCAGTATCACTGCGGCTGAAACTCATTTTCAGGGTTCCGCGCGAGAGGCGGCGCTTGCCTACCCCAAGAACGCAAATGTCGCTGCCGCCGTCGCCTTGGCGGGTGTGGGGTTCGATAACACACAGGTTCGTCTGATCGCTGATCCGACGATCCACAAGAACATTCACGAGGTCGAGGCCGAAGGCGATTTCGGCACGTTTCAGTTCCGGATCAGCGGCACCGCGCTGCCCGACAACCCAAGAAGTTCGGCGCTTGCGGCCATGAGCGTGCTGTCCAAGCTGGATCAGCTTTGCAAGCCGATTGTGCTGTAGCCATGGTGGGGCGTCATTCTCGCATCGTGGACCGCGCCTTGACCCGCCTGAAACTGCGACAGCTGCGTCTGCTGGTTGCCGTGGGTGCGCATGGAAACATTCAGAATGCCGCGCGTGAACTGGGAATATCTCAGCCAGCGGCAACCAAGATGATTCAGGATCTTGAACTGGACTTCGAAGTCAAGCTGTTCACGCGCACCAACCGAGGCGTCGTGCCAACGGTTTTTGGCGAAACTCTCATACGTCACGGGAAGCTGATATTTGCGCAGGTGTCGAATGCCGCGCAGGAACTGGACGATCTGAACGAAGGAAATTCCGGCCGCGTCGTGGTGGGAACACTGCTTGCGGCGTCAACCAGCCTGTTGCCTGCCGCCATCGAACTGCTGCTGGAAGACCGCCCGAACGTTGCAGTCAAGATCAGCGAAGGGACCAACGAGGTGCTCATGCCCCGGCTGCTGTCGGGTGAGATCGACATGGTTGTGGGACGCCTGCCGTCGCACCGGCATCGCGACAAGATACGGCAGGAAAAACTGTTCGAGGATCGGATATTGGCCATTGTCGGCCCTCGGCACCCCTTGGCGGGGCGGGACACAGTGACCTTTGCGCAAACCAAGCCGTTTGGCTGGATCCTACCCCCGCAAGAGACCACGTTGCGACGTCAGGCGGATCATTTTTTTGTCGGCCAGCAGCAATATGTGCCACCGGTCGCGATTGAATCCGTGTCCTACCTGACGAACCGGGCGCTGCTGCAATCCCGCGACCTGATCGGCCTTATGCCTGCCGAGGTCGTCGCCCAGGATATCGAAAACAACCATCTTGCCCAGCTGGCCTGGGAGGTTCCGTTCGGGCAGGGGCCAATTGGAGTGTCCTTCCGCGCCGACGACGATCTGTCGCCTGCGGGGCGCGCTTTCAAAACGGCTCTGCATCGGGCGGCACAGAGCAGACAAACCAGATATTCACCGATTTGATATCCGTATTCGCGCAATGCGCTTGAACTCATACGAGGCATCGCGCGATCAAAAAAGCAAGGCAAACGGAGGCGCCGGTTTCATGTATCCAGAACTCAAGCTGTTCATTGGTGGCACGTGGCGAAAAACCGGGCGCGATATCCCGGTTGTCAACCCGGCGACCGAGGAAGAACTCGGCCGATTGCCTTACGCATCGGTAAAAGACCTGGATGACGCTCTGCAATCGGCTGTCGAAGGCTTTCGGCTGTGGCGCCGCACATCGCCGCGGGAACGCGCGGATACGATTATGCGGGCGGCAGCCCTCATGCGCCAGCGACAGGAAGAGATCGCGCAGTCTATAACTCTCGAACATGGCAAGCCCCTGAAACAGGCCCGGCTGGAGGTCATTCGCGGCGCCGAGTTTTTTGAATGGGATGCGGGCGAGGCGATGCGGACCTATGGACGGATCATTCCGGCCGCTCAGGGTCACAAGTTTGCAGTTCATCACCAGCCCGTCGGCGTTGTTGCGGCATTTTCGCCGTGGAACTTCCCCATGAGCCAACCTGCCCGGAAAATCGCCGGTGCTTTGGCCTCTGGCTGTTCGGTGATCCTGAAAGCGGCAGAAGAAACGCCTGCCGGAGCTTTGCACATAGCAAAAGCGTTCGAAGATGCCGGTCTGCCAGCAGGGGTTCTGAATTTGGTGTTCGGTGAACCGTCCGAGATATCCGGCCACCTGATCCCGCAGGACCCCGTTCGCTTGGTGGCCTTCACGGGCTCGACAACCGTCGGGCGCCATTTGACCACTTTGGCGGCCCGGCACGACACCCGTGTGCTCATGGAGTTGGGCGGCCACGCGCCGGTCATTGTTTGCGAAGATACGGATGTGCAATCGGCGGCTGTTTCAGGCGCGGTCCGCAAAATGCGCAATGCCGGTCAGGTCTGCACGTCGCCAACCCGTTTCTTCGCGCATGAGAGTATTTTTGACGCCTATGCGGCCGGGTTTGTTGCAAGGGCCAAAGCCACGGTCGTCGGCAATGGGCTTGACGCAACCGTTGAAATGGGCCCAACGGCCAACGACCGGCGCGTGCCGGCCTTGTCAGATCTGGTTGAAGACGCGGTGGCACAGGGGGCAACGCTTGCCACAGGCGGATCGCGGCTTGGTGAACGGGGATATTTCTTTGAACCCACGGTTCTATTGAACGTTCCCGAAACGGCGCGGATCATGCGCGAAGAGCCGTTTGGACCGGTTGCGGTGATCAATTCGGTGGCTTCGCTGGATGAGGCGATCGATCTGGCGAATTCAGTTCCCTACGGGCTGGCGGGTTACGCTTTCACCAACCGGGCGGATTACATCGACCGTCTGATCGACGAGGTCGAGGTCGGCAATCTGTCGATCAACACACTTGAAGCATCCATGCCTGAAACGCCTTTTGGGGGCGTGAAATCCAGTGGTTACGGCCGGGAAGGCGGAACCGAAGGCCTTGAGAATTACATGACGGTCAAGAACGTCTGGCATTCGGCCGGGATCTGCTGAAAAAGATCCCGACATCTGCACTTGTCGACTTTTTTGCGACCAAGCCAGCCTATTTCCTTTCGAAACCGACCAAAGGGCCAGCGCAACGCTGCGGGTGTGATTTCAATTCCTGCGGAACCAACAGAGGCGGCAATGTACCCTTCCCGATGGAGCGCCCGAACAGCGGATCATGACCTATGTCAATGACAGTTAACCCGCCGTGCTGTCCATTGGCCGGGAATTTCCGGCCGGACTGTGCGACAAAAGCCATCGCTTCCTTTTGCCGGTGATGATCAGCGTTTCGGCTGACCTGCTGGGGGGGGTCCCGCCGGGCGGCCTGAACTCCGGAGGGACGGATGAACACTTGGCTGACGCTATCTGCACCAATCCCTGCCTGGGATACCGTGGGCTTCAAGAGGTCGTCGAGAGGGCCCACCGTAACGTCCACCCTTGGCATGGGCTCTGACTGCGCGCGCGTATTTGAGCTTTGCGGCCAACCCGAGCCGGATTTGTCGTCCGGAAAAGAAGGCGGTGACGGCATAGGTCGCGCCGCGCATGGTCGGCATGGCGTGGGCACGCTGCCGGCCGTTGGTGATCCCAACTCGGATTTGGAAGCGGTCAAGGCCGGCCTGCCCAATCTCGATCCGGCCGAACAGCCGGGATTCGCAGGACCCTTTATGTTTTCGGAGACTCAAAATGGCTGATGGATGCGCCTGTGACCGCCGCGCCCACATGTATCTGACTGTAGATGACGCCCTTCAGCGCGGTCTTTCCGTCGCCGATCCTGTTGCAGAAACCGAGATTTTGCCGCTGGAACAGGCGATAGGCCGGGTTCTGGCCGAGGATTGCGCCAGCAAGGTCGACATGCCTGCCTTCGACAACTCTGCCATGGATGGCTATGCCATCCGCACCGGTGATCTGGGCGATGGGCCGGTGTTCGAACTGCCCATCGCCGGGCGCGTGGCTGCGGGCGACTGCGGTGACCATGATGCCCCTGAATGCAGCGCTTTGCGCATTTTCACGGGCGCTCCGGTGCCGCCTGAATTCGATGCCGTGTTGATGCAGGAAGACTGCGATCTTCTGAACGACAGGATTCGCTTCAGCCGACGCCCGAAACCCGGCCAGCATATCCGGCGCGCGGGAGAAGATCTTTGTGCCGGGGGGCTGGTCCTGCAAGGCGGCTGTGAAATTGGACCGCGTGAGGTGGCAGCCCTGGCATCCGCCGGGTACGGCGAGGTCCTGGTGTTCCGAAAACTGAAGGTCACGATCTTTTCGACAGGCAGCGAACTGCGCCAACCGGGTGAGCCCCTTGGCCCCGGCCAAATCTACAACTCGAACCGATTTATGCTGCTGGCGCTGTTGCAAAAACCCTGGATCGAACTGACCGACCGGGGGCCGGTCGTGGATGACCCGACCCGTCTGGAACAGGTTCTGCGCGAGGCGTGCGATGCCTCGGATCTGATCGTTACAACCGGGGGGGTGTCTGTTGGGGATGAAGACCACATGCCCAGACTGTTCAGTGAGATCGGCGGCGAAACCGATGTCATGAAAGTGGCGATGAAACCGGGTAAACCGGTCATATTCGGGAGGCGCGGGCATGCTCTCTATGTTGGTCTGCCGGGCAACCCTGTTTCGGCGTATGTGACATGGCAGATAATCGGATCGCAGATGATGGCGCGCCGTGCGGGTCTGCGCCACAGGCCTCAGATACCTGTTCAGGCCGTGCTGGCTGAACCCGCGCAGCGTCACGCGGGCCGGCAGGAGTATCGTCCGGTCCAGATTGACGGCACCTCGCCCGATGGCCTTCCCAAAGTGCGTCTGATGGCACCCTCCTATAGCGGCCGTGTTGCCTTGCTGGCGCAGGCAGACGGGTTGGCGATCATACCGGCTGAGATCGAAGACCTGCCCGCCGGGCATACGCTTGAATTGTTGCGGTTCTGATCCCCGCTAGACAGGTGCGTTGCGATTTATCTTGCAACTGCAACGCCGAGGTCTTGGTGGGCAACCGGAGATCGGCCGGATGGTTGGCATCGCGTTCTTCGCGCGATGACTGTGCCGGCCCGTGATGCGTGCACCGGAAAACCGTCAGGTGGCGCGACAATCAAACCGAATACCGGCCTGAAAATTGTCGCAACCGATAAACTCCGTGACGGATTACGTCGTGACTGGGGCTTTCCCGGCGGCACATGATGCTTCGGCGCACTGAGGGTTAAGGACACAAATTCATGCGGTATTCGGCACTCGCGATCATGCGGCAGGTTTTGAACGGGCACCGGGGCTGGAAACCGGCATGGCGCGATCCCGAGCCTCAATCAAGCTATGATTTCGTCGTGATCGGCGGCGGCGGTCATGGCCTTGCGACGGCATATTATCTGGCCAAGGAACACAACGCCGCCAGGGTGGCGGTTCTGGAAAAAGGCTGGATCGGTGGCGGCAACGTCGGGCGGAACACAACGATCATTCGCGCCAATTACCTGTTGGATGGGAACCAGCCATTCTATGAGCTGTCGCTGAAGCTGTGGGAAAACCTTGAACAGGACCTGAACTACAATGCGATGGTCAGTCAGCGCGGTATTCTGAACCTCTGTCATACGGACGCGCAGCGTGACGCGTATCGTCGCCGCGGCAACGCGATGATGTTCACCGGCTCTGGGGCGGAACTGCTGGATGCAGAGGGCGTTCGCGCGATGTATCCGTTCCTGAATTTTGACGATGCGCGGTTTCCGATCAAGGGCGGTCTGTTGCATCGCCGCGGTGGTACGGCGCGTCATGACGGTGTGGCCTGGGGCTATGCCCGTGCCGCGGATCAACGGGGGGTCGACATCATCCAGAATTGCGAAGTCACCGGGTTCCGCATCGAAAACGGAAAACTGCTGGGCGTCGAAACCACACGAGGTTACATCGGCGCCAAGAAGGTGGGCGTGGCGGTTGCCGGGTCTTCCGGGCGCGTAATGGCAAAGGCAGGGATGCGCCTGCCGATCGAAAGCCATGTGCTCCAGGCCTTTGTGACCGAAGGGCTGAAACCGGTGCTTGACGGGGTGATCACTTATGGTGCCGGACATTTCTATGTCAGCCAATCGGACAAGGGCGGTCTGGTCTTTGGCGGCGATATCGATGGCTATAACACCTATGCGCAACGCGGCAACCTGCCTGTGGTCGAGGACGTGGCCGAAGGCGGTATGTCCCTTATGCCGATGATCGGTCGCGCGCGCCTGTTGCGAATGTGGGGCGGCGTGATGGATATGTCGATGGATGGCTCGCCATTCATAGATCACACCGGAATTGACGGGCTCTACTTCAATGGTGGCTGGTGCTATGGCGGGTTCAAGGCAACGCCGGCATCTGGTTTTTGTTTCGCGCATCTTATGGCCACCGACCGACCGCATGACGTTGCAACTGCCTATCGGCTGGACCGGTTCAGAACCGGCCGGATGATTGACGAAAAAGGTGTGGGCGCACAGCCCAACCTGCACTGAGGAGGCCCGCACATGATCATCAATCATCCACTGCTTGGCCCGCGAGACGCGTCCGAATTCACCTATCTGGGCGACGCGAGCCTGATCAATCGGCCCGACTGGCAATCCGACACGGCCGCCGCTGAGTTTCACGACTATCTCTACCTGCGCGACAACCCGGCAGGAACCCACCGCGAGTTGTGGTTTCACGAGCAGGGCGACCGCTCGTGGCTTGTTGTGACACGCGACACGCTGACCCATGAAATTCTGGCAACAGAACTGGCGCGGGATGTAGCCCGCAAGACGGGGCGGGGAAAATGACCCAGAACAATCGTTTGCAGGGCGGTCTGATCGACCGGTCCAAAAAGCTGCGCTTTACCTTCGATGGCAAATCCTACGAAGGCTATCAGGGTGATACGCTGGCCTCGGCTCTGCTGGCCAATGACGTGCGGTTGGTTGGCCGCTCGTTCAAGTACCACCGTCCACGCGGTGTGCTGGCCTCGGGCTCGGAAGAGCCCAACGCGCTGGTCGAGCTGCGCACGGGCAACCGTCAGGAGCCCAACACACGCGCGACCACGGTCGACTTGTTCGACGGGCTCGAGGCGACATCGCAGAACCGCTGGCCCTCGCTCGCCTTCGATGCGCTGTCGAGCAATGATCGGCTCTCACCGTTTTTGACGGCGGGTTTCTATTACAAGACCTTCATGTGGCCCAAGGCGTTCTGGGAAAAGCTCTATGAACCGATGATCCGCAAGGCGGCCGGTCTGGGCAGCCTGACGCAGGAGGCTGACCCGGATATCTACGACAGAGGCTATTTGCATTGCGATGTCCTGGTTATCGGTGCCGGTCCTTCCGGCCTGATCGCAGCATTGACGGCGGCGCGGTCTGGCGCGCGGGTCATTCTGGCCGACGAAGACAGCCGGATGGGTGGGCGTCTTTTGTCTGACTGTGACCGGTTCGAGGGCATTTCGAATGCGGATTGGGTCGCGCAGACACTGGGAGAGCTGGCGTCGATGGACAATGTGCGCCTTCTGACGCGCACCACCGTGTTCGGCGCCTATGATCACGGCATTCACGGCGCGCTTGAGCGGGTCTCGGATCACCTTGCGGTGCCCGAGGCGGGGAAACCACGCCAGATTCTGTGGCGCATTTACGCGAAACACTCGGTGCTTTGTGCCGGCTCTACCGAACGTCCGATTGCTTTCGAAAACAACGACCGACCGGGCATAATGCTGGCGGGCGCGATGCGGGCCTATGCAAACCGCTGGGCTGTGACGCCGGGCCAGCGCGTGGCAATCTTCACCAACAACGATGAAGGACACCGCGCCGCTCAGGATCTGATCAAAGCCGGGATCAAGGTTGTTGCCGTGATCGACCCGCGCCGCGATGCTCCGCGCATCGCCGAGTGTGAGTTGCTGGCCGGGGCGCATGTGACCAACGCGCAGGGTCGTCTGGGGCTGAAATCGATCACCGTGCAGATGGCCGACGGTCAGACCCGCCCCATCGAAGTCAGCGGTCTGGGCGTTTCGGGTGGGTGGAATCCGAATGTGCAACTGACATGCCACCAACGCGGTCGCCCGCAATGGTTCGAACCGCTTGCAACCTTCATCCCGCCGGCCGAACCGCCGAAGGGTATGGTTGTCGCCGGTGCCGCCGCTGGCAACCTGACCAGCCACGGGGCGGTCGCCTCGGGCACCAATGCGGCACTTGCGGCGCTTGACGGGCTGGGGATCAGGGCCTGCCCGGTCGACCTGCCGAAAGCTGAGGATGATGAGATCCGTATCACCCCGCTGTGGCACGTGCCCGGCAAAGGCCGCGCCTGGCTGGACTTCCAGAATGACGTGACCGTCAAGGACGTCAAACTGGCCGAACAGGAAGGCTTCCGCAGTGTCGAGCATCTGAAACGCTATACCACCCTTGGCATGGCGACCGATCAGGGCAAAACCGCGAATGTCGGCGCGCTGGCCGCGATGGCCGAGATCACCGGCAAGAGCATTCCCGAAACCGGCACAACCATCTTCCGGCCACCTTACACGCCGGTGGCGATGGGGGCCTGGGCCGGGCGCTCGGTCGGGAAAGAATTCAAACCGACGCGACTGACGCCCAGCCACCAATGGGCCGAAGAACAGGGCGCGGTATTCGTCGAGGTGGGCCCCTGGTTGCGTGCGCAGTGGTTCCCCAAGGCTGGTGAGACCCATTGGCGCGAATCCGTGGATCGCGAAGTTCTGGCCGTACGCAGCGGTGTCGGCGTCTGCGACGTGACCACGCTGGGCAAAATCGACGTGCAGGGCGCGGATGCGGCAGAGTTCCTCAACAAGATCTATTGCAACGGCTTTGCCAAACTGCCGGTGGGCAAGACCCGTTATGGTCTGATGCTGCGCGAAGACGGTATAGCCATGGATGACGGCACCGCCGCCCGCCTGGCCGAGGATCACTTTGTGGTAACCACGACAACCGCAAACGCGGTTGGTGTCTATCGCCACATGGAGTTCGTGCGCCAATGCCTGTTTCCGGACATGGATGTGCAAATGATCTCGACCACCGACGCCTGGGCACAATATGCCATAGCGGGCCCGAAATCCCGTGAGTTGCTGCAAAAGGTCGTTGATGACGGCTATGACATCAGCAACGAAGGTTTCCCCTTCATGGCGTGTGGCGAGGTGACCATTGCCGGGGGGATCCCGGCGCGGCTGTTCCGTATCTCGTTCTCGGGTGAACTGGCCTATGAGCTGGCCGTGCCAACCCGTTACGGTGACGCGCTGATCCGACATTTGATGGCGCTTGGGGAACCCTTTGGCGTAACGCCGTATGGCACCGAAGCGCTTGGTGTTCTGCGTATCGAAAAGGGGCACGCCACCGGAAACGAACTGAACGGAACCACCAGCGCCCACAACCTGGGCATGGGGCGCATGGTCTCGGCCAAGAAAGACAGTATCGGTGCGACGCTCAGCGCACGCGAAGCTCTGACGGATCCGGATGGCTTGGCTTTGGTCGGCATTCAGCCGGTCAACACTGCCGATACCGTGCTGGCCGGCGGCCATGTGTTCGACGAAGATGCGCCGCACGTGCCGGAAAACGATCTGGGCTATGTCACATCGGCTGCCTATTCGCCGCACCTGTCCAGCAGCATCGGCCTGGCCTTTGTAAAACGCGGGGCGCAGCGATTGGGCGACACCGTACAGATTGTCAGCCCGGTGGATGACACCAACATCAAAGCGACGCTTGTCAGCGCGCATTTCCTTGACCCCGAAGGAGAACGGCTCCGTGCGTGATTTTGTTGCCAAGACCGCCATTGGCGGCACCGAACCAAAACGGAACGTGGTCGGACCTCTGACCTTTCAGGAACGAGGGGATGTGGCACTGGCATCCGTCTCGGCCCGGCTGGGACAGGAGGAAGCCGTCAAAGCCAAACTTCAAACCGTTTGCGGAACCCCTGCGCCTGAGGCGGGGCAATGGGAAAAGGGCGAAACCAGAAACCTGCACTGGCTGGGCCCGGATCAGTATCTTTGCGAGGAAGCTTTTGCAGGCCCGTTGGAGTTGGCCAGGCGTATGGAAGCCGAGCTGGCCGGCATGGCGTCGGTGACCGATCAGTCTGACGCGTTCACACGCATCGACATGACCGGGCAGGGTGCCACAGGCTTGTTGCAACGCCTGACCGTTCTGGATGTCGAGCAGATGCAGGCCGGAGCTTTCAACCGCACTGCAATCCACCATGTGGGGTGCCTGCTGCGCTGCAATGAGGCGGGAACGGATTTCTCGGTCTACACACCACGCAGCTATGCGATTTCAGTTCACCACATGCTGATCGAGGTGGCCAGGGCCCTGTGAAGGACGGTGCCCAAAGGACAAAGCCGCGTGTCTGGCGCCGCGGCTTCGTTCCTTGCGTTCCTGAGTCGGCGGCAGACCGAATTCGCGCCGATAGTTGCTTGAAAACGAACTGGCGCTGTCATACCCGACCGAAAGCGCGATTTCCTGCAAAGACTGGTCGGTGTAAAGCAGCTTCTGCCGCGCCGCATCCAGTCGCAGCCTGCGATAGTACCCTCCGGGACTGATCCCGGTTTCCTTCTTGAAATGCCGCTCCAATTGCCGGATGGACATGCCAACGCGTTTCGAAACCTGCTCGATCGAGATCTTGTTTTCGATGTTGTTTGCAAACAACTCGATGGCCCGTCGAACCGGGCGCGGCAGGGCATTGCGGGTCTGATTTTTGCTGTAGCCCGGCAAAACCTGCAACGTATCCGCATCACGCAAAGTCGCGTATTGGAACCAGCAGGCGGTTTCGACGGCAACTGCATCGGACACCTCGTCCGATATCACGCCCAGCATGAATTCGAACACCGCTGAAGTCCCGGCAAAGGACATTCGGTTGCGATCTATCGTATAGAGCGTGTCACACAGGTTCACCCTGTCGAATTGTTCCTTCAAAGCAGCGGTATAGCAGAAATGTGCGCTACAGCTGTAACCATCGAAGAACTTTTCTTCCGCCAGCGCAAAAAGTGAGCCGCTGACCGAACCGATCCGCGCGCCACGGGACAAAAGCCGCCGCAGCGCTCCGCCCGAAGCCTTGCGATCCTTCAACCGGGCCGAGGCCCCGGCAAAGACCAGCACGACGTCGGTTTCCTCCACCTCGGACAATGCCTTGTCAGGGTTGATGCTGAGGCGTGAGCTGGACATAATCTGTTGTCCATCTTCCGATACGACAGTCCAGCCAAGACCATCGCTGCGGCTGATCTCATTGGCCACGCGCAGCGGGTCGATGGCCATGGACAGGGCAGCAAGCGGGAAATCTTCGAGGCACAGAAAGGTGAAATGGGTCATGCTTTGTCTCTTTGCCAGCACGATACCCCAACTACACCGATTTCGTCAGAACACCAAACGATGGACGCGGCCGCGTTCGTACAGTTTTCGGTTCAACTCATCCGCTTCGGGCGCACCGTATTCCAGCGCGAACACAAACGCATGTGTAAGGTAAAAACAAGCAGCGTCGAGATCCTGGTTTTGTTCGGCCCTGTCGGCTGCTTCGTGGTACAGCCGGATCAGCGCAGGCACATCATTATCCGCATGAGCCTGCAACAGTTGCTTGTCGAGTTCTCGCAGATCCAAGGTCAGCCTCTTACCGGAAACGCGAAGTGTGTTGGTTTGTACGCAATCATACGCTTTCTACCTTTTTGCGCCTGAATCCTGATTTTTTGACGCCATCAACGATGCGAACCGTCCCTTGATTAACCCATCACACGCAGCCGCATGCGTCTTTCCGCAATCGCGGAACATCGCCCGCATCTGCGATGTTCCAGATTGCAAATGACAGAGCAGGGCGCATCCGTGGCGCCCTCAGCCCATGGTCCGGCCGGAAAGCCGCTCATGCCTCGGCACGGGCTTTTTCGATCTGAGTGGCCACCCAGTGGTGGAAACAATGCGTTGGGCCATCCATCGCGGGCGAAAAGCGACCACCGTCGAATTTGACGCCATGACGGCCTTTCTGCATGCCCTCGACCACGAATACATCCTCTTCGAAAACGGTTTTCCAAAGCTGCGCGTTCTTTGCGCGCAACGCTTCGTGCTCGGGTGCGTCTTCCGGTTTTTTGGCGTAGTACAGCTCGATCCTTTCGTTCGACCGCTCATGGGTGATCGGATCGATGATGAAGGCAAAGCCATGGTCGCGTTGAACACCCAGCAAGGTGTTCGGGTACACGACGATGTATTCCGCCCCTTCATTCCACTTTTCGCTCAGGTTCTGGAAGTCATCCAGTTTCTCGCCGTTCTGACCTTCGAACTGACGATAGACGTAGGTGCCCTGACCCGAGTACTTGCCCAGTTCATTGATGTTGTAGTGGTCTTCCAGACGCGAATAGCTGTTAAGGCCCGGGTGAACCCAAGGCAGGTGATAGCTTTCGCAGAAATTTTCGACCGCCAGTTTCCAGTTCGACTCCAGCTCGAGCCGGACAGACGCGCCGGCACCGCCATGATACATCGGCTGATCGAAATCTTTCCAGCGTTCCATCAGTTCGCCATGAACCTCTTCGAAGTCCGGGGCGTTGCCATCCACATTCACGAAGACGACATCGCGCCAAACATAGGAACGAATGCGGATCAGGCCCAGTTCAGCAAAGTCCAGATCTTCATGCGTGTTCTGTCCGGGGCCACCGACATGCGGCGCAGTGCGCAGCTCGCCATTCAGGCCGTAACACCAGCTGTGATAAGGGCAACGGATCGCGCCGCGGATTTTCTGCGGCTTGTCGACCAAAATCATTCCGCGATGGCGGCAGGTGTTCTGGAAAACGCCGATCTGTCCGTCACGGTCGCGCACCATCAGAAGCGGCATGCCGAGAAAGTCGATCGGAAAGGCATCACCTGCTTCGGGAATGTCCTTGCCAAAACCGATGCCCGACCAGTTCGCGAACAGGACCGTCTCCCGTTCCTCGGCAAAGACATCGGGATCGACATAGTGCTCGTTCGGCAGGCCCTTGGCGGTGTTTACCGGGGTCAGAACAGACGAAAGCGTTGAATGCTTGTTCATCGGTTGCTCCTGAGTAATTCGGAATGGGTTGAACGTTTCCCCCATTGGCCGGTCGAGCCGGCTTCATTCAATACCAAAAAACCTAATGGCCGATTGAGGCAGACTAAACCGAACCCCCGGACAATTCATCCAGCAACCAGTTTTTCAGCGCCAGGGCACCTTCTGTCAGCTGGTCGTCCGGGCGACCGACGAGGTAAAAATTGTTCGGGGCAGGGAGGCTGAATTCTGCCAGCGCAACAAGTTTTCCTGATGCCAGCATGGGCTGGATCAAGCGTTTCCACCCCAATGCAAGCCCGGCCCCTTTCCGGGCCAACTGCAACGCCAACGCATAGCTGTTCACGCGCGACTGCACCGGTACAACTCCGGTGTATCCAAGGTCGTGAAACCAAGATGGCCAGGTGGTCCAGGTGTTGTCCTGCGTTTCAAGGTGGATCAGGCGACGTTCGACCAGGTCGTCCAGGCTTGCCCCCTTCAGTTCCAGGGCCATCTCGGGGCTACAGACCGGCGTCAGAGTATCACGGTACAGTTTGGTATGGTTCAGCTGCGAGTTCACGTCACGACCGTAGCGGATGAAAAAGTCGATATCCGGTCTGTCCGAGAATGGCTTGTCCTGTGCCATCTGGTTCACTTTTACGTGCGGGTAGTCCTGCCAGAACCGGATGACCGACGGGGAAAGCCACAAAGCCGCCACAGCGGTAGTTGACCCGACCGTCACCGGATTTTCGGAATCCCCGCTGCGAATCTTTTCAAGCATCTTCGATATCTGCCGGAACGACGAGCCGAGCACTTCGAACAGGTCCTGGCCGTCTTCGGTCAGTTCCACGCCCCTGTGTTTTCTGACGAACAGCGCTGAACCCAGTTCACTTTCCAGCGCTTTTATCTGGTGGCTGACAGCACCCGGCGTAACCGACAGTTCGCCGGCCGCTTCTTTGAAACTGAGATGCCGCGCGGCGGCCTCGAAGGCCGACAAAGTCGTAAGGGGTGGAAGATTATAGTGGCGTCGTGACATGGCTGCTGCGTGGCTCAAGAGACAGAGGTGAGCTACATTCATCCGAATGTGAGAAATTTTGCAATTGAAATCTATGTTTTTTTCCTGCTGTTTGCGATCGGGTACAGGACCAAAGTCGACCGAGAACGAACAGGATGTGTGATGGATACACAAGTTGCCCGCCTCGTGCGCAAAACACAGCTGAGCCCGGACACGTCCGATTTTTGCTTTGAAATCGAAAACGGCCGCTTCACAAGTCTTCAACCTGGCGCACATGTCGATATCCATCTGGCCGACGATCTGGTGCGGCAGTATTCACTGTGGAGCTGGAGCCAGGACGGCCGCGTACTCAATGTCGCCGTCAAACGCGAAGATGAAGGGCGTGGCGGCTCGGTGGCGATGCACGCGCTGCAAGATGGGTCGATGGTCGAAATCGGTGGGCCGCGCAATCACTTCAAACTCGAAAGTCACGATCGGCACGTCACGTTGATTGCAGGCGGTATTGGGGCGACGCCGCTGGTGGCAATGGCGCGGGAACTGTTGAACCGAGGGCAGGATTTTCGGGTTTATTACCTGGTACGGTCAAGGGAATATGCCGCGATGGATGCGCAGTTTCGTTCGCTTGGATTGGATGAATGGTATCATTTGCACTGCGATGATACTGACGGTCAGTTTGATTTTGCATCGGTCATGCAATCGACGCCGATGGGTGCGGATGTGTATACCTGCGGACCTGAACCGATGCTGAATGCTGTTCTCGAAGCAAGTGCATCCTTGCGCGGCGGTGCCATCCATTTTGAACGATTTGCAGCCGCATCTGATATCGAGCACGACACAAACGCCGAATTCCGGGTCGAAATTCAGTCAACCGGCGCGGTCTACCCGGTCGGAAAGGAGGAAACCATTCTCGAAGTATTGCAAAACAACGGCGTGCAGGTCGATTTCGGGTGCTCTGAAGGGTTGTGCGGGTCATGCATTGTTGACGTAGTGTCAGGTCAGGTCGACCACCGCGACGGAATACTGACACCGCAAGAGCGGGAAAGCCACGAATTCCTGTGCACCTGCGTTTCACGGGCCAAGTCCGAGAAACTGGTCCTGAAGCTATAGACAGTATGATGGCTACCGCAATTCATAGCATTGCACTGTTCTCGCTAACATGGAAAACGAGTGAGTTTTTTAGTCGTTTCACGTAATCGAAGTGTCGGATTCTCAAATTAGAACACTTAACCCATGCTATAGGTGTTTCGAAACTGGAAGCCCAATAACCACTTACGACGCTGAGATCATGTTTAAAGACATGCTGACTTATAACTAGGACCAGGGATGTCGGCTGGCAGCGAATAACCCGGAGGAGATCTGCAGTAAGAAACGTAATGGGAGCACGCGTTGTTACTGCAAGCCCAAGTTTGGGCTGAACACAACTCACCATCGGTTTGCGCATCGTGCATGATTGTCCGCGTCGTGCAACGCGATGGTTTCCTGCACTTTTTCCAGAAGAACAAAAACGACACACTCGAGGAGGAACGCGCGATATGTCGATACCCGAACCTTTCACGGACGTTGAAATAGAAACGGCTGATTCCGGATTCTATGAAAACTACAGCGTCCCAATTGCCCTGATCAGCAAGGCCATCATGGTCGGGCTGGTCCTGTGGGCCCTGGTTTTCCCTGCGAATGCAAACAGCACGTTGGGCAGCCTGAACAGCCAGTTGCTGGAAGTCTTCAACAGCTTCTACATCGTCATTGTCGGTTTTTTCTTCTTTTTCCTGGCCGTTGTTGCGATCATTCCGTCCACGGGTCGCCGGATCATGGGAACGCCGGGGGAAAAGCCCGAGTTTTCGAACTTCTCGTGGTTTTCCATGATGTTCGGTGCCGGTCTTGGTGTCGGTCTCATGGTCTTTGCGACAGCAGAACCGCTGGGTCTCTGGGGATCTAACCCGGTTGTCGTTTCTGGTGAGGTCGAAGGTAACACGCCTGAGGCACTGCAATCGGCCTACCGTTTCACTTTCCTGCACTATGGTTTCCACGCCTGGGCGATCTACGTGGTGACCGGTCTGTCGTTGGCGTATTACGCTTATACACGCGACATGCCTCTGACGATCCGCTCGGCGCTGACTCCGCTGTTTGGCCGTTTCGTCAATGGTTTTTTCGGCCACGTGGTCGACGTTTTGGGCGTTGTCGCAACGATCCTCGGCGTGTCCGTAACCATCGGTTTTGGCGTCAGCCAGTTCATCGACGGCCTCTATGCCATCACCGGCATGCAGTGGATCATGGATCTGGGCGGCGAGGTGCCGACCCCCAGCAAGGTTGGTCTGATTGCAGGCTTGGTCGTCATCATGGGTCTGTCGATCATTTCGGCGGTTTCCGGTGTTGGCCGAGGTGTAAAGTACCTGTCCAACCTGAACCTGGTGTTGTCGATCATCTTGCTGGGCACTTTCGTGGTCTTCGGTTCGTTTGTCTTTGCCATGACCACTTATGGCACTGCGATGATCGACTACATTTTGCACTTCGTGTCGCTCAGCTTTAACGCCTATGGCCCGCTGTCGGCCGAAGCATTCGCAGCGGCCCTGCCGGCCGAGGCGCAAGCACATGCCGCAGACCTGATGGCAGGCGCGACCAATGCCTGGGGCAGCTTCGACGGCTTCAAAAGCGGTCTGGAAGGTGCAGCAGCCGAGTTGGACGAAGCAACCTTGGCTGCGGCCTATGCTGCGGGTGAGCAAGGTCGTCAGTTCGGCTGGCAATCAGGCTGGACTACCTTCTACTGGGCATGGTGGATCGCATTCTCGCCCTTCGTGGGTCTGTTCCTGGCGCGTATCTCCAAGGGGCGCAGCGTTCGTGAGTTCATTCTGGGCTGCGTGTTCGCACCTGCGCTGGTATGCTTTGCCTGGATGACCGTTCTGGGCGGCACAGCGATCGATCTGGAACTGGCAGGCGCGGCGGAAGGTGCGATCATTGGAGCATCGAACACCAACAAGCTGTTCGTAACCCTGTCCTACATGATCGACAGTGGGCTTCTGTCCATGCTGAACATCATGTGCGTGATCCTGATCATGACCTTCCTGGTGACCTCGGCTGACTCGGGTATTCTGGTGATGAACACCATCATGTCGGGTGGTAGCCAGGAAACCGGTATCAAGCACCGCATCATCTGGGGTGTGATCCTGACGGCGGTAATCGGCGCGCTGATCCTGGCGGCCGGTGAAAACAACCCGATGGACGCGCTGCGCAATGCCATGATCATCGGTGCGCTTCCGTTCACCGTGGTGATGGGTCTGATGTGCGTATCGCTGGCCAAGGCGCTGTTCCGCGACAGTCAGCGTGACAAGCACTCTGCCAGCAGCACGCAGGCTGCTGAATAAGGCATAAGCTCAAAAAAAACAGGTCAGGCCGCCCCTACTGGGCGGCCTGTTCTTTTTTCAGACCGTAGCCTTTGAAATGAAAAACCCCAATATTACCCCGGGGTCGATGCCGTACTGAACGGAGAACCAAGTCTGTCTCCTATCGACTGCCCGCATACCCCGTACTTCCGCCACCTCTGGCTGCTGTGGTGACAGTTTGCTCACCGGACCGGCGAGGGCCGCATCACCCGCCAGGGTCAATTTCCTTGCTGTTGCAACCTTGGATAAAAGGCTGTCACAGGGCCGCGGCAGGAACTTAGGACTTTCATCGAATGTTCCAGCGAAGGGCAGAAAGCTAGTCTTTCGAACATGCGCGTACTCGCAGGCATTCTGATGCTGCTTTTCAGTGGCCTGGCGGCTTTGGCCGAACCTTTGTCGCGCGAAGATATCGAATCCCATATTCGCGCGCCTTTCTCTTTGGGGCCGGCGTTGAACGAGAACGGCGTCTACAGTCTGCTGAACTCCGGCGGGGCCGATGCAGGCTATGTCTTTGAATCGGAGCCCCTGGCGCCATTGCCCGGTTTTTCCGGCGCACCGATCAACATGTTGATCGTGCTGGATCTTGAAGGGCGTTTTCTTGACGTGCAGTTGATCGAACATAACGAACCGATTTTTGTTTCAGGGCTGGGAAAGGCCCCCTTCCACAAATTCCTCGAGCAATACAGGGGCCTTTCGTTCTCGGATTCCATCGTTGTCGGAACCCCGTACGGCGATACAGCAAGCGGGTCGTCATTGGTGTATTTGGACGGGGTTACAAAGGCGACGGCAATGGTGCGGATCGCGCATGAATCCGTCATGGGTGCTGCTTTGGCAGTCGCGCGTGAGAAAATGCAGGGATTGGAACCGCACCGCTCAGGGTTTTGCTACTGATCTGGTCGTTCGCGCCTTGCGCAAGGCCGGGTGGGAAAAGGTTCTGGTCAATATCGGAGAGTATTATGCAAGTGGCCGTCAGTGGCTGCTGGGTGTCTCGGATCCAGTGCACGGGCTTGACGAAGCCACGCATTTGAAAGACCGCGCCATCGCTACGTCCAGCCCCGGCGTCATGCGCCTGCGGTCCGGCGGTGCTCACATCATCGACCCGATGGGCGAAAACGCACCGCTTCGGTCAACGGTCAGTGTCCAGGCCCCGGATGCTGCGACAGCAGGCGCGCTTTCAACGGCATTCTGTCATGCTTCCGAGACTGAAATAGCAGCGGCCCTTGCGCGGGCAGCCGGCGATTGCATCGCAATCTGTGTTCGCCCCAATGGGAAAGTGGTCGTGCTTCAGGGTCAAAAAGCCCCGGATCACACCGAGGCTTTTCGAGTTCTCTAAGACGGCCTATTGGCAGTCTGCAACCGCGCGTTTGGTCATGACGGAAACAAGATGGGCTCGATACTCCTTGCTGCCATGTAGATCAGCGATCATGTTCACCGGGTTCACGCGCAGGTCCATGAGGGCATCAGGGCGAAATTCTTTGTTCAGCGCCTGTTCAGCCTCTGACCACCGGAAAACGCCGTCCTCGCTCGCGCCGGTTACAGCGACACGTACTCCGTCTGCGAAGCGGGCCAGATAGACCCCGACAAGCGCAAATCGCGACGCTGGCTGAAGGAACTTTTGGTAGCTCGCCGCTTGCGGTACCGGGAAACGGACCGATGTGATGATTTCACCCTCATCCAGCGCCGTCGTGAACATTCCCTGGAAAAAGTCATCGGCGGCAATCCGGCGGGTATTGGTCACCACTGTCGCCCCTGATCCCAATACCCCTGCCGGATAACAGGCCGCAGGGTCATTGTTGGCAACCGAACCGCCAATCGTCCCGCGGTTGCGGACTGCCGGATCGCCGATCTGACCGGCCAGCGCTGCAAGCGCTGGATACGATCCCGCGGCCTCGCGGGCCACCACTGCGTGGGGCGTCGCGCCACCGATCGAAACCGATCCGTCATCCTCGACGCAAACGCCTTGCATCTCGGGAATTCCGCTGACCGACACCAACTTGGACGGGGCCGCCAACCGTTGCTTCAATGTTGGGATCAGCGTCTGTCCGCCCCCCAACGCCTGCGCATCCTCGGCGGCCAGTGCTGCAACCGCGTCAGCAATGGTCGAGGGTTTCTCAAACTCGAAACTGTACATTTCGTTCTTCCTTTCCGAAAGGCGCTGATCCGCCCTTCATCTGGCTATAAATATCCCGGGGAGCGCGAGGGGCTGGCCCCTCGCACTCTAACCTCTCAACCTTGCATCGCCGTCCAAACGCGTGACGGGCTCATCGGCATGTCGATATGATCAATAGCCCTTCCACCCGAGTTCAACGCATCCAGCACCGCGTTGACCACCGCAGGCGGTGAGCCGATCGCGCCGGCTTCGCCGCAGCCTTTCACGCCCAAGGGGTTGTGGGTACACGGCGTCTGGCTGGAATGGTCGACACCGTAGAATGGCACGTCATCCGCACGCGGCATCGCGTAGTCCATGAAGGACGCGCTCAGCAGCTGGCCGTTTTCGTCATAGGCACAGTTCTCAAGCAGCGCCTGCCCGATGCCCTGACCGATACCACCGTGCACCTGACCATCCACGATCATCGGGTTAACGATGTTGCCGAAGTCATCCGCCGCAGTGAATTTCTCGATGCTGACCTGACCGGTTTCCGGATCAACCTCGACTTCGCAGGCATAGGCGCCTGCCGGGAAGGTAAAGTTGGCCGGATCATAGAACGCGGTTTCCTCCAACCCGGGCTCCACTTCCAGTGGATAGTTGTGCGGGACATAGGCCGTCAGGGTCACATCGCCCCAGGCCACTGACTTATCAGTACCCGCAACGCTGAACTGACCGTCCTTCAGCTCGATATCGGCCTCGGACGCTTCCAGCAGGTGGGCGGCGATCTTCTTGGCCTTGTCGATCACCTTTTCGGTCGCCTTGACCATGGCCGAGCCACAGACCGCCAGCGAACGCGAACCATATGTGCCCATGCCGAACGGGATTTTCGATGTATCGCCATGCACGATCTCGACCATCGACTCGTCGATGCCGATCATGTCGGCCACCACTTGCGGAAAGGCCGTCTCGTGCCCTTGCCCGTGGCTGTGCGCGCCGACCATGACGCTGATCGAACCGGTGGCGTTCACCCGAACCGTTGCTGCATCATAAAGGCCCGCCCGGGCCCCAAGCATGCCGACAATGTTGGAAGGTGCGATGCCACAGGCCTCGATATAGCAGTTGATGCCCAAGCCCCGAAGCTTGCCGTTGGCTTCGCTTTGCGCGCGCCGCGCTGCAAAACCTGCCAGATCGGCGGCGGTCTCAAGCTTGTCCATAGTTCCGTTGTAATCCCCGGTATCATAGGTCAGTGCCACCGGCGTGTCGTAGGGGAACTGCGTGATGAAGTTCTGCCGACGCAGCGCGATCGGATCCACGCCCAGTTCGCGCGCGGCCTTGTCGATCACGCGCTCCAGCTGGTACGTCGCTTCGGGGCGGCCTGCGCCGCGATAGGCGTCCACCGGCACTGTATTGGTGAACATCGCCTTCACGTTCACCTGAATGACCGGCGTCTTGTAGTTGCCTGCCATCAGCGTACCGTGCAGCCAGGTCGGGACCGAGCTGGAGAAGGTGGACAGATAGGCACCCAGATTGGCGTATGTGTTGGTGCGCAGCCCGACGAAATTGTTGTCGGCATCCAGCGCCAGCTCGATCTTGCTGACATGGTCACGGCCCTGTGCATCCGACATGAACGCCTCGGACCGGCTGGCCGTCCACTTGACCGGACGGTTGCAGGCCTTGGCGGCAAAGGTACAGAACGCCTCTTCCGCATAGTGGAAAATCTTGGTGCCGAAACCGCCGCCCACATCCGGCGCCACGACGCGGACCTTGTGCTCGGGCAGGCCCAGCACGAAGGCGCACATCAGCAGCCGGATCACATGCGGGTTCTGCGACGTGGTATAGAGCGTGTATTCATCCGTGCCCCGGCTGTATTGCGCCACGGCCACGCGCGGTTCCATCGGGTTGGCAACCAGACGGTTGTTCACCAGTTCCAGCGTGGTGACATGCGCCGCGTTGGCAAACACCTCGTTCACCTTGGCGTCGTCCGCCTCGCCCAGCTGCCAGTCATAGCAGATGTTGTTCTTCAGATCGTCATGGACCAGGGTCGCGCCATCCTGCGCGGCGGCTTTCATGTCGATCACCGCGGGCAGTTCCTCGATATCCACCTCGATGGCCTCGGCCGCGTCGCGGGCCTGCTCAAGGCTGTCGGCCACAACGGCCGCGATCGGGTCGCCCACATGGCGCACTTTGCCCTGCGCCAGAATGGGGTGAGGGGGCTCTTGCATCGGCGCGCCGTGCTTGTCGGTGACTTCCCAGCCGCAGGGCATGCCGCCCACGCCTTCGAAATCCTTGCCGGTAAAAACCTTGACCACGCCCGGCATGCCTTCGGCCGCCGAAGTGTCCAGGGATTTGATCCGGCCATGCGCGATATCAGACCGCAGAAAATGGACATAGGCCTGACCATGTACGTTGATATCGTCGGTGTAATTGCCTGCTCCGGTCAGAAAGCGTACGTCTTCACGCCGCTTGGAACTGGCTCCGATGCCACTGTCTTTGGGCATTGCTTGTTCTCCTCCCATAAACGGATGCTGTTGCATCCCTTACTCATCCCACGGGCGTTAAGATCACGCCCGCAGCGGCATCATTCGGCAGCGATGCTGCCCACGTCCTGGCCGGATGCGGCCATGATCGCTTTGACGATGTTGTGGTACCCGGTACAGCGGCACAGGTTGCCCTCCAGATATTTCCGGATCTCCGCCTCTGACGGCCGCGGGTTCTCTTTCAGCAGCGCTGCGGCACTCATCACCATGCCCGGAGTGCAGAAACCACACTGAAGACCGTGGTGATCCTGAAACGCCTGCTGGATCACGTTCAGCGAACCATCTGGCGATGCCTGACCTTCAATCGTGCCGACATCAGCGCCGTCTGCTTCGGCGGCAAGCATGTTGCACGATTTCACCGCTTCGCCATTCACATGCACCACGCAAGCACCGCATTGCGCTGTGTCGCACCCCACATGCGTGCCCGTCAAAGACAGATGATCGCGCAGAAAACCGGACAACAATGTCCGGCCCTCGACGTCTCCGCTTACGGCTTTGCCGTTCACGGTCATGGAAATTTTCATGACTTTCTCCTCCCTGAATTCCTAAGGATCAACCGCCTAACACGCGCTTGATCCAACCTTTCTTTTCTTCCCCGGTCTCGCCTTCTTCCGAGGTTTCGGGTTCGACCGCATTCTGGAAGTTCTCAAAGAACTGGTCGGCCATTTTTCTGGCAACCCCATCAATCACGCGCCCCCCCAACTGAGCCAGCTTGCCACCGACGCGCGCATCAACCTTGTAGGTCAGCAGCGTACCTTCGGGGGCGTCCGACAAGGTGACATCGGCCGCACCCTTGGCAAATCCGGCGGCTCCTCCCTTACCTTCACCCGATAACTTTACGCTTTCAAGCTTCACGAGATCAGAAAGGGTCACAGAGCCTTTGAAAGTCGCTTTGACCGGGCCTACTTTCTGCACGACGGTGGCCTCGAACCCGTCTTCGATCGAACCTGTCATCTCCTGACATCCCGGCACGCATTCTTTCAGAACCTCTGCCGACAAGAGCGCGGCCCAGACTTTGGATCGCGGCGCGGCGATGACGCGGCTGTCATTGAGTTCCATTTCACTTCTCCAAGTATATTTTTTGTTACGCTACGCGGTGTTTGCCGCCTTGCCTATAAGACCTTGGGTGTAGTCACCGCAGCGCGGGCGGCGAATGTGTAAGGCCGTGACGATTGAAGATTTCGGTGATGCGCCCGTCCCGCAACGCCGCATAAATGGCATCGCCCACAGCATAGCCGAGGCCGCGATAGGCGAAATGAACGGCCACGCCAGTGGTCCATGAACTGACGGCAAAACCGGGCAGGGGTGGGGTATGGATGTCCAGCTCTGGCGCCAGCCTGGCCTCAAGTTGGGCACGCGGTCCCATGGCCGCCATCGTCTCACCACCGGCAAGCGCCTGCATTGCCTTGGCGACAGTGGGATATCTGCGCATGTTTCGTGCCAATTGACCGCCGGGAAATGCCGACAAATAGAAATCGGCAATAGAATCGTTCTCGACGGCGACAGTGTCGATCCGGAAATACGCAGGAACTGGCGGGTCATCGGGATAGGTATCGCGGCCATACGCGATGGCGATTTCCTCGTCATGGTATTGCCCGGTGAAGACCACCTGTTCGACCCGGCAGGCGAATTCGCTGTCATAGGGAACGTGCAACATCACATTTGCGACCCGCCCATTGATCAGGGGTCCCTTCCAGATCCAGTTGCGCAGGTCGGCCTCAAGGTTTTCTCCGGCAGCCACCAGATTGAAACGCGCTTCAACATCCAGCTCCTCGGCAATCAACCTGCCTATGTCGATGTCCACGCCAAGTATCTTGCCGTCCCTCTCATAGGACCACGGTGGGAAATCGTCATAGGCGGCGAATTCGATATAGCCACGCTCGACAATGGTATCGAGATCGGCGCCAACGATATCCCGACCAGCGTTTTGTGGTTTGGGTTGAGGCACATGATCCTCGCATCGGGCCATCGCCATTCCGGTGGAAAGGGTGGCAGCCAACAGGAGGAGAAAAAGTGAGCGTCCGATCATGTGCCTCAGTCTGCCGTCCTTGTGCGCGGCAGACAATCCAAATGTCAGTTGTTCTGCGGCTTCCGCGAAATCAGGACTGTCGTCCGAGATCAGAACAGCGGCGCGGAAGGCCACGCTGTCAGCCACTGGGGCGCCCGATCCTGTTTCCACGGTGCTTGCAATCTCGCTGAGTTCCGACCGAAGCGCCGCGGCATCGCCTTCCCCACCGTCGGCCATCGAGGCCAGAAGGTCACGGATTTCTTTCAGCCGATCCGTATGATCGTCCAGCGCTCCATCGTCGCGGCGCGTTTCGATATAGGTGCGAATGGCCCAGGCGGCCTTTTGGCCCAACAGCTCTCCGAAGGCCGGCATCTTGGTGATCCCGTTCTGGGTATAGCCTTCGCGGAACCGTTCCACGTAGCATTCGTCGCCATATTCTTCAGCCTCGAGGTAGCGCAGGTCAGGCGCCAAACCGCCGGAAACCACGCCCAACCCATGGCAGCGCGCACAGTTTTGATTGTAACCGGAATCGCCAATTTCGATGGCGGCTTGCCAAACCTCATCACCCTGATCGCGATAGGGGTTTTCGATCAACCATTCCTCACCCACATCCGGCAGGGCATCTGTATTCACCGGTTGCGGGGCGACATCTCCGTGCGCAAACGCCATGCCGCCTGCGGTCAGGCCAGCCAGCGCTGTGTGCAAAAAAATACAAGACGCATCGTTTCCTCCTTCTGATGCTTGCCCCGGTCATAGCTCAGGGAAAACCATCGTGAAATTCGACCTTGGTTGCAGATGACCCGCTGCGTGCGACTAAGGTCGAATGGCATGCCACCCAAGGACTCATTTTAGTGGAGGCGCATCGGAGGAGGAGCAAACACGGCCATGTTTTTCGCGTCTTAGCAACCCTTGTTCTGTTGCCAATGGTTGCTGCGGCTGAGGTCTCTGTATCTGTTGTTTACCTTCAGCAACAGGTCAGGTGACCACCGGTTTTGTCGAACCTTGACCCATTGCCCGAAGACCTTGGTGCGGCGGGTGCGAAACTGGCACAGACAGACAATCTGACAACGGCCAAATTTCTGGGTCACAAGTACGAACTGACAGTTGCGACAGCCCCGCAAGACGGGGATTGGCTTCAAACGGCGCGCCGGGCCCTGTCCCAGACAAGCTTCCTGATATTGGACGCACCTGCGCAGGCGCAACTGGCGGTCGCTGATCTTCCCGAGGCCGCCGACGCCATCTTGTTCAACGCGTCTGCACCCGAACGCGACATAAGAGATACCACCGGCCGCGCCAACCTGCTGCACACTATGCCATCAGACGCGATGCGCACGGACGTATTGGCACAGTTTCTGGTCAAAAGACGCTGGGACGATCTGGTTCTGATCACCGGAGAGCACGTGTCGGACGTGGCCTTTGCAGACGCCTTGAGACAGCCGCTGACCAAGTTCGGACTGGAGTTTCGTGCAGAAAAGATCTGGCGTTTTGATGCTGACCTGAGACGTAATGCGGCCCAGGAAGTTCCAGTTTTCACTCAGGATTTCGGAGATTACGATGTCTTGCTGGTTGCTGATGAACTGAACGACTTTGCCCGGTCCATACCGTTCAACACATGGGAACCCAGACCGGTTGCAGGTTCGGAAGGGTTGCGACCGGTGGCGTGGTCGCCCGTGGTCGAGCAATGGGGGGCGGTTCAGTTGCAGAGCCGGTTCGCCGATCAAGCAGGACGGTCGATGAGGTCAATCGACTATGCGGCATGGGCTGCGTTTCGGTCATTGGGCGAGGCTGTGACCCGAACGCAATCTGGCGATCCTTCTGTTCTGCCGGACTACATTCTGTCGGACAGATTTGAACTGGCAGGCTTCAAGGGCCGGGCGATGAGTTTCCGCGCCTGGAACGGCCAGTTGCGCCAACCAATCCCTTTGGTGACGGGACGGGCTGTCGTGGCCCTCGCACCGCTTCAGGGTTTCCTGCACCAACGAACGGAACTGGATACGCTTGGCATTGATGAGCCCGAAAGCCAGTGCACGGCCTTCAAGGAGGAATGAAGATGAAGGTAGCCACCCTTTTGGCTGCGACGGCACTTTGCGCCCCGGCGGCCGCAGATGAAATCTGGGTAAGCAACGAAAAAGACGACACGCTCAGTGTGATCGACATCGAAACGTTTGAAGTGATCCGCACCCTTGAAACCGGTGAACGACCACGCGGGATTACTTTTACCAAGGACTTCTCGGTTCTCTACATCTGCGCTTCAGACAATGACTCGGTGCAGGTCATGGATCCCGAAACCGGAGAAATCCTTTTTGATCTGCCGTCCGGCGAAGACTCCGAACAGTTCGTTTTGCACCCGAATGATCGGCATCTCTACATCGCCAACGAAGATGACGCGATCACAACTGTCGTCGATACGGTGTCGCGGAGGGTGATTGCCCAGATTGACGTGGGTATCGAACCGGAAGGAATGGCGGTTTCACCCGATGGAAAGATCGCTGTCACCACATCCGAGACCACCAACATGGCTCATTAGCTCGATACCGAAACACAGGAGTTGTTCGCCAACACCCTAGTGGATTCGCGCCCGCGCCACGCGGAATTCATGAAGGGCGGAACCGAACTTTGGGTCAGCTCTGAAATCGACGCCGAAAACTGAATCAAGCTCCTGAATTTCAGCGGCAATGGTGGTCGGCAGATTTTTGGGCGGCCTGAAAGGTCAAGGAAACATATCCCTGCATTCTGGGCGGGACGTCGCGGGACAAACCCGTTCCGAACGACGCGCGCAGGGCCAAATGGCGCAACCGTATCAAGATCATGTTCGTCCGGGAGAAGGATCCGCGCCGCGTCGCAATCCGTTGCGACAGATGCCCGAAAGTGGTCCGATAAGTCACCGCTGGTGCCGCCGAAACCATGAGTGTGGAGCCCGGATGAAATGCGCGAATTGCCCCCACGACCATTGTGCAGTTTCGCCGACAGACCCGCCTGCGAATAGTTGCCATGCCAACAGCTCCGACCTGTCGGGGATTCGGCGTGGAGGGAAGACTCAAGTCTAGAGAGGACACCGATGAACCGGTTCACAATGACGGTGGTCGCAAGCGTGATTGCAGTGGGCACGGCCCATGCAGAAGTTACCGAGGACGATCTGGCCAACGACCAGTCAATTACGACCCAGGTCATGACAAACGGGATGGGACGCCACTTGCAGCGCTACAGCCCGTTGGACATGCTGAACAAGGACAACGTCAAGAACCTGTTGCCGGCCTGGGCGTTCAGCCTTGGTGGCGAAAAACAGCGCGGGCAGGAAACCCAGGCGCTGATCTATGACGGCATGATGTACATCACCGGATCGTATTCGCGCCTGTATGCGATTGATCTGGAGACCGGCAAAGAGGTCTGGCAATACGATGCGCGCCTGCCCGAGGGCATCCTGCCTTGCTGTGACGTGTTGAATCGGGGTGCCGCCATCTACGGTGACAAGGTGATTTTCGGGACACTTGATGCCCGGATCGTGGCCCTGAACAAAGCCACCTGTGACGTTGTGTGGCGTGACAAGATCGCGGATTACAAGGCGGGGTACTCTTACACCTACACTGCGGCTCCGCTGATCGTCGACGGGCTGGTGATCACCGGAAATCCCGGCGGGTATTTCTATGTTCTGAACCGCGAAGACGGCGCCTTTGTGTCGGCCAATCCGTTTGTCAAAGACATAACGTGGACGTCCGGCGTGGATGAGACCGGCCGCCCGATCTTTGTCGAAGACAACCGCCCTGGCGATCCGGCGTCAGCGGCTGATGGCAAGAAGGGTGAAGTGATCTTTGCATCGCCTTCTTTCCTTGGCGGCAAGAACTGGATGCCGATGGCCTTCTCGCAGCGTACCGGTAACTTCTATGTGCCATCGAACGAATGGGGCATGGATATCTGGAACGAGCCGATCTCGTACAAAAAGGGTGCCGCCTATCAGGGCGCAGGCTTTACGATCAAACCAAACTAAGAAGATCACATCGGCTCGCTCAAGGCCATCGACCCGGATACCGGCGAATGGAAATGGGAATACAAGAACGACGCGCCGCTGTGGTCAGGCGTGATGACGACGGCTGGCGGGCTGGTGTCCTTCGGCACGCCCGAAGGTGAGTTTATCGCGCTGGATGACGAAACCGGCGAGAAACTGCGGTCGTTCCAGACCGGCTGGGGCATCGTCGGGCAGCCTGTGACCTGGGAACAGGACGGCGAACAATATGTCTCGATCGTTTCGGGCTGGGGCGGCGCGGTTCCTCTGTGGGGTGATAAGGTGGCCAAGAAGGTCAACTACCTGAACCAGGGCGGCACCTTGTGGACTTTCCGCCTGCCGAAGGAACTGGCTTCGGCTAACTGCCCTAGGACGTAACAAAATCCTGACGCGTGCCCCTGATCCGGGGTGCGCGTTGCTATACGACTTTCCGCCAGTATGCGTGGATTTCATTCGTTGCTAGGATTGGTTAGGCTGGAGACTATTTGAATGCAAAAGGCTATACCAGATGCTTGCTGAATCCGCCGCACGCAATGATTTCGAAAACGTGCTGATCGTTGATGACCATCCATTGTTTTGCGACGCCTTGTCGATGACCCTGCAAAGTGTGGCTCAGATTCGGGAAATCCATACGGCAGACCGGCTGGAAGACGCATTGGATCTGCTGGCAAGTGGGCTGAAACCTGATGCTGTCATGCTGGATCTCAATTTACCGGATGTGGACGGGCTGGATGGCCTTGTCCGCTTGAAGGCTGCCGCAAACGCACCGGTAATCGTGGTGTCGTCGCTGACCGACAACCGCGTCGTCAGCCAGGTGATACAGGCCGGCGCATCGGGCTATGTCCCCAAGCACAGTCAGCGCGACGTGTTCCGTACTGCATTCGAGACCGTGCATGCCGGTGACGTCTTCGTGCCGGAAGGCTGCGTTTTGATCGACACAGAGGAAGACGACGAACACGGCGAAGCGGTCAAACGACTGGCGACACTGACAAACCAGCAGGCGCGTATCCTGCAACTGATCTGCGAAGGTAAACTGAACAAGCAAATCGCCTATGACCTGTCGATTGCGGAAACGACCGTCAAAGCGCATGTGACCGCAATAATGCGAAAACTGGGTGTCCAAAGCCGCACGCAGGCGGTTCTGATCGCCAAGAAAGCGTCCTTTGCCAGTGTCTTGCAAGATCAAGGCTAGGCGTCATACTCTCACGTCATCGTCGCGCTTTTAGGGAGGAGGCACGATGGACCAAGCAGTCGGGCGGGCAACAGCCCGGGCCCGTACGCCAGGCATCGTCAAAACGGCTTTTGCACGCCACGACACCGGGCAGTCGATCGAGAAACTCAGACGCCAGTTGGGTGATGACCCACTTGCGCTTGTCATTCTTTTTGTCAGCCCGAACGCTGATGCACCCGTGGTGATCGCGGATGCCGCGCGCGCCTTTGCGCCGACCCCGATTGTTGGATGCACCACCGCCGGAGAGCTGGCGGATAGTGGGTATTGCGAAGATCAGATCGTCGCGATCGGCCTGCCGCAATCCCATTTCGAAACACGCACGGTTCTTGTTCCGGACCTGAACGAATTCGATTCCGACAGCATCATCAAAGAGATGATCCACAACAGGAACGCGATGATGGCAAGCGCGCCCGAATGGAGCCACGAATTCACGTTCCTGATGATTGACGGGCTGTCGACAAAAGAAGATGAACTGACGTCGGAATTGGCTGTGGGGCTTGGGCCGGTACCATTGTTCGGTGGATCGGCGGGGGATGGAACCAAATTCGGGCGCACATATGTTCTGTATCAGGGACAGGCAAGAAGCAATGCCGCCATACTGACCCAGGTTCGCACGCGGTGTCCGATCAAGGTGTTCAAGACCGATCACCTTCTGCCCACCGCTCGCCGCATGGTGGTGACCAAGGCGGACCCGGCCAAACGCATCGTTCAGGAAATCAATGCCGAACCCGCTGCCCGCGAATACGCCCGCATTCTCGGCAAAGACCCGGAACAGCTCACTACATTCACATTCGCAGCCCATCCGGTCGTTGTGCAAATAGGCGGGCAACACCATGTCCGTGCGATCCAGCAGGTGGCGGGAAACGGCGATCTTGTCTTTTTTTCGGCGATTGACGAAGGCTTGGTCCTGACGCTGGCCGAACCTCGGGACATGGTTGAACACCTACAGGAAGAAATCAGCCTGTTGACCGAGAAGCAGCAACCCGACACCATTTTGGGTTGTGACTGCATTCTTCGCCGGCTGGAGGCCCAGCAAAAGCAGAAGACGCGCGCGATCTCGAACATTCTGTCTCGCAATCACGTGGTCGGTTTCTCGACCTATGGAGAGCAATTCAATTCGATCCATGTGAACCAGACCCTGACCGGTGTGGCGATATACCCGCCCGAGAAAGAGTAAGGCATGATCGAGCATCTCACAGATCCCTCGGACTCACTTGATCGTCAGAACGAGAAGCTCAGGAAAATCGTCGAAGCCCTGATGCGGCGCGTGGAAGAATCCACCAATGCCTCTGGCGCGGCTTATGCTCAGTTCCAACGGGCGGCGGTGCTTGAACAAGAGGTCCGCGCCCGAACGGATGATCTTGAGCGCGCGCTTGAGCTTCTGAATGACTCCAACGCCAGGTTGGCGCAGGCCAACAAGGAAACCGAAGCAGCGCGCGCAGATTTGGCAAATGCGATCGAAACGGTGCAGGAAGGATTCGCCCTGTTCAATCGTGACGAAGAACTGGTGCTGTGCAACAGCCGGTTCGGGATGCATATGCCCGACATTCAGGAACAGCTGAACCCCGGCTTGCGCTTTGCCGACTACGTGGAACTGGTCAGCCAATCCGGGTTCCTGTCCCTGCCAGAGACAATGACCCCGGGGGACTGGGCCAAAAGCCGCCTGGATCGTCACGCAGATGACCACGTGGTGTTCAATGTTCGTCTTTCTGGCAATCGGTGGTCGCAAGTTTCCGAACACCGCACGCCAGACGGGGGCACCGTGATCTTGCAAACCGACGTGACAGACATCATGCGGATCGAACGGCAAGAAAGGGATCGCATTCTGGATGACAAGGCGCGGTTGATCCGCGCCACGCTTGAACATATCGATCAGGGCGTCTGCATCTTTGACAACAAGCACCGCATGATCGGGTGGAACACCCGCGCAAGCGAGCTTTTGGCCATTCCGATCACGCAGTTTCAGATGGGCACGCGGTTTGAAACCCTGTCCAATCGCCTGGGCGACAACATCAGCTTTCAGAAAGGCATAACCGAGGCGGATCTGCTGGATTGGGTCAGCCGACCAACCTATCGCCGCCCCCTTCAGTTCCAGATGCATCGGGGGCGATCGAAAATCCTGTCGGTCTTTGCCCAGGAAATGCCTGACCGGGGCTTTGTGATTTCCTTTACCGATGTAACTGCAGAGCGGAAGTCTGCCGAGGCTTTGTACGAAGCCAAGGAAATGCTGGAACAACGTGTGGCGTCTCGCACAATGGAACTTGCGGATGCGCTGAACGAGGCTGAACGGGCGAACGCGTCAAAATCGCGTTTTGTGGCTGCCGCCAGCCATGACCTGTTGCAACCTCTGTCTGCGGCAAAACTCTATGTTGCGTCACTGGGCAGCGGTTTGGACAAAGACACAGCGCAGACCGTCGCAGCAAAAGCAGAAAGCGCCCTGAACAGTGTCGAACACATTCTCGAAGCCCTGCTGGACATCTCAAAGCTGGATTCCGGGCGGGCCAAGGCGCATCTGTCCACGGTGTCGGTGGGCGAGCTTTTCTTGCAGATGGAAGACGCGTTCAAGCCCGTCGCCCAGGCCAAAGGTCTGAAATTGCGTTTTGTCGACACAAAGGCTCTGGTCACAAGCGATGCCAGTTACCTTCGGCGGATATTGCAGAATCTGCTGTCAAACGCGATCCGGTACACCGAGACCGGCAAAGTTCTTGTTGGTGTCAGGCATCGCAAGAACGCAATTGCCTTGGAAGTCTGGGACACGGGTATCGGTATAGCATCCGACCAAAGAGATATCGTGTTTCAGGAATTTCAGCGCCTGCATTCGGATGCCAGCGCCGCCGAAGGCATGGGGTTGGGTCTTGCGATTGTCGAGCGGGCCTGCGGGTTGCTTCAACATCCCATCCAGCTGTTTTCCGAAGTTGGAAAGGGAACGGGGTTTTCGGTCGAAATACCTTTGGCCCGGGCAAAACCAGAGGTTTCTCTCTGCTCTTCAGTGGTACAAAAACCGAACTCGAATGTGCTGGGCAACACCGTCGCCCTGTTGATCGAAAACGATGAAAACCTGCGCGGCGCCTTGACCATGACCATCGAATCCTGGGGCGTCGAAGTTCTTGAATGCGAAAGCGAAAGCGAAGCGATTGGCCTTCTGCGCGAAATAGGTATCCTGCCAGATTTTGTTGTCGCAGACTATCAATTGAATAACGGGAAAACAGGGACGGACGCCATGCGTGCGCTGACGGATGAATTCGGGCATTTGCCCGGCTGCATTATTTCAGCCAATCGATCACAAGAGCTTGTCCAGCAGTGCAAACAAGCAAAGCTGCCGCTGTTCTACAAACCGATAGATGCGCAACAGCTCAAATCGACGCTGGAGGCCTCTGTTGCGCGCAGCATCTGAGTTCTTCCGGTTGTCGCCTGCGTCACAGTGCCGTCCTGTGTCTTTCAGAAATCTTCCGTCCGCGGGTTCGCGTTGGTCTGATCCAGCATCGATACAACTTCCGCCTTCCACCCCGCTTTTATTTTCAGCGCCAATTGCGACGGAGGGCGGTGATCCGGCGACAGGATGGCGTATTCGTATCTGAGGGGGTCCTTGAAAGGCAGGAATACCACACGGCCATGCGAGATGTTCAGTTTCCGTTCCGTCGCAACGGTCAAAGGATCGACAATCGAGCAGCACTGCCCCGATCCAACAAACGGAATGAGCGGAAGAAAATACTGGCACGTCACACTTGGTTTGTAAGTGGCTGAAACCATCTGAAAAGCGCGCTGAACTTTTTTCTGGAAAGGGTGGGTGTCGTACAGTCCACCCATTGGCACATCATCGAGATCCGAAATCGTCAAAGCCTTTTCTTGCGCCAACGGATTGTCCCGATCCATTGCGCAAAAGCAATCTCCGCTGATGATCTCTGCCGTGAATTGCGGCTTCTTTCCGACCGGGTGTTCGAAATCAGCAAACCCGAAATCAATGTTCTGAGTGCCAGCAAGTTCCATTATCTGGGGCGAGCTGCGGGTTGACAGCGTAACCCGAATGTCCGGATTTCCGCCAACCGAGCGGCTGATGAAATTCGGAAAGGCAAAAATGGACGGTCCCGGCATGGCGGCAATGTTCAGGTTGCCTGAACTTCCTTTAAGAAGCCCGTGCATCGTGCTGGAAACCGTTGATAATCTGTCCAGTATCCCAGTGGTTTCCGCCAACAGGTAATGCGCCTCGGGCACCGGGATCAAACGCCGGCCTTTTCGTTCGAACAGGGTCAGTCCAAGACTTCTTTCCAGGTTCTTGATTGCCAGGCTGATCGCCGGTTGTGTCCGGTTCAGCTTCTTTGCGGTCTGAGAGATGGACCCGGTTTCCATCACCTCACGAAAAACAGTCAATTGAGCAAGGTTCATGTCCAAAGCATAAGCTAAACTTTCGTTTTGTTAAATATAACAAATTTGTTTTTATGTTAAAATTGCATAGGCTGAACGGATCAGAATTCGGACAAACCGAATCCAATAATCCACAACTGGGAGCTTACGATGAGATTGATGAAATGCCTGACGGGTTTGGCTTTGGCGGGTGCATTGGCTGCACCGGCGCTTGCACAGGACCCAACCTTTTTCCGCATCGGCACCGGCGGTGCGGGCGGCACTTATTTCCCGATCGGCGGGACCATCGCCAACGGAATTTCGGCCCCTCCGGGCTCACGCCCCTGCGAAGAGGGCGGCCAATGCGGTGTGCCCGGGCTGATCGCGATCGCGCAGTCGACAACTGCGTCGGTCTTCAACAATGCCGCCGTGCAAAACGGCGAGCTTGAGGCCGGTCTGGCCGCGGCTGATGTAACCCGTTCGATGTATCTGGGTGAGGGCAAGTTTGAAGGCAAACCCCACCCGAAGCTGCGCATCGTCGCAAACCTGTTCCCCGAAGACCTGCACCTGGTTCTTCCCGCAGGCCAGACGATCAACGATCTGAGTGACCTCAAAGGCAAGCGCGTTGGTATCGCGCAGGCCGGTTCGGGCACGCAGGTGGCCGTGTTGCAAATGCTGGAAGCATGGGGCGTCAACCGTGACAATATGGATGAGGCCGAATTGAACAACAGTCAGAGCGCCGAACGTCTGGCCGATGGCCAACTTGACGCCTATTTCTACGCGGCGGGCTGGCCGGTTGCCGCAATGGTGCAGCTGTCTTCGACCAAGGGCATGAACCTGCATTCCTTCAGCGATGAAGACTTGGCAAAGATCAACGAGATCATTCCTGCCTATATCCCGTCCGCTATCCCGGGGGGTGTATATGAAGGCATCGATTCCGAAACCAAGACCCCCGCGGTAAGCGCGATGCTGGTCGTGTCATCGGATCTGTCCGAAGACCTGGTCTATCAGCTGACCAAGGCCCTGTGGAACGACAACACGCGCAAACTGCTGGACAACGGCCACGCAAAGGGCAAGCAGATCACGCCTGATACCGCCCTCGACGGTGTCGAGGCGCTGGGTGTTCCGCTGCATCCGGGTGCCGAGAAATTCTATAAAGAAGCCGGTCTTCTTCAATAACCACACCTGACTGAAACCTGTCGTCGGTGCCCCGGTCGGGGCACCGCACTCTGGAATCATGCGAAATCGGGGGGCCATCATGTCCGAGACCCAGAAACTTGATGACCACGAACTGACGGCCGAGGAACTTGCGGCCATCGAAGAACAGTTCGACGAAGGCGCCGCTGTCCGGCAGGTCACGCCCACGGCAGGCAAGGTGTTGCGTGTCGTCGCCCTGATCTTTGCATTCTACGAATTCTTCACGGCTGGTTTCGGCCTACCTGCCGACCACTGGCATATGGGCATCTATCTGGCTCTGCTGTTCATTCTGGTCTACGCCACGATCCCGATTGTCGGAGCCAAAAGCCTCTATGCTCTCAAAGTCAGTCGTTTCCGCGTTGGCAACGTCCCTCTCTATGATCTGGTCTTCATGGCGCTTGGCATCATCGCCGCGCTTTACGTGGGTTTCGCCTGGCGCGGCATACCGTTCCTGGGGATCGAGGAACAAACCTTCCGCATGGGCAACCCAAACAGCTATGATGTAATCCTCGGCGTCATCATCATCCTTCTGGTACTGGACATCGCGCGCCGCACGCTGGGTTGGGTGCTGCCGCTGATTATCTGCGTATTCATTTCATACGCGCTGCTGGGCCCCTATTTTCCCGGGTTGCTTCAACATCCGGGCGTGAACTTCAAAACCTTCGTATCGTCAATGTACTTCCCGCAGGAAGGAATCTATGGCGTGACGCTTTGGGTCGTTTCGACCATCGTGTTCCATTTTGTCCTGTTCGGCGTGATCGCTCAGCGAACGGGGCTTGGGCAACTGTTCATTGACAACGCAACCATTTTGGCGGGCCGCTATACGGGCGGCCCGGCCAAAGTGTCGGTGGTATCCTCGGCCTTCTTCGGCACGATCTCGGGCTCTTCGGTGGCCAACACCGTTTCGACCGGCGCGCTGACAATTCCCAACATGAAGCGCCTTGGATACCCCGGTCACTTTGCGGGCGGGGTCGAGGCCGCGTCTTCGGCTGGCGGCCAGATCACACCGCCCATCATGGGCGCTGCGGCCTTCATCATGGCCGAGTTCCTCGAGGTGCCTTATACCACCATCGTGATCGCTGCGATCTTCCCAGCGCTCCTGCATTATGTCGGCGTCTTTGCCGTGGTGCATCTGATGGCGCGCAAGCTGAACCTGCAAGGTCTGGCGAAAGAGCAATTGCCGCAACTCAAGGCCGTCTGGGCCGAAGGCTGGGCCAATATCGTGCCGCTGATCGGTCTGCTGGTAGTTTTGTTCACTGGATACACGCCCTTCATGTCGGCCTTCTGTGGCATATCGCTGGCGGTGATCGCGGGCATGTCGCGGATCAAACAGCCGCCAACTCTGATCTACGCAGCGGCGTTTCTTGCGTTCGTGCTTTGGAAGTTCTCCGACGGTGGGTTCGACCTGTCCATGACCGCGATTCTGTGCGGATTGTCGGTTATCGCCACGCTGAACCCGCAGAAACGGGTCGAAGTACCCGAGATGCTGGCCGCGGTCGAACTTGGGGTAAAGTACTCGCTGGCCGTGGGGGCCGCTGCCGCCGCGGTGGGTATCGTGGTGGGTGTGATCAACACCACCGGTATCGGTTTCCGCATCGGATTCATGGTGACACAGGGTGCGGGCAATCTGGCATCCGATCTCTACAACATGATCTCGTTCGGCAGTTTCCAACTGTTTGCAATGGAAGACCTGCAACTGTTTATCTCGCTGGTTTTCATTGCCATCGTCTGCATTCTGATGGGGGCCGGCATTCCGACCACCGCACTGTACATCATGCTCGTTTCGGTCGCGCAGCCTGCGCTGGCGCAGTTGGGGGTTCCACCCATCGCCAGCCATCTGTTCGTGCTGTATTACGGCGTGGTCTCCGAGATCACACCTCCGGTCTGCACGTCGGCCTATGCCGCCGCAGCGATTGCGAATTCCAACCCGTTCCGCACCGGTCTGTCCGCCTTTACGCTGGGACTGGGCAAGGTGATCGCGCCGATGGCGTTCGTCTATGCGCCGGTTTTGCTGTTCGTGTCTTCCACAGGGTTCGATCTTTGGGAATTCACCTATACCGCCGCTAGCTGTATTGCCGGTGTCATCGCGCTTTCGGCGGCGGTCGTGGGGTATTGGTTGCAGCCACTCAACCTCGTGTCGCGCATCCTGATGGTCGTTGCCGGGATTATCTTCGTGGCGCCCACGCTGACGGCTGACCTGATCGCTTTGGCGGTGGCGTCTCCTGTCATTGTCACACAGTTGATCGCCCGCAGCCGAATTCAAGCAACGGTCTGACATGCCTGAACAAGTGACCATCATCGGCGCCGGGATCGTCGGTCTGTGCTGTGCGCTCTCGTTGCAGGAGCGCGGTATTGCCGTGCGTCTGATCGACCGTGGAGATCCGGGGCAGGAGACTTCGTTCGGCAATGCCGGTGTCGTCTCGCCCTGGTCGGTCATTCCACAGGCCACGCCGGGTATCTGGAAAACGATTCCTCGGATGCTGTTGGACCCGAAAAGCGCGTTGACCGTCAGGCCTGCGTTCTGGCCCAGGATGATACCCTGGGGCCTGAGGTTCCTGAAGACTTCGAGCGAGAAATCCGTACGCAATATCTCGGACGCAATGGAGTTATTGTGCCGCCCATCGGTAGATCTGTACCGAAGGCATCTGCAAAATACCGGGCACGAAGACCTTGTTGTTGATTCCAATTATATCCACGCGTTTCGCAACCCGGATCAGGCTGACCTGAAAGAACTGGGATATCTGATCCGGCAGGAAAAAGGCGGACGGCTTGAGCGGATCGGCGGGCCAGAGCTGCGCCGGATCGAACCCGCTTTATCCAGGGATTTCAAAGCAGCGATCCTGATCAAAGGGCAGGCGCGGGTTACCTCACCCGGCCGGGTTGGCGAGGTTTTGGCCGACAAGGCCCGTCGACAAGGCGCTGAATTCGTGCGGACAGAAGTCAATGAAATAAAGCGCACCGAAGACGGACAATGGCATTTGACCTCGCCGGCCGGTGCGCTTCACGCCGATACTGTCGTGTTGGCCGCCGGGGTTTGGTCTGCCGGGTTGCTGAAACCCTTGGGTTTGCCCGTGCCACTGGTGGCCGAGCGTGGATACCATGTCCAATTCCCGACCCCCTCTGCCAGCCTGGAAAACTCGGTGATGGACGTGGACGCCAAGGTGGTGGCCAGTTCGATGCAGGACGGTTTGCGTGTGGCGGGCACGGCCGAATTCGGCAGCATCGACGCGCCGCCAGATCCACGCAAACAGTCGCTTCTGACCGCACAGGCCCGCGCAATGATGCCGGATCTGAACACCTCGGATACGCAGTTCTGGATGGGTCGACGCCCGTCTTTTCCCGACAGTTTGCCGGCGATTGGTCCGGTTGAGGGGCACAAGGGCCTGTTCACCGCCTTTGGTCATTCCCATTACGGTTTGATGATGGCCCCCAAAACAGGTGAGCTGGTGGCTGATTTGGTGTCAGGGCAACGCCTCAACATCTCATTGGATTCATTCGCCTTGTCGCGATTTTGACGCGCAACAACCACCGTTTCGAAGAAGGATAGCCCCATTATGCCGATCTACCAGGGTGGACAGAATATCTGCGGAGCCTCTATCGGCGTTTTGTGTCTGGAAAGCTATTTCCCCAAACCGCCCGGTCATATCAAGAACCCTTCCAGCCTTCCGTTCCCCGTGCTGTACGAGATGATAGATGGCGTCACGGTGCCAACGCTGCTGAACAACCCGACACCTGATCTGCTGAACCCATTCATACAAGGCGCGCAACGGCTTGAGGCTGAAGGCGTTCGCGCCATTACTGGAAGTTGCGGGTTTCTCGCCCTGTTCCAAAAAGAGTTGGCCTCGGCCGTATCGGTGCCAGTCTTCGCTTCGAGCCTGATACAGGTGCCATTGGCTTTTCACATGACCGGGGCCAGCGCACCGGTCGGGGTGATTACAGCGGATTCATCAGCGCTGACACAACGTCATTTCGAAGGCGTTGGGGCGGGGGGCGTTCCGGTGGCCGTGCAGGGTCTGGAACACACCAGCGAGTTTGCCGAAGTCATCCTGCGCAACACGCGCACCCGTATGGATACTGATCTTATCGAGGCCGAAGTGCTGGACGCTGCGCGCAGGCTGAAGCGCGATACGCCTGAAATACGCTCGGTGGTATTGGAATGCACGGATCTTCCGCCTTATGCAAACCGCATTCAGGAAGACCTGAAACTGCCGGTCTTTGACCTGACGACGCTGGCGCAAATGGCGCATAACGCAAGCGCGCGCACCGGGTATTGCGGGTTGATGCCGTGGAGTTGAGGCCGTCGCACGCTGGTAGTGTCCAAGAAATGCCAAATAGCCGCAAAAACAGTGGCTACCTGCTGATGCCTTTCGACGGACCGGTACAAGGGACTTCCCCTTGCTGAAACGGCTGGTTAAGAAGCCCTTCCACTGCCGTTTCAGGAGGCCCCCTTGGACCGTATCGCCCGCACCATAGCCACCGAGATCAACGCACGTTCCGATCAGGTCGGTGCTGCGATCAATCTTTTGGATGACGGAGCGACGGTTCCCTTTGTCGCCCGCTATCGGAAGGAAGCAACCGGTGGGTTGGACGACACCCAATTGCGCCTTCTGTCCGAGCGATTGACCTATCTGCGTGAGCTTGAGGCACGGCGGGAAACCATCCTGAAGTCGATAAAAGAACAGGGTAAGCTGACCGAAGATCTGAGCAATTCGATAGCTCGGGCCGAAACCAAGGCACAGCTGGAAGACATCTATCTGCCTTACAAGCCCAAGCGGCGCACCAAGGCGATGATCGCGCGTGAAAACGGGCTGGAACCCCTGATCGAAGCCATTCTGGCCGATCGCGATGCGGACCCGGAAACACTGGCCGGGGCATATCTGAGCGAAACCGTTGCCACCCCTCGTGACGCGCTGAACGGCGCGCGCGACATTCTGACCGAACGATTGACGGAAAACGCGACATTGCTGGGTGAATTGCGGGCCTTCATGCAGCGCGAGGCGCTGCTCAGCGCCAGGGTTATCGACGGGAAGGAAAAGGAAGGCGCCAAGTTCAGCGATTACTTTGACCATTCCGAGCGTTGGGCGGATGTTCCATCGCACAGGGCATTGGCAATGCTGCGGGCGTCAAAAGAGGGCATTGTTTCACTTGATATCGCGCCGGAACCGGAGTTCGGGGCAGCCCGGGCCGAGACCATCGTGGCCGTACATTTGCAGACACGCGGCAATGGGCCGGGTGATGCCTGGTTGCGCAAAGTTGCCGGGTGGACTTGGCGGGTCAAGCTTTCGCTGTCCATGATGGTCGAATTGATGGCCGATCTGCGCAGCCGTGCGCAGGACGAGGCAATTCAGGTCTTTTCACGGAACCTCAAGGACTTGCTGTTTGCTGCTCCGGCAGGTGCCAAGGCCACTTTGGGCCTTGATCCCGGCATCCGCACCGGCGTGAAAGCGGCGGTGGTTGACGCAACGGGCAAGGTCGTGGCCACTGATACGCTCTATCCCTTTCAACCCAAAAACGATTTGCGCGGGGCGCAGGCGACCATCCTCAATCTGATCTCGGCCCACCAGATCGAGCTGATCGCCATCGGAAACGGAACCGCGAGCCGAGAAACCGAACGGTTGGTTGCAGATACGCTGGCTCTGCTGCCCAAGACGGCAAAAGCGCCAACCAAGGTGGTTGTGTCCGAAGCCGGTGCCTCGGTCTATTCCGCGTCTGAACTGGCAGCGCGAGAATTTCCCGATCTGGATGTCTCGCTGCGCGGGGCGGTGTCCATCGCCCGGCGATTGCAGGACCCATTGGCGGAACTGGTCAAAATCGAACCGAAATCCATTGGCGTCGGTCAATACCAGCATGACGTTGACCAGCACCGCCTGTCGCAATCCCTGGATTCCGCGATCGAGGATGTCGTGAACGCGGTCGGGGTTGACCTGAACACAGCCTCTGCACCTTTGCTTGCGCGTGTGTCTGGGCTGGGCCCGGCGCAAGCCGAAGCCATCGTCGCCCATCGCGATCTGAACGGACCGTTCCAATCGCGCAAGGACCTGTTGTCCGTCGCAGGCTTGGGTCCGCGTGCCTTCGAACAATGCGCCGGGTTTCTTCGCATAAGGGACGGCGCCGAACCGCTTGATGCGTCGTCGGTGCACCCCGAAGCCTATGAAGTCGCCCGCCGCGTCGTGTCCGCCTGCGGGCGGGATATCAGGCACATCATGGGCCATGAAGAGTCCTTGAAAGGGTTGCGGGCACAACAATTCGTAACCGAAGATTTCGGCCTGCCCACGGTTCTGGATATCTTTGCCGAGCTCGAGAAACCCGGACGGGACCCCCGGCCCAGCTTTGTCACGGCCAGTTTCGCGGATGGCATCGAAGAGATAACCGATCTGAAGCCCGGAATGGTTCTTGAGGGCACCGTGACAAACGTGGCGGCCTTTGGGGCATTTGTGGATGTGGGCGTTCATCAGGACGGTCTGGTTCATGTCAGCCAGCTGGCGGACCGCTTCGTCAAGGATCCGCATGAGGTCGTCAAGGCCGGGCAAGTCGTGAAAGTGCGCGTGGTCGAGGTGGATGTGCCCAGAAAGCGGATCGGTCTTTCGATGCGCAAACAGGGCGGCGGCGGAAAGCGGCGCGCCTGATCTGCGATCTGCACATTATCCGGGCGTCACGACATGAAGGCGTTACCCACCGGAAATAGCGTGCAGACCGATACGGGCAGCCAGCATGCGTTGTTTTCATTGTGCGCTGAACTCGGTATCAGCAAGAGAGTTCACAGCGTCGCCAAACCGATCAAAACAGAAACGAAAGCTCATGCAGTACCACAACAAGCCATACAACAAGCTTCAGGTCGGTGATACCGCCGAGTTGGTCCGCACGTGCTCGGTCGATGATTTCTATGTGTTCGCCAACAACTCGGGCAATCACAATCCTCTCCATCTGGCCAGCGAAGACGGCGACGGCGACCACATCAACGAAGCGGTTGCCCCTGCCATGTTCGTGGGGGCCCTGATCTCGGCCGTTTTGGGGAACGTTCTGCCGGGGGCAGGGACGCTTTACAAATCGCAATGCTTTGACTTTGTGGAAAGGGCGCATGCCGGTGATGAACTGGTCTCCAAAGTCACCGTTCTGGAAAAGCGACCAAACCGGGAGGTTGTCTTTGACACGGTCGTTACGCGCCCATCGGACGGTGCCGTGATCGTCAGCGGGCAGGCCGTCGTGATCGCGCCGGAGAAAGAGATGGTGTTTGCCGAGTTGGATTTGCCTGGACTGGTGGTGAAACGTCATCGTCATTTTGATGCCATGCTGGAAAAGGTACGCCCGCTGCCGCCTATGCCGACTGCTGTTGTGGCTCCGGAAGAGCCCAATGCCCTGGGTGGGGCGCTGTTGGCCGCGCATGAGACGATCATCACACCCATTCTGATCGGTGACCCGGACAAGATCGCGAACGCTGCCGCCGAAATCGGAGCATCGTTGGATGGGATCGAAATCATACCGCAGAGCGATCATTTCAGCGCGGCCAACACGGCGGTCGATCTTGTTGCGGAAGGTCGAGCAAAGGCGCTGATGAAAGGGCATCTGCATACCGACGAACTGTTAAAAGCCGCGCTCAGGCGCGAGAAAGGCCTGCGCACCGGTCGCCGCTTTACCCATGTCTTTGTCATGGACGTGCCCGGACAACCCAGACCACTCTTGGTGACGGATGCTGCGATCAATATCGAACCCGATCTGGAAACCAAGATTGATATTGTCCAGAACGCAATCGACCTGGCCCTGTCGCTGGGGATCGAAAACCCCAGGGCGGGTATTCTTTCTGCAATCGAAACCGTCAATCCGGCGATCCGATCCTCGGTTGATGCGGCTTTGCTGTCGAAAATGGCTGAGCGCGGTCAGATCACGGGCGGGCTTGTTGACGGCCCTCTGGCCATGGACAATGCCGTCAGCCTTGCGGCTGCACGTTCCAAAGGGATTGTGTCGGATGTCGCGGGCAAAACCGATATTCTGGTGGTGCCCAATCTGGATGCCGGGAACATGATGGCCAAGCAACTGACCTACATCGCCAATGCAGAAGGGGCCGGTGTGGTCATGGGGGCCAAAGCGCCCATCATATTGACCAGCCGTGCCGATGACGACAAAGCCCGGCTGGCTTCCTGCGCCGTGGCAGCCCTGCACGACGCCTTCTCACTTTCACGCACCGGAGCACCCGCATGACACATGTCGTGACACTGAACGCTGGATCGTCTTCGATGAAATTTGGCCTGTTTGAACTAACCGATGACGATCCGATCATGGTGTGCACCGGGGCGGTCGAGCGGATTGGAGAACAGGAACCGCTTGTCAAAGCAAAGTCTTCCGACGGAAGTGTCCTTGCCAGCGGCACCGCCGGAGAAATCAGTGATCACGCCGCAGCCCTGGACTGGGTATTGAACCTGCTTGCGCGCTCATTTCCTAACAGCGACGTGACTGCGGTCGGGCATCGTGTTGTCCATGGTGGACCTGACATTGACGCTCCTGTGCCATTGACCAAGGCTTCCATTCAAGAACTGGACAAGCTGTCCCCGTTCGCGCCTTTGCATCAGCCGCACAATCTGGCCGGGGCCAGGGCGGCGATGGAACGTTTTCCGAACGCGGTTCAGATTGCCTGTTTCGATACGGCCTTTCACCGCAACCACCCCTGGGAGAACGACGTTTTCGCCTTGCCGCGCGAGTATTACGACAAAGGTGTTCGGCGTTATGGCTTTCACGGGCTCAGCTATGAATACATATCGGATCACATGGCAAAAACAGCGCCGCTTCTGCACGAAGGGCGCGTGGTCGTGGCCCATCTGGGCAATGGTGCATCGATGTGTGCGATGATCGGAGGGCGGTCAGTGGGCTCGACCATGGGGTTTTCGGCCCTGGACGGGCTGCCGATGGGTTCGCGCTGTGGTCAACTGGATCCCGGCGTGGTCCTGTATCTGATGGACCAGGAAGGGCTGAGCGCTGACGAAATCTCAGACCTGTTGTTCCGGAAGTCAGGGTTGTTGGGCCTGTCCGGGCTGTCCAACGACATGCGTACCCTGGAAAAGGCGGACACACGCGAAAGCCGTCAGGCGATCAGCTATTTCACTTTCCGTATTCGGCGCGAGCTTGGCGCCATGGCGGCCATTCTCGGGGGAATCGATGCCTTGGTGTTCACCGGTGGGATCGGGGAAAACTCGCGTCTTGTGCGTGACCGGGTTTGCTCCGGGATGGGATGGCTGGGCATCGAGCTGAATCCCGACGCAAATGCGGACAATGACCGGATCATTTCAACCGATCTGTCCCGCGTCGTGGTCATGGCAATCCCGACCAATGAAGAACTGGTCATTGCCCGTGCGGCGGCTGACCTGTTGGCCAAACGCCCACGGCTCAGAACTGCCTAGCGACCTACGTCTCGACATAGGTCCAGCGGTAGGCCGGCGGAGTCGGTCCCTTGTTCCGGCCGCCTTGCTGCATCTGTTCCCACGCATGGGCCAGAATGCCAACAGATCTGGATAGGCAGAAGAGACCGCGTGCCAATGGGGGCGCAAAGCCCAACTCGGCATAGATCACCGCGGTGGCACCATCAATGTTCATAGGAACGGGCTTCCCCTTGCGCCGGGCCAGTTCTGCCTCGATCGCCTGCCCGATCCGCATAAACTGACCATCACAAGCCCCGTCCTTCACAGCATCACGGACCAACGCCATCAGACGTGGTGCGCGCGGATCCGTTGGCGTGTGGAAACGATGGCCAAAACCCGGCAAGATCTTTCCTTCGCTCTTGATCCACTCGTCCAGCGTTTGATCCAACCGGCCAGGATGTTGCGTCACGAAATGGTACAGCGTAACTGCTTGCTCACCAGCCCCGCCGTGAATATCCCCCAACATGTTCACGGCACTCGCCATCGCATTGTTCAGCGGCAGCCCACAAGTCACGGCCATGCGCGCCGTTGCGATGGAGGGCGCCTGAGGTCCATGGTCCACGGCGGCGACCAACGCGGCCTCGAACAACCGGGCCTGCGCGCCAGATGGTCGCTCGCCACGAACCATGAACCAGATCATTTCCGCGAAGCTGAGATGTCCGATCAGATTCTGGATCGGCTCTCCGCGCAGGTCGATCCGTCCAGGTTCCATATCGATGATGGAAGTCGTCCACCAATCGGATACATCGCTCATATGATGCCTTCCTTGCTCAAGGCGGCAATTTCCGCGCCGGATAGACCAATTTCAGACCAGATCGCACTGTTGTCCGCCCCGAGCTGTGGTGGTGCGGTGCGCGGCATGTGCCGTTCGCCGTCCATGACAATGGGGCTGCCTGCAAGTTTCATGTCTTCGCCCTGCACCTTCAAAGACCCGATCAGGCCGCGATCAGCAAGCTGTTCGTCATTAAGCGCCTCGGGCACGGTTAATACCTGCCCGGTTGGCACTCCGATTGCGTTGAGTTCGCGTACCCAGTCTGATGCCGCTCTGGTCAGCAGGGTTTCCTCCAGCGCCGCACGCAGGGCGTGGCGATTGCGCTTGCGGTCTTCGCGTGTTTCGTAGTCCGGGTGATCCAGCAGGTCTTGTCGTCCCAGATGCCGGGCCAGCGCCTGCCACTGCTCGTCGCGGTTGGCGGCAATGTTGATGGGCGCGTCAGAGGTTGCAAATGTTCCTGATGGCGCTGACGTCGTGTTTTCGTTGCCATGGGCCCCGGGAATGGCACCGGCGATCAGATAGTTCGACACGACCCAACCCATTGTCGAGATTACAGCCTCGGACATCGCCACATCCAGATAGGCACCGCGAGTGTCTGCGTTCAGGGCGGCAGAAACCGCGAACGCGGCCGTCATCCCTCCGACCGTGTCCGCCAATGGATAGCCAACGCGATAGGGCGCAGTGTCAGGTCCCCCAGTGACGGACATGAGGCCACTTATGCCCTGCACAATCTGGTCATATGCCGGATCGCCTCGGCGGGGACCATCCTGTCCGAACCCGCTTATAGCACAGTAAATCAGGTTGGGGTTCACGTCGCGCAGGACGCTATATCCAAGCCCAAGCCGATCCATCACACCGGGGCGAAAATTCTCCACCAAAACATCTGCGGTCTGGACAAGGCGTTTCAGAAGCGCCTTGCCCTGTTCTGATTTCATGTTGAGCGTGATGGACTTTTTTTCAGCATTCTGCGCCAGAAAACTGACGCCCATACCGGCCTTGTTTCTGGCAGGATCAGCACCCAGGACGCGGGCAAGGTCGCCGCCATCAGGACGCTCGACCTTAATCACTTCGGCACCCATGAGCGCCAGTTGATAACAGCAATACGGACCCGCGAGGACATTCGTCAGATCGAGAACCCGTATTCCGGCCAGCGGCTCAGTCACCTTCGGCAACCCCTGCGGCCCGGGCACGCGCGCGGCGTGCGCGATAGCTGGGAAGAAGCACCAATAGCGCTGCGATAACCAGAAGACCCAGCGTCATTGGACGCTCCCAGATAAAGGCGATGCCGTCATAAAGCTGCATCGACCGGGCGAAGTTGTCCTCCATCATGCCACCAAGGATGAAACCGATCAGCAGCGGCGCCAGCGGGTAGTCGGCAAATTTCAACGCCGTGGCGCAAACACCGAAGCCAACAAGTATCAAAAGCTCGGTCGCATTGTTCTGCCCGATATAGGCCCCCATCAGGGTGAAGAACAAAATGAAGGGGATCAGGTAATTGCGCGGAACCGAGAGAACCTTGGCGATATATGGGATCAGCGGCAGGTTCAGGATCAGCAGGACAAGGTTGCCAATGAACATTGACATGATCACGGCCCAGAATATCTGCGGCTCGTCCAGCATCAGCCGTGGGCCAGGTGTCACGTTCAGGGCGATCAAAGCGCCAAGCAGGATCGCGGTGGTGCCGGACCCGGGAATGCCCAGTGTCAGCAGCGGCACGAAAGACCCGGTACATGCCGCATTGTTCGCCGTTTCGGGCGCAGCCAGACCTTTTATTGATCCTTTGCCGAATTCTTCCTGTTCCTCTTTCGGGGCAATGTTGCGCTCGACCGCGTAGCCGAGGAAGCTGGCAATCGTTGCCCCCGCACCGGGAAGAACCCCGATGAAGAAGCCCTGTACAGATTGGCGGCCGATCACCGGCGCGATGGCCTTGGCTTCACGGCCTGTGATGCGCAGGTCCTTGATCTCACCGTCATCCCCCTGAAGGTTCTTTGGTTTGAGCACCAGAAACAGCGCTTCGGGCAAGGCGAACATGGCCATGGCAAGCGTGATGAAGCCAAAGCCCGATTGCAGGTCCATGATACCCATGGTGAAACGCGGCAGGTTGAACAATGCACCTTCACCGACCGTTGCCATGATCAATCCAAGAAGCGTCATGATGACGGCTTTGGCCACTTGGCCGGTGCCTGCGAAGGCAGCGATAGCGGACAGGCCCACGACCATAAGCGCGAAATACTCGGCCGAGTGGAACAGCAGTGCCACCGAAGACAGAGCAGGGGCAAAGACCATCAACAAAATGGCCCCGATTGTACCGCCGGCAAAACTTGCAATAGCTGCAACAGTCAATGCTTTGCCCGCTTTGCCCTGGCGGGCCATCGGATAGCCGTCGAAACTGGACGCAACAGTGCCGGCGACCCCCGGCGCATTGAGAAGGATCGAAGAGGTCGAACCACCAAAGATGGCGCCGTAATACACACCGGCCAGCAGGATCAGCGCTGCGGACGGGTCGCCCATGGAAATCGCGACCGGGATCATGATGGCAATGATCGACATCGGCCCAAGACCCGGAAGCATGCCGATGAACGTGCCGATCAGGCACCCTGCGATCACCATCAGCAGGTTTTGAATTGAGAAGGCCGTTTGCAGGCCGATCAGAAGTCCTTCGAGCATGTCAGCCTCCAAAAAAGCCCGGCAATGGGCGCATGTAGATGCCAAGAACTTCCTGAACCAGATACCAGACCGCGCCGGTGGCGATCAGCGCGACGAGCAGCATGACGTGCCATTTGCGCTCACCCAGAATGAAAGACCCGAGGATCAGAAAGGCCGAAGTCGAGATCAGAAACCCGACGGGGCGCAGGCAAAGCGCGTAGACGACCATCAAGGCCAGTAGCATAAGCGCCTGATCAAGATGGTATTCTCCCAACCGCCGATAATCGATATCGGCTTCCTTTGGTTCCGTCTTTTCAAAGCCCAGCAAAATGATCGTGGTGGTGATGATACCCAGAACCGACAGCACTTTGGGGAACGTACTGGGCCAAATTGGGTTTCTCTGCATGAAAGGGGGCAGGCTGCCGTCCATCGTGAACCAAGCGGCATAGCCATATGTCAAACACACACCCAGAAGAATGAGTGCTATCCAGCGATCCAGCGCCATGAGACCCCCTCCTTGTTCTTGTTCGTGGGAAGGCAGAGCGGCGGACCCGCTCTGCCGAAATCGGACTTAGAGGAAGCCCAGCTTTTTCATAAGATCGCCGATCTGCTGTTCCTGCTGCTCCAGGAACGTCTGGAAGTCAGCGCCCGAGTTGTGGATGTTGACCCAACCATTGCGTGCCCGAACCTCTTCCCATTCCGGGGTGTCATACATCTTGGCAATCGCTTCCTGGTAGGCGGCCAGCTTGTCTTCGGGCAGACCGGGAGCCGCGAAAAAGCCGCGCCAGTTCACGAAGGTGGTATCAATACCCTGTTCCTTCATCGTCATCGCATCAGGAGCCGCGTCAACGCGCTCTTCGGATGTCACGCCGATAATCTTGACTTCACCCGCGTTTGCCAGATCGACCGCTTCCGAGAAACCGGTGGATAGGGCGGCGATCTCACCCGACAGCAGGGCCGCCATGGCTTTACCGCCAGCATCATAGGGGATGTACTTCACGCCAAGCGCATCCTTGCCCGCTGCTTCCATCACCATCGCGGCGACCAGATGGTCCATGCCGCCGGGAACCGAGCCGCCACCGATCGCAGTACCGCTTGGGTCGGCATCAAAAGCGGCAAGCAGATCCGCCATCGAGTTGATCGGGCTGTCTTTCCCGACAACGATCGCGGCATAGTCGCCGATAGTGCCCGAAACCAGCGTCAGATCGCGGAAGTTGTGAGGGAATACACCGGTCAAAGAGCGGATCACGATCGGCGTCGAATTCACCATCAGCGTACCATGGTTACTGTCGGCATTTTCGATCAGATATCCAATGGCTTTGCCGCCACCGCCGCCGGACATGTTTTCGTATGACGCCGTGCCGACCAGACCAGCTTTTGTCAGCGCTTCGCCCGTGCCGCGCGCGGTTCCGTCCCAACCGCCACCGGCACCACCGGGAATCAGAAAGTGAATGCTGTCCACGACCTGATGGCCATCAGCCAAGGCCGGCCCTGTCAGGCCAATTGCGGCCACAGCTGCGATCAGGGCGCGACGGCCCAGTGTGAATGTCGTCATGATGTCCTCCCATTTGACAACCAGCCGCATGGCGGCTCAGATTGAGTGGAACAAAAACACATCAACCTGACATCAACCTGTCACGCACGAAGAATCGCAAAAATCCCATGAAATTCCTTCTTGTGGAAGACAATCTTGATCTGGCGAACGCCATCTGCTCGCGCATGAGGTTAGACGGCCATGTGGTTGATCATGCGTCTAAATTGGATGATGCGACGGCCTTTGCCGAAACTCAGGAATACGACCTTATTCTGTTGGATATCATGTTGCCGGATGGGGACGGGCGCGACTTTCTCAAACGGCATCGCGCTGGTCATCTGGACACCCCCGTGATCGTTTTGACGGCACGCAGCCAGGTCTCGGATCGAATCGGCTCGTTGGATCTGGGGGCCGATGATTACGTCACCAAGCCTTTCGATCATGCTGAACTTGAGGCCCGCTGCCGTGCCGTTCTGCGCCGCAAATCCGGGAATGCAAGGACAACGATCGAAGTGGGCGGAATAATCTTTGACCCTTTGGCAGGTCATCTGACCGTTGGGGATGAGACTGTTTCCTTGCGCAACCGTGAACTGCGCCTTCTGGAACTGTTCATCAGTGCGCCGGGACAGGTGTTTTCGAAACAAAAGCTCACGGACCGGCTTTTTTCTTATGATGACGATGTCTCGGACAATGCCATCGAGGTTTACGTTGGTCGCCTTCGTAAACATCTTGAACCTTCAGACCTGAAGATCACCACGCTTCGCGGTCTTGGATACAGGTTGGATCATGCCTCCTGACCCCTATGTTTCAGGGTCGCTTCGGAACAGGCTGGTCCTGACTTTGATCGGTGGTGCCGCAATATTGGCGTTTCTTCTGTTTATCGCGGTTCGCAACTATGCCGCACAGGTCGCGCAACAAGGGCAGGACAACATCCTGGGGGCGGCAGCCACCTCGATTCTGGACGCGGCCGCCTTGCGCGACGGGCAGTTGGAGGTTGATATTCCCTATGCAGCCTTCGCCATGCTCAGCACACCGTCCGACGACCGGGTTTTTTACGCGATTTTTCAGGATGGCGCGTTTCTGTCAGGATATGAAGATCTGCCGCCGGCCAAAGGGCAATTCGACGGCAAGTGGAGCTTTCAAACCCGTCGGATACGGGGTGAAACCATACGTCAGGTCAGTGCGCGGCGAACCCTGGTGGGCCTGAACAAACAAACCGTCATCGAGGTCGCTTTGGGCCAAACGCAGGACGCCCTTGCGGAAACTCTGGACCAGATTTCACGCAACGCGGCGATCTTGGGCATCGGGTTCTTTGCTCTTGCCGCTGCGCTGTCGTTCTGGGCCACCTCTTCGACGATTGGCCAATTGAACAGGCTTACGACCTCTGTCACCCGGCGCGGCCCGCAGGACCTGAGCCCGTTCAAAAAGCCCGTACCCCGCGAAATGGCTCCTTTGGTGGCCTCGTTGAACTCTTTGATGGGGCGACTGGATCAGTCACTGAGCCAATCGGAAGATTTCATCGCCGAGGCGGCCCACCGGGTGCGCACCCCTTTGGCAACCGTTCGATCTTATGCCGATGCCACATTGCAGAGGGTCGAAAAGGAAGAAAACCGTGAAGCGTTACGCTCAATGGTGCGGGCCATTGATGAAAGCTCGCGCGCGGCGGGGCAATTGCTGGATCATGCGATGATCACGTTCCGCGCCGATCATCTGGAGCGCGAAGACATTGATCTCAATGCTTTGGTCCGTGATCTGGTGCAGCGTTTGACACCAATCGCCGAAATGAAGGACTTGTCGCTTTCCCTGAGCGGCGATCCAAAGGTTTCCTACTCGGGTGACCCCATTCTTATTCAGAACGCTGTGCGCAACATGATCGACAACGCACTGAAATATGCGCCTGCCGACAGTTTCGTACGCATCGAGGTTGTTTCGGAACCACGCATTCAGATAATTGTCAAAGACCGTGGGCCGGGGTTTCCTCCAAACGAGATCGACACTTTGACGCGCCGTTTCGAGCGCGGGAAGAATGCAAGCGGAACCATCGGATCCGGATTGGGCCTTACAATCGTTCAGGACGTTGCTTCTGCGCATGGTGGCACACTGGAATTGACCAACCGGCAGGGGGGCGGCGCGTGCGTTATCTTATCGCTTTGATTTTCTTCAGCCTTCCTGTCGTTGCTGCCACCCAAACCTGGGAGGACAGGCAGGTTTTCAACGCCTCGGCGGATGAGGCGCATCTACGCGTGATCTCAAGCACGGACACCTTTCTGTTCGAACCCTTGATTGCGGGTTTCATCGAAGAAAACCCCGGTATCTCTGTCGAATACCTGGTGACAGGCACCGCAGATATTGACCGAATAGTCCGTGCCGCGCCGGACGATTTTGATGTCGTCATATCCAGCGCGATGGACCTGCAACTGAAGCTGGCAAACGACGGTTTCGGGCGCATCATCGACGACATACCGCTGCCATCCTGGGCGCAATGGCATCAAAGCCTTTTTGCTTTCACCTCGGAACCGGCGACAATCGTGATTAACCGCGCGGCCTTTGCAGGTGGCCCCATCCCCGAGACCCGGCAACAACTGATCGAAATCCTTCGTTTGCGTCCCGATGATTTCAGGGGCCGTGTGGGCACCTATGACATCCGTCAATCCGGTCTGGGTTATCTGTTCGCAACGCAGGATGCCCGCGCGTCCGAGACGTATTGGCGGCTCATGGAGGTGATGGGTGGATTGGACGTGCGCCTGTACTGTTGTTCGGCGGATATGATCGATGACCTCGTCAAGGGTGAGATTGCTGTGGCTTACAACGTTCTGGGCAGCTATGCCGAAGCCCGCGCCGGAAGCAAGGACACTGTGGAAATCATTCTGCCGTCGGATTTTCAGACGACCATGATGCGCACGGCCATGGTGCTGAACGGCACACCGCAACCGGACGCGGCCACGTCTTTTCTAAAACATCTGATTTCCAACCAAACCAAGCGGGTAGGCGACCCCGTTACCTTGCCGCCCTTGGCAACACACGAAACTGGCACCGATCGCGAAACGATTGGGCTGGACCCGGCCCTCATGACATTTCTGGACAGGCTGAAACGCCGCCGTTTTCTAGCTGAATGGGAAAACGCGGTCATCCAGCGATAACCGCGCCCGCATCATTCGCGAAACGCGCGGTTGAAGTAGTCCGCCATTGGTTTCACGAGATAGGACAACGGCGTGCGTTCATCGGTCTTGATCAGTGTTTCAACCGGCATACCCGGCAAAAGTTCCTGGCCGTTGAGCCGGTCGATCTCACCGTCATTCAGCACCACTTCGGCACGGTAAAAGGTGAAACCGGACTGTTCATCCGTGAACGTGTCCGCTGAAACGTTGTTGACCTGTCCCTCAAGTTCGGGCGTTTCGCGCTGATTGAACGCCGGGAACCGCAGGGCAACGGGTTGCCCGACATGCAACTGATCCACATGGATCGCATCCACCCGAGTTGCCACCAACAGCGGCGTGTCCTGCGGAACCACGTACATCATGGGTTCGCCCGGCTGAATGACCGATTGCAGGGCAAAGACCTGACTGCCGTAAACCGTTCCGCTGACAGGTGCGCGAATTTCAAGCCTGGCCAGTCGTTCCGCCAGGGACAGGCGCCGTTCCCACAGTTCTGCCACCTGTGCCTGAACGTCCCGCAAAGTGGTGATCGCTTCTTCCCGCCGGGTCGCTGTCAGTTCGACAATCTTGATCTCGGTTGATGCAATCTGTCCCTTCAGGCGCGCGACAGCCGCTTCCAACTTGCCGATTTCACCTGTCAGGCTGGCTTCTTCGCGTTGCAGCGCCAGCACGCGGCTGTTTTGTGTCAGACCCCTGCTCAACAGGCTTTGCTGATCCTTCAACTCCGCCTCGATCAACTCGGTCTGGCGGCGCAACGAGACCAACTGAGCCTGCGTGCCTGCGATCTCGCTTTCTATCTGAACCAACTGTTTGCGCAGTTGTTCGTCCTGCTTGGACAGCGTTTCCAGCCGGGCATCAAACAGATTCTGCTGTCCCTCAATCAGGTCGGGATCAATATTGTACTCTTTTTGAACCTCGGCCAGGCGTTCCGCCAAGTCTTCGGATGTCAAACCATCCCGTTCGGCCTCAAGCCGGGCACGGCGGGCCAGCAGATCAAAGAGTTGAGCTTCTACAATCGTCTGTTCCGAAGACAGAAACGTGTCATCCAACCGCAAAAGCAAATCGCCCGAGGCAACCGTATCACCGTCGCGCACGAAAATCTCGCCAACCACGCCGCCGTCAGGATGTTCAACGACCTGACGGTTGCTTTGAACTTCGATAACACCCGAAGATACAATCGCCCCGGCCAGCCGCGTTTTCACGGCCCAAAGACCCAATCCGCCGACCAGAATGCCAAGGGCAAGAAATCCCACCAGCGCAGGTATTTTGATGCCCCAGACGGGCACGGGTTTCTTGGTTGATTTTTTCGCCATTATTCACCTACGGGGCTAAGCTTGCGCTTAATCGCGCCCGCATTCTGGACCATTGCGTTCAGAACCTCGTCGCGGCTGCCGAACCTTACGACCTGGCCTTTTTCCACAACAGCAAGATCGTCGCATTCCGAAATGGCCTGCGGGCGGTGCGTCATGATGATGGCGGCCTTTCCCGCTTCCTTGAGGCCGCGCACGGCTGCGTTCAAAGCTTCGGTGCCATCTGCGTCGAGGGCCGAGTTCGGCTCGTCCAAAATGAGAAGGACCGGGTCGCCATACAGCGCACGGGCCAACGCAATGCGCTGTTTCTGACCGCCCGACAACTGACTGTCATTGCCTTCCAGGAACGTGCCATAACCTTTTTCCAATGACAGGATCAGTTCATGTGCCTTGGCCTTCTTGGCCGCCGCAACCACCGCTTCTGAATCCGGGTTTTCCGACATCCGTGCAATATTCTCAGCAACGGTTCCGTTGAACAGGGTCACCTGCTGTGGCAAGTACCCGATATGGCTGCCCAGATCGTTGGGATTGTATTGGTCCAACGTGGCGCCGCCCAACCGGATCTCGCCCGCCGCCGGTCTCCAAAGCCCAAGCAGAGCCTTGGCCAGGGTCGTCTTGCCCGACCCACTTTTCCCGATCACACCAAGCGCCTTTCCCGGTTCCAGTTTCAGGTTAACGTTCCGCAACGTTGGCGCAGTGGCACCCGGAGGGATTACCGTCAGGGATTTGGCTTCCAATTGGGATTTGGGGATCGGCAAACGAATCCGCTGTTCCTCTGGCGGTGTCTGGTCCAGAAACCGGTTCAGCGAATTCCAGGCCGTGCGTGCCCGTTCGACCAAACTCCATTGGCCGACAGCCTGTTCCACCGGGGCCAAAGCCCGCCCCAATAGAATCGAGCCCGCAATCATCGCCCCTGGCGTCATTTCGTTTTGCAGTACCAGCCACGCGCCCAAAGCCAGCATGGCCGATTGCAGAAAAAGCCGAAGCGATTTCGTCAGCGACGTGAAGCTACCAGTCCAGTCACTGGCGGAAATGCTTTGACGCAAAGCTTCCGTACGCTGGTTCAACCACCGCTTGGTCACGTCAGCCTGCATTCCCTGAGACCGTACAACCTCTGCTGCCTGCCTCGCGTGTTCGGAAAAGGCATTCGCCCGCGCCGCCGCGGATTGTGCTTCGGCCACCTTACGGCTGGTCAGAGCCTGGTTAAGCAAAGCAATCACCACAAGCAGTACGCCACTTGCAACGGCCAACCAGCCAAGCAGAGGATGAAAAATGAAAATTGCCCCCAGGAAGACGGGCGTCCACGGAATATCCATTACTGCAAGCAACACGGGCGAAGAGCACAAGGTGCGAATGGCCTCGAGATCCCGCAGTGCAGTTGCCGGAGCCGATCGCACCTGGGGCACCAGAGACCGACGCATTGTCGCTTCGAAAACACGTTCATCCAGCTGTGACTGGAACCGTGCACCAAAGCGGGCAACGATGCGACCGCGTGCATAGTCCAGCATAGCCATCAGCGCATAAAGCAACGCAACAAGCAAAAACAGTGCTGTCAGAGTTTCAACTGCCCGTGAACCAAGAACCCGATCATATACTTGCAGCATGAACAGCGGACCTGTCAGCATGAGCAGGTTGACGAAGATGCTGAACAAAAACGCCAAGGCCAGAAAGGCAATGCCCTGATTGCGCACGTTGCGCAATTCATGGCGAGGGGCCGCTGATAGGCGGTGTTGAGGTTTCACAGTTTACAATCCACATCATTCGGACAGGCAACGCCGCATTTAGAAAGTTAGTTCAGCATTGCCAAGTTTGCACATGTTTTTTTGAGCAAGAAACCGCAGACAGCGGGCTGGAAGAAGCACTTTTCGGCCAACGCCACAAAGAATGTCTTAACCTTTGAACTCGGTGGTTCCGGCGCATGGAAACTATGCGGCCGCGGCCAAAAGCATTTGGCTAATTCCGAGGTCCGGACCAACGCAAGATCAGGTTGGCTGCGACGGGTGCGCCGATGATGACAAGCACGATCCGCGTCAGGTGATGACTGATTACAAAGCCCAGATCGGCGCCCGAGACGATGGCCAGAACCGTCATCTCGGCCTGCCCTCCGGGTGCGAAAGCCAGAAAGGCTTCGACGGGCCGCCCCAAACCAACAGAGGTGACAAGGGCAGTGAAACCCGCCGCCAGAACTGCAAGTACGACAACATATGCAACGCCCGCAGCTACAACCCGGCGCAGCTCCCCCCAGGTTACGCCAACAAATTTTTCTCCAATCGCGCAACCGATGAAAAACTGCGCGACCAGCACGGCTTCGCGCGGCGGGCGAGAATGGATGAAATCCCCCAGCGACAAGGCGGCTGTTAGAATCATCGGACCAAGGATGGATGCGCCGAAAAGCCCTATTCTCTCTCCTCCCTTCCAGCCGATGAAAGCCGCCAGAACCATCAGCAGCAGTTCATGAACAGGTAGCTCACGCGCCGGCTGTCCTATGGGATTGGTGAGTTCCGCATCGTAGAAAAGCGTCAGAAACAATGGCGCCAAAGTGACGATGATCAACACGCGCGTACCGTGGATCAGGGAAAGGGTTCTTGGGTCGGCTCCGGCCTCGGTGCCGAAAATGATCATGTCCTGCAAACCGCCCGGCATCGCTGCGTAAAAGGCAGTTTTTTCGTCAAACCCCCAGATTTTTCGAAAAAACGGCACACCAACAAAAGCAATCAGGATTATGAAGACGGGAACCAGCAGGATCGATGCGGCCATCTTGGGCAGTTCGACGAAAAGTGCCGGCGTGATCGAGGCACCAACTGCTACGCCCAGAATCGTTCTGGCGGCGACGGAAACCTGCCCAAACCCTTGCATTGGCGCCTGGGCAAGCGCAGCGATCAGGCAAGCTGCCATGGGGCCGAACAAGAACGGCAACGGCAGGTCCAATACCCCGAAGACCGCTGTGCCAAGCGCTGCAATCCCAAACGTCACCGACCTTTTCACAAGGGGGGAAGGGTGGTCCTTCAAGATGGGCAAAACCTGCATTCCATTGCCATTGACCCGCAATGTGTTCAATTGTATTCACTTGGATACAAAGTGCAAGCAAGAACATGATGACCTTTCAGGACGACCCAATTCAGCCAGGCCCCCAAGGCAATTCCGTGTATCAACGGTTGCTGGACGAGATTCGCGAAGGGGCGCTTTTGCCCGGCGATCGCTTGAGAGAGATTGACCTGTCCAATCGGTTGGGCGTCAGCCGGACTCCTGTGCGCGAAGCGATCCGGCAGCTTGAGGCGGATGGGCTTGTCACGCATGTGCCAAGGCAGGGCGCAACGGTCCGAAGCCTGAGTTATGCCGAGGTGATGGAGCTTTATGAGATGCGTGCCGTGCTTGAAGGCACTGCGGCCCGCCTGGCGGCCCGAGCCGCGTCAGATATCGAATTGGACGAACTGGAGGTGCTGAACGACCAACTTGCCCAGGCAGGTACGGGGCCGGAGGCCGCCCGGATCAACAGGGTGTTTCACGCCACCCTGCTGGATGTAGCCAAGAACCGGTTTCTGGCGAAATCCATGCTTTCATTGCAAAAGGCGCTGCTGATACTCGGGCCGTCGCAACTGTTGGACAATGAACGGGCGGATGCCGCAGTCGCGGAACACAGGCGCATTATGGCAGCCCTCAAATCGCGAGACAGCGCTGCGGCCGAGATGGAAATGCGAACACATATTCAAGCCGGCCAGAGGATGCGCATTCGCGCACTTCAGGAGCGCGACCGCACAACCGATCAGGGCCAATAGGACAAACAGATTGTTTCTCCTCGTAACGTTGCTTGGAAAATCACCGTGATCGATGGCGGCAATTCGCGCAGCACCCTATGGGTTTTGGACGTTGCCAGACCTGCCCGGAAACCCAGGTGGTGCTTTGACGGTGGCAGCTTGTGTTGCCGCGGCTCCGCTCTGGCAAAAGCCCAACCCAAATCCTGGCGAACCGCCTGCTTGGGGTGGCGTTTTTGCTTTCACCCTGCTGTTTCGTTTCCAGGGCTGACAACGCGGTCCCGGAAGGCCGGGGGGCTGATCGAAATCGCAAGCCTATTCAGCGCACTGCGCCAGAAACGGCACCGTCAGTTTGACAGAAAGGGCCGCCGCCAGCGCCAAAGCACATCTATATCCAAAAGCTGTCTTCGTCCAAAAGGGGCATATGCGTCAGACTTTGCTCGTCGCCCTCGATGTCCGTGTTTCCACTCAACAAGGTGGCCAATGGATCTTCGGAAACAGAGAGCACCGCGTCCTGAGCCTGATGCAAGCTTACCAGCGTGTAGTCGTCTTCTGCGTCTTCGTGACCGTCAAGATCAGGGGCGAACTTCAGATAATCGACCGTTTCATCCCAATCAGACATTCCCAGGTTTTCTGCGCCTGTCGGTGTGTTCTGATCATCTGTCGCAACTCGAGCGAGTTTGGGCAGTCCGTTTCCTACTGTCCCACTGCCGTCGATATCAAAGCCATAGAAGGTTTCGACTGCCGCAACGTCAGGGATGGTGTTGGAACCGACATATACACCATTGGAATCCGTGACCCATTCCCCGTAGGACCCATCCGCATTCTTCCACAGCACCCGGTAGCCGCCGCCCGAAGCCTCGGCCTGGATGGCCTGCCAGCCGGGGAAACTGTTCGGGCCGACAGTGGCGTTGTTGAATGTCAAAGTCGTGGTGCCGTCAATCAGATACTCACCCCGGGTTGACGCCCCCAGCATTGTCCCGCCGTTGGATTCAACGTTGATCGTTCCATGACCCGTCAACCCGTCATTGTTCAGATCAACGCCATAGAAGACCTCTACATCCGCAACATTGTCGATCGTTGCACTGCTCTGGAATTCACCAGCCGCATTCGTGGTCCATTCACCATAGGACCCATCCGAATTCTTCCACAACACCCGATAACCGCCGCCCGAAGCCTCGGCCTGAATGGCCTGCCAGCCGGGGAAACTGTTCGGGCCGGCAATAACCTGGTTGAGCTTCAAGTCGATGCTGCCGCCGATTACATATGCGCCATTGGTTGACCATCCCAGCGCCGTGGAACCGTTGGACTCGATGCTTGTCGTGATATGACCAATTTGTGCATCATTGTTCAGGTTGGCGCCATAGAAGACCTCGACATCCCGAACGTCGTCTATGGTGCTGCTGCTGACAAAACGACCACCGGCATCGGTCACCCATTCCCCAAACGTGCCGTCCGTATTCTTCCACAGCACCCGGTAGCCGCCGCCCGAAGCCTCGGCCTGGATGGCCTGCCAGCCGGGGAAACTGTTCGGGCCGGCCTTGGCACCGTTGAGGGTCAGTTCAATGGTGCCGTTAATCAAATACGAACCCAGGCTTGAAGAAACGAGCGTCGTGGAGCCATTGGTTTCAACCGTGACCGTGCCGTGACCCGTCAGCCCGTCATTGTTCAAATCAGCGCCATAGAAGGCCTCAACATCTGCCACATTGCCGATGCTGCTGCTGCTGAGGAACTGACCATTGGAGTTGACGGTCCATTCCCCATATGTCCCATCCACGTTTTTCCACAGCACTTTGTAATCGCCGCCCGAAGCCTCGGCCTGAATGGCCTGCCAGCCAGCGATCGTGTTTTGACCAACAGCCTGACCATTGAATATCAGCGTCACGTTCGAACTGCCTGCATCCAGTACGTAAATGCCCTGACTTGCATGTTTCAGCGTCGTACCGGTCGTTTCGATATCCGAAAGCTGCATGGCAGCCTCGATATTCGAACGGGTATACGTCTGTGATCCATTCAGGAACTGAATGGCCTCGACATCATCTTCCACCGTGAAGGTAATACGTGACACGGCATCGATAAATTCGTATTTCGTGCCGTTTTTGATGAACAGATAACTGCTGATGGCGCTGACAAATCGGACTGTGTCAGTACCGCTTCCTCCGGAAAACGAGCCGGCATTGTTGGTCACAATGGCCCAATCGTCGCCCTGGCCACCGAAAACCTGGTCAGCGCCGGAACCGTTCGCCAGATAAATGGTGTCGTTCCCAAAGCCGCCATAAACGGTGTTGTTGTTGGTTCCGTCGGACACTGAATAGATTTTGTCGTGGCCATGGTTGCCATTCAGAACGTTCTGAGCGGTGTTCCCGACGATCACATCATCACCGGTCCCTCCGGTCGCGTTTTCGATCACAACGCCATGAGCGATTGTAAAGCCACCCTTTATGCCCTCTGCGTAAGACACTACGCCGCCGCCCGTGTCGGAATAGTCCAGTGTTGCGGCCCGCAGGTCGATCCGCGCCTTGGAACTGCCGACATGCTGGATGGTATCGTTTCCACCAGTATCCCAAATAGACTGATAGCCGGTACCCGCAACGTTTGCCGAGGGGAGCGTGTAGGTATTGTTGGCTGAGTTGTGGCTGGTATTGGCGCCATACATCGCCTGCAACGCAGCAATGTCCAAAGCGCCAAGACCCGTTGAACCACCATAAGTCGCGTTGACCGAGAGAATTCCGTTCTGTTCGGTCCAGCCGTCATTATACGACATCACCGTGTAGACACCCTGATTCAGGTTGCCGGCCCCGAATGAATTAAATGGTGATGTGACACCATTCATCACGGTTGTACCCAAACCGGTGTCGTGGGGGTGGCCCAACCCAAGCGCGTGGCCCAACTCATGTATCAAGGTTGTAAAGAAAAACCCGCCCGGATCGCCGTTTCCATTTGCTCCGGCAGTCCAGTAAGCGGTGTTGAAAGCGCCTTCGGAGGGACGACTTGATGGCGTATAGTGGTAGCCAAGCGTTCTGGGATCTGAAAAAAAGCTTGTGGGCGCAATAACCTCAACCAAGTCGGCTGAAGCACTGCCGGACTCGACAAAGCTCACATTTGCGACGGCCTCGATAGCAGAGAGAGCGGCTCGGAATTCTGCCTTGTATTCCGCAGTCCACGCTTGTGTGCCCGCGTATTGTTCGAAGTGATAAGAAATTGTAGTGGTCGAAGGATTGCCGTCAACGTAGGCAACATAACCTTGTATCGAGCTGAGCGGAGAAGAAGCGGAAGGTCTTGGAATTATAGTCGTAGTAGCCATTGCTCAGCCCTGTACCTCGGAAGATTAGATTGCACTCGGATGCACGCTCAAATTGTTCTTTTTATGACAAACTACGATGCACCGGCTCTTTTGAAGCAGCAGGAGACACCATGTTTCAAATGACACTTTCTTTCAACGGCAGAACCGTCTCATAAGTGCAACAGAAACCCGCGATCCTTGGCTGAACCGGGCATCTGCGGCCGAATATGGTTTGGGCGTTCTGCCCAGTTTTTGTTCCACTTTTTTGGACCCGTTTTCGAAGCTTTTCATCCCGCCGCAAGCTTTTGCTAATTCCTGCCCGGGCTTGTTCGATGGGCTCTGTTGTGTGGATATGCCCAAAGTGATGAACCGGTCAGCGTCGCCGAGGATGACATCCACGCCACTTTCGCCAGATTGCAGGCCCCGATTTGCGCCAATGCCAGACAAAGTTGCACAAGCCCAAAAACCGCGCCGCATGGACACCGATCGAACGGAGCGCCGAGAGCGATTTGCTACGTTGAACCGTTGGCGGCATACTCAGCGATGGCCGCCCGGCTGCCACGTTGCCATATCAGCGTCAGCCAGCGGGCAAAGGCGTTGGAAAACTGTGTACTGATTCCAAAGTCACCGCTGTAGAAACCCTGCTCCAGCCAAAGCTCAGGTTCGGTTTTGGACGCCCGCGCAGTGCTGTTCAGGCTTTCCCACTGGGGGTCATTAGGAGCGATCTCGGAGCCATCTTCACGAACACCCGCACACATCCGGCACCAGAACGCTTCGGCAAGCGCGAGCCCACTTACAGAAGAACCTGATGCAAGTGCATCGCGCAGCGACGGCAGCAAAAATCCCGGATGTCGTGCCGATCCGTCGAACGCAACCCTGCGTGTGGTATCGTGAATCGCAGTGTTTGCAAATCGCCTCTCAACCAACTCAAGGTATTCTTGCGCAGTTGTTTCGGGAACGGCTTCGACATGAGGCAGGATTTCTTCAGCTTGCACTTTGCCAAGGAATGCCACGATGTCCGGGTCCTTCATGCAGTCGGCAATCGTCGGAACATTCAGTATTTCTCCGACATTTGCCAGCAGTTGATGACCTCCGTTCAAAATGCGCAACTTCATTTTCTCGTAACCATGAACGTTGTGGGTCAGTGTTACGCCGACCTTTTCGAGAGGCGGGCGCCCGGCACAGAAGGCATCCTCGATGACCCATTGGCGAAAGTTTTCATGCGAGACGGGCGCTCTGTCATCGACGCCAAGGGCGTGGCATTGCGATACCAGTTGGTCGGTCGTCGCAGGCACGATGCAATCCACCATCGAGTTCGGAAACGCGCCATGCCTGTCGATCCAGCTGGCCAGTTCCGGGTCGGACATGCGCGCCAATCCCACAACACAGTTCCGCAAAATCGTTCCGTTGCCTTGAAGATTGTCGCAGCTGAGCGCCGTAAACGGCTTCGAACCCTCGGCACGCCGCCGTCTGAGCGCCGCAACCATCGCGCCGAAGGCCGTACGTGGCTGATTGGGATTTTCTGCATCATGACGGATATCTGCGTGATCGAAATCGAATGCACCGCTGTTGGCATCCAGAAAATACCCACCTTCGGTTACTGTCAGCGAAACGATCCGGGTGGCCGGGTCGGCCATCGCCTGGATGAGTGCGGTGTTGTTTTCCTCGATCGGCAGATAATCGATCATTGGACCAATCACCTCGGCAGACATTCCGTTTGGTCCCAACTCGATCAGGGTTGTAAGGCAGTCCTGTGCAAGCAGTCGCTCTCGCATAGCAGCGTCATAGCTTCGCACACCCGCCCCAACGATTGCCCAGTCATGGGCCAGCCCCTGCTGCATGAGCTGGTGAACATACCAGGCCTGATGCGCGCGATGGAAATTACCCAATCCAATATGAACGATGCCCGGCGTCAGATCCGTACGTTCGTACAACGGGGTCTTCACGGTGGTTGGCAGCTCAGAGAGGCTCTCTTGCCGCAGCCGTGTCGGGGATTTTGCGTTCGCCACAGGGTCCATCAGCTCATCCAGTTTCCACCGTCGACGTTATAAGTCTGCGCGACGATATACCTGGCCTCTTCAGAGGCCAGAAAAACCGCCATGCCTGTCAGGTCTTCCGCGCGTCCCATGCGGCCATATGGAACAGCTGCCGCCACTTCACGCTTTTTCTGGCCAAGGGGCTTGCCTTCATGCTTTGCAAAAAAGGCGTCCACGCCATCCCAATGTTCGCCATCGACGACACCGGGGGCAATCGCGTTTACATTGATTCCATGAGAAATCAGGTTCAGCCCCGCCGATTGGGTCAGGGATATGATCGCCGCCTTGCTGGCGCAGTAGACAGCGACCAAAGGTTCACCCCTTCGCCCGGCCTGCGAGGCCATATTGATAATTCGGCCTTTGGTTCCGTGCTCGATCATATGTTTGGCAACGGCCTGCATCGTAAACAGCGCACCCGCGACGTTGATGTCAAAAACGCGATTGTAGTCGGCGCGTTCAATCTCGACGATTGGTGCGGCGGTGAAGATGGCTGCGTTGTTGATCAGAATGTCGATCGGGCCGAAATGGGTCGCGGTTATTGCTATGGCCTGATCGATGCTCTGCTGGTCGGTCACGTCCATCTCGACAGCGAAAGCCGTCGCGCCGATCCCGGCGACCGCGTCCTGCGCGCGCTGGAAATCGATGTCGGCGACGACGACTCGCGCGCCCTCTGCCACATAGGCCTTGGCAAATGCCAATCCAATGCCCCGCGCAGCCCCGGTAATCAGGGCGGTTTTGCCCGTCAGACGTTTCATTCGATCCGCAGACCTTCTGCGTCAAATCTGTGGATCACATCGGCGCGTGGGGTCAGATGAATGCGATCCCCATGGCGGAAACCAACCTCGCCGTCTGCACGTACGGTAATCGTTTCAGCCAATCCGGTTTCGTGGATATGGAAAAATGTGTCCGAACCAAGGTGTTCCGAGACGCTGACGACCCCGGACCATTCTCCTTCGGTTTCCGAAACTGCAATGTGTTCCGGTCGAATGCCGATCGTTTGGGCGCCGCGCTTTGCTGCTTCCGGCCCTTCGATGAAGTTCATCTTGGGCGAACCAATGAAACCTGCAACAAACAGGTTGCGTGGCGTTCGGTACAGTTCCAGCGGGCTGCCAACCTGTTCGATCACGCCCGCCTGAAGCACAACGATCTTGTCCGCCATCGTCATGGCCTCGACCTGATCGTGGGTGACGTAGATCATCGTTGTCGCGAGGCGCTCGTGCAGCTCGCTGATCTCCAACCGCATGCCGACCCGAAGTGCTGCGTCGAGGTTTGAAAGCGGCTCATCGAACAGGAACGCGGCCGGTTCACGAACGATGGCCCGACCAATGGCGACGCGCTGACGCTGACCGCCGGACAACTGGCCCGGGCGGCGATCCAGGTAGTCGGTCAGGTTCAAAACGCTTGCCGCGCCCTCAACCCGCTTGTCGATTTCAGCCTGATCCAGTTTCGCCATGCGCAGCGGAAATGCGATGTTCTTGCGCACGGTCATATGCGGGTAAAGCGCATAAGACTGGAACACCATTGCCAGCCCTCGTTTGGCGGGCGGCACATCTGTTGCATCTGCGCCATCGATTTCTATGTGGCCGCTGGTGATATCCTCCAGCCCCGCGATCAGGCGCAGCAGCGTGGATTTACCGCAGCCCGAAGGGCCGACGAAAACGGTGAACTCGCCATCTTCAATGGTCAGGTCCAAGGGTGGAATAACCTCAACGTCGCCAAATTTCTTGGTCACAGACTTGAGTTGTATACGTCCCATGAGTCGTGTTCCTTATTTCACAGCGCCGAAGGTCAGGCCGCGGACAAGTTGTTTCTGGCTGAACCAGCCAAGGATCAGGATGGGTGCAATCGCCATGGTCGAGGCCGCGCTGAGCTTGGCAAAGAACAAACCTTCCGGGCTGGAATAACTGGCGATGAAGGCCGTGAGCGGTGCAGCATCAACGGCAGTCAGATTGAGCGTCCAGAAAGCCTCGTTCCAGGCCAGAATGAAGTTCAACAGCACGGTCGAAGCGATGCCGGGAATGGCCATTGGGGTCAGGACATAGAGGATTTCCTCTTTCAAAGTCGCGCCGTCCATGCGCGCCGCTTCCAAGATCTCTCCGGGAATTTCGCGGAAATACGTGTAGAGCATCCAGACAATGATCGGCAGGTTGATCAGCATCAGAACCACGACCAGCCCGCCCCGGCTGTCCAGCAGGCCGAGTTGAATGAACAGCAGATAAATCGGATACAGGACACCAACCGCGGGCAGCATCTTTGTGGACAGCATCCAGAGCAGTATATCCTTTGTGCGTTTGGAAGGGACAAAGGCCATCGCCCATGCGGCCGGTACGGCGATGATGACGCCCAGAAGAGTCGAGCCTCCGGCAAGGATGACCGAGTTCCACAGGAACCGCATGTAATCCGAGCGCTCTTGCACGATGGCGTAATTCTCAAGCGTCCAGTCGAAGTTCAGAAACAGCGGAGGGCTGGCAATGGCCTGCGCCTCGGTTTTGAAGCTGGTCAGGATCGTCCAGAGGATCGGGAAAAAGATCAGCAGACCAACGGCCCATGCAAGGACAGTGTTCAGCGATTTACGGCGGGATGTGACGGAGCGGGCCATGAACTTATCTCCTCACGCGTCCAGGTTCTTGCCGACGATGCGCATCAGGAAGATCGCAACGATATTGGCAAGGATGATGGCGTAGACACCTCCGGCTGATCCAAGGCCGACATTCTGGCTTTCCAGCACGCGCTGGAAGATCAGGTAGGTGAGTGTACGGGTGCCGAAGGCGCCGCCGGTGGTCACGAAGATCTCGGCGAAGATCGACAAAAGAAAGATAGTCTGGATCAGGATCACAATGGTGATCGCACGGCCCAGATGCGGCAGAATGATGTGATAAAAGCGCTTCAACGGCGGCGCGCCATCCATCTCGGCGGCTTCCAGTTGTTCACTGTCCAGCGACTGAATCGCGGTCAGCAGGATCAGCGTTGCAAAGGGCAGCCATTGCCACGAAACGATCATGATGATCGAAGTCATCGACGCCTCGGACAACCACGAGATCGGCTCGGCGCCGAAAAAGCGCCACAGATGCGCGAGCAACCCGTTCACGGGATCCATGAACATGTTCTTCCAGACCAGCGCAGATACGGTCGGCATGACAAAGAAAGGTGCGATGACAAGGATACGAACAACGCCTTGCCCCCACATCGGCTGATCCAGCAGCATCGCAAGCAGAATGCCAAGAACGACTGTGATGATCAGAACACCGCCAACAATGACCAGCGTTGCCTGCACCGCGGGCCAGAACGTGCTGGACGAGACAAAGCGGACATAGTTGTCGAACCCGACCCAGCCCAGATCACCCCCCCGCAGAGGCAGATATTTTTTGAAAGAAAAGTACAGCGTCATCGTCAGCGGCACGAGCATCCAGCCAAGCAGCAGGACCACCGCGGGTGCCATCATCAGGCGAGCAACGGATCGGGAATGTTGAGTAGCCATTACGCAAACCCTCTCTGTTCAGGCGTAACTCAGCCTGCGGGAAAAACGCGAATTGTGGAAGTGGTGAGCGGGGGACAGATCACCTGTCCCCCACCGGGAGGGAAGCCTCAGTATCCTGCGGCTTCCATTTCTTCAGCCGTAAAGGCCTGCGCCTTTTCAAGCGCTTCTTCTACGGTCTGCTGTCCGGCATAAACCGCCGAGAATTCCTGGCTGACCTGCGTGGCAATGCCAGCGAACTCGGGGATCGCAACAAACTGGATGCCGGTATAGGGCGTCGGTTTGACACAACAGTTCTGCGGGTCGGCCGCAAGGATCGACTTCAGCGTCATTTGCGCGAAAGGAATGTCCTTGTAGTTGGCGTTCTCATAGAGCGAGCTGCGCGCACCCGGAGGGACGTTGGCCCAACCTTCGTTTTCCGCCACCAGTTCGATGTAGTCCTTCGAGGTTGCCCATTCGATGAACTGCTTGGCCGCATCCTCTTTTTGGGTGCCCGCCGGAATGGCCAGTGCCCAGGCCCACAACCAGTTGGCGCGTTTGTCGATGCCTTCCGAATTTGGCGCCAGTGCAAACCCGACCTTGTCTGCGACGGTTGAATCATCCGGGTTTGTCACGAAGGACGCCGCAACGGTGGCGTCGATCCACATACCGCACTTGCCTTGCTGGAACAGAGACAGGTTTTCGTTGAAACCGTTGGTCGCGTAGCCGGCAGGGCCTGATTCATTCATCATGTCGACAAAGAAAGTCAGCGCCTCTTTCCACTCAGGCTGGTCGAACTGAGGCTTCCAGTCCTCATCAAACCATCGTGCGCCGAAGGAATTCGCGGTCACGGTGATAAAGGCACCGCCTTCACCCCAACCCGCCTTGCCACGCAGGCAGATGCCGTTGATATCGTTGTCACGGTCCGTCATCGCAGCCGCCGCCTCGCGGATGAACTGCCATGTTGGCGCCTCAGGCATCTCCATCCCGGCCTTTTCCATCAGGTCGGTGCGATACATGATCATCGAGCTTTCGCCATAGAACGGTGCCGCATACAGCGTACCCTCATGGCTCAGGCCACCCGCCATCGCAGGAAGCAGATCGCCGACATCATATTCCTCTGACAGTCCATCCAAAGGAACCAACCAGCCATTCGCGCCCCAAATCGGCGTTTCGTACATGCCGATGGTCATGATATCGAACTGACCACCCTTGGTGGTGATGTCGGTGGTAACACGCTGACGCAGGACGTTTTCCTCCAGCGTCACCCATTCCACGTCAATACCGGTCGCCTCGGTGAAGTTGTCGGTATAGCCCTGCATCCGGATCATGTCGCCATTATTGACGGTTGCGATCGTGATCGTTTCTGCATGGGCCGCGGCCGTTGCGACTAAGGTCAGTGCCGTCGCCGCACGAAGTGCGTTCTTCAAATACATCCTTGTCCTCCCTGAGCTTGGATGCCGTACTCGGAAAGTAGTGCGTAATTTGTCGCGGCGTCAATAAAAACTTTACGCGCGTTAAAAAATGAAGCTACGCAGAATCCCTCAAAACCAGTCGTGCGGGGAATAACGTTTCCGATCGCGCCTGAAGTTTCCCGCCACTTTCAATGAGTTGGAACAGGGTTTCAACACTGCGCGCCGCTACATTATCATAGTCATGCGCTGCCGTTGTCAGGGATGGACATGTAAATTTTGCGAACGGGTGCCCATCATTCGAAGCTACACGCAACGTGCAATCCTCTTTCCGACCGACCCGAATCCCCTGTTCGTAGCAAGCGGCAAGAAAGCCGATGGCGAGCCGGTCATTGCTACACAGAACCGAGTTCGTCCTCAATTGACCTTCCTCCAAGATCTTCATCGTGCCTCTGTGTCCAATTTCTTCAAACGCCCAACCTTTGCCATCAACCTTGAGAATATGCGGCTCATGTCCGAGGCGCTCCATGATTTCGACATACGCCTTGCGCCGTTTGTTGGCATTGGGGTTTGCGGGTGTTCGCATTTCGAAGAAGGACGGGGGTTCACCAGTGCGGGTCATGTATTCGACGGTTTGCGACACAAAGCTAAAGTTATCCGATCCGACAAAGGCTGCTCCCAGACCATCAAGATTGCTGTCGAACAGAACGGTCGGCACATTGGCACAGAATTTCTCGATCGCAGATCTGTCCGAAATTCGGCCCAAAGGGGCCAAAAGAACACCGGCGGGTTTCATCGATTGCAAGCCGTCCAGAATTTCGTTCTCCAGCTTCTGCTCGCCATGAGAGCTGAACAGGGACGGCCGATAACCTGCCGCAATGCAACTTTGTTCCAGATAGCGTGCAATCTCGACAAAGAACGGGTCCGCCAGATAGGGCACGACGATTCCGATATTCTTGGTAAGCTTCCGGTTCTGGTTCACCGCGTAAATGTTGGGGCGATAGTCGAACCGTTCCAGCGCCTCTTCAATTCGGGCCCGCGTCGTGGGGCGAACGCTGTCGGGATCGTGAAAGTATTTGGAAACCGTAGGGCGCGAGATGCCGCTGAGCGCTGCAAACTCTTCCATGTTCTTTATCTTGGTCATGCCAGTCTGCCTGCTGGTATTGTTCGTCGTGAACTTATCATAGATTTACATATTCTTTGCGCGCGCTAATAAATCAATAGCCAGAGCGGCCTCGTGCTTCCAGCGTGCGACAAGGCGTTCAAAGGGTTTCGAGAGCGACGCCGGTCTTTTGGCAAGATTCATTCAAATTGATGACAAGGCTGGCGAAACGTATCCAGGAAGGTCTGTGTGTAGCTTGGCCGGCGCTTACGGCCGAGAACTGTGGACTGAACAGCAGGCTTGGACGGGGTAAGAAAAAGGCTAGAATATTATGATCGAACACTAAACCCAAATTCTTGACGATCTTATCTAAGCGATTGGTTTTAAACTATGGATGCTATTGCCCAACTGACCAATTGGATGATTGCCGAGGGGCGTCGTTCGGATGACCCGGAAAAAGTGGTGTCATATTTCTGTTCGTCTCTGACCGAGGCGGGTGTGCCGCTCTGGCGGGTCAATATCGGTCAGCGTTTCGCCAATCCGCTGCTCATCGCATGGGGGATCGTCTGGACACCGGATGGCACCGAAAGCTATGACGTGACACATGAGACCATGCTGACGGATGGGTATGTCGGCAGCTCATTCGAGTACATTCTTGAACATCGGAAGCCACTTCACAAAAGTCTGCGGCAATTGAACCCCAGGACTGAGCACTCATCATATCTTGATTTCGCTGAGCTGGGTGGCACCGATTACTATGCTACGTTGCTTTATTACGGAGACGGATCGCTGCACGGCTGTACTTTTGTCACCCGGTCGCCAGACGGGTTCTCGCCCCAGAATCTGAAAATGATAGAGGATGCACTGCCCGCTCTGTCCTCTGCTCTTGAACCTGTCACGATGCGCAAGTCGTCCAAAGGCCTTCTGAGAACCTATCTTGGCGATGGGCCTTCTGATGCTGTGTGGAACGGGCGGATCAAGCGAGGGGAACGCACGACCCTGGATGCAGTTGTCATGTTTTCTGACCTTCGTGGTTTCACCGCTCTTTCGGACAGGGCATCCGAAGAAGACGTTTTCGACATGTTGAGTGGATACTTCGATCTGGTTGTACAGTCTGTCGAAGAGAATGGCGGCGACATTCTCAAGTTCATGGGAGACGGCATTCTGTCGATATTCACTGTCGCGACACAGGAAGATTTGAACGACCAATGCAAAAGGGCAGCACGGGCCGCTCAAAGCGTTTTGACAGGCTTGGCCGCACTGAACCATCGCCGCGATGAGGCTCAGAAGCCGCCGTTGGACATAGGCATCGGAATCAATGTCGGGCAGGTCAGCTATGGCAATATCGGCAGTCCCGGCAGGCTGGATTTCACTGTTCTGGGTAGAGCGGTCAACCTTGCAAGCCGCATCGAGGGGTTGACGAAATCCCTGGGTCACAGAGTTCTGGCGACGTCAGCGGTTGCCGCTGCTTCGCCCGACCTGTTCACGGCTTGTGGGTTTCACGAAGTGCGAGGGCTTGCCGGATCCATCGAGTTGTATTCGCTCGTCGAGAAGGAGCATCAAGGCAGCCCCATGCCAGATCGCCGCATTGACCCGGACAACACGGATTGAGAGCGGTAAGCTTCTACCTTGTCCGCAACGGCCGGCTTCGATTTGGGCTGAGGGCGGCCAGGCATGCGCACTGCAAAGATCGGCAGCGCGCAGTCCGGTCCATGGAATCGGGCCTCGCCCTGCGCTGAGTATGGTACCGTCGCTGGACCCTTGGACGAGACGTATTCGAGTTCAAGGATCTGGGTGCAACCGAGACCGGTGCTGCGGACACACCTGGCATTTTCGCGTCACAAGGCAATCCGGGCCGAGGTCATGGCTTTTCCGTAACCACCGGCCATGAGGCCCGTGATTGCACCGTTCTCGATGTCCAGATCGACCTTTATCAGGCTCGGGCTCGCCGGCTTCATAAACACCCCTTGTTCAATTTCAAATGATCGCTGAGACGTGCCGCCGAAATCATGCAACACGCATGCCAGTGGCCCGGCCGCCATCCCCGTGGCGGCTTCTTCATCTATCGCGTATCTGGGTGCGAACATACGGGTTGTGGCGTCTCGGCTTGTTGCTGAGGGGTCCTTTGTGAAGACATAGTAACCTATCAGATCCAGTTGCTCGCTGATTTGCTTGATTTTGGCGAAATCCGGTCTGATCTTGGCAAGGCCTGCCGCATCAGAAAGACCGACAACGATGAAGCTGTTGCCGGTATTGACCAGAACCGGAGCAAACCTCTGATCCAGATCAGCATTGTCGATCCCGAGAGAACACAGTACATCGTCGAGTTTCACGCCCTTTTCGATCCATTCCTGAGCCCCCCAATAGCGTGGGGCCAATTGTTCCATATAGGCGGCGCCGTCTTTCACGAGTATGCGCCTGGGGCCATCAACAGTTTCCTTGGACGTATCGGGTTTGGGAATCCGGCCTAGCGCATCGAGGTGAGAGAAGGCGGCGATTGTTGCATGGCCGCAATGAGCGATGCGCCGGTTCGGTGTGAAGAAATCCAGCTTGAAGCCTTCCGTTTCGGAGCGAGAGACAAACGCCGTCTCGGACAATCCAACCCTTGCCGCCACGGTTTGCATATCGCGTTCGCTCAGATCATCAGCGTCCAGGACGACACCTGCGGGATTTCCTCCGGTGCCACCGTCGACAAACCCGTGCACGATTTCAACCGTTACTTCCTTGGCAGTGTTTGCTTGCGTGTTCATTGATCGTCTCCAAACATGAGGCCGCGCCCTTGATCGAGGCGCGGCCAGTTGCGCATCAGTTGCCGGCGGCGGTTATACGGTTCAGGAATGCAGTCATCTGTTCCGCAATCTCGGGCCCGTATTCTTCCAGCGCGAAGTGTCCGGTATCAAGCAGATGAAACTCAAGGTCTTTCAGGTCGCGCTGATAGGGCAGGGCGCCTTCGGCCGGAAAGATGTGATCGTTCTTACCCCACATCAGCAGCGCCGGGGGTTGATGCTCGCGAAACAACGCCTGCCATTTCGGGTACTCGGCAACGTTGGTGCCGTAATCCAGGAAAAGTTCAAGCTGAACCTCCTGATTGCCATCGCGATCAAGCAGGTATTGGACGTGCCAATAGTTGTCCGGGCTGATCCGTTCCGGACTCTGTACACCGTGGGTGAACTGCCACTTGGTCGCATCCAGAGTAAGAAATCCACGAAGCTGGTCGCCATTCTCTTTCGAGGGGTCGGCCCAATAGGCTTTGATCGGGTCCCAGAATTCTCGCAGCCCTTCCTCATACGCATTGCCGTTCTGAATGACGAAGCCGGTAACCCGTTCGGGCTGTTCCGCAAACATCCGGAATCCAACCGGGGCACCATAGTCCATCAGATAGACCGCGTATTGATCGACACCCTTTCGATCCAGCAGGGACGTCATGATTTCGGCGATATTCGCAAAGGAATACTCGAAGTCTTCGGCTTGCGGCATGTCCGACGCCCCAAATCCGGGAAAGTCGGGCGCGATCACGTGATAATGCCTGGCCAGCTCGGGGATAAGGTTGCGGAACATATGTGACGAGGTCGGAAAACCATGAAGCAACAGGACGGTTGGCCTGTTCGGGTCTCCGGCCTCACGATAGGCGATATTGACCTCGCCGATTTTTTCTGCGCGGAAATTGACCGCTTGGGTGGCTTCAATGCCGGTCTCATTGGCGATTGCAGGGGCCGGAGCGAATGGCACCGCGATGGTAAGCGCGAGCAGACTGGCGCTCAGGGTGGATTTCAGATTGCGCGACATGGGTATTTCCTTTCTTGTGGTTCTTGGGGCGCGTCTGGACGCGCGGGGTTCAGCATCGGTCAGCGTTGCTGGCCGGGCTTTTCTTTTTGATCTGCGTTTCGAGCTTTCAGTTCCGCCAATTCATCGCGAAGCGGCGCCAGATGCTCTTCAAACTCTTCCAGGGTCAGGCGCTGGGGGATGTGCTGCGGGCAGTTCCAGTCCATCGCTTCAAGCTTGATCACAATGGCCCGCTCCGGGTGGCCCCTGTAGTTCGGGTCATGCAAACGTTGCATCAGGGCCGGATCATCAGCGCCATCAACAAGTTTCGCCCGGCCCCAGATCTTGAGGCGTCTCCGGTTGGGATAGTCCATCAGGATCAGAGAAACGCGGTCGTTGTTCAGCAGGTTACCTGCGCTCAGATATTGCCGGTTGCCGCGAAAATCCGCGTAGGCCAGCGTCCGTTCATCCAGCACTTTCAGAAAGCCTGCCGGTCCGCCGCGAAATTGAACATAAGGCCAGCCGGTTTCAGAGACGGTCGCCTGATAGAAGCCGTCCCTTTGTGCGATGAAGCTGGCTTCGACCGGGCTGATGAGGTCTTCCTGTGCGGCGCCGGCCAGAAACTTTGCATAGCCTTCAGCCGATCCGTTCCTGGCCTGTGTTGCACGTACGGAAGGCGTAAAACTGATTTCTGCAAAAGGACGTGACATTGAATTCTCCATCTCAACCGGGCAGAGCCCTGGGGTTGAGGTGAAGCTAGTCAAAGCTTTGGTGTTGCAGAATATCCCTTTTCGGCAATATATTATTCCGAAATATGGAATAGTCGTTTGGATAGATTTCACGCTCTGAGCGTTTTTGTGAAGGTGGCCGAGTTGAAAGGCTTCGCTGCCGCAGCGCGCCACCTCAATATGTCGCCACCAACGGTAACCCGACTGGTCTCCATGCTGGAGGACAGCCTGGGGCTTCGCCTTTTTGTGCGCACCACGCGATCAGTCATGCTGACAGACAGCGGGCGAAGATTCCTTGAAGATGCCAGACGCATTCTGATGGATCTCGAGGAGGCAGAGCGTGCCGCCGTCGGATCCTATGCCGAACCGACCGGGGAACTCAGTGTGACCGCATCGGTGTTGTTCGGCCGAATGTTCGTCAATCCGATTCTGGGAGAATTTCTGGAACTGCATCCAAAGCTCTCCGCGCGCACTCTTTATGTGGACCGTGTGGTCAATCTGATTGATGAGGGCCTCGACGTCGGCATCAGGATTGGAAACCTTGCAGATTCAAGCCTGATGGCCGTGAGATGCGGTGCGGTGAGGCAGGTCGTGTTTGCCGCTCCGGCATATCTCGATACGCGCGGCGAACCTGACACACCCGACGACCTGGCCAATCACGCCATCATTAATTCAACTGCCCTGCACCCCTCGGCCCAATGGCATTTTCAAGAGAGCGAGACGGTCGTGACAAAACGTGTAAGTCCCCGCATCAGCATGAACACCAATGATGCGGTGATCGAGCTGGCCCTGCAAGGGCATGGCATCGGGCGGCTCTTGTCCTATCAGGTGGCACCGTACCTTGCGGACGGGCGGCTCAGGACCGTTCTGAATTCGTATGAACCACCCGAGATTCCCATCCATCTTGTGCATCAAGAGGGCCGTACCGTGTCTGCAAAAGTGCGTGCATTTGTCGATTTTGCGGCCAAGCGTCTCAAATCAGACCCCTATTTGGACGGATTCCAACACAGACCTGCGGGTTAGGCCAAAAGATCCGCCGAACCACGCCATCCGGTCGCGGCCAGGGTCGCCAGGGTCCTGACCGACAGATCACTCTGGGCATGCCCTTTGAGGTGAGCCCGCGCGAAACCTGCTAACATGCGCAACACAGCTTGCCACCGGACGGATTTGCGGGCACGAAACTGAAATTTCAGGTCCCGGGTACACACGCCTTTCGAAGCGATGGAGCCAGCATTGAGCATGCCATCACGTTTGACTGACGGCTTAGTCCGTCTTGCCCCAGGCATCGTGCGCGATCAGAGCGGCCTCGACCCGGTTTCGGGCGTGGAGCTTGGACAGGATTGCCGTCATGTAGTGTTTCACGGTTTTTTCCTGAAGATCCAGTTGATCTGCGATCTCCCGATTGCTCATCCCCTTCGCCACACGTCGAAGTATTTCTTCCTCGCGATGCGTAAGATCATCCAGGACATCACTATCCTTGGAATTCTCCGCCTCTCTGTTGATCTGAAGCAGAACGCGCGAGGCCAGCCCGGGCGACACGAATCCTTCGCCCGCGGCGATGCTGCGCAGTGAGGCGGTCAATTCGCTGGCTGTAACACCTTTGACGATGTAGCCGATTGCCCCGGCTTCCAAAGCATCCGCAACGTCACTGTTGTTTTCCGAGACCGTCAATATCGCGATGAATGGCGGGTTTGCCATAGCCGCGATTTTTCGCGTCGCATTTATGCCGCCCCCGGGCATCGAAAGATCGAGGATGGCGATGTCAGGTTGATGAATGCCGACAAGTGAAACTGCCTCATCCGCGCTCGAGCCGGCAGCGAGAACTTCGAAACCATCGGCTTCGTCCAATGTCCGGTGCAAACCGTCCCTGAAAATCGGGTGATCATCCGCTATTACGACAGATGTTGTCATGACGTACTCATCTTTCTGGGAAATAATGTCATTGTGACAGAGGTGCCTTTGCCAGGGCTTGACCAGACTTCGAACCTGCCACCGATACTCTCAACACGATCTCGCAAACCCAGAAGCCCCTGGCCTCCATCGTCGCGCAGTACTTTTCCGTCCGAGGGGTCAAATCCGGGCCCGTCATCGTCGACATGAATGACGACCCGATCGTCATGCGCCTTGCAAATGACGGTGCATCGAGAATTCGGAGCATACCTGGCGGCATTGGAAAGCGTTTCCTGAAGGAACCGAAAAACACACAACTTGTCGGAGACGGACAACTCGATCGTCTGGCTTCCCTGAAGTGAAACTTCTGGCCGCAGCGGGCTGTGTTCCGAGTGATCTTCTATGGCTCTTTTCACCACATCAATCAGCGCCAGATTGTCGATGTCCGGAGCGGACAAGCCCCGCGACAACGCACGAATTTCGGCCAGGGACTTCTGCAAAGACTGTTGTATTTCCTCAGCTTCCGCAGGCTTTTCTGGCCTGTCCGAGAACGCCGCCTCCAACCTGAGGGCCGCAAGGGACAGGTATTGAGCTGGGCCGTCATGAAGCTCGGAACCAAGTTTCTTCAGAAAGCGATCCGTTTGCGTGGCATATCGTTCCGACGCTTCGACCACGCGCGACCGTAGCCTGGCGTTCTGCTCTGCCATCTGCTCGCTCTCTTTCAGGCGCCGCTCCAACAGGCGCCCCTGGCGTCGAATGGTGTTGTCACCGATTGCCACGATGGAAAACAGAACGATTGTACTTGCCGTAAACGCTGATCCGACGACCAGCCAGCTTGTCCGCCGGGCTCTGGCCATATCAACTTCCAGCTGTTCCGCTTTTTCATAAAACTCTGCAACTGCAATGATATCGCCCGACCAGAGTTCTCGGATCGGGCTGTACACTTCAAGCAGCGGGATCCCAAGTGCTGCTTCTGCGGCGCTTTCGGCATGGTCGAGATCTTCGAACGAACCCGAAATCTCTCCACTCCAGGCTCGGCTCAGATCGTCAGTCGGATCGAAACGGCTTCCAATGATGGTCGGATCCGACGCGTGCGCGATCACGCCGCCTTGCTTCCAAAACTTGAAGGACACAATGCGGTCACGCAGTGGCTGGGTCATGAATATTTCGTCCAGTGCCCGCCTTGCTTGATCGGAAAGACGATCCCCGTATGCAAGTTCCTGACTGAGAGGGGATACGATACTCTCCATATACAGCGCCGCGGAGTTGGCGGAGTTTTGGACAACTGCATTCTCGATCCGATTTGACACCCACACGCCAACTATCGCGGTGGCCGTTCCCATCACGACAATGCAGGCCGCAAGAAAAACTCGCGACAATGACCAATTGCGAACTGACAGATCGGAAATCTCGGGTCTCATTTCGTGTTCAACTATGAACGACAATCCCTGTCCGCGCCACCGACCTTGGTCTGAACTCATAAGCGTTCGGTTTCAGAACTTGGCCCCTGTCATAACCCTTGTTCGCGCAATCGCGCAGACGGCGGACGGAAGGCACGCGTGGCCTTGCAGGAGCTAAACGGAGTTCGCCCGAACTCCGTCCAGACGATCAGCGCCTCGGCCCCGGAGCGTTTCTCGGAGGGGCCAAGCCTACTGGCGAGTTTTTTGATATGTCACCCGGGCAGAGCAATGGACAGGCGTTCGACCAAAGCTCTTTGTACGATGGCAAATCTCGGAGTGCGCGCTATCTCGTCCAGTGTCGCCACCCACAGCGGAACGTCTATTCCGGGATCAATTTCTGACGACCGATGAAGCCGAGGATCCGCATTCCCGATAAACGAGGGCAGAAACGCTTTGCCCACCCCGGATGCCGCCATCTGCTGAAGCACCAAAAAGCTGTCTGCCCCGTTGGTCATCTCATCGGCGCTGACATGTTCGGCCAACCATTTGGCAGGAAGCGAGCGGCTCAACGCCCCATCAAGCCTCATCCATTTTCGGTTTGGGGAACCATCGTCAAAAACGCCGAATGACAATGTTCCCGCTCGTTCGCTGACAAGCCCTTCTTCAAGTTTGATCGAGGGTCGCACCGCGATGTCCGCGGTCAACCTCGACAGATCATGATGGCTGTTGCCACTTAACAAAGTCAGTTCCAAGCCGGGGTAAAGCCGCGATATCTCAGTCAATATTTGGGGCAGTACAAGCTGACAAAGGCTGTCCGTGGACGCAATGCGGACCTGACCCACAGGGGACCGGTTTGCACCCACAATTGCCCGCTCTACGCAAAGTACCGCCTCTTCAACGCTTTCCATCGCCGAAAGAATTGCACTGGCCTCGGGCAGGGCGGTGTACCCTGACGGGTGTTTTTGAAAGATCACGCATCCAAAACGGTCTTCAAGCGCGGCGACTCTGCGCAGCACCGTTGCATGAGTAACACCCAGCGCCCCGGCAGCCGCATTCAGCGATCCGTGTTTCCTTACGGCCAGCGCGTACCGAAAATCATCCCAGTTTTGGTTGTGCATAAATTAACAAGGAACGACGAATAACAAACAATTACAAGAAAAAATGTTCAGGCTAGTATTCGACGCATTGAACAGGGAGACGCACAATGATGAAGAAAATCCCGGCCATTGCGGCAGGTTTGTTGTCGGTAGCCGTTATTGGATCAGCCATCGCCCATGAAAGCGAAAACCCGGCGGTGAAGGCTCGGACCTCGATCATGCAGCTTTATGCCTTCAACCTTGGCACATTGGGCGGCATGGCCAAGGGAGAGGTTGAATACGATTCCGAGGCGGCAACCCGGGCCGCGAACAACCTGGTTGTTCTGACTCAGATAGATCAATCCGCGATGTGGCCTGCCGGGTCCGACAATGCGTCCGACCCGTCTACCCGAGCCTTGCCAGCCATCTGGGAAAACTTCCCGGATGTAAGCGCAAAAGGTCAGGCCATGGCCGAAGCCGCGGTTGCGATGCAGGCGGCGGCAGGTCAGGATGTCGATGCTCTGAAGGCGGCGATGGGTGATCTGGGCGGATCATGCTCGGCATGTCACAAAGTTTACAGGGCGCCCAAAGACTAAAGGAGCGCTGGCCATGCGGCGTTTTTTCATTTTCGCCGCAGGTATTGCTGTACTGGTCGGGCTGGTCGGTTTGGTGCTGACCCGCCCGAAAAGAGTTGATCAGACACAACTGAACGGGATTGTCCCTGATCTCAGTCGAGGTGAAGCCGTGTTTTACGCGGCTGGGTGCGCGTCCTGTCATTCTGCACCGAACGCAACAGGTGAGGAAAAGCTGGTACTGGCTGGCGGACGTCGGTTTGAGACGGATTTCGGCACCTTCATAGCCCCGAACATATCCAGTGATCCGGTTGCCGGCATCGGATCGTGGTCCGCATTGGGTCTGGCCAATGCCCTGCTTCACGGGACCGGGCCCGAAGGGCAGCACTATTTTCCTGCGTTTCCCTATTCGACTTACGCCAACATGTCAGTCGAGGACGTTGTTTCGCTGCATGCCTTCCTCGGCACTTTGCCGGCGGTTCCAACCCAAAGCGCAGCGCACGAGGTTGGCTTTCCCTTCAACATTCGACGCGGGCTGGGCGGGTGGAAGCTGTTGTATCTGAAACCGGGCTGGGTTGTGGAAGGCGATCTGACGGACCAGCAAATGCAAGGCCGTTATCTGGTAGAGGCGTTGGGACATTGCGCAGAATGCCACACACCGCGCAACGGGCTAGGGGGCCTGAAACGCGACCTCTGGCTGACAGGTGCACCAAACCCCAGCGGAAAGGGCCGCATCCCCGGGCTGACTTCCGCCCAGTTGGATTGGTCCGAGGCTGATATTGCCGAGTATCTGAAATCTGGCTTCACGCCGGATTATGACAGCGCGGGTGGCGAGATGGTGGAAGTCATCGAGAACACATCACGCCTTACGGATGAGGACCGTTTGGCGATTGCGGCCTATCTCAAGGCCGTGCCCGCGTCACCGACAGGCGCGCCATCAGAGTAACCCTCTTTGGCGCCATGCATCGGATGCCAGATGCCCCGGTCAGCCCCCAGCACGAAGCCGCAAGGCCTATTCCCTTTTCGCCCAACTCCTGTTTTACGTTCTGGGCACCGGAGCGCAGCACTCGCCCGAGTTTCTGTTCGTGATTGATTGAGGGTCGTGGCCGAATGACACAAAAAATAGCGCTTTGGTCCATTCCGATATCCCTGGCGGTACTGGCCCTGAAGCTGCTGGCCTGGTGGCTGACGGGTTCTGTGGCTTTGTTGTCGGACGCGATGGAATCCACCGTCAATGTCCTAGCGGCGATGCTGGCTTATTTCGCGGTTCGGGTTGCAAACAAACCCCCTGATGAAAACCACCCCTTTGGTCACAAGAAGGCCGAATATCTTTCCGCCGTCGTCGAGGGCGTATTGATTGTGTTGGCGGCGTTCCTGATCATCAGAGAGGCCGTGCTGGCACTTCCAAATCCGCATCTTGAGGACGCGCCTTTTCTTGGAATCGCCGTCAATGTCATTGCAACGGGCGTGAATGGCGCATGGGCCTACTTATTGCTCAGAATCGGCAGGCGCGAGGGGTCGCCTGCATTGGAGGCAAGCTCGCGGCATATTTTTACAGATGTCATGACGTCAGCGGGTGTCATCGCGGGACTCATGCTTGCACTTGTCACCGGCTGGCTGATCCTTGACCCGATCCTTGCAATTCTGGTCGCGCTGAACATCCTGTGGGAAGGATGGAAAGTCATTCGAGCGTCCGTTGACGGCCTGATGGATGTGAGCCTTTCCGACCATGACCTGCAAGTTGTTTCCGACACCATTGAACACAATCTTGGCGCTGCGCTGGAGTATCACGACCTCAAGGGACGCAGATCCGCAAATATCATCTTCGTCGAGTTTCACCTCGTTGTGGACGGCGCGATGTCGGTCAGCGCGGCGCATGACATCTGCAACGAAGTCGAACACGCATTGGAACGCATTTATCCTGGTTCTGTCTTTGTCATTCATCTGGAGCCCGATGATGAGTTGAAGGGCAACGGAGCAAAACCGAGCCAAGTCTCCTAAACCACTCTCCTAAACCACTCGGTGCAATCGATTGCGACGGAAGTCGTGGTTTTGGCCGGGACGTTCGGCCTGCAATTCATCAGACCTAAGCCCGATGTCGGGAAGCAACGCCCCGGGTAATCTGTCACCGACACCATGACATGGGTCGAACAGAACTGGAGGCGAAAAAATGAAACTTCAAGGAAAACTGGGCCAGCTTCTCAGCACCGCAGCACTGGCTTCGTTGATTGCCGCAACGCCTTACGCGCCGAAGTTTGACGCGGAAGGGCGCTTGCACCTTGAACCAGCCTATGCCTTTGCCAAAAGCGGCAGCGGAAAAGATGGGGATGGCGGCGATGACGATCGGGGGGATGATCGTGGCGGCGAACGGGACGACAACTCGGGGTCGGGCAACAGTGGTCGCGGGGGTGATCGCGACGACGACAGGGACGATGACCGCGACGACGACAGGGACGATGATCGCGACGACAATTCCGGATCCGGCAAAGGTGGTCGCGACGATGATGACGATGATGACGACGACGATGATGATGACTCGAAGCGGTCGAACCGAGGCAGCGGCAAAAAGGATCAATCCCGGTCAGGAGGCGGGTCATCGCGCACTGCCGGCGTAACCAAGGTTGAGACGAACGCCAACGGCATCGAAGTGCGTTATGCCGATGGAACCAAAGAAGAAATCGAAAACGGTCGGTATGAAAGAAAGAATGCTCAGAACCGCACTGTGGAAGAACGGCTGGCGACAGGTGCCGATGTCTCAAGGCTCCGGTCATTGGCAGATGGTATCTCCATCGACAACGTGCGCGCGTCCGGCCAAGGAGGTTCTGCGGGAAGCCGCCCGACGAAGGTTGAACGTCAGGGCAACAATATCGAAGTAAACTATGCCAATGGCTGGAAAGAAGAGATCGAGTTTGGCCGTTACGAATTGAAGGACCCGTTCAACCGGACCGTTGTCGAGAGAAATGCAACCGCCGCTGACCGCCGGAGATTGCAGGCGGCAGCCAACTAGGCAACAATAACAGGTCGAAAGACAAAAGGCGGCTTCTCATCGTCAGAGGCCGCCTTTTCCTATCGTCATTGCCGCCGGTTATTGGCGTACTGCATTGCGATCAAGGGCTTCTTGCCCAAAGTGCTGACGCAAGATCCCGCCTAATACGACAGGCACGGGTTTAAATGTCGCAACCCGCCATGACCCGAAGTTTCATGTATGTCCTGCCCCTTTCGCGCTTGCAACAACAACCCATCCACTGGTTGTGAACCCTGATCCTAGCGTTCACCGCGCCGATAGGGTGCCATCAGCGCAGCAGGCACCTCGGCCCTGCGGGCGACGAGAACGAGCGCGACGATGGAAAGCACATAGGGCGCCATCAGGAAGAGTTGATATGGCACGCCTTCAATCGCCGTTTGCAGCCGCAATTGGTATGCATCGAAAAAGGCAAACAACACGGCGCCAATCAACGCCTTGCCGGGCCGCCAGCTTGCGAACACAACCAGCGCGATGCAGATCCAGCCGCGTCCTTGAACCATGCCCGGAAAAAAACTGTTGAACGCCGTTGTCGTCAGGAACGCGCCACCCACTGCCATCAACGCTGATCCAACAACCACTGCTCCAATGCGAATGCGAATGGGGTTCAGCCCCTGCGCCTCGACCGCGTGCGGGTTTTCACCTGTCATGCGAATGGCCAGCCCCAACGGTGTCCGGGCAAGGACGTAAGCCATCACAGCCACCGCAAACAGCGCCAGATAGGTCGGCAGGGCCTGGGAAAACAGGATCGGACCCAGAATGGGGATGTCGGAAACACCCGGAACATCGAGTGGCTGGAAAGGTTCTATCGTCGGGGGCAGATCGCCCACTTCAACAAGCAACCGGTAAAGGTAGTAGGCCAGCGCGGACGCAAACAGCGTAATGCCAAGCCCTGATACATGTTGCGACAAACCAAGCGGGACCGTGAGCATGGCGTGCAGCAATCCCATCACCGCGCCGCAAAGCGCGGCAATCATCAGGCCCACCAGCAAAGGTGCGCCCATGTAGACGGCAAGCCAACCGCTCATCGCGCCCATGGTCATGATCCCCTCGATCCCCAGATTGAGAACACCCGAACGTTCACAGAGCAACGCGCCGAGGACTCCGAAAATAAGCGGCGTTGCAATGCGCAGCACGGACGCCCAGAGGCTGGTATTCAGCAGCAGATCAATTGCATCACTCATCGGCGCACCCGGTAAGTTGTGAAAAGAAGGGCCACGATCATGGTGAGCAGGCAGAGCGCCACGATCACATCGGCAATGAAGCTGGGAACGCCGGTTGCGCGGCTCATGGCGTCGGCCCCGACAAAAACTGTGGCAACGAATACGGCGGCGGCGACCACACCGGCCGGATGCAATGCGGCAAGCATTGCGACGACGATGCCGGCATAGCCGAATCCGGGGCTCATGGTCGTGGTGACCCCGGCTGTAACACCCATGACTTCGACGGAACCTGCCAAACCCGCCAAAGCACCGGAAAGCAGAGCCACACCCATGATCGTTCGGGGCAGAGAAATTCCGGCAAAGGCAGCGGCACTGGCGTTCAAGCCTGCGGCGCGTGTTTCAGCGCCAAAAACCGTACGGGCCAGGATCAGCCAAACAACACCTGCTGCCGCAATGGCAAAAAGCAGCCCGATATGAAGGCGCGTGCGGGGGATAAGATCCGGCAGGCGGTATTCTCCGCCCACTGGCACGGAGGAAGGCCAGCCAAAGGCCATCGGATCGCGCATCGGGCCTTCGATCATGAGGCCGACGAAAAGGATCACAATGAAGTTGAGCAGCAGGGTCGTCACCACCTCATCCACCCCGAAACGCAGGCGCAAAAATGCGGGGCCTGCCAACAGGGCCGCGCCCGCTGCCATGCCTGCCAGCATCAAAATCGGAATACCGATCCACCCGGGAACCCCGAGTGAATGCCCGATCCACGCGGTGATCAACGCGCCGACGAAGAACTGCCCCTCGCCGCCGATGTTCCAAAGCCGGGCCCGAAAGGCGACGGCCGCGGCAAGCCCGGTGAGTATCAGTGGCGTGGCGCGGGTCAGCATCTCGGTGATCGAAAGGCGCGAACCAAGGGCGCCGGTCAGCATTTCACCATAGGCAGTCAGCGGGTTCACACCCGCCGCTGCGATTAGTCCCGCAGCCAATAACAAGGCGGTAATGATCGCGGCCAGCGGCGCAATGACCACAAGGTACAGCGGTACATGTGTGCGTCGTTCAAGCCGCATCATCATCTTCCTTCCAGACTCCTGCCATCATCAGGCCAAGGCGTTGCGGATCAGCCTCATCAGCGGATATCGGTTTCGACAATCGACCCTTAACGATGGCCTGTATCCGATCGGACAGGGCCACGGCTTCTTCCAGTTCCTCTGAAATAAGCAGAATCGCGGCACCCTCGGCCCGCGCGGCCAAAAGCTCGGCATGAACCGCGGCAATTGCCCCTTCATCAAGGCCCCGCGTCGGCTGGTTGGCGAGTACAAAACGCGGTCCGTTGGTCAGGACTCGCCCCAGGATCAGCTTTTGCATGTTGCCGCCAGACAGCAGCCGTGTTCGCGTGTCGGGACTGGCCCCTCGGATGTCAAATCGTTCGATAAGACCTGCGGTGTATTCTCGGGCGGCGCGTTGTCGGACAAAGCCTCGGCGCGAAAACTCCGGTGTGCGCAGACGTTCAAGAACTGCGTTTTCCCACAGGCTCAATTCACCCACGACACCTTCTGCATGGCGGTCTTCCGGTACCCTGCCGGCGCCAGCCCGGATCATGCCACGCGGGCCCAGATGGCCGATATCCTGATTCAGCAGCGTCAACTGCCCGGCGCTTGGGTGGATCAATCCGGACAACAGCCCGCCAAGCGAGGCCTGACCGTTGCCTGATACGCCAACGATACCAAGGATCTCGCCAGCGTGGACGGTGAATGACACATCATCCAGCCGCAATTCACCGTCTTCTTCCACGCGCACATCGTTTGCGACCAGAACCGGCGCGCCAATCTCGTGGTCTTGACGAATAGGCCGTTCCACTTTGCGGCCAACCATCAGTTCCGCCAACTCTCCGGGGGTTGTTTCAGAGGTCCTGCGTTCCGCAACCAACCTGCCGCCACGAAGAACGGCCACACGGTCAGAGGCCGCCATGACCTCATGCAGCTTGTGACTGATGAAGATAAGCGACAGACCCTCTTTCGTCATGTCGCGCAGCGTCTCGAACAGGCGCATTGCCTCGGGCCGGGCCAGAACGGCCGTGGGTTCATCCAGGATCAGTATGCGCGCGTCTCGATACAGCGCTTTCAGAATTTCGACGCGTTGACGCTCACCTACGGAAAGGGACTTGATCCTGTCGTCGGGGTTCACGGGCAGACCAAACCGATTTGCGATCTGCAACAACTTTGCGCGCGCCTCGCCACGTGCGGACCGTGCGCGTGTCAGGGGTTCTGAACCAAGCATGACGTTTTCAAGAACCGTGAGGTTGCCCGCAAGCGTAAAGTGCTGGTGTACCATGCCCACACCCACCTCGATCGCTGCGCGGGGCAGGCCAGGTGGCAGCTCTTCGCCGAACACCCTGACAGTGCCTTCATCGGCTGCATAATGACCGAACAGGATGTTCATCAGCGTCGTTTTTCCCGCGCCATTTTCACCCAACAATGCAAGGATTTCACCCTCGGCCAGTGTCAGGGTCACATCATCATTGGCGGTAAGCGTTCCAAAACGCTTTGTTATGCCGTGAAGTTCCAGAACCTTGTTCATGTGGGCAGGCCTGCGATTGGAGACGGAAAGGTTAGCTCGGGCGCACGCGCCTCGATCAGAGCGCCAAGTTTCAGCAGCGCAACATCCGAACCGGGTGGTCCCATCAGTTGCACACCGATTGGCAGGCCATTTGCCATGCCAAAAGGCAATGCCAAAGCCGGCAAGCCTGCGACATTGGCAAGTGCCGCGTTCGGGGCAAAGGCCTCCAGCCGCGCCATGTGTTCATCTGCGGAGGCGCCAGACAGATCCAAAGTGCCAATAACGGGCGGCGCAGACGATAAGACCGGCATCAGCACGGCATCGGCAGAACTTAAAGTCTTGCGAGCACGATATGTCAGACGCGCAAGCTGCCGTGAGGCCGCAAAAAGCGCGGTGGCAGATGTGGCACGGCCTTCGGCGGCCATGGCGGCGGCAAGCGGTGGAACCTGGTCATCGCGGATCCTGAGTGCAATGAGCCACTCGGCCAGCGAAACAGCCAGTATCGTGCGGGCAATTGCATGAGCCTCGACCCCCATCTCGTCCGGGGCGCAAATGTCATGCACTTCGCAACCTGCATCGCGCAGAGCGTCAGCCGCATCTTTGGCGGCTTCGCACTGGTCAGATCCGCAACGCTCGGGCAATGCCAATGCGATGCGGGGGAGGTCCGCCGGATATACCGGGGCCATGGGCTGGGCTACGGCTGGAAAGGCGGTTTCCACATCGCGAACGGACCGTGCCAGAACCAATTCTGACGCTATCCCCATCAGGTGATTGGTAAAATCAGGGCCTCCGGGCACCGCACCACGTGACGGCTTGAGCCCGGTCAAGCCGCAGCACGCGGCAGGTACTCTTATAGATCCGGCCGCGTCCGTGGCATGAGCAATGGCGACGATGCCGCCTGCAACCGCAGCCGCGGCGCCGCCAGATGAGCCACCGGGCGTCAACGCGGGATTCCACGGATTGCGGGCCGCAACCATGCCATCTGGTTCACATGTCAGGGAAAGGCCGAATGGCGGTGTTGCCGACACGCCAAAAGGGATCAGGCCGGTCTGGCGCAATTCATGCAGCAGGCAGCTGTCAGTTTCGGATTTTCGCCCTTGCGCGCGGATTGCCGCAGACCCGGCAGCAGCGGGCAGCCCTTTGGCGGAACCGCCGAGGTCTTTGACCAGGAACGGAACCCCGTGAAAGGGCCCGCGCTGGTCCGATGGCGCTGCATCTGCTGCCCTCGCGCCGGCGCGGGCCATGTCTTCGTCCAGAAACACCACGGCGCCCAGATCCGCCTGCGCGTGGCAGGCGGAAAGGCTTGCTTCCATCGCGTCGGTGGCAGTGATCTGCCCTGCCGAAACGGCAGCTGCAAGAGCCGTGGCATCGGTCACGTCAAAACCCCCGGGATCAGGAGGGCTCGCTTTCGTCGATCGGAACGTCCCATTCGCCGGATTGGATGGCGGCTTGTTTGGCCTCCATCGCAGGGATGGCGTCGGCAGGCACTTCGTCAGCGACATAGATCAGCTCATTGCCGCCATGGGCCATGAAGGAATATTCAGTATAGTTGCGCCCGGTGGGTTTGCCGGCCTGAACATCCGCCACGATGGCTTCGATGGTTGGCCCATAGTTCCATATCGCGTTGGCAAAGACCGTACCGGGATAGCGCGGTGTATAATCGATAAGTGAACCGATGGCTTTCACACCACGCGCCTGAGCCGCATCCGCCGTACCGATCCGTTCACCAAACAGGATGTCCGCGCCCGCATCGATCTGGGCAATCGCGGCTTCCTGCGCGCGGGCGGGATCAAACCATGCCCCGATGAAACCGTTGAGGAAAGTGGCGTCAGGGTTCACTTCACTGACGCCCATCCGGAAAGCATTGATCAGCAGGTTCACCTCGGGGATCGGATAACCGCCGACCGAACCATAGACATTGCTTTCCGACATTCGGCCGGCAAGCATTCCGGCCAAATAGGCCGCCTCGTGGTTGCGGGTGCCGAAGACACCGAAATTGTCGCCCTCCGGTCCGCCGGAAGACCCCATCAGAAACGCGGTATCGGGGTAGTCACCCGCCACTTCGCGTGCTTCGCGTTCCACCGCGTAGGACTCGCCCCAAATGATTTGCGCACCGCCTTCGGCATATTCGCGCATCGCACGGGGATAGTCGGTCGGAGCTACACCCTCGGAAAACTCATATTCGATCAGACCAGCCTCGGCGGCTTCCTGCATCGCCACATGGATCCGGCTGTTCCATGCGTTTTCGACCGGAGACATATGCACGCCAGCGACGTGGATCGCAGATTGTGCATTGGCGCGGCGGACATAAGCCGGCAGGGCCAGCGTGGCCGCAGCGCCGACCATCAGTTGACGACGTGTTGTGGTGAATTTCATCGGAGTATCCTCTTCTGTTGGTGGCAACTATTCTTGTTTTTGAGCTTCCTGAATATTGGGCCTGGGCGCGTAATCCGCTGGATCCAGGGTCGAGGGACGGCCGGGCAAAGAAAGCGCGGCCAGTCTTGGTTCGGTACGCGCCAGCACCTTGCCGTTTTTGATGACGGCAAGACGTGTGGCCTTCATGCGAACAGCTTCAATCGGGTCACGCGCTTGCAGCACAACCATGTTGGCTGGGCCACCTTTGCGAATTGTCGGGTCAGGCAGACCCATGGTCCTGGCACCGTTCTGGGTAACGGATGTGAAAGCCCATTCCATCGCTTCGCGGGATGTCATCGGCACCGCATGCACGCCCATATGGGCCACTTCCAGCATGTCGGCGGACCCAAGAGAATACCATGGATCCATGGTGCAATCCTGCCCGAAGGAAACGTTCACACCTGCTGCACGCAATTCTGGTACACGGGTCAGGCCACGGCGGCGCGGATAAGTGTCCGAGCGGCCTTGCAGCGTGATATTGATAAGCGGGTTCGGTACGACGTTCATGCCGCTTTCCGCGATCAGCGGAACAAGCTTCGAGGCATAGTAGTTGTCGTATGAATGCATCGCGGTGACATGGCTTGCAGTCACACGACCCCCGAGCCCAAGGCGCGTGGTTTCATAGGCGAGGGTTTCCACATGGCGCGACATCGGATCGTCGCTTTCATCACAGTGCAGGTCCAGCATCAGCCCACGATCTGCGGCAATCTCGGCCAGCCTCGTGACCGATCGGGCGCCTTCCGACATCGTGCGTTCAAAATGCGGGATACCGCCCACCACGTCGACCCCCATATCGAGCGCCCGGATCAGGTTTTTCTCTGCATTTTCTGCGCGATACAGTCCATCTTGCGGGAATGCCACCAATTGCAAATCAATATACGGGGCAACCAGCTTGCGCACTTCCAGCAAAGCTTCGACACCCACCAACGGAGTTGACGAAACATCCACATGCGAACGGATGGCCAGCAACCCCTGCGACACGGCCAGATCGCAATATCGCATGGCCCGCTCGATCACCGCTTCGGGCGTCAGCAGGGGCTTCAGTTCTCCCCAAAGCGCGATGCCCTCCAAAAGCGTGCCCGAGACATTCATACGTGGCGTCCCCAGGCTCAGGGTGGCGTCCATATGGAAGTGCGGGTCGACGAACGGAGGTGAAACCAGGCGGCCCTTTGCATCGATTTCTTCGCGCGCTTCACCCAAGATGTCAGCGGCAATTTCCGCAACACTGTCGCCCTTGATCGCAATATCCACCGGTTCGCGGCCATCCGGCAAGCTGGCCTTTCTGATGATGATGTCAAACATTCATCTGCCCCCTAATTTGACCACATGGTAAAAGTATTCAAAAAAATTGCCATTTATTTTTGCGATGTTTTGGAATCGGCGCCTTTGACAGCCTCTCAGCTGCTCATTATCAAAGCCCGACTGATTAAATATTGGCCGGATTTGGGGCAATGGCGGCCCGAGCCAAAGAGCGCCCGGCTCATCCGCGAGATTGTTTGCCGATGCAAACAAAAGCTCCGCCCGCCACCGCACAGCGATATTCGATGACCGGTGCGGCGAACAGGGGCGCTAGCCCTCTGAATTGAGTTCAAGCAGAGCGTTGTTTGATGAAGACATCGACAATCCACCATCTGCACGCGCCGTGTTTCATCTCGACCGGAATTGGTGATACCTCCTTGCACGTCATGACCAATGTCGCACCAACGATCCTTTCCACGGTTTCCAGCCAGTTTATCGATGACTGGCTGACGGCATTGCGTACGCTATGCCCCGAGGCGCAGATGGCATCGCTTCTCGGCCGGTCGGGTTTGGTCGCGGATACGCGTCACCCTCATGGTCGCGTCACGCTGGATCAGATCGTATGTCTCTATCAACTTGCCGCAGTTGAGACCGGTGATGAGATGATGGGGCTTTGGAGCCGCCCAATCCGGCCGAGGGCCCTGCAACATCTTTTGACGACAGTCCGGGAAGCCACGTCACTCTCATCGGCACTTTATCGCTTTTCGACCTTCTGGAACTTGTTGCTGGATGACTACCAGTTTGATCTGGATGACGCCGATAACATGTTGGTGCTTACCCTGAAGCCACGGGGCGCGGCTCAAGTTCAGCGGTTCGGGCACATGCTGATACTCAAACTTGCCCACGGGCTCATGTCTTGGCTGGCGGGGCATGAAGTTCCGGTCAGGGGCGTCGATTTCGTGTTTGACCGCCCCGACTTCGATCAGGATTACGCGGTCATCTTTCCGGCGCCGCTACGGTTTGGCCAAGGCGCCACCGCGATTTCGTTCGATCCGAATGCACTGGGTCCAGTGCAGGCGCGCAGCACATCTGATCTTGACCGGTTTTTGCAAAACGCGCCCCGAGACTGGATCTTCACCAGTTCGCGAGAGCACACCCAATCGCTGCGGGTGCGCACATATCTGGGTCAAACGGGCTGGGGCGCGGCAACCCTGACCCAGACAGCGTCCGCGATGCACATGACCCCGCGCACCCTGATCCGCAGGCTGCATGCGGATGGAACATCGTTTCAGGCCATCAAGGATGCCCTGCGGCGTGACATCGCAATCCGTGATCTTCAGGCGGGGCGCAAAAGCGTTGAGGCCATCGCCCATGGTGTCGGATTTTCCTCGGCCGCAAACTTTCACCGAGCCTTTCAACGCTGGACCGGCAGCACCCCCAGCTCGTATCGCAGGACGAATATCTGAGACGCGCTTTTTGTCACTTTTGGACAATACCCTGTCACCACGCGAGATAGAGCAAAGAAGTTTCTCCTGCTAAATATTGCTCAATACATGGCGTTCTCACCTGACTCTCCTCTGGAAGCTTGACCCGCTGCCTGCTCAGCAGGTGCTGAAGTGTGGCGTCATGTGAAAAGAGCCGCTCACAAAAGGACCGACCAATGTCAGACAAACTCGCCACCATACTCCAAGCCGCACGCGACCACGCCGAGCAAGTCATCCTGCCCAATGTGGACGCCTGGAACGCCGCAAAGACATGGCCCCGTGATGCGTCTGACAAGGCCGGGGCCGCTGGCCTGACGGGGCTCTACGCCCCCGAAGAGTTTGGCGGGCAGGCCTTGCCGCTGTCCGAGGGCATTCAGGTCTACGAACAGCTGGGGCTCGGAGATGGCGCTTATGCCTTTGCCTTGTCGATGCACAACATCTGTACCTTCGCGGGCTGCGGCTATGGCACGGATGCCTTCAAGGAAAAGTGGGCGCGGGATCTGACCTCGGGCCGCAAGCTGGCGAACTTTGCCCTGACCGAACCGCAATCGGGGTCGGACGCAACAAACATGTATTCGCGCGCCGTGATCAATGGTGACGGCACATGGACGATCCGCGGCGCGAAGGCATGGGTCAGCCTGGCGACCGAGGCTGATATCTATTTCACCGTGGTTAAGACCAGTGACGCTCCCGGCCACAAGGATATGGCGATGATCGCCATCCCGGCCGACGCACCGTGCCTCAGCTTTGGCCCGCTTTATGATACCCCATCCTACAACTTCCTGCCCTTGGCCGAGATGTACATGGACAAAGTGGTGGTGAGCGAAGACAACATCATCCTGCCCATTGGCCAGGGCCTGCAAGGCTCGCTCATGGCGATTGATATTGCCCGCGTTTCGATTGCGTCAGGATGCTGTGGATTGATGCAAGCTGCGCTGGATACGGCGTTGTCCTATTCCAAGAACCGCAAGATGTTTGGTGGCAAGAACCTCGATCTGGACGGGATCCAGTGGATGCTGGGCGAGGTTGCAACAGACCTTGAAGCCTCAAAGCTTCTCTACCGAAAGGCGGCAGAATCCCTTGGCACGCCCGAAGGTCCATTGATGGCCGCCCATGCGAAAAGGTTCGTGCCCGATGCCGCCGTGAAGGCTGCGAACACCTGTACGCAAGTGTTGGGTGGTGCGGGGCTGTTGCAGCCCTACGGTCTGGATCGTTTGTCCCGCCTTGCGCAAATGCTGCGGATCGTGGACGGGACGACGGAAATCAGCCGCGTGGTTATCGGGCGAGCCTTGCAAAAACGTGCGGCAACTCTGCCTGATCTGCCGGTACCGAAAGGCTTTGGCGAGACCGACTGAATGTCCCACATCTGGCAGAACGGCGCCAATCGGAGATTCTGCGCAGACTTCAGCAAGATCGAAAGGCCAGCCGCATAAGTGCGGCCGGTTGCCTGAATGGTTGACCGTGGTGCTAGCTCGCCCTGAGCAATGTCGCGCAAAGCGTAAGAGGATTTGCTTTCTGACGACACTGACATCAAGGCCGGTTCAAAACAAAGTTCGGCGCTATCCCTGCCTTCATGATCGCTGCTTCAACATCATGCCCTGCGAAGAAACCGTATCCCGAGATGAGAGCGGAAGCTATGCCGGCTTCTCGTGCGCCCAGTATGTCGGTGTGAAGGCTGTCGCCAACCATCAGAACCCGGGGCTTGTCGATGTGCCCGAGACGTTGGAAAGCAATATCATAGATATTGGCGAAAGGCTTTCCAAAAAACTGAGGGGCGACGCCTGTCCGGTCTGCCAGCCGATGCGCGTAAAGACCGGGTTCCTTGGAAAAACCATACTCGCGCGGAGCGACAATGTCAGGGTTGCCGACCAATACCGGGCGGGGGCGCTCCAGCAAAGCGGCCTCCAACATGGCTTGTCGCGATTCAGTCCAAACCGCCGACCCGATCAGCAAAAAACCGTCGACGGTTTCGTAGGGCTTCGGATCGTCCTCCAGATAGGATAGTTTCAGCCCCTCCAGATCGCGAAGGCCGGCACTGGGGGTCGCCATCAATCCCCAATGCAACTCACTTTGGCCGTTTAGTTCAGACAACAATGTGACCCGGCTGGTGATCACGTCTTGTGGGGCGAAATCGTAACCAAGCCTCGTGTACTTCTCCAGTAGAGTTGCGTGGGGAAACCCAGCGGCATTCGACACAACCAGAACACGTTTTCCGGCGGCTTTCAGCGACCTGACCCGATCCGGCGTGCCCGGGATTGCCGTATCACCAATATTGAGAACCCCGAAAGCATCGAGGAGGAACACCTCAAACTCATGAGCTATGTCCTCCAGCGTGTCCGCCTGGCGATAGCTCAATTCAGTAGATCTGGTTTGCGGCAGGCGATGTCGTACAGCCTCGTAGGCGTCAAAAGCATCTTGCACAGAGAAACCGGTCAAATGATGGCCCCTCGTACTTTCGCCGAAACCCATTCGCTGATCATAACGGCGCCCAGAATTACAATCAGGATCAGGCTGACTTGCGGCCATGCCAGAACGTTGAGCGAAGCTGAAAGTTGCAACCCGATGCCTCCAGCTCCAACCAGCCCAAGCACCGTGGATTCGCGGATGTTGATATCCCAACGGAAAACGGCAATGCCTGCAAACGCGGGCAGGATTTGCGGTACGATCCCATAGGCCATGACCTGCCAGCGTGAAGCACCGGTCGCCGCGATTGCTTCGACCTGCGCGTGATCAATTTCCTCAATCGCTTCGTAAAGAAGCTTTGCGCAAAACCCGATTGAACGAATGGCGATTGCTATGACACCGGCGAACACACCGGGACCAATAATCGCGATCAGAAGAAGCGCCCAGATCAACGAGTTGATGGAGCGGGTCGAGACAATGACCAATAGCGCAATCGGCCGGATGAACAGAGCGGACGGCGTGGTGTTGCGGGCCGCCAAAAAGGCGACGGGGACTGCCATGCACAGGGCGATGATTGTACCCAGGGTGGCGATATTTAGCGTGTCCCAAATCGGGCGACCCAACTGGGTGATGTACTCCCATTTAGGAGGCGTTGCCCGGGTCCATATATCATTGGCGATGCGGGGCGCGTCCCAGACGAAAAACCAAGTGGTCGATTCCGAGATCAGCTGCCAGCAGTAAACAAAGATCGCCGCGCCCAACAGCCAGCCGAACCAACGGACCAAGCTCTGACCTGTTGTCCGGCGACGCCAGATTTGCGCATCGTCGCGTTCAAGTATCGGCATTACTGAACCCTCGCTCGTATAATTCCCGAAAGGTATTCAAGAGCCATCACGATGCCGATGATAAGAATGAGAATGGCTGCCGCGGTGTCGTATTCATATCGGTCGAATGCGGTGTTCAAAGTCGCGCCAATTCCACCAGCCCCCACAAGCCCGAGGATCGCGCTTTCCCGGAAGTTGATGTCGATCCGATACATGGAAAGGCCCACAAGTCGCGGCATCACCTGCGGCTGAACTCCATAGTTGATCCATTGTGGCCAACGCGCTCCAGAGGCCTTGATCGCCTCGGCCTGAACCTTGTCCATGGCTTCGATATCTTCGGCCAGCAATTTCGAGAGAAATCCGATGGTGGCGAAGGAAAGCGTCAGAAATCCAGCGAGCGGGCCAAAGCCGAAGATCGCCACAAGCAATATGGCAACGATAATCTCTTGCAATGCCCGACTTATCGCAACAATGCCTCGGCAAATCATGTAGATTGGCAATGGCGCGATATTGCGTGCAGCCCCCAGCCCAATCGGGATCGATATCAGGATACCCACGACCGACGCGGCCACGGTCATGACGATACTTTCCAGAAGGCCGCTCCAAATATCTGACCACCGTGAAATGAAGTCCGGGCTGGTGAATGCAAGCACAAACGCCCAACCCCGATCCAGCCCTTCATAGACACGGCCCCAATCGACTTCGATGGTCATAAAGGCTGCGATCAGATAGGCGAAAAAACCAAGAAGCAATGCCCAGCGGAGCACTGGGTTCTTGACAAAGGCAGGCTTACGCCAGCCTTTTCCCAGCATGTCGTCCAGTTCTCGATGGCTCATTCTGCGGCCTCGACATCTTCATCTTCGTCCACTTTTTCGATGGTTGCTTCCCAGTCCTCTTCCCCATAGATCTCGGTCAGCTTCTCAGGGGTAAGGCCGGTGGGAAGTCCATCATACACAATTTCGCCAAAGCGGAGTCCCACGACGCGGGGAACAAACATCTGAGCGAGCGCCACATCATGGATATTGATGATGGCCGCCAATCCGCGTTCCTGACATAACTCGGTGATCAGCCGCATGATTTGACGGCTGGTCTTTGGGTCCAGCGACGCAGTTGGCTCATCGACCAGCAACAGTTTCGGGTTCTGTATCAAGGCGCGGCAGATGCCCACCCTCTGGCGTTGACCACCCGACAGTTCATCCGCCCGTTTATCCGCCATGTGCAACAGCCCCACCCGATCGAGCAAGCGGAAGGCTTCGTCCACATCCGACTGCGGATACCGCCGCAGAAAACTGCGCCAGAACCCTACATAACCCAGCCTGCCGGACAATACGTTTTCCATCACCGTAAGGCGTTCGACCAAAGCATATTCCTGAAAGATCATGCCCATTTGGCGGCGCACTTTCCGCAGCGCACCCGAGCCGAGTTTGGTCACGTCTACGTCATCCAGAAGGACACCGCCGCTGGTCGGTTCAACCAACCGGTTGACACAGCGGATCATGGTCGATTTGCCCGCGCCCGAGGGCCCGATCAACGCAAGAACCTGACCTTTTGGAACCTCTAGATCAATCGCCTTCAGCGCCTGATCTCCGGTCTTGTATGTTTTTGTCAGCTTTTGAAGACGCAGCATGAAATGCCCCAGATTAGGGTGAAGAGCGGGCCCTTTCAGGCCCGCCGGATGAGCCGGAAGTTACTGGCAGGCGTAAGAGACGCCATTTGCTGCGTCAATTTTACGAATGACGTCCCAGAATTCCTGATAGGTCATCTCGAGGAATTGGCCTTCGTTCGATTTCGAGAACTCCGCCTCCAGAGTCGTGCCTTCCCAGTCGAAACTGAAAAACGCATTGCGGATCTTTTCCTGCAACTCGGGCGTCAGGTTGTAGACGGTGCCAAACCCTGTGGTCGGGAAGGTCTGCGACTTGTAGATCGTAATGACATCATCTTCCTTGATCACATCGCGCGAGATCATCCGGGACTTGACGGAATTCGCAATTGAGGCCGCCAGGTAATCCTTGTTGGCGACACCCAGGATCGAGTTGTCGTGCTTGCCCGAGTAGACAGGTTCGAAATCGCGTTCGGGCAGAAGATCAAAATCGCTTTTCAGGATCGCCGAGGGCGCTTTGAATCCCGAGTTGGATGTAGGCGAGGTGAAAGCCAGTTGCTTCCCCTTGATGTCTTCGACCTTTTCGATGCCCGAACCCGGATAGGTGATGATCTCCATCTCGTAACCAAAATTTCCGTCCTTCGAAGCCATGATCGTGAACGGACGGAACCCGGCGCAGTTTACCGCAAGTGGGTTGGACCCGGTGTTGAAGCCTGCAATATGCAAACGGCCCGAACGCATCGCCTCGATCTGGGCCGCGTTGTTCTGGACTGGAAAAAAGACGACGTCCTTGCCAGTTTCCGCTTTCAAATGGTCAAGAAAGTCTGACCAAGCAGTTTTGTATACGGCGGGGTCTTCAACCGGCGTATAGGCAAAAATCAAAGTGTCCGGATCTATCTGCTCGGAAGGGTCCGTGGGGATATCCGCGATCAAATCACCGTCGGCATCACAAAAACGCTCGTCCAAGTCACCGCGTGGACAATCCTGCGCCGACGCCGTTCCACTTATCGACATGAGCGCGATTGCAGATGCCCCAAGCAATAGTTTGATATCAATCTTCATGTTTTCCTCCCAGTCATGTGCGGTGCTTTTTGTCCGCCGTTAATCAGTCATTTCACATCTACCCGGCAACGAGAACGTCGACCCCGGCGCCCTCAATAGCGTTACGCAATTCTCCTGTTGGTTTTTTGTCGGTGATTATCGAATCCAGGTCACTAAGGTCTCCTACCTGAGACAGGCCTTTCCGGCCGAATTTCCCGGAATCAACAAGAAGGTGCCGTTTCTCGGCTCGCGTCAGCATCACCCTCTTTACTGCCGCAAAGCCCCGCACTGTTTCTGAAGGGCCATCCGTCGAAAACCCCGAGGAACCGATCATGCACCTGTCGACGTTGAAACGGGACAGAAACTCCAGCGTCTCGGTTCCGATCGTTGCGGACTCAGTAGCCAAAAATTCCCCTGGGCATAACAGCACTTGTGCAGCCCCATGGCCAAGGGTCATAGCTATGGGAATGGAATTGGTGATTACCGTGCAAGGGGTATCAATATAAGCCAGTTCACGTGCCATTTCGATTGTGGTCGAGCCGGAATCGATCATGACCGTTTCACCGCTCTGGATCAGTTCCGCCGCTGTGGCGCCTATCCGTTCGCGTTCCTCAACCTGAGCGTTTGTTCGTTCATCCAGACCCGGATAGTGCCCTTGCGCGGCGGCCGACGCCCCCCCGTGTGCCCGCGCTATCAAGCCGTCATTCGACAGCGCATCGAAATCTCTGCGTACCGTCTCGGTGGAGACGTTGAACCGCTGTGCAAGTTCATTGATGCGAACGTGCGGGCGCAGCTTCAGTTCCAGCAATATCTGTTGGCGCCGGTCGGACTTCTTTACCCGGCTTTGGTTCTTTTCAGACATTCTGCCGCGCGTTTTAGTTTTGGACATCCGACGACCCGACTTGGCTTCGAAACCTACTTTTGTGGGCTTTCGGTCATAATGCAATATTTTTTGTTGCATAACCCACGGAAGGTTGTGAGAATTCGAGCGAACACAAGTATTTCCAAGCGCAAAGCAAAGGTGCACAGACTGACCAAATTCAGAATACGAGCCAAGGCAAAGCGTTAACCGGCCAAATTTGCCAATAAGACAGCTTTCTTTTGGTTTCTGGTCGTGTGGCATTGAGGAGCAGCATGGGCGACAGCGAAACGGCAGATCAGATTGCGGCGCTTCCGATGCGCTGGGACAAGACTGGCAAGTTGCGCGTTCTTATGGTCACTTCGCGGGATACCGGCCGGTGGGTTATCCCGAAAGGATGGCTAATGGACGGCAAAGAACCATGGCATGCCGCCGAAATCGAAGCGCAAGAAGAAGCAGGCGCTGTCGGCACCATTTCGAAACAGCCCATCGGTCATTTTTACTATGATAAACGATACGAGGGGCGAAGCAGCGTTCGCTGCCGCGTTACTCTTTATCCCCTGGTCGTCGAAAAGCTGAAGCGACACTGGAAGGAAGAAAGTGAACGCACACGTCACTGGTTTTCGCCGGCAAAGGCCGCAAAGTTGGTTCAAGAAAGAGACCTGTCAGACTTGCTGAACAATCTGACAGACGATCCAGAAGTCAAAATTGTCATAAAGAAGCTTCGAAAAGCTGCATGAGGAAGGGCATGAAAGAACCGGGAAACCCGGACGCATCAAGCTCAAAGGGAGGAAAAAATGAGGAAATTGATATCCACCACGGTTGGATCGTTGATCGCTCTGGCTGCGTCACTGTCGGCGGCACAGGCCGATAAACTGACACTTTACTGTTCGGCGCAAGAAGATTGGTGCCAACTGATGGCGCGCAGCTTTGAAGATGCCACGGGCATCGACGTCAACATGACGCGGAAGTCGTCAGGTGAAACTTTTGCACAAATACGCGCCGAAAGCTCGAACCCGAAAGGGGACGTTTGGTGGGGCGGTACGGGTGATCCGCATTTGCAGGCCGCCGAAGAAGGCCTGACGATGGAATACATTTCGCCGATGCGCGACCAGCTTCATGATTGGGCGATATCCCAGGCAGAAAGCGCGGGAAACCGAACGATCGGCATCTATTCGGGCGCACTTGGCTACGGCTACAATTCCGATCTTATCGCTGCCAACAACCTGCCCGAACCGGCCTGCTGGAAAGATCTGCTGAAGCCCGAATACAAGGGCCACGTTCAGATGGCGAACCCGAACTCATCGGGTACGGCCTATACCACGCTGGCGTCGATGGTGCAGATCTTCGGCGAGGATGAAGGTTTTGAGTTCATGAAAGGTCTGCATTCGAACATCAACCAATATACCAAGTCCGGGTCCGCGCCGATCAAGGCCGCCGGTCGGGGTGAGAACACCATTGGTATCGTCTTCATGCATGACGCCGTGAAGCAGGCCGTTTCAGGATTCCCGATTAAGGTCGTCGCGCCATGCGAGGGCACGGGATACGAAATCGGCTCGATGTCGATTATCAAAGGGGCGCGCAACGAAGAAGAGGCGAAAAAGTTCTATGACTGGGCGCTGTCTCCAGAAGCTCAGAACCTTGCTCTTCAGGTCAACGCGTTTCAGGTACCGTCGAACAAGAACGCAAAAACTTCGGAGAGCGCGCCAGACATGAGCCAGATCAAGCTGATTGATTATGACTTCAAAAAGTACGGTTCCTCAGACGAACGGAAGCGTCTGTTGCAGAAATGGGACGAAGAGGTTTCGACTCTGCCGCAGTAAATGACTGACCGGACTTCAAAAACGACCCATCCGGTCCTGATCTTCTGGATCACGGCCGGGTGGGTCGGATTCTGCCTGTTGCCTTGGTATATGGTCGACGGCGGCCTTTGGTCGTTCGAGTGGCTTTTGGACGGCTACCCATTCGGTGAGGATTACGCGCCCGCTGCATTTTTGATCGGGCAGGGCGAAAAACTTTGGCTCGCGCCGCTCCTGATCGCACTGGCCCTGCCGCTTCTGGTGTTGAAGCGCACCAAATCTGATCCAGTTTACGCCCGCATACTGATCCTGTCAGGGGCGCTTGGCTTTGGCTGGCTGATCGCTCAGGGGTTCAGCATTGGCATCAGAGGTTTCAACTTCAACTGGTTGGAGGCGATGTTTGGCGAACTGGGCGACCGTCAGTTCGGCATGGGCTATGGCGCGATGATATGCGCCTCAAGCTTTTTGTTCCTGCTGACTCAGGGGATCGCGGCAAGGGGTGCCATTAATGGTGACGTCTTTGTCGTAAGCGCCATCGGCGGCGTGATTACAATCGTTACTGCGTTTGTCTTTTTCCCCATCGCCAAGATGCTTTTCGCTGCCTTCATCACCGAAGACGGCGCGTATTCCATCGCGGTTTTCTTCTCGAAGTTTTTCGATGATCGACTGTGGGGCCTGGGGTGTTTTCATGGTGCCCGATGCGGTGCGGCCTGGAACTCACTTTTCCTTGCCATCCTCGTTGGCTTCATCACAACGATCCTCGGCCTATGTTTCGCGTTGGTCGTGACGCGTTCGGGTTTCCGCTACAAGCGCGCGTTGCGGGCTCTGACCGTTCTGCCCATAATCACCCCGCCATTCGTGATCGGCCTGGCGCTGATCCTGCTTTTTGGCCTGTCCGGGTCCGTCACCCGGTTCTTTGCCGAACTGTTCGGCACGCAGCCGACACGCTGGCTGTATGGAATGCCGGGCATCCTGATCGCGCAGACACTCGCGTTTACGCCAATTGCCTTTCTTGTTCTGATCGGTGTGGTTGAAGGTGTCTCTCCGTCGATGGAAGAAGCGGCGCAAACGCTCCGCGCCAACAGATGGCAGACATTCAAGACGGTTTCCTTGCCCCTGATGCGGCCTGGTCTTGCGAACGCATTTCTTCTGGGCTTCATCGAAAGCATGGCCGATTTTGGCAACCCACTTGTATTGGGCGGGAATTTCGACGTGCTTTCGACCGAGATATTCTTTGCCATCGTCGGCGCTCAGTACGATCAGGGCAGGGCCGCGGTTCTGGCCATGGTGCTGCTGTTCTTTACTCTTTCCGCCTTTTACGCGCAGCGTGTTTGGCTGGGGAAGAAAAGCTATACAACCGTCACCGGCAAAGGCGATGCCGGCGTTCATCCACTGATGCCGACTGGCCTTTCTGTTCCGGTATTGCTCATCGCTCTGGGCTGGGCGCTGTTCACGATTGTTGTCTACGCAATGATCATTTACGGCAGTGTTGTCGAGCTGTGGGGCGTCGATAACTCGCTGACGATCAAACACTACATCACTGCATTCTCGGTCCGCTTCGAAGACGAGGGAATTCGCTGGACCGGAGCCGCTTGGGACAGTTTCTGGACCACCATAACCATCGCGGCCATTGCTGCCCCATTGACTGCCGCCGTTGGTCTGGTGACCGCTTACCTGCTGACAAGACAAAGTTTTGCAGGCAAGAACGCTTTCGAATTTGGAACAATGCTGTCCTTCGCCATCCCCGGGACAGTGATCGGCGTCAGCTACATCCTGGCCTTCAACGTTCCGCCAATTGAAATCACGGGTACGGGTGTCATTCTCGTTGTCAGCTTCATCTTCCGCAACATGCCGGTTGGCGTTCGTGCGGGGATCGCGAGCATGTCGCAGCTTGACCGCAGCCTGGATGAATCCTCGCTGACCCTTGGTGCAAACTCGTGGCAGACGTTCCGAAACATCATTCTGCCGCTGTTGCGCCCTGCGATACTTGCTGCGCTTGTTTACAGCTTTGTGCGCGCCATGACGGCGATCTCGGCCGTCATCTTTCTGGTCAGTGCAGAATATGACATGGCGACCAGCTACATCATCGGTCGGGTCGAGAACAACGACTATGGCCTTGCGATCGCCTATTCGACGACGCTGATCTTCGTGATGCTCGCGGCGGTCGGCTTTTTGCAACTTCTCGTCGGTCGGGTCCAGATTGGTCGACGCACGCAGCACGGAACGGAGACATCGCCATGACCGACACCAAAATCGGTTCCAAGGCTGCCCCAGTACGCTTTGAGAACGTGTCGAAAGTGTTCGGCAAGGATGTCGTCGCCGTCGACAACATCGACCTGCACGTCGAGGCAGGAAAACTCGTCACACTGCTTGGCCCGTCAGGCTGTGGGAAAACAACGACTCTGCGCATGATTGCCGGGTTGGAAATGGCGAGCTCGGGCAAGATCCTGATCGGTGATCGGGACGTGACCAAATTGCCTGCCACCGACCGTGACGTATCCATGGTGTTCCAGTCATACGCGCTTTTCCCTCACATGAGCGTACTGGAAAACGTGATGTATGGCCTCACTTTCTCGGGCTTTGCAAAGGATGAAGCCCGCAGCCGCGCTCTGAACGGGCTGGAACTGGTTGGTCTTCAGGGGTTCGACAACCGTCTTCCCTCTGAACTGTCAGGGGGTCAACAACAGCGTGTTGCAGTCGCCCGCGCGCTGGTTCTTGAGCCGCAGGTTCTACTGTTCGACGAGCCGCTGTCCAATCTTGATGCCAAGCTTCGCCGTCAGGTGCGAGAGGATATTCGGGCTATCCAGCAAGATCTTGGTTTGACCGTTGTCTACGTGACCCACGATCAGGAGGAGGCACTGGCGGTCTCGGATGAGATTGTTGTCATGCGCAACGCAGCAATCGCCCAAATGGGCACACCACGCCAGCTTTATGATGCCCCGAACGACCGATTTGTTGCGGATTTCATAGGCGAGGCAAACCTTTTGGAATGCCAAATCGTCGATATCAATGGCGGCGCGGCAACGATAGAAATAGAAGGCTACTTTCACACGCTACCACGTCGCGGATTGTCCGAAGGACCCGCGACCATTGCCGTGCGACCCTCTCGTCTGGTCATCGGCTCAGACCAAGGCATCCCAGCCACGGTGGCCAAGGCGACCTATGTTGGCGTTCGGATGGAATACACGCTGACCGGTGAATTCGGTCAGGTTTTTGCCGTTCACGATGACGTCGATGCGCCGCTGGATCCCGGCACCGAGATCAAAATGGGCTTTGCTGACAAAGGCCCCGTTCTTTTGCCGGATTAAATGCCGAAACTCATTATCATCTCGCACCCCGAGGTCGCAATCGATCCGGCCGTCCCGATAACCGAATGGGGCTTGAACGCTGTGGGCCACAAACGCGCTACTGGATTTGCATCCAGTGAAGTCTTGTCCAACGTGACGCAGATATGGACCAGTGGCGAGCGGAAGGCCCGCGAAACAGCTGAGATTCTTGCTGCACCACGAGCGCTACCCGTGAATTGCAACTTGAGTCTTGGTGAGAACGACCGCAGCGCAACCGGTTACTTGCCTCGGGACGATTTCGAGGCCGCGGCCGATGCTTTCTTTGCTCAGCCGGATAGGAGCTATCGTGGTTGGGAAACAGCTGTCGAGGCGCAGAGACGCATTCATCGAACAGTATCAGAGATAATCCAGTCGCATGATGCCGGGGATCTTGCAATCGTGACCCATGGGGCAGTGGGCACATTGCTTTGGTGCGCACTCTCGGATTGTTCGATAGACCGCACATACGACCAACCCTCACAAGGCCATTTCTGGCAGGCTGATCTGGCGACACTCAAACCTGATTCATGTTGGGTCGCCTGGCATAGGCGCTAAGCGTTCCAAGCGTTCTCTGCGATCTCACGCAACGTCTCGAATACATCTGGCGTGCCTGCGATCACGCGCCCGCCGTCTCGGATCATCGCATCCGCGTTCTGATCCTCGACAACGCCACCCGCTTCTGAGACCAGCAATTGCCCAGCCAGGCAATCCCAAGCATTCATGTGCTCCTCGACATAACCCAGAAGGCGCCCGGCCGCGACGTAAGCCAACGAAAGCGCTCCGCTGGCGTTTCTGTGAAACATCGCCCCGTGTTCGATCAGATCCTCGATCACAGGTAAAACATGACGGCTTTCAATCCGGTTCGAATACCCTACGGCCACAGTTCCATCGCGCAACGCCACTCCTGATGCGACGCGTATCGGTGATCCGTTGAGTGTCGCTGTTTCTCCGCGCGTTGCGACAAATGTTTCATCCACGTTCGGATCATGGATCACACCAATCTCCGTTTGGCCGTTGGTGACACCAGCCAGAACAATGGTCCATGCTGGAATACCGTTCACGAAATTCGTGGTTCCATCGATTGGATCAATAACCCAGTCAAAGCCACTCTCTCCCGTTGCCGCGCCATGTTCTTCACCGTAAACGCCATCTTTGGGCCAAGCCTCCGCGATCCTTTGACGAATGAAAGTCTCGACGTTCCTGTCTGTCTCGCTAACCCAGTCCTGAGCGCCTTTTTGATCAACGACAAGATTGACCCGATCTGCAAAGAGCTTTTTGGCCATTACCCCGGCCTGCTGGCAGACTTCGGTGGCAAAATCTCTGCGTTCTGAAAGTCGAGACATAAGTGCTCCTTTTTCGGTTGGAGAGTTGCCAGCAACATTTTCTGGCGTATCCGATCTCTTCCGCGCCCAGAGTGCTGGGGCAGGGCATTCTGCTGATCAACTATGCTCCAGTAAGATACACTACGCCGGTTTCCAGGTTGCGAAAAGGCTCACTGGTTTTCCGTTTGACGTAGACTTGAAGCGCTTGAACCGTCGAAGCATTCAAAAAGCGCAAAAATCTCAAGGTGTTGAATTCAAAGGGGGACGAGTCTCAATAATTCGATCCCATGTCGGATCACCTTAATAGTGAGACTGCGATTCCAACAAAAACAGCTACTTAGAGTTTTGAATTTTTGAGACTCCAGAATCCGCGATTTTCTAACCGAACAATTAACAAGCAGTCCTTCATTCAACGAGCAGAGAACGACTGCAATGAGCCCAACCCGTGAATTTGATTTTCTCGCTGCGAGCGCTCGCAGCACGGATTTTGCCGCGAAGGCATCATCTTTAGCGCGGCAATGCTGTGTTAACAGCCGCCATTCATGTCGGGCGCAGCAAGATTTCGTCAGGCAAGGAACGAGTCGCGGGACAAAGGGTAAATTCACCGCGTTTGCGCCAAGGTCTGCAATATCGAGTAACCGGCCGCATAATCGACGTGCGGCACTCACCAGAAACCGTTTCAGCGGATCACGTGGACAGAACAATTGGCGTGGTGAACGACCCGGTTTGCAGTTGACCCAATAAAAATGTTCTCGATCCCCGGCTTGTGTGAGGCCAGCACTATGCAATCGATGTCATTTTCATTTGCGAAGTCAACGATCGCGCGGCCAGCGCTCCCCGAGACAAGGCGCGGTTTCGCACCCGATAGCTCCGCAGCATTCAGATGTAAGCTTTCCTGAAGTTCTTTTCGCGTATTTGCCAGAACTTCCTCGGGTATCTGAGATGCCACATATGCAGGGATCGGTTCCTGCACATGAAGCACTGTGAATTCCGCATCGGCATTTGCCAGCAAACGAGCAGCTTCAAATGAGGCCTGTGTATCGTGATCTTTGTCCAGTGCGACTGGTACCAGAATGTTTTTATACATATGAGCTACCTTCCATTGCTCCAGCTGCGATCGTTCCGACCTCTGCGGTGATACGGCTCTCTATACCGGTTCTGATTTCGAAGACTTACCCGCTTTCTTTGCTGTGCTTGCAACATCATCTATTGTCTTTTCCACAGCTTCGGCTTCGGTTTCCGCTGCATATGCTGCACATCGGGCAACTGTTTCGAACCATTCCTGAGCGTCAGCCACAAGGCGTTCGGCTGAGTGCTTCTGCCACTCTGCTATGGATTGCAGCGCTTTTGCCGGATCAGTCGGGTCTGCAGCAGACGCCGAGCGCGAAGCTTCCAGCGCGGTTCGCACAGCCTCGTGACGCCTCTCAAACCAATGTTGAGCAAAGGCCTCTGCCTCTTTCAGTGACTTCTCCTGCGTGTCCCAAAATTGCTCAAGCTGAGCGCCCAGAAACGGATTGGCTGTAGTAGTCGGCTGCATCTGCTTGAAAATATCTACAAGTGTGTTGGAGTAACTTGATTTTGGCTTCTCTTCAGGCATCGGAGATTCCTCCTCATCTCTAAATGCTGAATATTAACTGAGATCGTGGAAACTTGCCTTAATGTAAATCAACCACCGCCGGCAAACGTGGTAGTGGTGTCCTGCAACCCAAGGGTGGGCTTTGTGCCAACCTATTCAGTCTGTATAGCCTCAAGATACGCAATCACATTCGCCAACGGCACACCTGCGAACATCGGTTGGCCGTCAGGCATCGTCAGCGCAACTTTTTGATCCGAATCCAAAGCTGGTCCAAAAATGGGCATTTCTCCACCATGCGCGAGCAATGGTGCGCGACCATCAATTTGACGCGCCACCGCCTCAATCGGAAAAACACCGTCGTTTTGGGCCGCGAGCCTCGTCAGATCAGGTGTCCTTATCGCCAGCATCTCCGCCATTGGACCATCTCCTGTGGCCTCGAAACCATGGCATTGCCAACAATAAGTTCTGTAGAGATCGTGCCCATTTTGAAGGTCAATATCCTGCGCCAGTGCAGCACTTGCAGCAAATATTGACAAAAGAAGTCCGCGACAAACTAGCATCTGTTCCTCCTCCGAGATCAGCATTTCGAGTTGAAAATACGCGATATCGAATGAATGCTTCATTGATCTCGCTCATATTCAACCTTTGAGTACCAGCTGGGAAAAACCATCACGAAACGACGGTCGCAACACTCGGATCCGCCTCTCCGATCAGTCTTAGCGCCTGATGATATAGATCAACGCCAAATAAAGAATTACATATCAAAGTATGAATGTTTCAGAAGAAGCTCGGCATGAGCGGTGATGAGCCCTTGGTTTATCATCGGGGTGCTTGTTTGCGGCACAGCTTCGGTAACCCGGCAATTGCCCATCAAGGAGTGAGGTGAATGCATACAGTTGATCCACCGTCCCCTAAACTCCGACGTTCTCTCACCACCCCGTTGCTTACATTATATGGGCTCGGTGTTACCGTCGGTGCGGGAATTTATGTGCTCGTCGGCGCAACCGCCGAGGCCGCGGGCCCTTATGCTGCAGTTTCGTTTCTTGTTGCAGCGCTCGTCGTTTCGCTGACGGCTTTGTCGTACGCCGAACTCGCGACACGCTATCCCGTAAGCGCGGGTGAAGCGGCATACGTTGAAGCGGGATTTCAAAGGGGCTGGATGGCGGTTCTAATCGGTCTTGCCGTTGCTGCGTCTGGGATTATTTCAGCCTCCGCTGTTGCGATTGGGGCGGCCTCATACCTTCACACCCTGACGGGGCTTGGCACCGCATTGCTTACGATCGGCGTTGTGTCGGTCATGGGGCTGATTGCAATCTGGGGCATTACACAATCGGTATTTGTGGCAGCCGTGATCACGGTCATCGAGATCGCGGGGCTTCTTTTTGTGATTGGCTGGGGCATGTCTGTGCAGGAACCGCAAGGCCATGAAATTAGTGAGATGATTCCGGGACTCGAGCTCAGTACCTGGCGCGGTATTATGGCGGCATCTCTGCTGGCATTTTTTGCCTTTGTCGGCTTTGAGGACATGGCAAACGTCGCGGAAGAGGTAAAAGACCCAACCCACACAATTCCAAAGGCCATCCTTTTGACGCTCGTTCTGGCGACGGGTTTGTATCTAGCGACCTCGATCACGGTTCTGCTCGTTGTTCCTATCGATACTTTGTCGACCTCGGCCGCCCCACTCACGCTGGTTTTCTTCGACGCACCCGAAGTAATCAAACAAGGGTTCGCCGCAGTCGCAGTCGTTGCAACAGTCAATGGCGTCTTGATCCAGATGATTATGGCGTCGCGGGTGATCTATGGTCTTGCCGACCGGGATCATCTTCCGAAAATACTGGCGACTGTCCCGCAGGTTACCCAAACACCGGTCGTCGCAACCCTGTTGGTAGTTGCGGTAATTCTTCTGCTGACGCAAACCTTGCCAATCGGCATACTAGCGGAACGCACATCCCAGATCGTTTTGGGGGTGTTTGTTTTGGTCAACATCTCGCTGATATTGCTGAAGTCCCGGCCAGGGTCAACTCGGGAACATTTCCGCGTACCTCTTTTTGTACCAATTCTTGGGGTGCTGACCAGCGCTCTGCTTTTTGGTGCCGGATTTCTCTGAGAGAAAAACCGACAGCACAGGGTCATCAGAACGGGGTCCAACTGACGCATGAACACTGACCGATCAACATTTGGAAGGCGGTTTTCAGGCTGGTGGCACCGGACTTTCGTCGATCTGATCGCGCAATTGCAATGGTCTTACCTGCCACCATTGATGGTTTACTTTGCGGCCGGGGTTTCGGGGCTAACATCCGTCGTCGGTGCGTTTTTTCTTAAGGACTATCTGAATCTATCCGCCGCTTTTGTTGCGGGATTGGCATTCTGGGCCGGGTTGCCATGGATTCTAAAAATGCCGCTGGGTCATCTGGTTGATCTGTTCTGGCGCTGGAAATCCCTGCTGATTGTTGTTGGCGCATCCCTTATCACGGCGTCATTGCTCATCATGTACAGGCTTGTGGCTGCGCCTGACCGAATGGCCGGCATTATGCCACTTGAGGATTGGTACGTCGTTGCCTTGATGTTGGCTCCTTCAGGTTATGCCATTCAGGATGTCGTTGCTGACGCCATGACAGTCGAAGCAGTGCCGCAATCGGACCAAGACGGACGCGCGTTTATTCAGGACGAAGTTCGTGCCCGGCACACCACCATGCAGACCCTCGGCAGGATTGCGATCATATCAGGGTTTGCGGGGGTCGCCGCGGTTAACATCTGGATTTTTTCGGGGGCGGAAAATCTGGAGCAAACCGATCGTTTGGTTCTCTACGGTCGGGTCTATCTCATTGCCCTGGCTATCCCACTGTTGTCCGTCAGTGGAGTGGTTCTTCACGCTCTGATACAGCGTCGCCTCGTTCGTCGAGGACACCTTCTGCACAGACCAGATCAAACCACCGAAGTCAGGTGGCCGATACTGCTGGGCGGATTTGCGTTTGTTGTTCTCAGCATAGTGTTGGGAACCGCAAATTTTGCCTTCGCGCAAGAGACCGTTTTTGCGGTGTCGCTCACGGTTATTCTCTACCTCATGTCGCGTTTGCTGAGAGAGCTAGAGTCGAAACAGGCCAAAGTTCTGATCGGGACAGCAACTATCATTTTCGTTTTTCGAGCTGTTCCCTTGCCAGGACCGGGCCTGACCTGGTTCGAGATCGACGAGCTTGGGTTTGACGAACAGTTCCTGGCCATTCTAGCGCTTCTGACCTCACTACTTGCTCTGCTTGGCCTGATTATCCTCAGGCCGTTTATGGCAAGTCGTTCGATTGCGCAGGTTGTAGTGTTACTCACGATTGCCACCGGAGTGTTGTCCCTGCCAAACCTTGCCTTGTACTACGGGGTGCATGAATGGACGGCCGCGCGCACAGGTGGGGTCGTGGATGCAAGGTTTATCGCCATTCTTGACACAGCCGTTGAGTCACCGCTGGGTCAGATCGCGATGGTCCCAATGTTGGCTTGGATCGCGCGCAACGCCCCAACACATCTGAAGGCTACCTTTTTTGCGGTCATGGCTTCGTTCACCAACATGGCATTGTCAGCAAGCAGTCTCGGTACAAAATACCTGAATCAGATCTTTACCGTTACCCGCGCGGTTACCGATCCCAGAACGGGTACCGTTGCCTCCGTCGCTGACTATAGCCATTTGGGGAACTTGCTGATTACCGTGGGCTTGATCTCTGTCATCATCCCACTGGCTGTGGTTTTTCTGGTGCAAAACTCGCCTTATCAGACGCGCGATTGAATATGCGGATCAATCGCTTTCATCGAGAAGTATCTTGAGGTGTGACACCGGAACGCCAATATTCGAGCCGCCAAATTCGGGTAAGATCGCGGCATTTATAGCAACCACCTCGCCGTTTCGGTTAAGGGCAGGTCCGCCGCTTCCGCCGGTTGTGGTTTCAGCATCATAAACGACTGCACCGGGACTGGTCTGGGCGACGATCCCCCGGCTGGCCAGAGGCCTGATCTTGTTCTGCTCTGAAAGGTGTTTTGCAATAGTCCAGAAATCGACAGCGCCGTCTCTCTCAAGCGTTTTCAGAAAATCCGGCCCAGCCTGCACAATCAAGGCCTTAAGGCCAGTCGGAAATCCAAGCAAGAAAACTTCTTCACCTGCTCGCGTCGGGTGAGGTGCCAGTGAAAGTCCAAGCCCTTGAACACGGTTCGCATCAACGGACAGAAGCGCCAGATCGGCCGTTTTGCTTGCCCTAAGCAATACCGCTTCCATTGGCTTGGATTGTTCTGGAAGATAAGCCAGCAGGCTAAGTATCTCGGCTTCAAGCCCTGCTGCCTTCAGGGCCTGCGCTCGATCCCCGGTCGTCCAGGGCAAGGCGACATGACGGTTGGTCACCAAAAGAGATGTGTCCTGCAATAGAAACCCGGTTCCGGTGAACTGAAATTCTGCCGGCGCGCCTTCCGCATCTGGCTCAATCCATGGTTTTCCGAATGGAGTTTTTAGTTTCTCCCCGTCCGGGCCAAGCACATGCCGCAGCAATTTGCCGCTTTCGGTCTGTCGCAATCCGTAAGCACCCTGGATAAAGGCAATAGATCGCGTCGAGGCTGTGATAACTCGCCTTGACGCACCAGCGCGTTCTTCCAAAGTGCCAAGGCGCTGCTCGGTGGAAATCACCTGGTTGTCAAACGCTTCTCTGAGCGCGACCAGATCATCCGCCGTCAGTGCATCTTCTCGCGTCTGCGTAAGCATGACAGCAACCGCCTCGATCTTGAGAGACTCCTGTTTAAGGCTGTCCGCCAGCTTCCGATCGTTCTGAAAAAGCAAATAGCCAAAGGCAAAGATCAGAAGAAGCACACCGATAACGGTAACCCTGAACAAAACCGTGGTTTGTGATGTCAGCCGACGCCCGCCTTCGCGCAGCGCACCGGACATTTTTCTGGCGAAGGGTCGTCGGCTGGAGCGCGCATACACATAAGCGTCACTTATTATGTCTTCGACCGTGTGATGTGCCGGGAATGAGTGGTCACACACCCTGTAGCGCGACATGGGCCCCTCTGCACCGAACTCAATCATGTCGCCATGCCCAAGAACTGCCGAAGCAGTTTTTTGACCATTGACCCAGATATCCCGGCCAGGCAAAGCGTTTAGCGCGTAACCGCCTTGCGACCACTGAATCGTTGCCACGTCTTCGTCATGCGGGGGCAAATCCTCTTTTCGCCTGAACTTCAGGATACGATCAGGACCCACCGAAGCAGCCAAAGCGTTGCCGACAAGCCAGGTAACGGTTCCGCGGGACGGCCCCGTCAAGCTCTCCAGAAATGCACGGACATCGCCCGTTTCAGTTTCCACATCGCTTTTGTCCGGCGTCCGCATTGTCCATCTCAGTACTCTAGCCCTATTGGCACATTATCATGCGCAGCAGTGAAACCGCTATGGTGGGCAATAGTGTGCTCGTTTTAAGAACACCAAGGGTCCGCGCATGCTGCCTGGACCATGAAGGTTGCGTGTGCGCCTCCATTGCGCCTATTTCGATGAGACCTTGATCTTCCGGCTGGGATCCTGAGGTTCGGTTTTCGGCATCGTGACGTGCAGGACACCTTTGTCGAACGCAGCGGAAATCTCCTCGATATCGACTGCATCAGGCAGCGTCATTGTCCGAGTGAAACTGCCATAGCTTCTCTCGCTAACGCGCAGATCGCCTGTGTCATCATGCGTAACATTCTTCTGGCCCCGCAGCGTCAATCTACGGTCTTTGATTTCGACTTCGACGTCGTCTTCTTCGAGACCCGGCAATTCAGCCGTGAGAACGATCGCTGTATCCGTTTCGTGGATGTCAATCGCCGGCGAAATCGCACCCGTCATGTCCAACGACGGGAAGCCGGTGCGTTGCGCGGCTGTTTCCAGCGGAAGGAATGGCGCTGCGCCCCCGAAAAAGCGCGACATCATGGATTCCATTTCGCGTCGAAAATTATCAGAGAGCGGATGTGTTCCAGCAAACAGTTGTGTTTTTTTGTCTTCAAGCATTTTCTGATCCTCCTCCTTCGGTGCGATTGGGGAGAGGCTGCATTATGGCAAAAAACTCGTCCAATTACCTTGATCTTGCGCAAGCAAGCGTCCTCGGTAACGCGCCAAAAGGACATCCCGGCCGTATCGGCATTCCGAATGAAACAAGGCGCATTACCGGTCATACGTCCAGGCCAAGGGGTAAACTGATCTGACTCTATTGCGCCACCGAGCGTCTGAAAAGCATCAGGCTTGACGCCAGAAGGATTGCGCCGAGTAACGCCATCCATAAGAACTCTGGCCAGACCGTCTCAAACCTCGCCCCCTTGAAGATGATGGATTGGCTGGCGGACATGTAATGGCGGGACGGAAGGATCGATGTTCCGACCTGAAGCCAGTCGGGCTGCCCCTCGATCGGTGTCTCACCTCCCGACAGCATCAGCATCGGAAGGACTGTCAGCATTACCAAAAGTGCGAATTGCGCCATTGAGCGTGCAATCGTTGCAAGAAATACCCCAAGTGCGGTTGCTGTGAAAAGAAACAGCGCGGTGCCAAAAAGAAACAACACCTTCGACCCCGCGATGTTGATCCCCAGGAAACCTTGCATAACAAAGGTCAGCGATAAGGCGGCCGCGACAAGAACCACCGCTGCGTTTGCCCAAATCTTGGCCATCGCAATGTCAAACGGGGTAAGCGGCATCGCAAGCAGATGTTCGATTGTACCATGTTCACGCTCGCGGATCATCGCGGCACCGGTGAGGATCGTGGTCAGCCACATGATCTGGCCGATGAGCGCCACAATGCCAGCAAAACGAACAGTATCACGGTTGGGATTGAACGCACTGCGCATGATGATATCGACGGGCAATGACTCAGCCAGGTCCGCACCAATGGCAAAGCGACGGATCTCGGCGCTTAGGATATTGACGATATAGTTTGCGCCAATCCCGGCCTGTTCCATCGCCGTCGCATCAATCAAAACCTGAATTTCCGGCGTGCGCCCGGCGCGAACATCTTTCTCGAACCCTGGTGGCACCGCGACCACAAACAGGAAATGCCCGGCATCCATCTTTTCGGCTCCGGTACCCGGTGCGATCTGGACAACGGGTTGAAACTCAGGAGGGAAGAATGCCGTGGCAAGAGACCGTGAAAGGGGCGAGCCATCCTCATCGGCAAATGCAATGGAGGCATTGTTGACCGAGTTCGAAACCCCCGTCGCCTCCATCACGGGTGCCAGCGTGAATGACCAGACCAGCAGCGCCATCATCACCCAATCACGCCGAAGGCTCATCATTTCTTTCAAGCCAAGCCAGAAGATGCAGGACAACCGTTGCATTTATTTCTCCTGCGCTCGAAGTAAAAGGGCAGCGATCAACGTTAGCACCGGTCCGAAACAGGCCAGGGCCAGAAGATCAGGGGCAAGCGCATCCCAGCCCAGCCCTTTGGTGAAGGCACCGACATTCAGGTGCAGGAAATAGGATGACGGCCAGAGCGATCCGATTGTTTGCGCACCGCCTTCAAGCGTTGAAACCGGTTGTAACAACCCGGAGAACTGAATCGTAGGTACGACCGAGGCGATCGCGGTGGCGAAGGTAGCGGCCACCTGGCTTGAAGTCATGGTCGCAATGAGTAGCCCATAGGATGTTGTAGCCCAGACATACAGCAACGCGCCGATTGCCAGAGGAACCGGGTTGCCTTTGAGCGGTACATCAAAAACCAAGACCGTCATTCCAGCCAAGAGCAGGAAATTGGCGAACGCGATTGCGATATAAGGGATTTGCTTGCCAACCAGAAACTCAAGCCGCGTCGTTGGCGTTGCATAGAAATTGGTGATTGTTCCCAACTCTTTTTCACGTGCGACGCTAACCGCCATCAGAACTGCCGGTAACATTATCAAAAGGATCGCAGGCATGGCCGGGGCCATTGCGGCAATACTCTCGAAACTCTGATTGTACCTGAAGCGTGGCTCGATACGGGCGATCTCGACCGGATGCACACCGTTTTGGCGGGCCATTGCCGCCAAAAAGGTATTGTGGAGCCCCGCCACATAGCCTTCTACAGTCTCGCCTTTGAACGGAATTGCGCCGTCCACAATTGCAAGCACGTCCGTTGCTTCAACAGAGCGGATCTTGCGCCCAAAGTCAGGTGGGAGTTCGACAACCAGCGAGGCATCTCCTCGGGCCAGCCGTTCATGGCCCTCATCGATACTCGTCAGTGGCTGCGTTGGGTTGAAGTAGCGCGATCCTGAAATCTCTGCAATGTAGGCGCGGCTTTCTGGCCCCTGTGACAAATCCAGTACCGCGAAATCCAGTTCTTCGATGTCCAGCGTAATCCCGTAGCAAAAGACCAGCATCAGGATCACCGAGCCCAGGAACGCAAACGCCAAACGCACGCGGTCGCGCAAAATCTCGATGGTTTCACGCTTCGTGTATGCCAGTGTGCGCCTGATACCCCCGCCAGCGCTGTCATCAAGGGCATGAACCGATGCCTCAGGAGCTTTTACCGGTGCCGGAGGGTCAGCTGCCTTCAATACCGTGACAAATGCTTCTTCCAGACTGTCTACCTGTGCCCCGGCGATCAACTCATCCGGTGTTCCCTCAGCCAGAACACGGCCCGCGTGCATGAACGACACCCGATCACAGCGCTCTGCTTCGGCCATGAAATGGGTCGAGACGAAAATCGTCACTTCTTCATCTCTCGAAAGCTCAATCAGCAACGCCCAAAACGAGTCGCGCGCCTCAGGGTCCACCCCCGAGGTTGGCTCATCCAGGATCAGCACGCGAGGTCGGTGGATCACAGCGACGGCCAGGGAAAGACGTTGCTTGATGCCAAGTGGCAACGCCGTGGCCAGCATGTCCATTTGTGCAATCAGGCCAAAGCGTTCCGCCAGTTCATCGATACGCCTATCGCGGTCCGTGATTGCAAAGATCCGGGCATGTAGCTGGAGATTCTGCCGAACGGTCAACTCGCCATAAAGCGAGAATGCCTGACTCATATAGCCAATCTCGCGACGCATCCTCAGGTCGCGTGCATCAACCGGTCTTCCGAACAGTAGCGCCTCACCGTCACTTGCGGGCAGAAGACCTGTCAGCATTTTCATGGTGGTCGACTTGCCGCAGCCGTTTGACCCGAGGAAGCCGAAAATCTCACCACGGTTGATCGAGAATTCGACGTTATTGACTGCCGTGAAATCGCCAAAGCGCCGCGTCAATCCACGTGCCGTGATCACTGGGTCTGCCTCACGGTGATGTGTGGGCGCTTTCCTTGGTGCGATCAGGGGATCTCCGTGCGCCTGCAACCGCCGGTAGGACGTTTCAAGATCGCTGGCTTCCCCCTTCAATTCTGCCGGAGAACCATGGAAAAGCACGCGCCCGGCATCCATCGCGACGATAAAGTCGAATTGTTCGGCTTCTTCCATATAAGCTGTCGAAACCAGTATGGAGAGGTCGGGTGTAGCCTCTCGGACCGCGTCGATCAGCGCCCAGAACTGACGCCGCGACAGTGGGTCGATGCCGGTGGTCGGCTCATCCAGAACCAAAAGCTTAGGGTCATGGATCAGTGCACAACACAGCCCAAGCTTCTGTTTCATGCCGCCCGAGAGTTTTCCCATCAGCCGATCAGAGAATGGCGCAAGCCCGGTTGCCGACAGCAATGCTGCGATCCGGATGTCACGCTCCTGCTGCCCTTGTCCGAAGAGACGCGAAAAGAACTCAAGGTTCTCGCGCACCGACAATTCTGCATAGAGGTTCCGGCCCAACCCCTGCGGCATAAATGCGATCGCAGGGCAGATTTTGTGACGATGGGCACGGTCGTCGATTGGGCCTCCGAGAACATTGATTGTGCCGGATTGAAGCTTCTTCGCGCCGGTGATCAATCCCAAAAGCGTTGATTTGCCAACCCCGTCAGGCCCGATCAGCCCAATAAGCTGACCTACCGGCAGGTTAAGCGACAGGTTATCGAGTGCTGTCCGCTGGCGGTACTTATGCGTGACACCACTGACGCAGAAATCAGATGTGCCCACCTGGGAATTCATTCGAACAGTTCGGGTGGAATCCGCCTTTCCAGATATTCCGGCCATACACTGTCAGAAGAAAGCCTGATCACAGCGATACCGCGAAGGCCGGTTTTCACATGTTCGATCCGTTCAGTGATCAGATCCTCAGGAATGCGAACCCGAACGCGAAAGACCAACTGTTCACGCTCGCTCAATGTCTCTACCTGCTTCGGAGTGAACTGGGCTTCGGGGGATACAAAAGTGACGGTTGCAGGAACGGCAAAATCCGGCAAGGCATCAAGTACGATGCGCGCCTCAGCCCCGATGGGCAGCAACCCCGCTTCGCGTGCGGGCAGGTACACGTCCATATAGACGTTCTCTAAGCTGAGAAGTGTAAGGATCGGCTCCCCTGCGCCAACAACTTCACCTGGCTCAGCCAGTCTGTAAAGAATGCGCCCTGGCATAGGGGCAACAAGCGAAGCATCCTCGATCTGGGCGGCGATCCGGCGCACTTCGGCTTCGGCAGCCGCGATCTGGCTGTCCGAGGTTGCAACCCGGGCCTTGGCGGCACCCAGAACGGCGTCGGCAACCTGAAATGCGGTTTCGCGATCTTCAAAGACTGTCATCGAAATGTTTTGACCGGCCAACAGTGCCTTTGCCCGTTCCAGTTCCTGCGCCGCGCGACGCTGTTGGCTTTCTCGTTGGACAACAACAGCCTCGGCTTCGGCCTTGGCTTGACGCGCCAATGCTACTTCGGCTTTGGCGCGATCAAGCGCTGCAGACAGTTCATCGGTGTCCATCTCAACCAACAGTTCACCCACAACAACCAAGTTGCCTTCTGCCGACAAAACCTGTGCAACCCGCCCTGCGAAGGTGGGGGCAATTTCCACTTGTTCGGCCTCTATCCGTCCATTGCCCTGTACAAATCCAATTGGCAATTCACTGCTGTCTTCTGAAACGAATATGTACAACGCCGCACCTGCGAGAAGGAGCATTACGACGATCAGTATTGCGCGCACATTCTTTTTCATGATCTGGCGTACCGCGGTTAAAGCTACTAGGTGACGTTATCTCAAACCCCGCATAACGCTTTGTTTTGGATCAAACAGAGCCCTTTAGAGGGTTGTTCAGGCCAAACTCGGGTAGAAAACCGGCGCAGCAGTCTGATTGTTAACCCGCATCAATAGCTCAATGCGGATTCCACGGCGTGACTTTAGATTTCGGTTGCGCCGAACTGACGGAATTGTTGCGCATGCGCAAGCATCACGCGATCGAAACAAATGCCCAATTGTCCATCCATCGTGTCAAAGCACTTACAAGTCACACTTCCAGCGTGCGGATGAAACCAACACTGCGTCAGTATTGCGGGTTGCCGCTCCTACTTCGGCAACATGAAGAACTCTTCCAGTACAATCTTTCCGTCTGCTACTGAATAAACTGCAATCTCACTCAAGGTGATACGTTGCCCAGTATCCTTCTGCTTTACGTCAGCCTTATATCGCACACTGAAGCGGTTTGGGGGATGAACATAGGGGCCATCGACGTCAAATTCGATGATTTCATGAGCTGCCAGCCAATCCTCTCTTTTCCCTTTGATAGCATCACGGCCTTTGGTGATGCGAAACTGTCGAACCGGAGGCACAACCGCTTCTATGGATTGAGCGTTCTCGGCATACATTTCATCAACATTTGCAAGGCCCCTGCGATCACGCATCGCCTGAACAAATGTTCTTCCAATCTCGACTAATTCTTCCATGATAGCCCTCATTTTAGGCACCAACTGTATCACATCTTGCCTTTTCCAATCTTGACGAGGATCAATGAATTTAGATGTTGGCGAAGAATCCAGTTCGGGAACGAGAGGGCAACTAGTGCAGTGGCAAAGAACGGCCCAATTCCCGGCACCGTCATCAGCCAATGCGCCATCTCCTTGCCCCAAGGTCGGTGAGTTACCTCCGCATCCAACTCTCATATCTGACTGATCAACCGGCTCGCATCCCAATCAGCGGACTTAGGCAAGCCTGTGCCGCTTCCGCTCGTGTTGCACCATCATGCGACAACCGATATCGACCACGAAGACAACCATGCTCCCGGCATTTAGACTACTAAGTGCAGAAAAAGCTTGATCTGGGCTGCACAATTAGACAACGCCTTCAAAACCATCTGAAACCGTTCGTTTTGCTCTGGCAGGCGCTGTGATCGAAGAAGTGGGTCTTACCCTTTAGTAGCACCAAGGTAAGCAAACCAGTAGGCCAAGGCGACTCCTCCCGCCCCGCCGACAATGTTGCCCAGAGTAACCCACAATAGATTGGTCACTACTGAGAAAACCGGCACAGTTGCCCCCGCCGCCCAACCCTGCGGAAAGAAAAACATGTTCGCAATCGAATGCTCGAGCCCCAGTAACACAAAAGCAGTGACGGGCCACAAAACGGCCAGAACCTTGCCGGCGACGCTGCGGGCGGCAAAGGACAGCCAAACAGCAAGGCATACCAACCCGTTGCACAGTGCGCCACGGGCGAAGGCCTCCATCGGTTCCAACCCCGCTTTGGCATCGGCTATCACCACGGCGGTATTGCCCATCGGCCCCTCGAGCAGGCCGGTTAGAGAGAAGGCCAATGCAAGCCCGAGGGCGCCCACGAAGTTTCCGGCGTAGACGATGCCCCAGCTTCGAAACAGCAGTCGCAGTGGTATCTTGCGGTCGACCGCTGCGATCACCATCAAAACATTGCCGGTGAATAATTCTGCACCACCTGCGATCACCAGGATAAGGCCCAGGGAAAACACCGCGCCGCCCAGAACGCGGATCGGCCCCGCAGCACTGTCTGCGCCAGTAACCGCCATCGTATAGGCCGCTGCGCCAAACCCTATGTATGCCCCGGCCAGCATCGCAAGAACGAACATGGGTGCCACTCGCAACTTTGCCTTTGCGACCCCAGCAGTCTCAACTAATGTCGCAATTTCAGAGGGTTTATGAGCGTCGAACAGGGACGGGGTGTTCATGTCGGGCTCCAAAGTTACCACGGATCTACGTATCAGGGATTGTACAGCCTATCTTCTGACCTTGAACCAAAGCACAAATAAAAAGGGGAAGTTTATCTATTCCACCACAGTTCGGGTCGTTTCGCCTAACACAGTTTGGTCGCCGGTCATCGCCACAGGCACCCATGACCTCGGTTTCAGCATCCGTTTTCGTGTCACCGTCATGAAGCAGTGGATGTCAGACTCCGTTTTCACGGCCGGGAGTTCAGCATCACATAGTAGCCATCGAACCTTAGTTTTGTCACGAGGCTTCAATGCTGAGCTTATTGATCGTCATCGTTTTTGTGCCGATTGGGACCAAGTTTGAAATTTAGGCAACGGTCAAAACCGCACAAGTGGCATTCCGACTGATGCCTTGAGAGGTGCTCCCTTGAATCAGGCTACCAATGCTTCCCAATCCGCGGCGGCCCGTCACAATTAGGTCAGCTTTGCATTGCTCGGCGCATGCGATGATCTCGTCGACCGGATCACCGCGTTGGGTATGTGTTTGCGAAACTGTCTGATTGTATTCTTTGGCAATCTCTTTACCCGCGGAAATGATCTTGTCTGCTGCCTGCTGAACCTCTTCGTCTGAAGGCATTGTCGTGACGGCGTGATAGCCAGCAACCGCGCCCATTGCGAAAGCCACGGTTTGCGGCTGAGGTGTATGGACAAGGTGAATTTGGGAGCCATATTTGCTTGAGATATCACAGGCAACGCGTAGAGCTGCTTCTGACGCCTCTGATCCATCCAAGCCAACCACAATTATTTTGAACATGTCGCACTCCCTCCTTTGTGAGGGGTCAGTATGGGTGAACTTGCAGCAACTAGCATTGACTCAAATCAACACTTTTCGCTGCAAATTCGAGCGTTGTCGTCCGTTCGTTTCCAGAAGATTCACGGTAACCGAACCAACTTTAAAAATCGTTGGAATTGCAAACGGTTCATCCCAAAGAGGAAACAGCACATATTTATTGCGAAATACCTCCTGCAAACGCTGCTTTTTCAATGGGTATCAATTTAGCCCAACGATAAAGATCAAGGGTAATGGCGAGAAAAATTGCTACTATGGACGTGCGTTTCAGTTCGTTTGGCGAGGACGGCGGATTGCTTACGACACGAAATTCAATCTTATTCCAGAGGAAAACAACGATGCCTTCCTCTTCGCCTTGGGTTCGCCCAGTTGCAATAGCCGCAGCACTCTTTGGTCTTCTTACTATTTTCTCCGGCGGAACGGCACTGTTCGGGGGTGCTGCTGCCAGAGATGCAGTCGGAGATGCAGTTCCATTCGTGCTTTGGTTCAATTTCCTGGCTGGATTTGTCTATTTGCTTGGTGCAATCGCGCTCTTTAAATCAACAACCTGGGCAACTCGAATTGCCTGGGTGATGGGCTTATCTACACTACTTGTGTTCGCTGTTCTGATATTAGTGGCACTGTTTGGAACGCCGTTTGAATGGCGAACCGTCGGTGCAATGACCATACGCACTGGATTTTGGCTGGCGATAGCTGTAGCGCTTTCCAGAACCGCATGAGCCGACCAAACGACGCCGCACCCGCGTCCAAAAAACTTGGCAAGACAGTCACTTTTGATTGAGATCAAGGGCTGAAGCGAACGGTTTCGGCATAGTTGGCGCGCTTTTCGGATCGATTTACGGGAGGATCGAAATGACAGTGCTGATTGCCTACGACACCGTTGAAGGTCAGACTGCCAAGATTGCTCGTTTTATCAACGATGTCACAAGAAAAGCCGGCTACGATACAATACTGATAAACACCGGAGACCAGATACGGCACGTGTCCCTTACAGGTGTGGACAGGGTCATTCTTGCGGCTCCTGTCCATGAACGCCGGCACCCTAAGCTATTCGAAGCGTTTGTTGAAACGCACAGAGACGCGCTTGCGTCCCGGAAGTCGCTAGTGCTTTCGGTAGGCCTAAAGGCGGCTTTTGCAAGAGGCCAGGAAGACGCCTGGGACTATCTCACCGAAATGCTGATGCGTACGCATTTTGAACCTGACCTAACGGCTTTGGTTGCGGGCGCTGTGCAGCCTGACAACTATGGGTATTTTGAAGAAGAGATCGTTCAGCATGTTGTCTTAAAGGATCAAAAGATCGATCCAAGGGACGGTGCTCGGGAGTTCACCGATTGGGACGCTTTAAGGGAAACCGTGGTAACATTCTTGGACAATTGATCCATCCCGTGGCTTAACTGCTGCCTTTCTTCAGTTGTCTTACCTGGAAATTTCGCCGCCACATTCCGCCTACGCCAGTTTTAACAGGCGTTCGAATTCACTGAATTCCATTCGCATGCCGCCACCAGCCAGGCTATAGGATGCACGATATGACATTGAACAAGATGGCTATGATTGGGGCCTGAAATATTAAATTAGTGATGCGTGTCATTGGATCTAACTTCTTCGACTATCGTGTCTTGAGGTTATTCTCGAACCAGCCCTTCGAGAAACCGCAGTGCGTGCTCACCTCGTCCGCTCCTCAATGGTCGGTTCAGGTTGCAGCAAAAAAGGCAGTTTGGAATTCGGCAAAATTGTTCTTAGTGAATGACTGTTTCGGAGAGTTGTGCTGCATCGCAAGGATAGGCGTGCCGCAGGAGCGAAGACCTTCTGCACGAGCAATAGCCGCGGCTGCGAAAGGCGGGTTTGTCCCGCGTTGCGGTCTTTCCAATCAAGCCTGACGTGCGGCCGGTTCGTGCCACCAAACGACGTTGCCGGCAGGGCTAGGTCGTGATAGCTGAGATCATGCCCTGATTGTTTTCCACTTAATCGCACCCAACGCGGATTTCTCCGTGCCTGCTGTTGTGCGGATTGAAAGGAAAACGAATGAAACGACCAAAGTTACCACCAATCCAAGGCAGACGTTTTGACGTCGAGATGCTCCAAGATACGGCATTTAGTCTGACCGAGCATGCTTCCAAGGGGCCGACGTGGCTTAGACATAGAGGACGAATTTCCTTCGTTGTTCTGACAGAGGAGCTGTTCGAACAAATTTGGCCTGACCAGCGGCGCGCTTGGAGCGTGGATGATATGCCAATTCGCCACGAGCAAATGTTGCTCGAAGCGCTTGAGGCTTCGCTTTCTCACGACAATGAAGAATAGAGCACAAAAAGCGTGAGGGCAGGGTGGTCAGGGGTTCTGTAAATCCTGGCCACCTGACGGAGTTCAGGAAAAACTAGACAATCACCCTTGCGACAGTTTGAAACCACGAGAAAACAACATCTCGCTTAACAGACATGCACAACAAGATATGTTATCTGTTATGAACAAAAAAAATTTGCAGAGAACGATGACTAAGATCGGCGACAGCCTCATTAGAGGTTCAAAAGAAGCACTGGAAATTGCAAAGGGTAAACTCGACCCTGCTGGAGCATCTGTGCCTGGTGAAAAAACCGAGAACGCCGAAGATGTTTCCGATAGATCAGCTATCGGCCAAATGCCTTCACGGGATCCCCATAAGGCTTGAATTTTCAATTCTATTTAGCCGAACCGACAGGAAACAGCGTCTACTTTTTATTGCGTGGATGCACTTCAATCTTGTTTTCCACATTTGTCGGGTCCTCAGCACTATGCGGCCCAAACGATGTATCGAGCGCGCGATATATAGTCATCCGAGACACACCCAAGTCGCGTGCGATCTGGGCCTTTGATAACCCGCTAGCCGCAAGAGATCGAATTTGTGCGTCGTCTACTTGTTTTCGTCTGCCACGATAGACACCTCTTTCCTTGGCGGCATCAATACCCGCTCTCTGTCTGTCGCGGATGAATTTCAACTCCATATCAGCGACCATGCCGAGCACCGTTACCACCATTCGACCAATATCACCGGCTGTACTCACTTCCGGTTCAAGAACCCGCAGGGAAGCGCCTTTGGCATCCAGTTCATGCACCAGGTTCAGAACATCCCGCGTAGAACGACCTAGGCGATCAAGTCGATGCACAACCAGTTCATCACCTTCGCGTAAGAATTCGAAGATGGTTTCCAGTTCCGTGCGCCCATCACGCGATGCGCCTGACCCTGTCTCAGACCGTACGATCTCGCACCCAGCTTTCTTCAGGGCTGCGGTTTGAATGTCGAGATCTTGGCTCGCGGTGCTGACTCTGGCGTATCCGATGCGGGGCATTTGGTATCTGTCACGTTAGGGTAGGGGTGATGTTCAATCTGTCACATGGTTGAATTGACCACCCTAACGGGACGGTGGATCGTGTCACATTTGGGTGTCATTTTGTGGTGTACCCAATTGTTACACAGGGATGTGCAGGCTATCGAAAACGAAGGCAGCTTCCTGACAGGGTAGGATGTTTGACTTTTCATGCTTGCCACGTCTTTGCGGATCGTGCGTAGGCATCCGTGAGTTCAGTTGGTGACAGTTTGTTCAGATGGCTCTCTTCGAACACAACCACGTCGTTGGATAGAAATTGGTCAATGTTCATCCGTTCCCTGGCTTCGAGGATGAAAGGATGTTCAACCGCCAGTGCTGCCACTAGGCTTCCTGTTTCGATATGCGCAGCTAATTCTCGCTGTAACGCCTGAAAGCTCAACGTATGGCCGCCATTGTCGGTACCGGTGACAATAACAGGGGAGATGAAACCCATGTTGCAAAGATCATTGGCACCATTGACGTCGACACATCCGTGGAGTTCGAGATTTACGAGTGCCAAACCGCGTTGGGGTGTGATGTATTCCGGGAAAGCCTTGTCCTCTCATCTGGTTCGTCAATTTGAAGTTTGTATCCGCGAGTCACTTGCTCTTGGGTTACTTGTCCGACGACAAATCGAAGATGACGTGTGACGTCGTTATAGCGCAGACCACGATGTTATAGTATTGTCATTAAAACCGTTTATTAACAAATGGTTGACTCGAATCTACTGGCAGCTTTCACTCTGCACAGAAGCTTCGAGATTTCAAGATGAACAACGCATATTTCAAATTGAAGGCTGACCTGGCCGCCGCTGGTGTGACTCTCAGATCCATAGCGAGGGATCTCGAGGTTTCCCACACGGCAGTCACCGACGTAGCTAGGGGAGCTAGACGCTCTAAGCGTATCGAGCAGGCAATTGCAGTCCGTTTGAAAACAACCCCCGCCTCACTTTGGCCTGATCGATATGGGCAAGAGGGAGGTGCGACATGACCTGACGCAGAAAAGCAAAAACCTATGTGCTCCAACACATAGGCTTTCACAAAGATCGAGTAACGTTCCAATCCAGTCTCCTCGATCTTCTCCAATCAAACTCCAAAGTCAAGGCTGTCACTCGATTTTTCGAGCCTGTCGGTGTGCCTTGCTACAAAGAGGCGATTATGTCGAAGAACGACGATGCTCGCGATGAACGCGAGTGGGCTAGGGCGTTTGCGCTTCGCAGAGACCTTGCCCCATATCTTCAAACTGGATTTCAGACCAAAGCGGCGGTGCAAGACTTTTGCAGGGCGCACAGACTTTCGAGATCCGCGGCATACAGGCTACTAAAACGAGCGCAACTTGATGATCGGGCTGCTGTGTTGCTACGTTCCAAACCCGGTCCCAAAAAAATGAGCACCAGGCTCATCAGTGAGCAAGAGGACGTTGTCAGTAAATTCCTTCGAAAGGAATTTCTCACTAGGAACAAAATATCTCTGAAAAAAGCGGTTAAAGACATCAACCGTGAACTAGCTGCACTTGGTTGCCCGGTGATTTCAAAGTCAGCGTTGATCCGCAGGATCGATACGATGCCGGATCGGTTACTCAAGCTGAAACGCGAAGGGGGCAGGGCAGCGCGACAGGCCTATCAGATCGTTCGAGGCAAATATCTTGTAAAGGATCCGCTCGCGGTTGTTCAGATTGATCATACGAAACTGGACTTGATGGTCATCGATCCCATCACAGGAGAATGCCTGGGGCGCCCGTATTTGACAGTCCTGTTTGATGTGGCGACGGCAATGCCAACAGGTATTTACCTGTCGATGGAAGCACCCTCCGCCATCAACCTAATGAAAGCCTTTCATCGATCCGTTTTTCCAAAAGCAGAATACCTTTCTGAAATGGGTATTCCGTATGAGTGGCCAGTATATGGGCTGCCCCTCGTGATCAGCAGCGACAACGGGACCGACCTCAAATCCAAAGCCTTCAATTGGGGGCTGGAACAATACGGCGTCGAGCACATATTTCGCCCCGTGGCGCAGCCGCATCTCGGTGGCCACGTCGAGCGTTTCATAGGAACAATCCAAGCCTTTGTTCAGACCCTTCCTGGAACCACTTTTTCAAACACCGAAAAGAAGGGAACCTATCAACCCGAAAAGCAGGCAAGGCTTGCCTTGTTTGACGTTGAGAGACTCCTGCTCGAGTTCATACTTCGTGACTACGTCCATGATAAGAAGCGCCGGCTGCTGACGTCTCCCATAAATGCTTGGAATACCAGCTTGCGCGAAAGTGAGTCCAGTCCGCGACTGCCAAAAGAACCGGATCGGTTTCGCCTTGAATTTCTGCCGTTTGAGAGACGCACAATCCAGCGGGAGGGTCTGGAATTTTTCGGCATGTTCTATCGCTCGGAACAGTTACAAAAGATGAAAAACTGCGGCGTAAAAAGCGTCATGCTCAAATATGACCCCACTGACATCCGGACAGTATACATCAGTGCCGACGACGGTATCTTTCACGAAGCCCGGAGTGAGTTTTTCCCACGCGATCCAATGTCCCTCGATGAATGGAAAGAACACAACAAACGGAAGGAAAAAAGGCTGCAGGCGGCAATGAACGCACCTGACCCTACCGTAGTTCACGATCATCGAAAACAGATCCTGGAGGAAGCAAATCGGCGCAAAAAGGCGATCAGTCGCTTCGACGGTTACCCTCAAACGCATGGTCGCGACATTCGCGATCTTGGTGACCCACTAGGCTTCTCGGTGCCGAGGAAGTTGTCATGAACCATACTCCATCTCAACACTTCCCAGATATGTCAAAGGCATCGGTTCCAGAGCGTATTCGTTATGTTCGGAACGGCGCGTATTTTGAGACATCAGCCATTCGCGCCCTCCGAAACCGATTGAATGAACTGCTTAATGAGCCGCTGGATTGCGAAAACAAGCTTGTTTTCTTGACCGCCCCGGCTGGAATGGGCCTGACCCGAATTATCAAACAGTTTGCGGCCCAACATCCACCCGCAACTAAGGGACGAAGTGGTCAGCAAACAGTCCCGGTCGTAAACCAACTCATCCATCCAAGCGGCAACTTTATCGACTATTGTGATGCACTTCGTGCGCAGCTTGGCATCCCGGGCTATGGCCCAATGACACGCCGGTCTTCCTACCCCAAAACCCTCGAGTTACTGAGACATCTGAATACGAGACTCGTCATTTTAGAGGACTTTCACCGCACCTATAGCTTTCAGAAACACCAACGAATTTCCTATCAAAACTACGTCCACTACCTGATTTCCGAATACGATATCAGGGTCGTTCTGACGGGCGCTCCACGTATTTGGCGTTGGGCGCTGGAAGATGAGCAAACCCTGGGGCGAGCCGTACATTATCAGTATCGTGCCTGGACATCCCGCGAAGATGATTTCATCGAGTTTCTTGAAGGGTTTGAGCGATGGTGCCCCGTGCGGGAGAAAGGGGCACTGTCCCGCGAACCAAAGCTCTGCAAGGCCATCATCAGGAAGTCGAATGGTATCTGCAAAAATGTGATGCAGGTGCTCACTGGTTTCGCAATCTATGCGATTATGTCTGGCAGTGATCGCTTGGATTTCGACACCTGGGTAAGCTATCGCAGTTAGGAACGGCCGTTATGAACGTCACACCCTATGCGATGGAAAGCCTGATTTCGTTCGTAGGTCGCGCGGCTTCGATGAATTCGACAGATTCTTTATCCTACCTTCGGGAGCTGTTCCCGTCAGCGGCACATCAGAGTTTCACGAGACTCCCCGAGGATCTGGATGCACTGGATCATGGTGTCTTTTTGGCTGGCTTGAACGATGCACTGGACCCCGAAAAACGCAGGCTGGAACTGCTGACCTTACCGGGCACCAGCCCTGGCGTTCACACAAAGTGGCTGAGGCGGGCAGGGGGGAAACACTTGGGCTCGGACCGCTTCAGCAAAGCGCCTTCGTTTGCGTGGTGCCCACGCTGCCTGCTTCGCGACCAGCTCGACGGTCATGATCAATTCATGCGATTGGCTTGGAGGATGACTACCCGGACGTTCTGTTTGGCTCACAGGAGGCCGCTTACCACCCATTGCATGGCATGCCATGATCGTGAAGCCGAACCGGCATTCGTATTTAACGGTAGCAATGTCGTTCTCGCATGTAGTGCTTGCGGCTCACTCTATTCGACGCAGCTTGGACTACCCGACATGTCTTCTTCGACCGTCTTGGAGCTGCGCGACAACCGTAATGTGCAGATAGCCTGGAATGAGGTAATCCAACTGGAATTGGCGTTTGAAAAGAGCCTGTCGGAGCGATCAAATACCAAGAACAAAAGCGAATTCAGAGACTTCGCGATGGCATTTGCAAATGTTCTGATGAAATCAATCCGGCTCGGCCGCGCACCTATAGACCTCTTTTCTAGCGTCGCGTTTCCGGCGCAACCAAACCCTCGCTGCATCACCTCAATGGATCGGCCTTACCGCGCTTCTTCGATCGCTGTACGCCGAAAAACTCACGGTCTGATCGCAGCCATTCTAAAGCGCCGGGCGAATCTGTTTTCAATTAAAGGCGTACATGAGAAGCGTTGGGGCAGGGTGCCTTCGATGCAAGAACTAAGGTCCGAGCTCGAGCCAGAGCAAAACAATGAACTCGATCGGCTATTGCTACGGTTCCCGGCAAAGTGGTTTTGAAAACTGGGCGGAAAGTGTGAATTCGCCGCTTCGCAGCATGAAAGTGAGCGGACCGCCAAAGCAGACATTGATCTCAGGTTTTCAGGGAAGAAGGCATTCGCGGCAGTGTGAGATTCCGGGGAACTGCTGAGGCAAACCAGACATTCTGTATCGCAAGCTCGAACACCGAAATCGACCTTCCCTGGATATTGGGCGTGCTTCCCTTTTTAACGTTCAAGCTGTAGGTTTAGCTTTATGAACACGAACGATATTTTCAAAGAGTAACACGCTCACCTTAGCTGATAAGGCCTTTTGAAATTGCGCCCTATCCCAAACACTCATAGGAGGCCTGATGAATTTGGATGCACCGGGGCTAATAGGTTACCTCAGGGCGGAATACTCTGCCTCAGGGAAGTGGCGCATTGCATCGTTTCTTGTTGGTTTGGTGGTGACCCTTCCAGCCGTGGCATCCGTTGTAACAACGGACGGAAAAACTCTCTACTACTTGGCCGCAGTAAATTTCCTTCTTCTGACTGTATGGTTGTGGATTAACTATAACTATCGTCGGAAACAGAGCGCAGCACATGCTGCGAGACGGGCGGCCCTAATTGTCAACGGTCTGGGAGAAGAACTGTCGGCGGGCGAGAAACGGCGTCTGTCCGAAAAGTTCACCGTGGGCGCAGACAAGGCGCAGAATGCTCAAAAGACCGACTACTACGCCTCTGACAAAGAACCCGGACCATTGAAGCTGTTAGAATGCTTGGAAGAGTCGGCGTTCTATAGCTCTAAGCTGCACAAGCTAAGCGCAAACGCTTGGTTTGGGATTGTCGCGGTATACGCCGTAGTCTTTGCCATACTTGCCATATTTGTAATCCCTTCTGCGACCATCGACTACTTGATGATGTCTGTCAGGATATTTTTCGCAGCCACCGTCTTTGTTTTGTCGGCGGACGTTTTCGGCTCACTGCTGGCGCATCGTCGGTGCGCGGAAGAAACCAGCGACGTTCTAAGCAGGATCGAAATCGCCAAGAAGGACACGGTAAACACCGCGGACGCCCTACTGATCTTGGAAGATTACACGAGCGCGATTCAGGGTGCACCAGAGATCGTTCCCTTCATCTACAAGGTTCAAGAGCCCAAACTAAATGCTCTTTGGGAAACCTACCTTCAGGGCTGATCTTCGAAGAAAGTAGTTCAATTGAAGAACCTCAAAGTTTTTAAAGAGTTTTTGACCGACACAGTGAACCTCAACCCAACAAGATTGGAGAGCCTAGAGAACACGTCCGCAGCACTAAGCGCATTTGTAGAAAAATCGGATTGGGAGCCCGCCAATCTGGAATGGTACCCGCAGGGCTCTTGGGCTCACGAGACGATAATAAAACCGCTTTCGAACAAAGAATTCGATGCTGACGTTCTCGCTATCGTTGATCCCGTCGATGGTTGGACGGCCAGCGACTATATTGACAGTCTTTACTCAACCTTCAGAGGTAGCGACCTCTACAAGAAAAAGGCTCATCGGTATTCTCACTGTGTGACACTCGACTATGCCGCTGACAAGCGAATTGATATTGCTCCCTGTATCAGAAATCGTTGGGGCTTTGAAAGGCTTGAAGTCTGCAACCGGGATACGGACGAATTCGAAGACAGTCAGCCGAAATACTTCACTGAGTGGCTCAAGGAAAAGAACATCCTTTCGGGAAACAACAGTTTTCGAAAAGTTACGAGGCTTGTTAAGTACCTGCGAGATATTAAGACCACTTTTACGTGTTCGTCAGTCTGTCTCACCACTTTGCTTGCCCATCAAATCCAAGCGAACGACAAGGGCACTGCCGACTTCGCCGATACGCCTAGTGCACTCAGAACGATGTTTGAGCGTCTTGATACTTGGTTGCAGGTCAGGCCTGTAAAACCTAAGGTATCCAGCCCGTTCAGCAATGAAGATTTTGCCGTTTGCTGGACCGACGACCAATATTCGAATTTTCGAGACAAGGTGAACAAATATCGCGCCTGGATCGACGACGCCTTTGAGGAAACCGACAGAAACAAGAGTATATCAAAGTGGCGGCGTGTGTTTGGAGATGACTTCGGCAAGATAGAAGGCGAACAGCAGGCAAAATCTGTCACGGCGAAAGCGGTTGATCATCTTCGCGAAGACGTAAGAGCCTTACCCGCTACGGCAATAGGCTTTGTTGGCGACGTTGTCGACTTAGTGAAACAGTATGGCGCACGAGCGATACCCTGCACGCTCTCGAATCTTCCATATCTTTCACAACCAACTTGGCGGGCAGTAGGAAACCATCTGTTTTCGGCGTATCTTACGGCAACACTACACCGTTCGCGCGGGGGCGCAACCGTCTGTGACGTGAGCAGCGGCGACGTTGTTGCCAAGAAAATGAAATTGAAATTCACTGCGAGACTTGCCACTGGAATGCCCCTCAATGGGCAGGACTATAGGATCGAGTGGCGCGTCACAAACACCGGGGAAGAAGCCCTTGCAAAAGGCCAGCTTCGCGGATCGTTCGTCGGTTCCAATTCTGGTGGTGATCGTTGGGAAAACCTCGAATTTCGTGGAGTTCATTTCGTCGAGGCATTTGTCATACGAAAGCGTGACGGTATTCAGGTTAGCCGAAGTGATCCCTTCTATGTAGTGATCGAATAGCTGAGGAAAGGTAGGACCAGTTCAGGAGTTCACGCGCTATTGCTAGTCACAGTTGTCGACTAATGTGGCCAACTTCAGAAATTCGGGCTGTGAGCGAAGCATGGGCGAGTGTCGCTCAACGGCAGCACTGGGCCGCCCGCGAAGACGGCCCAGTCAGGCTAGTCTCTCAAAATGTATCTGCAAATTGGCCAACTGGATTACCGGCACTGCACCCGTAGGAGAAAGAAGGATGAGCCGCGCAACTTCGGCAAAGCTCGAGTGGCGAGGGGAAATCTCTTCAAGTTTTTCGAGCAAGTGCCGTCCCGCACTAGTATCTCTGAGGTAACTGAGGTGTGTAACAGTCTTAGCCAATATCAAAACCGATTGCTCATCGAGGGACCGGCAATCTAACTCAGCCCCAAAATCGGTTTCAAAGAAATCAGGGAGATTGGAACCATCGACCATCATCTCCTCAGTTAGTCCATCAACAATCTTGATGAGTTCCAACTTACTCAGCCCATCATGCGAAAGTATCGAAGAGACCATCCGATCAACTGATTTTATCGCATCCGAAGAGCTACGACTTTGAGAAAGTGCGAAAAACTCTGGATCTTGGCAGAGCTGTCCAACCTGTCGCCAAACATCGACCCAGTTTCCGTCTCGCCCGTGCAAATTCAGTTCTTCCCCTAGACCACTGGCGCGTTCGACCAGGTAACTTGCACAAAAAAAATCTTGAAAATATCGATGGCTAAATGCCCAAGTGTCTGGGTTAAGCTCCTGAATAATACCAGTTCGGTCAGTTATTTCTTGCAGAATTGCGCGCGCGCCAAGGGTCTCGCTGTCAAATGGCAATATGCCCTCCAACAGCTCGGCTTCGAATTGAGCACCTTGTACGGACTGTAATCTATAAGCAAGCCTTCCCAGTGTGGATTGGATAGACTCTACCGAGATGTTTGTGTCGCGATCTATACCTCTCCGAGCATCCCACCTTTCGATTAGCTGGGCTACCAACTCTCGACACAACACACCAATGTTAAATGGAAGAGAACCGCGAAGCCGAAACATGCCAAGCGCAAGACTTAGAGAAAACGGGTTTTTCAAAAACTCACGCAAGTCGGGATTCGCGTCAAGTACACGAGTAAATCTCCTAGCGGAGTTTGGGTCTTCGAGAACTAACTGGCAATACTCGTTTACCTGAGCTCGACTGAACGGATGTAGTTTTGCCTTTTTGAACGTACCCCAGAGGCCGTAATCAAGTGACTTTAGTTGCCTTGATGTCACTATCGTACTTGAAGACGGACGGCTCTCCAAAAAACCTTCCAACCAGCTTCCGAATGCTGACCTATCTCTTACGTTGAGCTCATCCAGCCCGTCAAAAACAAAGAGGGTCTTTCCATCTGCCCCCATGTTAACAACATGGTTCCTGCCTGCTTGCTCCTCCTCTGAGACCAGCCACGTCTCGAACTCATTTGATTTATGAGCAAAATCTCTAAGCTGAAAATAGAATACTAATGGAGGGTCTGCCTTTCGCCGTTTTCGTCTACCCTCATTTAAGTATACTTGTGTCAGATAACGTACAAAGCTGGTCTTTCCCGCTCCTGGTTGTCCCACCAGCAAAATTCTGGAGTCTCTTCTGATCGTACTCGGATGAGTGATTGTTGATTGAGATTCATCATCCCACTCAACTACAGGTGCAATATATTTCGATGGTAGATCAATCTGGTAATTATGAAAAAAGACATCGGAGTTTCGTGACCGTACTAGCCATTTGGAGACCCAATCAGCGTCAGGAAGCGTGTCATCTGAGCCACGTTTCGGGCTGTTTTCGTCAATCGGACGAAAGTCCTCGTCCAACATGATGTAGTGACTAAAGACTTTCTCATTCTTGGGTACATGAACTCTGCAATTTTTGAATTCTGTCCCATCGATGGATACGGTTGATGTCTCCGTATCGAACTCCCGAACAATCTCTTCCTCAAACTGCTCCAAAAAGTTTTCGTCGCGCCAATCTCTGATATCAACATCTTCCGTCCGCGCGCGATACTTGCCATTGCCTTCGACGAGTGGGACGTAAATTTTCATGAGCCGCCTCCAAATTCGTCTTCTTTATGCTGGATAAACGTGTCCCAAATTTCTCCAAAACCTGTTTCGAATATGAGCGTCTTTGACTCCCAAAACAGCGCTCCTCTTTCCTCTTTCGGCACTTTACCTAGAATAGACCGATAGAACAGGTTCCAAATCTCGTCAGGTTTGCAGCCGTCCATCATGGGTTGGTAAATTTCTCGAATTGTATTGATGCAGTCTTCCGTGGGAGAGTACGTCCGATGCATAAATTTGAACATTCGCATGGCAATATGAGCCTTACGATTGACAGGGTGACTCAGGCTTGGGTCATTTACAACGTTTAGGATTTTCTTCTTGGCGTCTTCTATTCCGTGTCCGCAAGGATCGACATAGACGGCATTGAGAGGATCATAATAAACAGCGTTACATGAAAAATCTCGAAGACGATGATCATAGTCTAGATCGGCACCAAATTGGGCATCGTTGGTGCCCGGAGCCTGCAGAAAGAAGTTCTTAACATCTATTAGCGTACCCTTTCGTGCCTTCCGAACGCCAGCATTCCGTCCAATGCTCATAAATCCGTTTTTCTCATGCCTAGACCATCCGCCAGGCCCAAACATTGCCTCAGCGATTGATGACAGAATGTAGAACGGAATAGTAGAAACTAGGTCGACGTCGTTGGCTTGATCACCATTAAGTACGTCTCTGACTGAACCGCCAACCAAGAAAACTTCATAACCTCTCTGCCAGATTTCCTCAATTAGATCAATATACTTAGGCCCAGGTTCGATGTGCTTGTTGAGTAGCAGATCAAGCTTGTGTTTCTCTTCGCTACTCGCCTGCTGGATAACCGTTTGGCTGGAGCATCGAGTATAGCAACCTGCCAGCCTTTCGCCCGGGTTTGCGGGTCGCACACTGAAGACGTCATTCAGAGGGACCGTGCTGCCGGATTCACTGTTTTTTACGATCGGTTGATCGTAGATGTCGTAACCATGAAAAGTCCCGGAGTACTTTATTTCTCCACGGTAGTACACGACGTCTTCACCGGGGCGCGGTGTTAAACTCGGTGGAATCGCTCGTTGAAAACTATCTGTCAATTTGGCGTTGCCTTAATGTGCGTAGAAAAATTGGTGCTCGATAACCTCGCTGGTTAAAGATAACGAGACATTCTCCAAGGGACAATGATCGATGTGTGTTGGTGTCGGAACCGCGACAAGAGCATCTACCTTGCTCGAACTTGCTTGGGACCGCTGCCTGTGCTGGCTTTACAGGTAGAACTAAAGACACTAGGCAAATCGTCTTCGATCCGGAAACCCGACCAAGGTGAGCCGTCGCATATGCAACGAATGTCGGCAATCAAAGATTGCGGCGCAACATCGAGGGCGATCCATAAACGGCAGTAAAGGGCCGAATGATGGCGTGGCGGCTGCTCACCTGCGGTTGCGGACAGCCATTGACCAGAACTCCCTTGCGCGAGCATAACGCAAAAGTGGCCTCAGACGTTCCTGGCGATGTGCTAGACTGCCGTGAAACAGAATGGGCCCCAACATGATTTCGCACAAGAACAAGCGCAGGCTCTTTGAAGTTGTTGGTGAAAATCCAAAAGCCCATTTGAGCCCATACTGCTGGCGCAGCCGCATGGCGCTGGCTCATAAACAACTGAGTTTTGACTCAGAGCCATGGCACATAACCGAAAAGCAACGGATCGCACGATCCGGGGGAATAACGGCGCCGGTTCTGGTGGAAGGCAATCAGTGGGTCCGGGACAGTTGGTGCATTGCGTCTTATCTGGATGACGCCTATCCGGGTCATCCACTGTTTGCCAGGCCATCCGACAAAGCAAAGTCGCTATTCGTCAATCGCTGGGCCGACAGCACGCTGCACCCTCTGATCTTTTGCGCTGTCATAGCGGAGCAATTTCCCCTGACGGCGAAGTGCGACAAGGATTACTATCGGGAACGAACCCTGCGCAAATTCGGCCAGACCGTCGAAGAAATCGGAGCTGACCCTGAATCCGCACGTCACGCGATCAAACAAGCACTGGGCCCGCTTGAGGCAACGCTCGCTGAAACGCCGTTCCTGGGCGGCGCAGCGCCAGATTATTCGGACTATATACTGTTCGGTACATTCCAGTGGGCCCGGGTTGTCAGCCTGACGGCATTCTGGTCGCCAGAGAACGCTCTGCACCGTTGGTTCGAAGAATTGCTCGACGCATTTGATGGAATGGGGCGGGCACAACCGCCGCGCAGCGCTCTTTAAGGCAGTAACTCTGATCGGTGGGTGCGAATATAATCTGACGTGCGAAACACCAACGCAGCCAGCGTAGCCGTCGGGTTGATGGCGCCGGACGTCGGAAACAGGCTTGCGCCAGCGACAAACAGATTGTCGATCTCATGCACCTGCCCATATGAATTCGTGACCGATGCCGATGCATCGTCGCCCATGATTGTTCCGCCCATCATGTGCATAGGGTTTCGCGGGCCCGCCCAGGCATCAGTAGCCCCCGCCGCATTGAAGATACGAAGACCCTCGGCCCTGGCCAGCTCTGATCTGGAGGCATTTGCCTGTGGAAGAGAGTTTTGCACATGGGCTTGCGGTAACCCATACCGGTCTTTTTTTGATGCATCGAGCGTGACGTAGTTTTCCAGAATACTATCTTCCTCGCACAACACTGTCATATTACCATAGTGCAAACTGGCTTGACGCAAATATGCGTCCAGAGCCTCGCCGTACAATTCGGGTTTGGCCAGAGCAGTTCCCAACAGATCGTTGGGTTTTGCAGCCTGCCCGACAAGCCAGGCGCGGCTGCCAAAGGAACCCTTTGCCGGTTGCTTGTCCTCATAGCCATCCAGGCAGAGCGTATTTGCACCGGACACACCCAAATGCGGTTCCGTTTCCTGCGAGAAAAGCCCGTGGATGGTCGTGAGGGCATGGGACGTGAAATAGCGCCCCAATGCCCCGCTGCCATTGCCCAGCCCATCGGGATGTTTGTCGCTGGACGACAACAGCAGCAGCCGTGCATTCCAGATCGTGTGACACGCCGAGATGATGATGCCTGCGGGTTGCAGGTTTTCTCGGCCCTGTTCATCAAGATACACAACCCCGGTTGCCTTAGACCCCGAAGGGTCTGTTTCAACCCGCGCTACATAGGCGTTGTGGCGAAGTTCGACCCCAGCTTTTCTGGCCCGCGGCCATTGTAGTACCAGTGGGTTGGCCAATGCCCCGATTGGGCAGCCCGCGTCGCACCAGCCGTCAAGTAAGCATCCTGACCGGCCACCATAGGGAACGGAGTTTACTGCCAATGTGTTTGTCGTGAGTTTCAGCCCTTCGGCTTCAAACCCGGGCTTGATGGCCTGTGACTGTTTGGAGATTGAAATGGCAGGCATGGGATAGGCCTCGCCGGGCGGCGCATTAGTATCTTCATCGCCAGAAACGCCAAAATAAGACTGCGCGTGGTCATACCATGGCCGCATGTCGTCATATCCGATGGGCCAGTCCAGACTACGCCCGAATAAAGACCTGACTCGAAAATCGTCAGGATGCAGCCGATACCAGTTCGCATACCAATGCAGGCCCGCACCACCGGTCCCCCAACCCATGGCAAAGTTTGCGGCCCCCACCAGATCGCCTGTTTCCCGGACCTCCGGCCCTGCCCATCTGAGACGTCGAGACCAGATCTGCGAGCTGATCATATCCGAAAGCTGGCGCTCCGGCCCGGCCTCCAGAACTAGAACATTGAACCCCGCCTCACCTAGCTCGGCCGCCATCGTGCTGCCGGCGATGCCAGAGCCGATGATCACGACTTCGACCTTATCGTGTAAGATTTTGGTCATTGGTCCTCTGTGTTTCGGGTTTCTCCTGGGTTAGCAGAGTTGCTACCAAGGCCAGGGTGGCGGAATATGCGCAAGATAGGGAATATTCAAATTCGCAAATCCCGCCTGCGTGCCATAAACAACATCCACCGCGTCGCTGCGTGAAATGAAGTAAAAGAAATTCGGATCTGGATCGGTCCAGACTTGCATCTTCGAGGCTACCGCAGCCTTAACCAAATCCACTCTCTGACCGGCAGTTGCCCGCGCAAAAGGTAGACCAAACCGGTGCAGGCATTCTTTTTCAATGCCCAAAATCCCTTTGCGGTAAAATCCTGCCATGTCGCTGGCATCGAGGTATCTGAGAAGTAACAGGGACGCGGCCTGATCTCCTGCGAGGTTTTCGTCGACAAACCTGGCGACCCCGGCCTTGTCTGCGCCAGAAACGATGGTCGCGCACCAAGCAGACAGAGTCTCAGCCTCGGTTGTTGTGAGTATCTTGGAGCTTTCGTTTTCGACGGTCTTAGCCTCCGCGTTTCGGAAAAGACTACGCATAGTGAAGGACGTCCAGAATGTTGTCGGAATCAGACGTGTCAAAAAGCGGCGTCTTCCAATCATGCGAACTGTCTCCACCGATCATAAGCAGAAACCCTGATCATCGGGCTGGCCACACCTTAACAGTTTTCAGCCCAAACTTCATGCACGCCAAACTACCGACGAAACCCAAACTCGGTTACAAAGAAACCAGGGTTCATTCCGCTAAACAGATCGCCCAGCTTTTCAAGCTCAGCCTGAGGGCCATGTAATTCGACCCCGGTGATCTCGACCAGCTGTTGCGTGGACTCAAAGATATGATTGCCCAATTCCATATGACGGATCACTGCATCGGCGTTGTCATAGTCTTCGCGGGATACAACTTTTCCACCGGCACCGAAACTGTAGGCTGACGCCAAATGGCCGGGTTCTTGCCTACGCAGTTCAATCATTTTGGAACAATTTTCTCTGAATGCCGCTGCATGTGATTCTAGGATCGTCATATAGCCAACGACTGTTACAATCTGCGGGACGGACACAATAGTTCCTCCTACAATTCGATTTTGAATACATCACAAGACTAAGTGTATTCCGCCCGCAGGTAAAATGATGATGGGTACCCGAGTTCGGACACCAAGGAACACAGATGATTTCGTCCATGAGTAAAATCGTACATGCATAACAAGAACATTCAGCACTGGTTACCACCGTACTCCCAATCTCTGGGCCTCGAATTGGTGTCCGTTTCAATGGAGGAAGTGGTGGCGAAACTGCTCGTCCGGGAAGACATGGGCAACCGAAACGGGGTGATGCATGGTGGTGCGATCATGGGGGCGGCAGACTCCATAGGAGGAGTAGCTGCGGCAGTGAACCTTGACAAAGACGCAAGTACAACAACCCTGGAGAGCAAGACGAATTTCATCCGATCGGTGCGGATTGGCGACGAGATCACTTTGACCTGTATTCCCCTGCATCGCGGTCGAAAAACAATGATTTGGCAGACCACGATTACCCGACCCGATGGCCGTACTGCAGCGATCGTGACCCAAACGCAACTCACTCTGGATTGGAAAGGTTAAACCACCAGGTTCATAGCTGGCTGAGCTTGCAATCGGAAGCCATAACCAGGATTTGTCCGTGATCTGTGAGTTCGGCGCTTTCATAGTTTGCACGTGCAGTAAAAGTCAGCAAAGCGGGCTGCGCGCGCAGCAACTATGCACCTCACTGAGTGACCGGATTGGGCCGTCCCCTACGAGGCCAGGCGGCACAAGAGGTCACGTGTTGCACCAGATCCAATGATCGCGAAGAGCCCAACTTGACCAATGCTGCGGTCTGCATGAAGGTCTGCTCTCGGAGGTTTCGTATCAGATAATCACTACCAGAAGTGTTTAAAAAATTGGTATGGTATCGCGCTTTAGGAAGACTACACAGCGGGCCTGAGCGATCGTCTTTCAGCTCTGTGTGCGTCCAAAATTTCGCCTATGAGAAGGTCAATATCAGCGTTGGTGGTTGCATGGTTGATTATTGAGACGCGAATGATCTGCCGGTTCCGCCAAACGCCATGGCTGGGGTAAACCCGAGCCCTCTCTTGAATGCGTGCAAGGACCTTCGTTGTTAGGTCATCAGTCTCACAGGCAATGGCAACCTGATTCAGAACAACGTCATTCATGATCGTGATGCCCGGCTCAGTGGCCAATCGCTCCGCGAGATATATCGCCAAGGCACAATGGCGCGCGATCATCTTTCTCACGCCCTGTGCTCCCAAATGCTTGATGATCGCATAACTCGGTATACCACGCGCGCGGCGGCTCAGCTCAAGAGTTGAATCGCTGGGCTCCCATGTTTCGCCAAGTTCTGGAAGATACGCTCCTCGTGCGCTCATTGCGGATACCAGTGCCGCACGGTCACGCACAATGCAAAGGCCAGCATCGTAAGGCGCGTTGAGCCATTTGTGTAAATCGACAGCCCAACTGTCAGCGCCATCCACACCTGCGAGCCGCTCGCGCAATTCAGGCACGGCATGAGCCCAAAGACCGAAAGCCCCGTCCACATGCACCCAGCCCCCTGCGGCGTGGACCAACGGAATTACTTCGGCAAAGGGATCAAATCCGCCCGTGTTGATTTGACCCGCCTGAAGAATAACCAGCGGAGGTTGCTTGCAGTCAGCGAGAGCCTCCCGAAGCGCGCTTACGAGAATGCGGCCTTGATCGTCCGTTTTAAGATGTATTGCGTTACCAAGCCCCAGACCTGCATAGCGGATCCCTGCCATCGGGGCAGAATGCGCAGCATCGCCAATCAACACCGGAATGTTAGGCGCACCAAACAGCCCTTTCTCATTGAAGTCCCACCCTTGTCGAGCCAACAGGGAGTCACGCGCCGCGATGATGCCTTGGGTGTTTGCAACAGTCGCACCCGTCACGATCCCGACACCGCTGTCTATGGGCAATCCCAAAAGCTCAAGGCACCACTGGCAAACAGTTTGTTCGATCAGCGCAACAGACGGGCTTTCCCATGAAGACGCCGAATTCTGCCCCCATGAAGTCACAAGGAAATCAGCGGCAGCACCGACTGGCATTGACCCACCACAAACATACCCAAAAAACCGAGGAGACGCGTGGCCGTGGAGTCCCTTACCAACAAATGCAATTAAGTCGTCGATCACGGATGAAGCAGTGTCCCCCCGGGGGGGAAGTGTTCCGTCAAATTGCAACGCCAAGTCTGAAGGCCGCAGGGTTGGCTTGACCGCAGATGTGCCAAGGACGGCCCGATATTCCACCGCCTCATGCGCCGCGGCCAACATCGCTTCGCGGTCGTCCTCAGTCAGAGGCAGTCGCTCATCGTTCGACATATGGGCATTCCCGATCAGGTTTTTGTTCAGGATACGCTAGCTTGCACCGGGATCGTGGTCTAGCTTTTCCATCCGTCGATGCAGATGCCTGTCAGAGGGCTGATCGGACATTCCGATAGTCGCCCTGATAGGCAGTTTTGTCCCGCAGACTGTGAATTACCGTTCTAACAGGATTTTACGCGCGCGACGAATGGCAGCTATGCGGGTTGCGACTGCAGCATCTTGAATTGTTGACCAACGTCCGGATTGGGCCGAATAATCCCTCGGGGATCCAAGCGTAATTCAATCCCTCTAGCTCAGTCGCTTATCCTAGCGACAATCTCCTCATAGGTCATGCCTTTAGGTGCCGAATCCAGATAGGTCCGAATCTGACTGCGATCCTCAGCCAGTGCGAGCATCCGTGTGTGCTCTCGGTCCTTTTTATCGACCATATTAGCACCACCGGAGATGCGAATTTCCTCAAGTGCCACCCGGCCTGCATTGGGCATTTCCAGGTGGTAGCTGTAGGCATGACCCTGACCAAAGACGCGGTCATGATAGATCAGCTGGCCGGGCGGGTTGATCTCCGGTCGTGAGGTAAAAGTCAGGCTAACGTCTGTCTTCTTGTCCCTGAAATCCAACCAAGCATGAGAAATAAACACTTCGTCAGTGCCGTCGTTAATGTAACCGATAGTGGGCTCAACTATGATGCCATGACTGTTCTTAATGTATTCATGGAGAAAGAAGACCGAGTGGTAACACATCTCTGTAACGCGCTCCGGACGGATGAACCGGTCATAGAGCGCTCGCGCGGTGCTATAAACGACGCGCTCCTCCACTGTCAGCGCATCGAGCCATTGCTGCAGATCCCTTGCTTTCCGTTTTGCTTCGCCCATTCTCTCACTCGTTGGTGTTACGGCAAACATGCCTCGGTCCACACGGTATGTCCATGCTCGGAGAACGTTCATTGGCGCTCCTTGCCGAAGATTGCCTGATGGATGTCAGGTTCGGGCCGTCCCAGCCAAGTGGTAGCGTTCGGTTCCTCGAACATGCTGCATACAATCTAACGTTAGCAACAAGCTCAAAAAACTGGATGCTGTACATTGCCCGAATGTCAGCAAAGCGCGGATCGAATAGCGAATTACACATCACTGCGTCGGAGAAATGCCAGGGCGCAGCCAAGGGTAATGAGCAGCCCGCCGCAGGTCCGGTCGATCCACAGTGCACCCCGGTCGCTCAAAAACTGCATCGCCTTTGAACCAAGTCCAGCATAGGCTGCCATCACGGCTACGTCGACGCCGATGAAGACAAGAGCGAGCATGGCGTATTGCGCCAGAAGCGGTTCGTATGAGTTAAGGAATTGCGGCAGGAACGCAGTGAAGAACAAGTAGCCCTTAGGGTTTGTGACGGCGATCAGAAAGCTTTTGCGAAACAAGTTCAACCGGTGCCGCGACGCGCCTGAGTTTTGTCCATTTGGTCGCGATGGAACAGATCCCAGCTCCCCCGAGGACCGAAGCATCTGAACGCCAAGCCACACCAGATAGGCGACACCGACCCACTTCACGACGTTGAACAGAACCGCGGATGTAGCAAGTATTGCTCCCAGCCCCAGACCGGCCGCCGCGATGAGAACGCCGTCAGAAAATGCCGCGCCTGCGATTCCATAGCCTGCTGCCGTAAGGCCAAACCGCGACCCGTTGGACAATGCCAACAGAACCGTCGGTCCGGGTGTCATCACGACCACCAGGGCCAATAGGGCGAAGGTCAAAAGTGAGATTTCCATCATGTCGTCTCCGGTTTCAGGGAATGGATGGCGAGGCCGGTTAGGAGCAGGGCAAGCCCGCTGGCGAAAGTTCTGATCGTGTTCCAGAACTGCCACGGCGCCGAATAGTCCTGCCACAGGTCGGCTGCCGCGCCGCTGTCTGCTGGCACGGTCACTTGCGCAAGGGCTTCATTCATCGGCACGTTGACCAAGGCCGTGACCAGAAATGCCCCGGTGACATAGATCGCGACACTTGCTGCGAAGAGGACAGCTGACCTTGTACTGTCTAGGCGGACCGCGACAAACGCGGTCAGCGTTAGAAAGATCGGTGTCAGAAAGAACGCCGGAAAAAAGACAGGGTTGCGAACAGAGGCATTCATCGCCTGCATCGCGTTGATCGCAACACGAGGGTCGGTTGCGTCCAGGCCCCACATGGTCGAGCAGACCCAAGCATAGAAGAACCCGAAAATGGCGCCGGTGCTCAGGAGTGAGAGCATTGACATTGGCATGAGAATGCGAGCCATCAAGCTTGTCCTGCAGATGCGGCTGCGTGTTGGGCTGTCTCTTCCTTTTGACGGGACGCTATGACGCGAACAAAGATCACCAGCGCCGCGAGTTGGCCGAGGATCACAGCGGGCCATATCAGGGCAAACTGCGCGTCGAAGTATTTTTGCGGTCCGAACGATACTAGGGCCATCAGCGCCGCCACTACGCTTAGGACGCGCCCGGTGGTGGTTGCGAGCGGCTGCACAATCATCGCGGCCACGGCAATAGACACGGCGGCACCAAGATACGGGGCGATACCAAATAGGGGCGTCGCTACAGGCGGGTGTGGCCTTATGCCCGCATAGAGTGCCGACAGCATGATGATTTGCAGCAGGATCAGTGTGGTCAGGGCTGCATGGGCCTGGCGGTCATGATGGGTCATTCTTTTCTCCAAAAGCGTAATTGCAGTTACGGTTGTGTATATCCGTAATATCAGTTACGGATGTTGTCAACACGCGGGAGACTGGCATGCGCAAAGAAAAAAGATCACTGCGCCAACAACAAATCGAGGCGGCAGCTTATGAGGTGCTTGAGGCCAAGGGCTATGGCGGAACGTCGATGCTGGGCATCGCGAAGCAGGCGCGGGCTTCGAACGAGACGCTCTACAACTGGTACGGCGACAAACAAGGCCTGTTTCAGGCGCTCGTCACGCGCAATGCAGAAGAGGTGAAAGAGTACCTTGAATCCGAACTGAAGACCGATCACGACGCGATTTCCATTCTCGGCACGCTCGGACCGAAACTGCTAGATCTGCTCACAGGTGACAGGGCCGTAGCGCTGAACCGGGCGGCGGCGGCGGATAGCAGTGGTGAACTGGGTGCAACACTGTCAAAGGCGGGACGTGAGGCGATATTCCCGCTTCTCGAAAGGGTGCTTCTGCGCGCCCGGGAAGAAGGCGCGCTCAGCTTTGAACAATCCGGAGAGGCCGTGGCGCTATACCTCGATCTGCTAATTGGCGATCAGCAGATCAGGCGCGTCATTGGTCGCCTCCCGCAGCCATCGGAGACCTTTTGCCAGGAACGATCTGAGCGGGCCGTGAGGCTCCTCTGCGAACTTCTGGGCTAAATTCAAAACTACCAAAGGAATTCAAAACATGACGAACCTTCTCACGCCCAATGCCTGCCAGAACATGGTTGATCTCCGCGCGCAAATCGATGCGATCGACGTAGACCTCATAAGGCTGCTGGTCACCCGGAACCGCTATATCGACCGGGCCGTGGACCTCAAGAAAACCGAAGGCCTGCCGGCGCGCACGACGGACCGGGTGGCTGAAGTGCTGGACAAGGTCGGCTCAACCGCGTCCGAACAGGGTCTGGACCCGGACCTCGCACGCAAGCTTTGGGCTGAGCTGATCGAATGGTCGATTCAGCGGGAAATCCGGGAGCTTGGGGAATAATGTATTTCGGAGACGCCAGGGGCGCAGTTGATAGGGCTGACCTGTGAAACTCATCCGCAATATCACGGCTGCTGGGATTTTTCACAAGGCGGTGAAGTCCATGCAGGCAGGAGATTACTCGGCCGTTCTTGACCGCCTGGACGGGTTCCAAGCGCAACCATATTTTATGGCCAAGGCAGAACTATTTCGTGCAATGGCGCAGCATCGGCATGACAGGTTTGCGGAAGCGGTTCACCACTATGACAACTTCCTGACGAACCATCTCGCGGACATGCCGCCAAAGGACCGTGTCTATGTGGAAGAGTACGCGAAATTCTTCAGAAGCCGTGCGAAAGCGAGAATTGATCCGTCAACGCCGTTGTATTCATCGCTTGCGGAATTGAGAAAACTTGCAGCTATGGCGCCGTTCCTCACCAGGGCCGAGTTTACTTTTGACGACTCGGCAGAAGCCGACCTGACCGGAAAAACCTGACCTTCTACTTCTTGGAAAAATGGCGTCTCGGTCCTGCACAGTGTAAGTTCGGCCATCGCCGAATTTTGCAGGCGTGGCGAATGGCAGGAAAGCGGGCTGCGACCGTAGAATCTCGAAGGCGCGGTGAAAGGCCGGTATGGGCCGCCAGTGAAGGCGACCCAAATACCCTAGATTTCAATGGCTTCGGCGATGGCCAACGCATCCTCGAGTTCAACGCCCAGGTACCGGACCGTGCTGTCCATCTTGGTGTGACCGAGAAGAAGCTGAACAGCTCGAAGGTTGCCGGTCTTCTTGTAGATCTGGGTGACCTTGGTTCGGCGCATCGAATGGGTGCCGTAAGCGCTCGCCTCGAGACCGATCGATGTGATCCAATCACGCACGATCCGGGCATACTGCCGGGTCGAAATGTGCAGCCGTTCATGAAACCGACCCGGCCAAAGATATTCTGAGCCGACCATGAGCTCGTCTTCCATCCACTTCTCGACCGACGCGCGAGTCCCTTCCGATATCTCGAAGCGTACAGGTTTCTGTGTCTTGCTCTGCAAGACCGATGCGCGTTCCTTGATCTGACCAGACGCCATCACATCGACAACTTTCATCTTGACGAGGTCACAACCGCGCAGCTTGCTGTCGATCGCCATGTTGAACAATGCGAGATCGCGATGGTTCTCAGCCAATTCCAGTCGCACTCGGATGGCCCAAACGTGTTTTGGCTTCAATGGTCGCTTCTGACCGACGATGCGACCCTTATTCCATGCTGGGCGAAGTGCGCGAATGGCTGGTAAGTTTAGTGCTTCCATGACTGATCCTCCGATCCGCCAATCCCTCCCAATACGACAACCCGACGTTGACCGAAACATCCTATCACAGGATGCTGCGCTGCCTCCGAGGTCAGGTATGAGCCCGTTTGACGAATGCTGCGTGGCGGCGAATGTCGTCTTCAGGGAACACTCGTTGACGATCAGTCTACTCAGAGTGTTCACTACGTCAAAGATTTGCAGGAGAGTGGGATGCGAGAATCTGAACAATCCGACACCTTCGCTGCGTTGGAGAAACGCGAGTGGGCTAAAACAAACGTGGCGAAATCCTATGCGCAAGTATTTGCGAAAGCTGCAGATATGGTGGTGCCCACCTTGGTAAAAGCGGTTGAAGCCCGTTCAGGTACCGAAGCACTCGATCTGTGCTGTGGTCACGGGAATGTAACCGAAGGTCTCATCAAAGCTGGTGCCAGTGTAACGGGACTGGATTTCTCGTCTTCTATGCTGGAGATGGCCCGGTCGTCAGTTCCGGAGGCCAAATTCGTTGAAGGAGACGCGATGGCGTTGGACTTCGACGATGGCACTTTTGACATCGTGACAATTGGGTTTGGAATACCGCATGTCCCTGATCCGCGGAGAGTATTTACTGAAGCCCGCCGCGTGCTTCGTCCAGGAGGACGCCTTGCGTTTTCGGTTTGGTGTGGTCCGGAAGTGGATACGGCACTTGGATATGTCTTCGGTGCAATCGGCAAATACGGAGCCCCGGACATTGTATTGCCGCCAGGACCCGGAGCTAATGATTATGCTGATCCGGAAAACGCCTTTCCAGCACTTCTGAAAGCAGGATTCGCCAATTTTCACCAATCTAAAGTCGCTTCGGAGTGGGTGGTTAGTGACCCCGGCGCACCGTTTGATTTCTTCTTGGAGGGCACGGCACGGGGCGGCGCATTATTGCGCCCTCAGCCGCCGGACAATGCGGCAGCGATCAGAAAGGCGGTTGTATCCCAAGTCTTAGAAAGACATGGTTCAGGTCCCGAATGGGAAGTGCCAATACCTGCGGTGGTAACCGCGGCGAAAGCGGTTTAGGAACGTCGGGTTGGTACAGCGACGTTGTTCAAAGCTGACGTTAATTCTCTTGCAACGAGCGGCAGAAATAGTCCGCGGACTGTGAGTTCGTCGACGACCAGATTTCGCAGTCGCAGCGAATGGCGGCAATGCGGGCTGCGACCGCAGCATTCTGACCAGTGGGTGAATGGCCGCAAAGCGACCGAACCGGTTCGAGTAAATCAGCTATGCTTGCGCAAGGTCCGTTAGACGTGTGGGGTGAGCCATCAAAATCCGACGCAGCAGCGATACTTGTTCCTTTGCTACGCTACGTCGAATCGAACCGAGACCGTCAATCCGGGTGAGCTGTTTGTAGCCATTAAGAGCGCCGAATGATGATCTGCGATAGCCTTCACCAGCGCCAGTCCTAAACCATTCCCAACACTATTTCGTTCGCTTTTAAGCTTATAGAAAGGAACAAAGAGCTTTCCCAGAGTGTTTTCGGGAACGCCGGGACCATCATCAACCACCGAGAGCGTAACGATGCCGTCTTCTTTTTCAATAAGCAGGCGAACTCTGGAATGCTTTGGGCAGTGATCGATAGAGTTCTGCAAAAGGTTTGCGCAAAGCTGTTTCAGCATACCTTCATCGCCTTCGATCAGGGAACGCCCTGATTGGTTCTCAACAAAATTCAGGCTTTGACCCTTAGCCTCCGCAAGTGGAATCATCGTTTCGACTGCTTCTCGACCCAGCCTATTCAAATCTAGATAGCTGAACGCTTTTGGACTGTTACCTTCTTCGATACGGTTGATCCGCAAAACAGTTTCAAAGGTCCATTTTAGACGGTCAAGTTCAGACTGAATATTGTTGATCACCTCTAGTGGCTGACCTTCGGATTGAAGCGTGTCTCTCGCTTCCTGAAGCGCGATGTAAGCATGAGTGAGCGGGTTCTTCAAATCATGTGCAATTGATGCAGCCGTCGATCGAGTCGTGGACATTAAAGCTGTCAGGTTGTCGAGATGTCGGTTCATCAACCGGGCAATCCGGTCTATCTGATCGTTGTTCTTACTGACTGAAAGCCTCGCTTTAACATCACCTCTTGAGACTTTGTTTAGCGTCTTCGCCATTTGATCGAGTTTGCGATATGTTCTTATGCTGGAGATGTACCCAACCAACAAAGTGCACACCGTTGCTCCAAATCCGATTGCAACCAAAGACCACGCCAGCGAACGAAGCGTGCTTTTCACAAAGGCAAGATCGCGACCAACCACAACTACAAATCCACGGTAGGTTTGCACGTTGACACGGTGGATACGTTTTTCCCCACCCAGATCTATACCATCGTCTTCGATTTCTCCCCATCCTCTAAAGGACGGGTATTCGTCGATATTTCCCGCCAGACGCTTCCCCTGGCTGTCGAACAGGCCAATCAAACTGGTGTCGAATGGCAACCAGAGGGTCGCGTCATCAATCGCTTGTACAACATCTGAATCGTTGTCGTTATCGTCCAGAATTTCCTGAATGAAACGCATTTCGTCGATCAACAACGAGTCCATTTCCCGTTGCAAATCGCCACGAATTCTTTCGAACGTTAAAAAAGCCAACGCTGTAACTGAAAGTAGTATTACTACAGCTGCATACAACGCTGTCGTAAACGCTGCTCCAGAGACAATGTTTGAGCGCTTCATTTGTTTTTCATCCGATTATAGTGGCGACCGCATGTGATTTGGCTAACAGCAAACCCTTTCTGGCCAGTCAAGCGAGTGATCCGAGGGTGTTAACTGAAAAACTAGCGGGAAAATGGGGAATTTAGCTAAATTTGTCGCACCATTGGAGATGCGAGACCAATAAAGCACACGAATGTCAATGCTCTCAACTCCCAGCTCCGTTTGATTGAGCACACCCGAACACTTTCAAAAAACTATGTGCGGTGTTGCTCGCCTGATACGGCGGCCGATGGAGCCTAGATTTCCGAGAACTTGCAGCGCTCCCTTCCGAGGGGGTGGAGGGGAGCGCTGCTTTGACTGAGGGAAGCAAGCGTGCGAGTGAGTGGTCCGTGTCCTCACGGTTCCGGTGGCACCCTTCAGGAGGGTAACGAGTGCTTCCTCAGTCGAGTATTCGGTTTCAGTTCCAACCTTGACGGCATCTTCTGCAACGTTTCCTTGCCATCTGGCTTTCATCAACCTTACGTTTTTGAAAAAAACGTGCGATCTTCCCCCTGGATCATTGAGTTTTCGATGTTGTTCACCCACCTTTTGTGCACTGTCCGTGATCTTCGACAGATGTGGCACCGTGCGTGGACAGCTCATAGGTCATGGTTGGGAAATGAAGCGCCAAGGTCCAGACTTCGTCGGTCTTGATGTGGATGAATGTTACTCCGTCCAGCCCGTGTGCGACGGAGGCTACGCCTTCTGTGTTTTGCACAATCAGGCGCGCTTCTGAGCGGTCAGCACCCTGAAAGACCTGGATGATTTCACCATTGGTTTCTGACGTGCATAGGTATTCTGTTTCGTCTGCGATCGCTGCAGACGCAGGCAAAAGTGCCATTAGGAGTATTGCTTTCATCGTCATTGTTTTTCCGTTCAAAAGGTTGGGCTTTCTAGTTTGAGTTGTCCAAGTGGTGGTTCGAATTATGAGTGGACCGTTCTTCCGCATAGGTTCAGGCCGCGACGCGAGGCTTTCCAAAGCTCACACACACCCGCAGGCCCGGTTCATTGTTTTCCGCAGTGACTATTGCGCCGTGGCGTGTGGCAACGGCCTTTACAAGCGACAGGCCAAGCCCATTGCCATCTTCATATTTTGTGCCGTCTGCTCGGAAAAACGCGTCAAAAATCTTGTTGATTTGGGGTTCCGGAACCCCTGGACCGTTATCTGTCACAACCAGCTCAATCACATCGGGCTTGGCTGTCAGGGAAATCCTGATCCAAGAACCGGAAGGGCAATACCGGAGCGAGTTGTTCACAAGATTGACGAGCAGCTGCTTCAGCATGTTTTCGTCGCCTCGGATCAATATCGTGTCGGCGTTGTAGTCCGCCGAGATGTGCTTACCTGCATCGACGGCAACTGGATACAGCGCCTCAGCAACACCCTCAACGAGCGCGCTCAGGTTCACTGTTTTAAAGCTCTTTTGATGCGTTCCTTCCTCAATTTGCGAGACCTTGAGGGTCGTGTCGAAAACAACTCTAATGCGCTTTAGGTTGCTCTCTAATTCATTGAGGCCGGATCGCGGGTCGCCACCATACTCAACTTCGCTGTAAACCTGTTGCAAAGCGATAAAACCACTGGTTAATGGTGTCTTTAAATCGCGGGCAACTGTGACCGCAGTAGCATGTGTGCTATTCAGTAAACTCGAAATCCAGTCGAGACGTCGGTTAACCAACTGGAAAATCCGATCGAATTGATCGCCCTTTCCCGAAACCGGAAGACGAATAGAACCATTCGCTTGAACAGGAGGTTCCAGGGCTCGCTCAACCGACTTTAGTTTCCGATAGTTTTGAGAGCTGAAGTAGTAGCCAAGACCTAAAACAGTCATGGTTGTTGCAAGCGTCAGTAGCAATAGCCCTTCCCAAAGTGTTGTCAACGCTTGACTAAGTGATGTCATGCTACGGGCGACTACTGTGCGATACCCAAGATACTCGGACGCATGAAGCATATAGACGGGCGCGGTCCCGCCGAATTGAACAAAATCCGGATCTACCTCGTGCCATCCGTTCGTATCAGGCACTTTCGCGATTGAACTGGCAAGTGCTGAACCGTTTTGGTCAAACAGCGCGATTACGTGAAGTTGGGTTCGATTAGGGTTATTCAAATGTTCGATTGCTCGCTGAACTGCGTCAGCGCCGCCTTCCTGCAATATCTCATGAAGCAAAAGCTCTTCATCGAGGAATTGTTGTTCGAGGTCAGAGCGGAGCTTGTCTTCCAGCGCCAGATAGGCTGCATATCCGAAAACAGCGGTGATGATCCAGACAATCAATGCGGCGAAACAAGCTGGAGCGCTCGAGGCAATGCTAGCGCGGCCCATGAAGGCTGTATCCAACGTTTCGAGACGTGTGCAAAAGCGGCATCTCGAAGGGCTTGTCTATCTTCGACCTCAGACGACTGATGTATGTTTCAATCACGGTCGAACTCGGGTCAAAATTATAGTCCCAAACTTGCTCCAGAAGCATGGTGCGTGTCACCACGCGACCTGAATTGCGCATCAAGACTTCTAACAACGCAAATTCACGTGGCAACAACTCTATTGTCACATCTTGCCGTTTCACAACTCTGCTGAGTAGGTCCATTGATAGATCGTGGACATGAAGCTCAGTTGTCGAGAAATCGGACGGTTGTCGCCTGATTATGCTATTTAAACGCGCTAGCAGCTCTGAAAAATGAAAAGGCTTTACTAGGTAGTCATCTGCACCTTCGGTCAAACCTTCTACTCTGTCCTGAACGTCTCCTATTGACGTAAGAAACAGAACCGGGGTCTGTTTTTTCGCGGCCCTAAGTGCTTTGAGAACGGAAAGACCATCCATTCCTGGTAGCATGCGGTCCAGGACTATGGCGTCACATTCATTGTATAGACAATATGACAGGGCATCCCGACCATCTTCATACCACTCCACACTAAAACCGTTTGATCTGAGTCCTGAATTGACAAAGTCGGCGGTTTTTTTGTCGTCTTCTGCGACGAGTATCTTCACTTTAAGCCCTCCGATTTTGCCACTGGACCTGCTTGTTTCAGTTTGGAATGCGCTGTAAGTGAACCCAGCCATAACGTGATGGCTAAGTCCATTTGGCAAATCGTTGCAGACTTGAGACTCAACGTTTCTTCGACGGCTTTCACCTGAAGCCGGGCGAGACCAAGATTGGCGGTTTTCTTGTCTAGTGCGACATACACAAAGATGTTTGGGTTTTTGTCCAACGGGCGGACCAGATGATACTGTTTGCCAAGCGTTATCAGAATGTCTTCGATGGTATCGTTAAGTTTCAGCGCTTCGATTGCCTGAAGTTTGGCGCGGACGACTTCAACATTCGCAGCGCCTGCAGTTTCAAGATCAAATTTTGAGCCACCCTCAGAGCCTAGTACTAGGCCTGTGTCGCTGTCCACGAGGCACGCCCCCAAAAGACCCTTGATTTCGCTTAGTTTAGAAATGTCCAACGACATGTTTAGCTCCTTTTTGGCTTTGGAATTGCTGATCTGACTCGCTCCGGGCGTTTGATGGATTGGACGAGTTTCTTTGTTTGCAGGTGGGATGGTAATGACGTGTTTTTGAACCAGGCCAAACCTTTCGCTAAATCTGGCCAGAACAGACGATGTATCACTCTTGGAATTCGACATTTTCTATCCAATTCTCGCTGTGATGGTGGAAGTGGATTGTCGAACTATGTGTCCGCCACTGCGAGCGGCTTGGGTGCGAAGGAAGAGCCGATCAACCAAAGTGTCATCCAACCCAGGGAGAGTGTCCTTCCTATGCTGTACATGACATTCGGGATCTGCCCTGACGTTCAAAACCGGTGCGATTGGTCCCTGAGAGCTCTTGGGGCCTCTGTGCAAAAACCTTAGTGCAGCAATACAGGCAGTGGCCAAGTATTGGGCATTGTTGGCTGAAATGGTCAAAACACCTTCCGGACCCAGAAGGAATGAAGACCACAGATACCCAAGTTCAGAAAGGACGCCGGCCAAAACTGATAAAAAAACAGAACTTAGCATAGGCCCCTCGCCTCGTTACCAATCAACTAAGCGGTTCGTAAAATACTGGAGGTTTTAACCGGCTTTTCAGAAAGCTTAAATTTTTGTAAGGAATTTGTTTTTTGTCGGTTGGGGGATAGGAACTTAGGTGCAGCGGGCTATTTGACTGATTTTGTGAGCATTTTGACACCGGCAATGGTTTAGAGTTGGATAACCGTGATTTGTGATCGTCAACCCTCATTGTTTTGGCAGGATTTGCCGTGGGGGAGAGCATTGTTTGTTACACGGCACCAACCTCTATTTTCGGCAACGCAGCGGCAGCAATTCGATTGCGGTTCCAGAGTCTCCTGTGGGACGCGGACTGTGCATTCGAAGGACTCATTTGTTTGTGCTTGAAGCCAACAACTGCTTCGACAAGTTGTATCGTTGCTTTCTTACCCATGAGTGAAAGGTCGGTTTGCGCCACTAGACCACTTGCTGCGAACGGCAGCTTTGTCGGGCCGCATTGCAGCGTCGTGTTTAGTGGATGAACGACCGGAATGGGCCGAGCGCTGGGGCAGGGTATTCTGCTGATCAATCAAAACCCAAGTAAGACACACTGCGCCGGTTTCCTGGTTGCGAAGAGGCTCATTGGCTTTCTGTTTATCGTCGACTTGAAGCGCTCGAACCGTCGAAACACTCAAAAAGCGCAAAAAATCTTAGGGTGTTGAATTCAATGGGAAGCGAGTCTCAATAATTCAGTCCCATTATTTACGTACTCCGACATCCCATTATTTTTGCATCTAAAATACGCATAATGATGATTATGGTAATTTTATTTGGTGCGGGTGGAGGGACTTGAACCCCCACCGCACCTTTTAATATCAATAACTTACGTGGTATTTTGTAACCGTGTAACCGACCCTAAAATGGGCTAGTTAACCTAACGTCAATGGAGCTTCAATCGACATTCCGAAAATGCATCACTCTTGACCATTGTCGCTCGATCCGTGCTGCAACTGAACGCTCTAACTTTCTTAGGTTTTCAAGAATACTTTCGATGGTTGCCCTTTGGTCTTCTGCTTCACTTTCACTACCTAGCTCGCTGAGTAGCTCCTCATTGAGATTAATGGCGGATGCCAATTCAATTCTCTCGTCAAGAAGCGATATAAGCTTATCGATTTCTGGATGCGCTTCTTCACCTTGGCTAACTTGCAGCATCTTACGTAGAAACTCTTTTGCGTTGCGAAAAGTGTCTGCACTATTGGTCTCCCTTGATTTCAACAGCGCTGAAAGCCCCGGGAGTGCTACATTTGTTTGTTCAGCCGCCTTCCGTTCCCAGAGCTTAGCCCGAGGGTCATAAACTGGGCGCGAACGAATATTTTGCTCTGTTTTCACTTCTTTGATAGTTTGCAGGCTCACTCCGCCTTGAAGTCGTTCTCGCGCATGCCTCAGGAAACTCTCGGGCGAGTAGATCAAGACTCGTTGCCCTGTCTCTCTGCAAAACTCACTAATCAGCTCGGGCCTTGGCCCAACCGTCTTACCAGATACAATCTCCCACCAGTCCTCTTTCTGGTCATCGGTGACGATGATTAGAGAAAGACTGTCAGACTTGGCTTTGTGAATTGCCTGTTTCCACCAGATTAAGTCCCCGAATCTGGATCGCAGAGCGAAATTTGTGTCCAAGTCTTTGTGTTTTGATGCATCCATATAGCCCGGAGGGGTCTTCTCACTGTAGCGAGCGTTACCGTCTTTATAGAGTTTTTCTAATTCGTCTTCAGCGAATGGATCACCCACAGCACCGTCGAATATGTCCGCTATTTCTTCCTTGATATGATCTTGAGTTAATCGTTTGATCTGACCATCTTTGCCATCTGTCAGCTCTTTCTCAATAGCGGCAAGAGCGGCGTTCAGACCTTTGAAGCTACTTTCGGAAATGAATGGATGGGCTTTACTTCCCTCAAATTTGGTCCTGATCTGGCCAATAGCCTTTTTGGTATCATCATACGACTTGATTTGATCTTTGATGACGTTTGCCCGGTTATCTACGAACTCCCAAGCACACTGCTCAGGCAACCAGCACCGCTCACTGATCTTCGACAGAAAAGTAAGAAATTCAGTTCTCGCTGAATCCGAGTATCTGTAGAGATTGAGCAGCACATTGGCGTCAAACACGAAGGTCGCAGACTGCCAAAGCTCATCGATGGTTTCCTGAGTTTCGCTGAAATGGCCCCGGAATTTTGAACGCATGAGCTGCCCCTAGAATCTTTTTTGGGACTTTGATCCGGCGAGTGGGAATGTGCAACCCAAAGAAGAAACCCGCCAGTTTGCACCGGCGGATTTGCTGCATGAAGTGATGACAAACGTTGATGCCTAGCTGTCGATTTTCTGACCCGGAACAATTTCTATCATCAACTCAGCCTTCAACTCAGCCAGAATCTGCTCGGCTGCACGAATTTCTTCCGCTACCTTCGACGCAGCATACAGCATAGTTTCAAGCAGTCTTTCAGCATCGGCGGTCTCTCCGGCACTGTCTCGTGCTCTGTCCGGGAAATGGACAACATTAGACCCGGCGTTCATGCTGCCACCTCTGAACTCAACTTTTCATCCTGCACATGATTGGGGCGGATAACACAAACACGGTCATAACTTTCAATAGCACCGATAATCGGACCCAACTTTGTGTTGTAGATTTCGAGACGGAATGACTTTTCAGTCGAAACGCTAGGCGCTTCTGCGCTACCGCCGTGAACCATCCGCCCAAATGCTTCCTGCACAAGCGCCCCCTGTGACCGCCGCGTCATATAGTGGACGTTGTAGGCCGGTGCATCGCGATGCAACCGTCTTAAGGGTTCAACAATATTCTTGTCATTCTCGATGCTTTTGCTGATTGCCGGCGGGTGGATACCATCCACCTGCGATGCAACCGTGTCTTGATGAGCCAATACAACCAAACCTTTAGGCGAGTTAAGATATTCAACGTCATAGTAAGGAGCCACCAAAACAGCGGAGGCGCGGACCTTTTTGCGTCCAACAACATTGGATATGAACAGCTTGAATTCAGTAAAGGTCGTAGATTCGTGAGAAAAGATTGCCCCTGCCGGGGTGGTGATGGTATTAACGCTAGTCATATGTCTCTCCTTTGATTGAGACGTTGAATGAGCGACGTGGTTTCAGTTTGCCGACCGGGGCCACGTCGCTGCTTTTGAGGGCCTAGACGCCCGTTACTTTCCACTGAGGGAAAGACCTGCGGACCTGCTTATCAAGCTGATCGAGTATCTTGTTGAGCCGAACGGCCTCCTTCATGGCCGTGGTCCTGTCCGCCGTATCAGAGCGTTCCAGTTCTGCCAGGTAGTTGGTGATCTCCTGCTGCTTATAGGCATTCACCACCTCGGCTAGCCCCACGGCTGCGTCGATTAGGCAATCGATGATCACCTCAGCTCGCCCTACGGCGCCCTGTGCGCCGCCAAAGGGATTTTCTTCTCCGAGTGTCGCATCCTCCAGCACGAACGCCTCTGGACCACGCTCATCGTCGAACGAGGGCGCGTCTATGCCCGCGGTCCACAATGGAAGCTCGAACTCAGTGAACCCGCCGTGTGCTTCTGCCTGCTCACTGAATGTCCGTTTCAGGTAAGGGTAAGTGCTATCCTGCGTGGCCCGTTGCTGTTCTTTCTCCCGTTGCCGCTGTAGCCGTTTTCGTTCCGCGGGTGACATTGCCATTTCGACACTCCTTGTGACCGTGACTAATAATGTCACGGTCACGTAGAATTGTCAATGAGATTCCTCAATCGCTGAATCGAACACCAGTCAGATATGTCCAAAGGTATGGAATGTCCTTGAGTTCCCCCTGCGACCACAAGATACTTACGGCAAAACAAAACTCGAACGAGCAGGCAGAGACGATGACCCCCATCACCCAATCCGAAATCAACAAATCCGCATGGGGAGCATGTGACACTTTCCGGGGCGTGGTCGATCCGTCGATCTATAAAGATTACGTCCTAACGATGCTCTTCCTGAAATATGTCAGTGACGTATGGAAAGATCATCGGTCTCGGTATGAAGCTGAACACCCCGGCACTCCAGAGCTGGTGGACGCATTGATGCAGCAGGAAGCGTTTGTCTTACCCACTGGCGCTGGCTTTGACGACCTTCATGCCCGCCGGCATGAGGCTGGGAATGGCGAGCGTATCGACAAGGCCCTTCATGCGATCGAAGAAGCCAACGGCGACAAACTGCGCGACGTATTCCAGGATATCAGCTTCAACTCCAACAAGCTCGGAGACGAGGAACAGAAGAACGACATTCTCCGTCACTTGCTGGAAGACTTCGCCAAACCAGCGTTGGATTTGCGCCCGTCACGTGTCGGTCAACTCGACATCATTGGTGGGGCTTACGAATACCTGATCTCGCGCTTTGCGGCCACGGCGGGCAAGAAGGCGGGCGAGTTTTATACGCCTGCAGAGGTGTCTGATCTCATGGCCCGCTTGGCCGACCCCCAACCTGGGGACCACATCTGCGACCCCACCTGCGGCTCGGCGTCGCTGCTGATGAAATGTGGCAGGCTCATCCGCGACAAGGGCGGCAAGGGCTATGCGTTGTTCGGGCAAGAGGCCATAGGCTCTACCTGGGCGCTGGCCAAGATGAACCTCTTCCTACACGGGGAGGTAAATCACCAGGTCGAATGGGGCGACACGATCCGCAACCCCAAGCTGCGCACTAAGGACGACGCACTGCGGCACTTCGATATCGTAGTGGCCAACCCGCCGTTCTCCCTTGATAAATGGGGAACTGAAGCCGCTGAGACGGACAAGTTTGGACGGTTCCGCCGTGGCATCCCTCCCAAGACCAAGGGCGATTATGCCTTCATCCTGCACATGATCGAGACGCTGAAACCAAAGTCAGGCCGCGCCGTGGTGGTCGTGCCCCACGGCGTGCTGTTCCGCGGATCGTCTGAGGGGAAAATCCGCCAAAAGCTCATAGAAGAAAACCTGCTCGATGCCGTCATCGGCCTGCCGGAAAAGCTGTTTTTCGGCACCGGCATCCCCGCCGCCCTTCTGGTGTTCCGCAAACACAAACCTGACGACTGCGTAATGTTCGTCGATGCATCACGGGAGTTCGTATCCGGCACCAACCAGAATGCCCTGGACCAGAGCCATATTGACAGGATTGTGGCGACCTATCAGGCGCGGGGGACGGTGGACAAATACGCCTATCGCGCCACCAGAGCCGAGATCGCGGAGAACGATTACAACCTCAACATCCCCCGCTATGTGGACACGTTCGAGGAGGAGGAAGAGATTGACCTGATGGCCGTGCGGGCCGAACGAGTCGCGCTGAAGGCAGACCTAGCCGAGTTGGAAACCCGCATGGAGGGATATCTGCTGGAGCTTGGTTTGGCATGAATGCGGTCACCCTCGCTAGTTCTTTCCCTGCAACCGTTCAACCTGGCATCCCAAAGCTGTCAGACACGCCTGATGGATGGACACGTGCTCCGCTTGGTCAGTTCCTCACCGAGGTTCGTCGTCCCGTTAAATTGATTGATGATCAGACTTACAAACTCGTAACGGTGAAGCGGGCACGTGGCGGTGTAGTCGACCGTGGCAGCTTCCTGGGACGGGAAGTTCTTGTGAAATCCCAGTTCAAGATCGAGGCGGGCGACTTCCTAATCTCAAAACGTCAGATCGTGCACGGAGCGTGTGGGTTGGTGCCCGATGAACTTGCGGGATCGGTCGTCTCCAATGAGTATTCCGTTCTGAACGGCAATGATGGGATTGATACCTCCTTCCTCAATTACTTGGCTCATTCGGTATTCTTCCAGCAGACTTGTTTCCATTCGAGCATTGGCGTCCACATCGAGAAGATGATCTTCAAGCTAGATCGTTGGCTGAAGTTCGAGTTCAACCTTCCCCCACTCCCCGAACAACAGAAAATCGCAGAAATACTCTCGACCTGGGATGCGGCCATCGAGAAGACTAAGGCCCTGCTGACAACCGCGAAAGCCCAAAAACGCGCCCTCATGCAATCCCTCATCACAGGCCGCCGCCGCTTCCCAGAGTTCGAAGGCCAACCCTGGAAAGAGGTGCGGTTGGGGGATGTATCGCGCTCTTGGTCTGGTGGCACCCCCTCTAGGAAACGACCAGAGTTTTTCGGTGGCTCGATCCCGTGGATCAAATCGGGTGAGGTCAATGCAGCGCGTGTGACAACTACTGAGGAATCGATAACTGAAGAAGCCCTTGCGGCATCGTCTGCGAACATGGTGGAACCAGAGAACATACTTGTCGCGATGTATGGCGCTACTGCTGGGGTTGTATCCATTGCGGGCATCAGTGCGGCAATCAATCAGGCTATTTTGGCTGTTGAGCCTTCACCAGCGGTTGAAACCTCTTTTCTCCACAGATCAATCGAGTTGGCCATGGATAAGACAAAGCGACTTACTCAGGGCGGCCAGCCTAATCTGAATGCCGCCATCATTAGAGCAACAAAGCTGTTTCTGCCGACGACAGCCGAGCAAGTCAAAATAGCTGACGTGATTGACGCTGCTCAGGATGAAATTGATCATCTTGAGAACGCGATCACCGAACTCCGCACCGAAAAGAAAGCCCTGATGCAGCAACTGCTCACAGGCAAACGGCGCGTGGTGGTCTGATTTGACGATTATTTTTAAGGATCTGAATTGAATGACATATTGGGAAGAACGCAGGGATGGTGGTGTCACCAAAGACGGACGCACTGCTTATGAACGGGACTATGCCAGGGTTGTGCACTCCGCCGCCTTCCGCCGCCTTCAGGCCAAGACGCAGGTGCTCGGTGTTGGTGATAGCGATTTCTACCGAACACGCCTGACCCACTCGATGGAAGTCAGCCAGATCGGAGAAGGCATCGCACGCCGGTTCAAAGCCGCAGCGATCAAAGGGACACCCAGCTACGACATCCTCCCTGACCCGATCCTGATCCGCACCATCTGTCTTGCTCATGACCTCGGCCATCCTCCGTTCGGTCATGGCGGCGAGATTGCGTTGAACCGCTGCATGATCGGTCATGGCGGGTTTGAGGGAAACGGTCAGACCCTGCGCATCATGGCGTTGATCGAACCGTATCACGAAACGCTCGGCATGAACCTGAGCCGCAGGTCTCTGTTGGGTGTGCTCAAGTATCCCGCACCGCTGAGCGCAGTTGTTAATAAGAAACAGTATGAAGGGGCGGATACTGACGCTGTTTCCTCGGTATTCAAGGCCAAACCATTCAAACCACCTAAATGCTACCTCGATACGGAAATCGAGGTCGTGGACTGGATCGCTAAAGACCTACGCGACTGGCCACGGATTAGCGGCGAGCTCGAACATCAGGGCGACAACAAGCACAAAAAGACTCAGCACCACGCTCTCGACACCTCGATCCTGGAGATCGCCGACGACATCGCTTACGGGGTTCATGACCTCGAGGATGCGATTGGTCTGGGACTGATCGACCGCGCGGCATTCGAGGCCGGAGTGAGAGCCGAAGACATTGGTGGGTTCTGTGAATGGTCAGACGGGATGAGCTATAGCAATCTCATCGCGAGCCTGTTTTCGTCACATACCTACAAGCGGAAGAAGGCCATCGGTGCGCTGGTCGATTTCTGCATCCGACATACGACACTGGACACATCAAACCCTCACGAATTTGGCAACCCTATCTTCGGGTATCAGGCCGTTCTAGCGAAGGAGGCCCGTGCGGTTCTAGATGTGTTGCAAGGCCTAGTTGTTAATCAGGTGATTATTACCACTACGGTCCAGCAGCTTGAGTTCAAGGGTCAGAAGATTGTCACCGAACTCTTCCACGCCTTTGCAACTGATCCGGAAAGACTTCTGCCCAAACGCGATGCTCGTCGGCATGACGAAGCCTCCAGTGATGACCTGAAGAAGCGGGTTATCTGTGACTACATTGCTGGTATGACCGACGACTACGCCACGAAGCGATATCAGCAGTTGTTTGAGCCGCGCGTAGGCTCAGTGTTCGACAGGCTGTGAAGCATGGCGGAGTTTTCGGATTACATCGTGTATGTTGATGAAAGCGGTGATCACAGCCTAACCTCGATAGATGCCGATTTCCCGGTCTTTGCATTGTCGTTCTGCATAGTGAAGAAGGACGAGTATTTGTCCATGGTGGTGCCATCAATGCAGGCGCTCAAGTTCAAGTATTGGGGGCACGACTTGGTCGTGCTGCACGAGCACGAAATCAGAAAGTCCAAAGGCGATTACACCTTCTTGCTAACTGATCGCGCCCTGCGTGAACAATTTTACGAAGACCTGACCCAGGTGATGGTAGATGCGCCAATCACGATCATCGGATCCGTCATCGATAAGGTGAAGTTGACCGTGAAGTATGCCAATCCTTGGAGCCCGTATGATCTAGCGCTGCACTTCTGCTTGGAGCGATTGCAAACATTCCTGCGAGAAAATGGTCAGGAAGGAAAGTTGACACACGTCGTTTTCGAATGCCGCGGCAAAACAGAGGATGACGACCTTGAGCTGACTTTCCGTCGGATAGTAGCTGGAGACGGACATTGGGGCTATCGCAAGCACAAGTTTGAAATTATGGACTTTGAACCAAAGTTCGCCAAGAAATCTGTCAATTCAACGGGACTACAGCTTGCTGATCTCACTGCACGACCCATTGCATTGAAGACCTTGCGCCCCAAGCAACCAAACCGCGCCTACGATGTAATTTTGACCAAAATGGGAGCGATCAAGCAGTTTCCATGACTGAAAAAAGCAAAAGGGCACCAGTTTCCCAGCACCCCATCGCCGACCAGGTAATTCCCAATCCTTGTTTAGTATGTAGGAAACTTCCTACCAGAATGCAAATTTTTTGGCAGCAGGCCGTTGCATCATGACCCACTCCCGCACTCCCGACACCCGTGAAGAAGCGGCATCCAAGCTCCCAGCTTTGCATACGTTGCTGGCGATGGGTTGGGACTACCTATCCCCCGCTGATGCGTTGGCCTTGCGCGGATCTGAACGTGCAGTCCTGCTGGAGCCTGTATTGCGCGAGCGCCTCAGGTGCCATCGGTTCGAATTCAAGGGGCAGAGCTACTCCCTTTCTACTGGCGGTATTGACCAGGTGGTGCGAGAAATCAGTGCAACCGGACTTAACGAAGGCCTAATCCCTGCCAACGAGGCGATTTACAAACATCTGACGCTAGGGATCACTGTGACCGAGTTCGTCAATGGGCAACGCACATCCGTCACCGTGCCGTTGATCGACTGGACTAATCCAACCACCAACGCGCTTCAGGTCACCGAAGAACTCAGCGTTGAACGCCCTGCGGGCATGGGACGGTTTAGGCCTGATGTGGTCTGTTATGTGAATGGTATTCCCCTGGTGGTGATCGAAGCAAAGCGGCCCGTGTCTTCCACCAAGGACGCCGCGATGGTCACAGAAGGAATTAGCCAGCACCTGAGAAACCAAAAGCCTGACGGTATCCAGGACCTCTACGTCTACTCGCAACTCCTGCTGTCAATCTCCGGCACCGATGGGCGTTATGGCACCACGGGGACGCCTGCCAAGTTTTGGGGGACGTGGAATGAAGAAGAGATCACAGATGTCGAGATGCAGGCGGTTAAGTCCACCCCCCTCTCAGAGGCCCAGAGAGAGGCACTGTTCGCCGACAAGCCCGCTTGGATGCGGGACGACTTCGACAGGCTCCACAGCGGCGCTGTGTGGCCCACAGAGCAGGATCGGTTGATCATCAGCCTGCTGCGTCCTGACCGCCTGCTCGACTTCACGAGGCGCTTCATCTTCTTCGACCAAAAGCTCGGCAAGATCGCGGCGAGGTATCAGCAGGTTCAGGGGGCCAAGGCGATCCTGTCGCAGGTGACCAAGCAGAAGCCCGATGGCAGCCGTGAGGGCGGTGTGATTTGGCACACCACGGGCTCAGGCAAGTCCAACCTGATGGTTTTCCTTGCAAAGGCGCTTCTGCTTGATCAGGACTTGGCGGGGTGCCGGATCATCATTGTCACGGATCGTGTGGACCTTGAAAATCAACTTGCTTCTACCTTCCTGACGGGCGGGGCGTTCGGCTCGGCTGTTGCGACCAAAAAGGATGGGGAAACTTCCAAGGTCCAGTCTGGGCGAGACCTTGCCAAGCGAATAGGGTCTGGATCGGAAAGGATCATTTTCACTCTGCTTCAGAAGTTCAATTCAGCCACCAAGCTACCGGAGTGCAAGAATACATCTGACAAAATCATTGTGCTGGTTGACGAGGGACATCGCAGCCAAGGCGGCGAGAACCACGAGAGGATGCGACAGGCACTGCCCAACGCGGCCTTCATCGCCTTCACTGGAACACCTCTGCTGAAGGAAGATAAGACCCGCAACAAGTTCGGCCCGATCCTGCATGCTTACACGATGCAGGATGCGGTTGAGGACGGAGCCGTCACACCGTTGGTTTATGAAGAACGCAGGCCCATCGTGGATATCAACGACACGGCAATTGATGCTTGGTTCGACAAGATCACCATGGGATTGTCAGACAGTCAGAAGTCAGACTTGAAACAAAAGTATTCCAGTCGAGGACGAGTCTACGGCGCGGGTGGGCGTATTGATCTCATCGCCTGGGACATTGCCATGCACTTCACTGAGAACTTCGCCAAACTGGGTTTGGGCCTGAAGGCGCAACTGGCAACAGACAACAAACTGTCCGCTATCCGCTACAAAAACGCCCTTGATCTGACTGGGATGGTGACCAGTGCAGTTGTGATCTCAGCCCCTGATACTCGCGAAGGTCACGAAGACACAGATGAGACCAAAACACCTGAGGTGCAGACCTGGTGGAAGATGAACGTTGGCAATGACCCCGAGGGCTACGAGACGGACGTTTTAGAACGGTTCGGCTCCGACGGGGCACCGGATATCCTGATCGTCGTAGACAAGCTCCTGACAGGCTTTGACGAGCCACGCAACGCGGTGCTCTACATCGACAAACTCCTCAAGGGTCATAATCTGCTCCAAGCCATCGCAAGGGTTAATAGGCTGCATGAAGCCAAGCAGTTTGGCTACCTTATCGACTACCGAGGAATCCTGGCCGAGCTTGATACCTCAATCCAAGATTACCAAGACCTCGCCTCACAGACGCAAGCGGGCTACGAGATAGACGATCTTGCGGGCACCGTGTCTAACGTATCTGTCGAATATAAACGGCTTCCTGGGCTGCATGACGCACTCTGGGAAATCTTTGCGAATGTAGCCAACAAACAGGATATGGAACAGTTTCGTCGCGTGCTGGTGCCGCTAGTGGCAGAAGATGGAACTGGTTATAGCATCGACCAGAATCAGAAAGTCCGTGAAGACTTTTACGACGCTCTGACTGAGTTTGGCATGTGCCTGAAGTTGGCCCTTTCATCCCGCACGTTCTTTGAGGACGGTGCCTTCGATGAAAAGACAATTCAGAGCTATAAACGAGACCTCAGGTTCTTTTCCGAACTTCGTGTGCAGGCCAAACGTGATGCGCAAGAGACCGTGGATTTCTCTGAATACGAAGACCAAATACGGCGAATGGTGGACAAGCAGGTTATCGGCCAAGAAGTTGTGGACCCAGAAGGGTTTATCCGTGTCGACACACTGGGCCAGGAAGGTGATCCTGAAGAATGGTCTGACGAGAAAACGCGGACAGAGGCGGATGTCATCAAGACCCGCATTCGCAAGACGATTGAACAGGTCCTGATCGATGATCCCTATGCTCAGCGGGTATTCTCTGAAATGCTTAAGGAAGCCATCCGTGAAGCCGAGGCGTTATTCGATCACCCAGGCAAGCAATACACCATGTTTGCCGATCTTGAATCGATGGTGGATGATCGCGCCACACCGTCCGTGCCGGATAGGTTTGGTGACAACAAAATGGCTCAAGCCTTCTACGGGGCGTTCGCAATGTCACTGGTTCGGAACCAGATTGATGATCTAGGTGAAGACAAACTCGTTGAAGAAGCACTTTTCATCGACGGTGTGGTTCAAGACGCTGTTCGATCTCATTCGATCAAGCCTGCCGGCATCGAGGCGGAAATTCGAAAAGCTCTTTTGCCCCGGCTATTTAATCTTCTGGGAGGATTGGACACAGCCAATTCTGTGATTGAGCAGGTTGTCGCAATCGTCCGTGCAGGTGATGCGAGGCGTGGCACATGACCGCCCAGAACATTCTAACCTACGGCAATGAACAGATCCCGTATCAGGTTAATCCGGATCCCCGAAGGACGACCCGAATTGCAATCCACGTGGAGCCTGATGGAAGTGTCATAGTCGATGCTCCACCAGACCAACCCGTTGAGATGGTCCACAAAGCAGTGCATAAACGGGCCCGTTGGATCGCTGATCATGTCGCTGAAGCCAAGGATCGATACCGCCACGTTCGTCCCAAATCTTATGTATCAGGTGAACAGGTTCTATATCTGGGGCGTCGCTATATATTGAAAGTAGTTCAGAGTGACACGACCAAAGGCACAGCACGACTGCGCGGGAATCGGTTGGAAGTGACGGCGCAATCTAAAGAACCCAGAAAAGTCCGTAGTATCGTTCGTGCCTGGTATCGCACACGCGCTCGCGATTACTTCGCGCGGCTGATCGATCAGAAGTCCAAAAAGATGCCTTGGATCGATCAGCCTCCGCCTTTCCGGTTGTTGGAAATGTCACGCCAATGGGGAAGTTGCTCACCTCAGGGTCAAGTTATCCTGAACCCGCATCTGGTAAAGGCGCCACGAGAGTGCATCGAATACGTCGTGGTGCACGAACTTGCCCATCTCAAACATCACGATCACAGTCCAGAGTTCTTTGATTTGGTTAGCTTGCACGCACCAGGGTGGAAAAAGCAAAAGAAACTGTTGGACCAGATCGTTGAAGTTTTGACCAACGATTGACCGGGAATACTAACTCAAATCAGGTCGAGAGACTCATTCTTCCAAATTCAGCCGAAAACTAATATTCGAGGCTTAAGAATGCCGCTACCGACGTCGACAATACTGTCACCACTGGATCCTCTACGCCCAGTCCGCGAATTGACGTTTGTGGAGGCTGAAGTTGGTGGCAAACAAGCGCGTTTTCAGGACCGTCGGGTGCTTACACCAACACTGGACCTCAAGGATTTCCGCTTCAAAGCGATCATCGATTTTGTAGTTGTTCGAGTATTTACCAAAAGAACACAGTTCCGGTGGATTCAGCAAGAACTCCGCACTGTCCTGCCGCGTGATAGCTGGATCACCCCCATCAACCCCGGAGGAGGCACAGAGGCTGACGAGTTCGACATTAGAATCCAAGAGCCGGCCTCAACCGCGCTCGTGGCAGCAGCGATCGCTGCTGTGGGTGCGAAACGAGGCGAACGAAAGGTTCCTCAAATTCGGGAAATTGAATTCAGTTTAGACGTCTATAGCCGTGATGGTGCCAATGAAAAAAGGGAGCAGATGGTAGGGCTGTTGCAGAGGACTTACTATGCCGAGACGGGACGATGGGCGGATGAATTGGATATGCCTCGTTCGACCGCTGCTGTCACCGCTCATGCCGGAAGCGCTACTACAACCGAATATTTGCCGCCAGTAATGGGAGAGAAGCGTGAAGACTCGCTAATAGTGCGGCCTGGTCCGGAAGAGTTTCGCAGCCCGTTTCTAGATGGCACGATGTATCTGGGAGAAAAAGAAACGAGTGGCATGATCCGTATCCAAAACAAGGAGAAAGATCAGCAAAATCCCTCGGAGGGCACATTTTGTCAGCTGACTGAAGATCAAAAAAGAGCCCGCGTCGAGGTCACGCTCAAATGCCGAGACCTTCACGATCTTGGGCTCCACGAATTGCCCGATCTAAAAAGTTTCAAATACACAAAATTACAGAAGAAATTCTTCCAATTCATGCTGCCTACGTTCACAGGTCTAAACATTGAAAAAAGTCCAGCTATCCGTGCAGTCATCAGTCTGGAAGAAGAGAAACGTGCTGAAGTTTTCCTAAAATCCGGTTTACTTGCGCTTATGAGAAGAGACGAAGTCTGGAAAGAGCATATTGATTCATCAAGGCCAGAAATTAGAAAGGTGTTTCGGAGCAATGGATGGCCCGTTGTTCAGAACCGGGTTGGCCGCGGCTCGACATCTACCATGGTTGCTTATGAAGCCCTGAATAAACACGTTGCCGCCGCATTTCGACACCTAGGCGAGCGGGAACGGAGAGCGTGGCTGAAAAAGTAGTGTGTTGGGGACGTCTCAATCGTTTGGATAAATGCTGCGGGATACGGTTAACAGTAAGCGCTTACTTATAAGTAATTAGGTGTTGATCAGGAAGAAAACGGAGCCTCCTTTTGCAAACAAAGGTATTCTAGCGATCGGCGCAGATTTTCTCGGCACATGAAAAGTAGAAAAAACTTGTCATTTCCATATATCGCACTGCCCGCCTGAACGGTCCGAATTCGCTCAACTCTTGTCTACTTCGTTCACATTATTGCTGTCGCTATAGGAGTTGTAGATCATCCGGACGCTGCGGCGCCAGAACCGATTCCCTTCATTATTCGGAGGGGTATCTAGGGCTTCCCATTCCTCAGACTTGGTCGGACGGCAGATTCCGTTGGGGCAGTGTAACACGCCGTTCACCTTGAGGAGAAACGGTCAACTGTCAGATCACACCTGAACCACTACATCTCAGGAACGGAAACAGGCTTCAAAAAATAGGTTTGCTCAGGACAGAGTTGATGAGTTTTACATTTAGTTAAGCTACAGGCCGATCTGGCAAGGCGAGCCAAGCCATCGGAATCCGCCAGAGTAAGAGACTTACTTGATACGGCTCTGACGACCGTCCAATGGCTATGTTTGCCTTCAAGTCCAAGCAGCACGACACGCCCCTTCGAGGCGTCGACGTAATCGGTCATGTCATGCCAAAACTCGTCAACCTGCCCCTTTCTATCTAACCAAGGCACCGTGCTTTTGACTTGCAAGTTATACTTGAGGGCCAATGTGCGACTGGCAACATCGATGAGTTCACCGAGCTTATCGGAATCTATTCCCTCATGAATGATTTCTCCGAGGGGGCGTCCATCGTCCAACAGGTTTACAAGCTTGCAAAACAGAAGCTTTTTTTCCGCCCTCTTTAGCCGAGAACCGATCACTAGGTCGCAGGCGTTGATGATCGCGTAAATACCGCACAATCCGTCCAAAGACCCCTGCGCGGATGGTGCTGTAAGGGCTTTTCCCTTCATACGCCCATCCTCTCTTCAATGGTGCCTATGCGCCGGTCGGCGGTGTCGGGTTTGGCGTAGGTCTCCACGTCGATCTGACCGATGACAGCGGCGGTTGTGCGGGTGTCGGTTAAAGTTTGCGCACTTCACGTTGAATGTCCGCGAGGCTCGTTGAGTTGTCGAATGTCGCTTGGGGCGCTTGCTGAAGGCTCTTAGGCTTCAATTGGATGACTTTCTTGTCACCATCAAAAGAGAAGACATATCTGGCACCATTGAGGGTTACCCAACACGTCCTCGCAAGTTTTCCGCCCCGTTCGAGAACTGTAATTTCGTCACGCCCCCAGGCGAACCTCCGCCGCACTTCTTGCGAAAGGGGAAGTATAATGTTTTGCACATTTCGACCATGCTTTGCCTGAGCAGCCTCTTGCACTTTCGCAATGAAGTCGTCGATCTCTTGGTCGTTCTTGAGTTTACGTGCCATTACGCTTGCATCTCCTTTTGAATGGCGTCGAACCGGAACTTGTTGCAGACGTTGGGAGAGAACTTCGTGATGAAGTCCGTGAGGTTCTTGTGGATGTCACTAGCCTGCTGCTGACGCATCGTCGCGAAAATGAAGCGGCTAGTGTTGTTGGCGCTGATGCCATCACCGCTAACTGCATAGAGGATTTGCGACCGGGCGATCTCGTCCATATTGCCCGGGAGTGTGTCGGCTAGTGAGAGCACTGCATCCTTGGTTGACGCCAGGATGCAGTCGAGACCGCGCAACTCCACGAAAGGCAACACGACCTTGCCATTCTCGGAATGTTTGAAATCTCCTCGGAGAAGTTCTGCAATCGACCAAATGAAACTGCCCAAGCCTTTGATATCGTTGTTGTCCATATTTTCTTGTTCTGGCGCCGGGTGGATCTAAACAGTCCAGGTCACGACTGGAATCTCCGTGCGAGAAATTCCTCTTCGAGAAGTTGCAGGCCGTAATTTCTTGTCAGATTGAACACTTCGTCCTCGATTGCCAATACTACTAGCTCAAGGCTCTCGTAATGCGTCAGTTCATTTATACTGCCTTCGGAGGTAGCGACGACTAGGAGATCTTCTTCAGCATCACTCAGGGTTTCGAATTGGTTCTTACAATGTGGGCGAACAATCGGTCGATAGTTGTCTTCAAAGAGCTCATGCCCGTCCTCGTGCATGACCCAAATCAACTCATCTACAAGGGAGAAATCCTTTTTCTCGCCAGCATAGGGCCAGTGAAAATACTCTCCTGCGAGATCTTGAAACGGCTCTTTTCGTAGATCCCAAAGCACTCTCAATGCAAGGTTTCTAATCTTTTCTGCTCCCACCCTGTATATAAGGTCGAAATAGTGATCCGCATCGTCTTGATTAATGCCAACAGTCACAGTTTTCATCTGTTTATTGCCGGTCTTTGGATGCAACAACTCCATTTTTGATGCTGCTTGTGTATACGCCAAGTAATTCGTTCGTTGTATCTGCTCATGTGTGCCCCAGGTCGTTGCCTACTAAAGATGTTATTTTGAGACTAGAAGCGCAAGCAAAGGGATGTGTTAATTGCGCTAAGTTGTTCATTTATTGAACTTCGTCATCCATTTATGAGTTTATGGGCCGTCCGCGTCGACAGGTAGTTTGAGCTTAGGCCCGGTGCTTCATCGCACCGAGGTCTGGAAGGAGCCCTTTGCGGCAGGTTAGATCTGCCGCCGATGCTGCGAGCACATTCGGCGGCTGCCAGTTCTTCGCTACAAGCGTAAGGCATAAGCCTCTGTGTTTAAGGTTTGATAGCAACCTCTTCAGGGGACACCAGCCTTAGTAACCGATGGTAAAGAAGCGGTCCAAGTTCTCAGCTTGCTGGATTGAAAGGCGCGTGGTGCACTCATTCATTACTGCGCCCCAGCCCGAGCCCCCCATATGCCAACCAACAATGTTCTCTTCGGAACACATTTTGTTCGCGAACTGAAGCCAGAGGCGCTGAGCCGCACGCAGATCAGCTACCCACTCCTCGTCTATCTCCTCTTCGTCCTGGGATCCCAGTGGTCCTTGCTTCATTATGCGTTGGTAAACAGCATTCAGATGCTCGTCCGCGCGTTCCAAACCGATGTAGTTACAATACTCGTGAGGAGACGTTGCAGCTCCTCCGGGGATGAGGAAACCTTTGCTTTCGAGAACTTCTTCCAAGTCTTTCACGCACTCTTGAATGCCCGCTATGACACATGCTTCCCGATTAGTTGAATCATTTTCAAAACACTCCTCAACCTTAAGATAAGATTTGTCGTATTCGGCGACGGCTGCCTCCGAGTCATAGGCATGCGCACTGGTTCCCAAAATCGCAAAACCAATAGCCAATATCCGTTTCAGCATATTTATTTCCTTACAATAGATCGCTTGAGATTGACCCAGCATTCCCCACGTGGGTTGCTGTTTGATGAGAACATGGTCGGACGGGACTCTGCCGTCAAGCACTTCTTAAGGTTGATCGTTGTCACGCGCATTCGGCACTAAGGTGAAGCGCAACATGGGATCGAACACCGCAGCCTCTGCTAGCTGGAAGATTATGCGCGGGCATGATGCATGTCGTCGTAGGCTGCAAAGTCCGCTTTACTGCGCATAACCGCCGTTCAGCCTTCACCACGTTGCACCCGCGGCGAACGCCCGGTTTCTCCGCAAACCAGGAGTCCGGGCTCGATTAGACTTTGGCGCTGCAACGAAGTCCGCAACGTCGGGCAGCACTGGAGCATGGATTCCAATTTGTGAACGGCAGGAATGGGCAGAGGGTGTGTGAAAACTCCGGCCCACGATCTCTCTCGTCGCGCTCGTTTTCAGCGCCTGTGTAAAAGCTCTTTCAGAAGCGAGAGAGAATGCACATAGGGGAGGTTTGGAACACCCGGATGCTGCGGAGCCAGAACCCATCCCGTTAATCATGCGTTGGGAAACCTAGGACTTCGATACTCTAAGGATCTGGCGAACGGGCGTGAGCGAGGCGCTGAGCCATTCCTCGCCCACTTGCGTGATCGGGCCCATTGTTTGTGACTCAACACCCATCAGACAGATCCAGCTGCTGCTGGTCCCCATTTTTTCAACCTCGAATTGTCCCTTCGACTCACGCTCTGACCGACCACAACAGAGCCAATAACTATGGCTGCTCCTATTGACTGAGTGAAGCTAAGCGTTTGTCCCAAGTATACCCAGCCGAGCACGACAGCTGTAACAGGACTCATCATGCCAAGCATCGAGACCGCACTGGGGTCCAGGCGAGCTATCCCACGAAACCAAAGAGCATAGGTAGCTGCAGCACCAATCAACCCAAGCCAAATAAGGCCGGCGACGTTTGTCGCGCTAAGCGCAGGTAGAGGCGGCTCAAGGAACAGTGCGACTGGCAGCAGTATCAAACCACCGGCTGTTAATTGCCACGCAGTGAAACTCAGCGCCGAGACCGGAGGTTGCCATTTCCGGCTGAGAACAGTGCCAGCAGCCATTGACGCGGCTCCCCCCAAACCCGCTGCTATACCGATCCAATCAAGTTGTGCTTCTGGTCCGATCAGCAGCAGAGACACACCCATTACGCCAGTTGCGGCGGCTCCAAGTGCACCAAGTCGGATTGGGGTTCCAAGCCATCCCCACGCCATCAAAATCACGATCATTGCTTGCAACGATCCTAGGGTGGCGGCCACACCACCAGGCAACCTATACGCAGCAACGAAGAGGAGCACCCAGAACAGAGCAAAATTGAGGCTGCCTAAGACGAAAGTTCGACCGAGCCATTCGCGTGGTGGAACGCAGCGCGTCACTGCAAGCAATAACAAGCCAGCTGGCAGAGCTCGTAACGCAGCCAGGGTAATCGGATAGCCAGCCGGGAGCGCTTCCGTAGTCACCAGATAAGTGCTTCCCCATACCGCTGGGGCGAGTGAAGTGAGAAGAATATCGGTTGAGCGTGACATTGTATGTCTCCCGGCTGAGGCGTTTGAGAATTTGAGTGAGACTTCAGAGGCGCGCGGGTTATGCTGCTTCCGCTTGCAGGTTTGATCCAGCGAGGCACGCCGCAATCCTTGCAACATGAGCACCCTGGAACCGCGCTCCGGCCAGGTCGGTTTCGGTAGGAGTGTGGGAACCATCAGCACCGGCGATCGTTCCGGCACCATATGGTGCGCCGCCAATGATTTCTTGTGATGTAGTCTGGCCAGCAAATGTGTAGGGCATTCCGGCAATCAGCATCCCGAAGTGTTGAAGCGGGACTTGCGTTGTCAGAAGGGTCGCCTCGTGCCCGCCATGTTGCGAACCTGTTGATGCAAAAACCGCCCCGACTTTACCAACCAGAGCGTTCCTGGCCCAAAGCCCGCCAGCCTGATCCAGGAACGACTTCATTTGGCCGGCCATCATGCCAAATCGGGTCGGTGTTCCAATGATGATTGCATCATAGTTTTCCAGATCTGCCGGCAAGGCTATAGGCGTATCATCCACTACATAGCCAGCCTGCTGGCGGACTTCTTCAGGGACGGTTTCGGGCACACGCCGAACGTCAACTTCGGTGCCGGGAACACTTCTGGCGCCTTCAGCTTCTGCATCGGCCAATGTGCGGACGTGGCCATAGCTTGAGTAGTAAAGAACGAGAATACGTGACATAGGATACCTCTCAGGGTTACGACTTGTTCCCTGAGAGAATGGAATTTGTTGCGCCGCCAATTAAGCCGCGCTCTTTGACATCACTCTTTACCTGGATTGAACAATGTCACGACCTGAGAGCCAGGCGCAGATGATCAAGAAAGGCTGTGACCTTTGCATCCATTCCCAAGCGAGATGTTGTAACGGCGAATACTTCTGGCGCAGGCAGTTCGTGGTCAGGAAGAACTCGCACCAAGGCCCCGCTAGCTTCGGGAGCATCAGAGACGAACTCGGGCAGTGTTCCGATGCCTTGCCCCGCTATCAGCAGATCCCGCAAAACGAGGCTGTTGCCGACGCGCACGCGCGGATCAAGCTCTAATGTTGTGACACCTTCGGCGGCCGAGAGTTTCCAGCTCGTCAAATGATCAGCAAGCAAAAAGCCAATGATCGCGTGGTTTTTCAGATCCGCCGGCTGGGTCGGTGTCCCATATCGCTCCAAATAGTCAGGAGACGCAAAAATCCGCTGTCGCATCACGCCGATCCGTCGCGCAACAAGGGCCGAATCCGGCATCGCGGCTCGGATTCGTATCGACAGATCGAACCCGCCCTCGACCATATCGATCACCTTGTCGTCCATCGAAAGAGTAAATCGCAGATCTGGATAGGTTTCCAAGAACTCTGGAAGCATCGGTGCGATAACGGTTTGGCCGAAGGAACTTGACGCATTCACTCGAAGGTGCCCACGCATCGCTTTTGCACCTTCCCTAATGGACTGCTCCGTTTTTTCGACTGCGTCGAGGATTCCAATTGCGTCCTGGTAATAAAGGCTGCCGGTGTCAGTCAGTGACATGGATCGCGTCGTTCTGGTGAGGAGGACGGTTCCTAGACTTTCTTCCAGAAGCTTGATTTCTCTGCTGAGAAGCGCAGGAGAAACACCAAGGTCTTCCGCCGCGCGGGCAAAGCTGCCGCGTTCAACGATACGGCGAAAAGCTTGCATGACTGACAGTTTGTCCAACTCCAGATCCTATCCATTTTCTTTGAACTGCCCAGCAGGGCGCAATGATCCGTAAGTATACGACTGCGCCACCGGTGCGAAGGGGCGACACGCCTGTGTTGCTGGTGTTGATCTCTGGGCGGTTGCCAGAAAACAATCATCGGTCTATTTTCGATGAGGCTAGGAGTTAGGGGCAATGGCAAAATCTAAGAATCCGCATACACTGAAAAACGTTCCAAGCCGGTCGAACAATGAGAAGTCGGATCGCCTTGTCGAGGGCAGCCCCATACCGGTTAGCGACGCTGTTAGTGAGACAACTCGACAGGAAAGACTCATGGCGATTGCAAAAGATGCTGAACGACGCCTCAAGGGTTCAATGAAGCTACTCTCTTGAAGTCGCAATAGGATCTTCCAAAGGAATAACAGCACATACAATCGAAGCACCGCCTTCTTTACGCTGCACCGCAAGTTACCGGCTCTCCAATGAGTGCATAGAAGCAACGGAGCATATAAGAGGTCTGGTAAACACAAGCGCAAATTGGGTGCCGCCGCTGAGCACTCCCTCCTACGATTACCCCTCTACACACGCGCACCTGTTCTGCTCACCTCTTACACGCATTCTCTCTATCGGTCGCTCTCTAGGGTGCTCTTACGTGTGTCCGTTCTCTTAGGGCGTTTCTCTCTAGATGCAGCTATTACCGCTCTATATGTAATCGTCGGCATTTGATCTCCAGAGTAGCTCAATAGCTTTGCTGGCCTTGACCTGTGTATTTGCTCTCTATGAGGTTTTGTCTCAGTCGCTTTCTACGCTGGCCTGAGTTGTGTCCGTTCTCTTACGTGTGTCTGGTGTCGTCTGGCCTGTGTTTCGTCGCTCCGTGAGCTTTTATGGCCTTGGTTCGGATATGTGTTTTCCAGAGAGCCATGTTTTATTGGGTTTCTCTGGTTCAAAGGTTTACATTTTGGTCTGAAAAACTGGTTTTGAGCCGAAATCTGTCAACTTAATGTAAACTTAGTGTAAACCTTTGGCCTGATTTTGGGGTGTTTTTGAGGTCGAAAGGTTTACATCCGTCGATCCCGCGAGGGGTGGATGTAAACCTTTGTCAACCTTATGCAACCTCAGTTCAATCAGCGAGGGACCCGGCGAGGCAGGGTTCACCAGCCATTCCTCGCTGCAATCTCGAAAACCCATTCCATTTTTCTTTGTGAGGTCGACAAAGGCGCCTCAATAACTGCACTCTCCGCAAGGTAGGCTCAGGATCACTTCCGTTGCTCACGTCACGGAGGAACCGCAACCAGGCGCGCTCATTCAATGTCAGTTCGTCCTTCCGGTCATACATGGCATCTATCTCCCGAAGATGGCCTTGATCGCCGTCTCTGACCGACTGGTCAGCCGGGGATCAGTGTTATTAGATGCCTTGCGAATTGCTTTTAGCCAGCCAAGTTCATTCGACGTGACAGGTTCTCCGAACACCTCGACAACTGCCTCAGCTGCAGTCAGGCCGATCGACTGCTCAATTGCGAGGCGCATAAGGTAGGCAGCGTCGCATTCCAAAGCTTTCGCCAAAGCCGGGACGCGATCCAATGCCACCTTGGAACTACCCTGCTTGATCATCGTGATCATGTTGGCGTTGGTGTATCCAGCCTGGGCGGCAATCTCAGCCTGGCTCTTGGTAGGTTTCAGCTCGAGCACCCGGCGTTCGACATATCTCGACATCTGGGTGTCTGCATGCGGTTTCTTAGTCATTGCTATCCTCTCAGATCTGACGCAGCAAGCGCTGCATGTCTTCGATATAGCGACAGCGTTTTTGGGAATGCTTGGCAGGAATCGGATATGTTCTAGCACCGTGAGGTCACAGTGGGTGGTTTTGACAAACCACCCACTTTGGTAGATCGCCGGCCCAATTTTCGCTCCGGTTTCCTAAGGGCTTGGTGACCAAGTCTTACGTCTTGGGAATTCCTAAGGATATTGATCCATAAATCGATGTGGACGTTTCGCGCGGAGCTCATATTGCCATAACTACTCAACTAAGGGTGCCAACCGTATAAATCGTATCATTTCATCGATTTAATCGAATGCGAACTGCATTAAGAATAGAACGTCCGGATGGTCCTATGAGAGGCGAATGCCAGTCAGATGGCGGAACATCAAGGATGTCCTCAAGGTCGACAAATTCGGTTGATGGATGAGAAATTTCGAAAGAATACTCCACGATTGCGTCTGGTTCACGAAATCCGGGGAACGATCTTTCATGCTCAGGAATATTAAATGGATCAAGCCCATGAATCACTCTAACCGTCGGGCGAGTCATGTCCTCCCAAGGCAATGGTGTTCCAGGGTATACGATACGTCTCGTTGAAGGCAGGTCGAAAGGCTGCCCCAAGGCAGGATCACCGTCAACTGGCCAACAGTCCTCAGCAACGAGCTGTCTGCCGGCCTCAAACGGAATATCTAGAGTTTCGTCCTTGTGTGTCTGGGTGATTACGACTTGAGATGCTCGATCCAATGCAGGTGCGAATTCACAGGGCGTAGCAGGTGTATCCCAGAGAATTCGGCGTCTTGGATCCGGGTGGTTAGAGTCAAACAGGCTGTTGTAAACATCCTTTCCCGCCCAATCGTAGATAGAGGCGTAGGGAACTGCTGGTTGAACCAGTAGAAGAAGGTCGATCTGCGCTGGGAATTTGAGTTCTTTGAGGGCAGAGAGTGCTACTCGCCCCCCCAGACTGTGGGCTATTACAATTACGGGTTGTTCACCACTGGTTGTTACAAACTGGTTTAAGAGTGGCCCGACAACCTTTCCTAGACTATTGGCGCGTTGGGCGGCTCCGACGAAGTTGATGCTTGTGTCCATGCCAGAGTTCCACAAAATGGCCCAAAGTTCGTCACTGGCCCCTTCAGGCATTGTAGCAAAAATGTGGGCGCCCACATGTGCTGCTAGCCGTTGTCCGCGAGCACTTGGAGTGCGAAAACCATGGATAAATATGAACCGGGTTCCCATGGCTTTCGATATTTCTGGCAGTTGCTCACCTAAATCTACATCATGGCCGTGTAGATCAATGTAGTTGACGGTGACGCTCGGACCTGCAGGCGCTGGCAATTCTTCACCTCCACCGGCGGTGACAACTACGGGCCAAAACACCAAGAGTAGTTTTAGATAAAAAGCCTTCATGTTAGTCCCCTGGATGCTCAACATATCACAGAAGCTCACTCGGAATGGCGTTCAAATAGAAAGCAAAAGGCAAGGTCTTGATTCAGGTGTGATTTCTCGGATGCCTTTCTTTCAGAATGCGATCTTTCGAAAAATAGATTTATCAAATGCCGAGGCTTCATGCTGCTGCTGAAAGACTGCAACCTTTCAGAGACTGAAGTCGATCTAGAAGTTCACCGAAGCACCAATGCCCGCCATATCATCGGCGGTATATCGTGCTATCGGACGCGTTTTCTTGAAGCCAACTTTACGGGACAGGACCTAGAGGGTAGCACTTTCGAATTTTGTGATGTTCGTGGTGCCAATTTCAACAAATGTAATCTTACCTCCGTCAAGTTCGTTGGATCAAACTTAAACGGGGCCTCGATAAGGAATGCGTCGCTTGTCTGCACAAATTTAGCTCATTCCGAGATCGAAGAACTAGACCTTACTCAGGCCGATGCACTCTCTGACTTGATGATCAGTGCTGAACAGCGTGATTACGTGCTAAAATGTTTTCGGGTTACGGTCTTAAATCCATGACCCGAAACGGTCATAATACACGACGAACCATCGTCTTCAGACACCTCCCAAAATGGACCGTTTGTTGAAGCTATTCTTGGCTATGAACCCGGTTCTTTGCTTGGAGTTCTTCTCGAAGTCCACGCAGCGTTTCACAGGCTGGTGCTAGAACCTCCCGTCGAGCCTCGAACGCGCTTCGCAGTTCTTGCGCTTGTGCTGTGACCTCGGCCAGCTCTGCCCCCATTTTTTCTATCCGAGCCGCGGCCTCGGCTTCGCGTTGCGCTGCCCGCTCAGCCTCTTCCGCCTCGCGCTGCGTCTCGCGCTCTGCCGCTTGAGCGTCATCGAGCGCGATGATCCGTTGAGCCAGGTCCTCACGGTCGAAGTCGCTCACCTGAAGCTCTGTGCTGTTCCTGCGCGGGTCATCGAGCCAGCCTTGAAGCTGTTTTCTGCATTCGGTTTTCATCATTCCCATCACATCGCCGGGAACGTCGCGATAGACAGCCTCGTTCACCCCTCCCAGAACTTCGACGCATTCGCGCGTCCCTTCTGTGATCTGGGCGGGGCTGCTGCCGTTGCCCAAGAGGGATAGGAGCTGGTCATCGGTGATTTCAGGGCCTTTCTGCCCGCATGCTGCTGCAGGTACATGACGAACTGATCTTCGAGGTCGAGGACGGCGAGGTGGAAAAGGCGATCCCGGTCATTGTCGACGTGATGGAAAATGCGTCCCTGCCGGCACTTTCGATGAAGGTGCCGCTAAAGGTGGATGCACGGGCGGCGAACAACTGGGACGAAGCGCACTGAGAGGGACAAGGCAACCCCTGTCCGACACCTGCCCTCAAGGGCCACTGTCTGAGGGCACCGGTGCGGCATATACCTTCTCCCCGCAGCGGGGAGAAGGTCGCGGCAGCGCGACAAACCGCGCTACGTTTCAGCGATTTCCGCCTGCCCCGTCTGGATGTTCCAGAGATTGCGATAGAGTCCCGGACGTTCCACCAGTTCGTCATGCGTGCCGGACTGGATCACCCGCCCTGCCTCCATCACATGGATCGCGTCCGCATGGACCACCGTGCTGAGCCGGTGCGCGACGAGGATCACGGTCCGCTCGCCCTTCATCCTGGCGAGCGAGCGCTGGATCGCCGCTTCCGTCTCGTTGTCGACGGCGCTCGTCGCCTCGTCGAGGATGAGGATCGCGGGGTCGATGAGGAGCGCACGGGCAAGCGCAATGCGCTGGCGCTGGCCACCCGAAAGTTTTTGGCCGTATTCGCCGATCTGGCTTTCGTAACCTTCGGGCAGGTCGCGGATGAAGCCGTCGGCTTCCGCCATGCGCGCGGCGGCCTCCACCGCCTCACGGCTTGCACTCGGCCGTCCATAGGCGATGTTGTCGGCGATCGAGCCGGAGAACAGCGTCACCTCCTGCGGTACCCAGGCCATGCTTTTGCGGAGACATTCGCCGGACCAGTCGGCGAGCGGCACACCGTCGAGAGAAATACGTCCCCTCTGCGGACGAATGAACAGGCCGAGAAGCTTGATCAGCGTCGACTTGCCGCTGCCCGTGGGGCCGACAAGGGCGACCGTCCCACCTGCCTCGATGGCAAGATTGATGTCCCTGACACCACCGGGGCTCGTCGCATAGCGGAAGTCGACGCCATCGATCTCGAAGCGGCCGGAGACCTTTGCCTCGTGGACGCCGTGCGGCTCGCCGCGCGGCTCGTCGAGCAGGCGCAGGATGCGACGCGTCGAGGCCATGGCGCGTTCGTAGAGATCGGCGATCTCGGCCAGGCCGGTCATCGGCCAGAGCAGGCGCTGTGTGAGGAAGACGAGCAGGCCGTAGGCCCCGACCTGCATCTCGCCGTTCAGGGTCAGCCAGCCGCCGATGAGGAAAGTGGCGAGGAAGCCGGACAGGATCGCCATGCGGATGATCGGGATGAAGGCAGAGGAGACGCGGATCGCCGCCCGGTTCGCCTCCACATAACCACGGCTTTCCGCCGTCAGCGCCGCCGTCTCGCGCGCCTCGGCGCCGAAGGCGCGGATGGTCTGGAGGCCCTGCAGGTTGGTGGTGAGCCGCGCACCGAGCCCGCCGGCCCGCGCTCTCACCGCGTCGTAACGCGCCTGCGCCCGGCGCTGGAACCAGAAGGCCCCGGCAATGATCGCCGGCACCGGCGTGAACGCGATGACCGCGATCAGCGGACTGACGATGAAGAACACCGCGCCGACGAGGATGACGGCGGCGAAGGTCTGGATCAATTCGTTCGCCCCGCGGTCGAGGAAGCGTTCCAGCTGGTTGATGTCGTCGTTCAGGACGGCGACGAGATCGCCGGAACGGTTCTCCTCGTAGAAGCTCGTCGGCAGATGCTGGGCATGGTCGTAACAGAGGATACGGAGGCGATGCTGCACGTCCTGCGCCAGCCCCCGCCAGAGGATCTGGTAGAAATATTCGAACAGCGATTCGCCGAACCAGATGAGGAAGGTGGCGATGCCGAGCAGGGTGAGCTGGTGCACGGGCTCGGTGATGCCGACCTGCGCCACGAAGGAATCCTTGCCACGCACCACTACGTCGAGCGCAATGCCGATCAGGATCTCCGGCATGACGTCGAAGATCTTGTTGATGACCGACGAGGCGACAGCCCGCATCACGCGGCCCCTCTCCTCGCTGACGAGGGACAGGAGAACGCGCAGCGGATGGCGCCTTGCGGAGGAAAGGGAGGCGGGCGTCTGAAGAGCGGGCATGGAGGGAACCTGTTGTCGGGGCCGTCCGATCCAACGGCGGCATCCCCGCCTCTAGACCTGCATTCCCCAAGTGGCGTGTCGTTTGAGGTGAAGATCGCCTGTATCCGAGCGCTAGACAAGGATTTTCTGCCG
>NZ_JBXWML010000007.1:0-205531 GCF_059609845.1 Ruegeria sp. YTSC002
CAAATATCAAACTCTTAGCCCTGCAGCTCGCGGGGCTTGCTGCGTCGAACCATCCGCGCTGGATCCGCCGGGGAAGCGTCGAGAAGCCGATCCCAAAATCAGCGTCAGAAAATCCAAAACAAACCATCAGACTAAAACTGATCCCCAGGAGCAATGGCTTATCGTCCTCACCTCCGGACAGGTGATAAGCGTTGCATCTGACCCTGCCTGATACGCCTATGATGCCGACTGGTTCCGAGAAGCGTTAAAAGACAAAGGGATACGCGCCTGCATCCCAGCCGCAAGTAACGAAAGACCCGGGTCAAACACGATAAGCACAGGTACAAACGCCGCAATCGGATCGAGATAATGTTCGGCAGACTCAAAGACTGGAGACGCGTCGCAACCCGCTATGACCGCTGTCCCAAGGTGTTCCTATCTGCCATCGCGCTCGCGGCTATCGTCATCTCTTGGTTATTAATCCTGACCCCAGGACAGGTCATTTAGAAATCCTTTAAAGTAATTACTCTAATTTGCAGTCGAAAATCAGCTTTTCGAAAGCTTCAACTAACTCTTCTACGTTCGAACCTTGCAATTGAAGAGCGGGACCAAAAGGTCCGACTACCTTTCCAGACGGGCAATACTCTTTAGTTCCACCAGAAAAGAAATCCGTCATGTCGTCTTTCAACAAAAACTCTCGGCTTGAAGCTATTGCTGCGTCCTTACCTCGACCATATTTTGCTATTGCAGCCTGTCGGCGAATTTTGGCTTCTGCCTTTAGACTAGTCGTTCGATCTGCCCACTCTCCAATAGGTGAAAGCAGAACATGAAACCGCCACATTCCATCCACTTCTCTAGCGTGCTTATGGAGTGTTTCCGCGTCGTGATGCCTCAAGTCAAAGAAGTAATGCTCAGATTGTGTGGACGAACCGGTTGTACACGCATCCGTATCCTTAAGGACTAGGTCTATACGGCATTGTTCGACAGAAGTTTCAACACTGTCGTACCTGGAATCCAGATACGCTCTCTTCAATGCTTCAGCAATCTGGAGACTGGTTGTGTCTGCCGAAACCTCCAGCGGAGAAAAAAGTAAAAACAGTATTAGTGCCTTTAAGCAGAAAGCTTGAGGTTTGTTTGATTGCATTGAAAGTGCTGCTGCCGTGGCAGCGTTTCCATAGACAGACGCTGCTCTCCAAATAACTCCCACGGCGGCTGCAAAAACAGACGCTGCTCTGGCTGTGAGAAAAAGACTGCCAACCAGATCTTCAAGCCATTCTTCTCTCTCGTCAATGGGATCAGTGATATGGGGCAACGTCTTACAAGTCATGATTTATAGAACTCCTTTATCTACAAAAAAAGACGTGTGAAATTGAAAACAGAAAAGCAGCAACCAAGACCAGATAAAAACCGCCGAAAATCGCGGGGCCGGGCGCGGCAACTGATCGAAAATCAGCGCCGAGCTTCACCTCAGCGAATGCTGGCCCATTATCTGGTATCGAAGTGTCAATTGCTGTTCGGACCTTTCCAAGGAGTGGCAACCGCAATCCAGGTGACGGGTTTAGTTTCATTCGGCTTTCGGTGTTGAAAACTCTGCTGACATCTCACATGGTTTGACAGCAAAAAGCCCTGCTCAATTCGAATTTGGCGAGGCGGTTTGCCGGCCCCGAAATTTGCAAATTTATTCGAAAAACCTTAAACTCAGCAGATTAAAGCCAAAAGCCATTTCCGGTTTTTGACGGCAAAGTCATACGAAAACACAGAATTTCCGGCCGAAATTGATTTCGTGGAGCCATAAATATGACTAAAAAAAACACCTTTATTGACATGCACACCCACCTGTTCACGGCGCGATATCTGCCGTTGCACAGTATCTTCTACTCGTTCACTTCACTGTATTTGTTTTCGCTTGGGTTGGCCTTTCTGGCGCTTCGTTTGACCCGCATGAGTGACTTCAGCAGACCCGCGACGGAAGAACCTGACCAGGACGATTTGATCAACGCGTTGCTCGATCACGATGTGGACCGGCTTATGCGGGCCATTGCACTTCCCGTTCGTGAGAAGATCAGAGAGTATCAATCGACACCCAACCCCAGCCACCAGGATTGGAAGGACATAGAGGAGCTGATCCGAGCCCTGAACGATATTGACCATGATATCAACTATTCAGGGGCCGGCGACCTCCCGATAGGTGTCCAGCTTGTGGGCGGCGACAGAATTTCTGAAAGCTCCGTCTTTGCCGACAGTGGCACGGACGCTGATTTGCTGGATCGGTTTCTGGCCGAGGCCTTCCGGGTCGCTGGTCAAAAAGCGGTAGAAAGCGATTTCTTTCATGAAGCTGCACACTTGCCGTCGGGTGAGGTGTACAAACCTGGATCTGATGCCGGCTTTCGTGCCGTCGACATTCCAATCGGTCAAATCGGCATTATCTTTCAGTTTCTTGAATTCTTTGTCATCATGACCTTGTCCGAGCGAAACCGGTTCAAAGCGCTCAAGAGGGATTTCAAGAAGAATGGTCAGCCGAGCGACCCGGAAGCCAGCCTTTTCGTGGGTATCCTGCTGGATATGCGCCGTGCCTTCGACAAGCTCAAGGAATTTTGGATGCCCGGATTCCTACCGCCGTATTTTGACTTCACCGAACAAATGGACCGGATGCAGTCACTCGCAGCTGAGAACCCGAATGAATTGATCAATTTTGGGGCAGTTGACCCGTTTCGAGGCGGGAACTGGAAACAGATTGTCGATTCAGGCGTTGCACTAGGGATAACGGGATACAAAATCTATCCGCCCTTGGGGATCCGGCCGATCGATATGCGCGGCTACCAGACCCCGGTCGCCCCTGGGCGAAGTCTGGACAAGTACAAAGAAAAAGCGCAGAACCCTGCGCCCTACCCGATGGCACAGGCCAAGATGGGTGACATCATTCGCCATTTCTCCAGCCACAACCTGCGTTTGTTTGCCCATTGCAACCCGATGGGATTTGAGGTGGAGAAAGGTTACGGCGTCTATTCCGATCCAGAGTTATGGAAGCACTCGATGGAGACCCACAATGCCCGGAACCTTTGGTTGTTCCTGGCTCATGGTGGCGGCGCAAAAGAAGTAGATTGGATGGGTTGGGCAGCAGATAACACCCATTTCAAGCAAACATTTGCCTATCGTGCTATTCGCTTGGTTGAGGAATTCGACAATGTCTATCTTGGCTTGGGTCATATTTTGGGAATTCTGGACACAAAGCTCAAACCAAAGATATTTCAGCGATTAAAATCAGTACTAGTGGACAAGAGAACCCAAGGCGCACCGCACCATTTTCGGGACAAAGTGTGTTTTGGAACGGATTGGGCGATGCCCCTGATGGTCGGCAGAACCCGTGAATACCTGATCGAATTTGACAAGTTCTTCAGCGATCCACAGATCAGTCCTTGTGCACCTAACTTTTTTGAAGGGAATGCAAAAAAATTCTTGGGTATTTGATGGGTTTTCAGGCTGAGATTGCCTGACCGGCGCCCAAGACAACCTGAATTTCCGATGGCCCTGTTTCAAGCGGATTCCCGGTGCAGGGGGCGATTCAGGAATATTATATTGTGCATTGTAAATACATGTTATGTTGGTTGGGGGGTATTTTTATGAGTCGTATTTTGGAAGAGTCCTATAGGGCTTACGAACCTCGTCCTTTTACTGCGGATCAGCGCAAGGATGTCACCTTGTTGTTTGGTGGGGTCACATGGCGCGCCGAAAAACTGCTGGAAGGCCTGTTCAAAAGTGCGGGTTACAATGCGCAGCGCCTGCCTGATGTGACAGTTGAAGACTTGTACCTGGGACGTGAACTGGCGGATGTCGGACAGTGCTGCCCCACCGCCTTCACAACGGGCAACTTGTCGAGTTTTCTCAGAAACGAAGCCGAGGCTATCGGTGCTGACGAAGTGGCCGAAAAATATGTTTATGTGACCGCCGGGGCCTGCGGGGCCTGCCGTTTCGGTCAATATCACCAAAGCTATGAGCTTGCGCTGAAGAATCTGGGGCTCGAGGCGTTCAGGATGTTTCTGGTTCAGCAGCATGAAATCGATCAGTCGAAAGGCAAAGACGCCGGTTTGCAGACTGATATTCACCTGCTGCTGAGCACGGCCTTGGGCATGATGGCAGCGGATGCCATTCAGGATCTGGAATACCAGCTGCGGCCCTATGAGCTAGAGCAAGGCGCGACCAACCAGGCGGCGCAGAAGGCGGTTTCCGAGATATACGACGCCATGTTGAGTAGGCCGAAGCAAATGCCGAAATGGGGATCGGTCCTGTGGCATGCGACGACCAGACGCTTTCTGAAGGCCATGAGGCGTGCACGCGACCACTTTGAAGACATCCAGCTTGATCGATTGAGGGTCAAGCCCATGGTCAAGATCACCGGCGAGTTCTATCTGGCCACCGCCGAAGGGGTGCAGAACTACAATATGCACAAATGGCTTGAAGGCGAAGGCGCCGAAGTTCAGCCGGCACCGATGGTCGTATGGTTCGATTACCTGATGCGGTATGGCGGACAAAAGCTCAAGCTGGGCTTCGGGATAAAAGACAAAGCGCGTCAGAACTATGCTCTGTTGAAACTTGGGCAGCGCTTTTTCAGGTTCAAATACGATCAGATGCGCCAGATGCTTGGGGGCGTTCCCCGTCCGATGCCCGATCAGGACAAGCTGCGGAAACTGGCGGCTCCTTTTTTTGACAACATGATCAACGGGGGTGAGGGTGATTTGCTGATCGCCAAGGCGATCTGGGCGCATACCCAGCGAAAGGCACATATGATTTGCGAGCTGTCGCCCTATGGCTGCCTTCCAAACACTATGAGCATCGGCGCAATGGCGGCCGTACAGGGCCGGTATCCCGACATGCTCTATGCCCCAATCGAGGTAAAAGGGGACAGCGACGTACATGCTTTGTCGCGGTGCCAGATGGTGCTGGCAGACGCCAAGATCCGCGCGCAGGAGGAATTTGAATCTGCTCTTGCCGCCGCCGGGTTGACTGCGGACGAGGCCAGAAAGCGCGCCAAAGAGCATCCCAAGGTCAACACGCCGTTTTGGAAAGTTCCCCATCGTGGCGCCGTGGGCACCGCATCCAATGTCGTGCTTGAGCTGGGAAATGCCACGTTGTGAAATACGCGGGGATAGATATCGGATCGACAACTGTAAAAGGCGTCGTGGTAGAAGATGGCGAAGTCATCTGGAAAGACTATGGTCGTCACAAAACACGCCAGGCCGAGAAAACCCTTGAACTGTTGTCGCAAATGGAGCTGGAGGCCGGCCTGACCGCCGGTCGCGATGTCGTCACGTTTACGGGATCCGGGGCTGGGACACTGGCAGATCATGTGAACGCGCGGCAAATCCAGGAAGTTGTCGCCGTCGCGGCCGCAGTCGAAGCGTTGCATCCGGATGTGCATTTCGTGTCTGAAATTGGCGGGGAAGACATGAAGACGTTGTTCTTCACGCCAACCTCCGCAGGCAAGGCCAAGCAGGTCTATATGCAATCGGCGTGCAGTGGCGGTACGGGCACCTTTATCGAAAAGTCAGCACGAAAGCTGAATATTTCTCCGGACGAACTGACCACTCTGCCATTCGATGGTCAAACTCTTCATCGGATCAGTGCCAAATGTGGGATCTTTGCAGAGACTGACGCAAACAGTCTGGTCAAGGCCGGAGTTCCCAAAACCGAAATCATCGCAAGCTTGTTTGACGCAGTTGTGCGGCAGAACCTGGCGACTTTGACAAAAGGCAACACCCCCACACCACCAGTGCTTTTGCTGGGCGGACCGAACATGTTCTTTCAAGGTCTTCAGCAGGCATGGGCAAGCCATTTGGCCGCGCTCTGGGACGAGCGCAATGTCGTATTGAAAGCTGGACAGAGCGTCACTGATGCAATCCTGGTTCCCCGCGACGCCTTGTACTATGCGAGCCTTGGTTGCGTCGAGATTTCTCGCCGGGAACAAAATGTATCCGGGGCCTATTCCGGCACGGATGGCCTGAAGTGGTGGGTTGAAACAGGCCAGCACGGTGAAAAGGCCAAAACCGGGCAAGAGGCCTTGGCCCGGAACGGTGAACTCGTCCGGTTCCTGGAGGATTTTACCCAACCCGTGATCCAGATGCCTCAGCCTGTTGCGGCCGAGACATATTATGTCGGGTGCGATTTCGGCAGCACCACGGTCAAGGCGGTGGCGTTGGACCGCGACGCGGAAATCAAGGCTTCGGTCTATCAGCACAGTCAGGGAAACCCGATCGAAGATGCCAAGTCCGTTTTCCGCAAGTTGCGTGACGCAGGGATCGAGAATATCGGCGCTCTTGGGCTGACGGGGTATGGGAAAGATCTGCTGAAGGATATTTTGGGGGCGGACGTTCCGGTGGTCGAGACGGTCGCACATGCGGCTGCTGCCATGCACATACATCCCGACGCAGACGCGATATGCGACGTCGGTGGGACCGATGTCAAAATCATGCTGTTGCGGCAGAAAGCGGTCGTCGATTTTCGGCTCAATTCCCAATGCTCTTCCGGCAATGGGGCGTTTCTTCAAGGCGTTGCCGAACGCTATGATGTCCGGCTTGAGGATTATGCCGAAAAAGCCTTCAGCGCCAAGCGGATGCCGAAACTGATGATGGGGTGCGGCGTGTTCCTTCAGTCCGACATCGTGAACCAGCAACGCAAAGGGTGGGCGGCAGAAGAGATTATGGCAAGCCTTGCCGCGGTCCTGCCTCTGAACGTTTGGGTCTATGCCGGGCAGTTTCAGAACCTCAAAGCCATCGGCAGGAAGTTCGTCCTGCAAGGTGGGACACATCGAAACCTGGCAGTCGTCAAAGCCCAGATCGATTTTATCAGGGGCAAAATTCCTGACGCAGAAATTACTGTGCACCCTCATGCTGGCGAGGCTGGCGCTTTGGGCGCGGCCCTTCTTGCGGTCGAACATGTGAACACCGGGCAAACGTCCCGGTTCGTCGGGCACGACCGCGTCGAAGAATTGGAATATGTCAGCACTACCAACAGCAAAACCACCTGCAAGTGGTGTGCGATGAACTGTAGCCGGGCCTTTGTGGATGTTCAGATCCCCGGCGGTCGCGGCCGGGCAAACAGCAAGGTTCCTCTGGCGGAAGGGTGGGAGCGGGTGATTACCGGCAATTCCTGCTCGAAAGGATTGATTGAAGACGCAGCCGAGATGAAAGCGCGAAAAAAGCAAATCGACGAGGAAGCGAATGCCAATCCAAATATTGCAGAAAGCGTTCGCGAAGGCGCCTTTCGCTAAGTCCAAACCGCCTAAGCGGGATTTTCGGATCGGTATCCCTCGGGTCCTGAACCAGTGGTCGACGCACAGGTTTTGGACGACATTGTTCGTTGAACTGGGAATCAATCGCCGCAGTATCGTCTATTCGTCGGACACATCAGAAGCACAGCAGCTGAAATTCGGAAAAGGGCGCGGTGCTGTTGACTGCTGCTATCCTGTCAAATGCATGTCTGGCCATTATGGCGAATTGCTGAACGGGCAAAAGCGCCCCATTGATATCCTGTTCGTTCCCATAATCCTGACTGTCCCATCCTTTTTGCGGGGTCATGTCCGGGAAAACATGGCCTGCCCGCGCGTCATTGCCGGCCCCGAAAGTACTCGGGCCGGCTTTCGGCGGGAAAAGGACGTGTTCAAGGAAATGGGCGTACACTATCTTTCGCCGGCCGTATCCTTGGCAGACCCACAAATTGCGACCCGGCAGTTGTACGATGCCCTGAAGGGCGTAATCACCGACTTGCGCATGACTGAACTGCGCGCGGCTGTTGCCACGGCTTACGATGCCCTTCAAGAGTTCGATCAGAGTCTGCGGCGGCAAAGTCTGGCGGTACTGTCCGAATGCGCCACGCAAAATCGACCTTGCATCCTAGCCTTGGGTCGCCCGTACCACATGGACACCGGAATTGGCCACGCCATTGAAAGCGAGTTGCAGGCCTTTGGTTATCCGATCCTCTGGGGTCAATATCTGCCATTGGACGCAGAGATACTGGACTGGTTGTACGGCGATCTGATCAAAGCCGGCCGAATTCAAAGCCCTTTTGACATTTCGGATATTTGGAAAACATCCCACAGCGCAAACACGAATGAACTTCTGTGGGCTGCCCGCTATGGATCCATTATGCCGTGGATAACCTGTTCGATCCGGTTTTCCAGCTATGAATGCGGAATGGATCAGCCGACTTATTCGCCAGTCCAGGAAATCACCGAAGCGCTTGGAACGCTTTTCTTCGTGTTTCAGGATCTCGATGAGACGAAACCCGCCGGCTCTGTTCGAATTCGCGTGGAAACCATTGCTTACTATCTGGAACAGAAATCGCCGAATATCATTCAAAGCAAACTGGAGGCCCTGAAAACTGCACCACCTGAATTGCTGTTGCCAACTTGATCCATCGGTCGGCTTTCAAGGCAGTACGGCACCCGTTTGCGGGCACGAGGCCAAAAGCGGTTCAGGCTGTGTCGGCGCCGCGACGCGAAAGAGACTTCTGAACAAACAACCTGGGGCTTATCGACTAAGAAGCAGATTTGAGGGATATTTTGCATAGAGCTGGCGCGGGGGCGATGCTTTGCTTGAACACATTGTGGACTCTGAAAAACCCATCGACGATGGAAAAATAAGACGAAAGATGCAGGTTGTTAACGTTGCAGCCTTTATTGCGTCGCTTGGGTTCGGTTTCACAGCCTTCTACCAGTTCCAACTTGGACCAGACTGGAGATATCTTGCATGGGTGAACTTTGGGCTTGGCTTCGCGGCGCTGTTGACGATGACGCTGGATCGCTTCGGCCTTGAGGTCAAAGTCGCTTATTTTACAGTATGGTTGTTCCTGTTCCTGGCTCATGACATCAGCGTCGGCAAAAACGGTGAAGATCACCTGGTCTTGCTTGTCGGCCCGCCCTTGCTTTTTTATTTTCTGGGGGCCGCATATTGGCGTTGGATCACTTTGATAACGATCCTCAGCGCAGCTTTGTTTATTTACATATCGCTTGTCGTTCCTTTGCACATACCGCCCGGCGAAACGATTTGGGATATTGTTACGCGATCATATCAAGACGGATTTGTTAGGCACCCTCAAGATGTTATTTTCATCGTGCTGATTTTGGGAATCGTCTCGGCGCTTTTTTTCACGTCCTATTCTGCAAACGCCGCAATAGATCGATACGAAGAAGCGTTGGAAAAGGAGTTTGCTGTTTCCGAGCGGCTGATAAATGTTCTTTTGCCTTCACGTATTGCCAAGCGCATCAAAGCGCACCCGGACAGGCTAATTGCTGAAAGAATTGATGACGCTACAATTCTGTTTTCTGATTTGTCTGGATTTTCTGAATTCGCGGCTGCCAACGGGGCAAGGGCGACGGTCAAATTGCTGGGCTCCGTATTCTCGGCATTCGATGAACTGGTTCTGAGCTACAAGCTGGAGAAAATCAAAACCATCGGAGACAGCTATATGGTTGCAGGTGGTCTGGACCCCTCTGTCAAAGAACGGCAACCGGATTCGGTTCGCATGGCAGCGTTGGCGATTGATATGATTGCGACGGTCGAGCGGGTGTCAGACAAACTGCATCCAAAGGTGTCCCTGCGGGTCGGAATTCACAAAGGTCCGGTGATCGCAGGTGTAATCGGCGGCGACAAACCGTTTTTTGACGTTTGGGGTGATACAGTCAACATCGCCTCAAGAATGGAAAGCTCCGGAGAGCCGGGGCGCGTTCAAATCTCACCCGAGGTAAGAGATGAGATAGCCGAACATGTGGACTGTGACAGACGAGAGGTTATCAACATCAAGGGATATGGCGAAATCCAACCCTATTGGTTGGGGAAAGTCCACGACGAACCTGCGATTTCACGCGCATCCGAGCAGTTTATCAAAGGTTGAAAACCTCATCTTCTCGGTGAAACGTCCCGAGGTCAGTGCGGGTTCATTCAGCGACCGGAAGGGGGCGAATCTGGGTCAGTTGAAACAACGGATCACACGGGGACAATTGCGGCCCGCAGCCGGATGGCCCGTTGCGACAGTGAGTGCATGCGCTCGAAGCCAGGCCGCATTTTCAAAAACGAGCCGCCGGCTGAAGAACCCGGCGGCTCGGACCTTGGTGCTTTTCAGTGAAACTGGGACAACCGTGGTCAGCGGTTTCAGGCGGTGACTTCCTGCTCGGGCGCGCTGAGCGAGATGACGAGCACCACAGCCGCACCGTTCAGCCAGTAAAACACCGCATCCAGTCCTGAGAACCCCAGAACGCTGGGTGCAAACAGGAAGGTGATCCCGACGATCAAGTCTACGGCCAGATGAAACTTGTAGGGAAGGACCCGCCAAATCCCAAGATGATGATCGGTCAGAACCGTCAGAACAAACGCAGCAACACCGGTGACAACCGACAACCACAGGGCCAGTGGGTTTGACTGACCCAATCCCAACAGGAACGGCAACGTCATGAGGGCAATGGCAACAGGGTAGTCGAGATAAGCATGGACAGAGCGGGTAACGAAACGCAGGGACATGAGATCTTCCTTTTTTCAATCATTGACAAAGGGAAGGTAAGGTGCCGAAGTTGAACGCTGAATTTCTGATCGTCTATGATACCATGCAGATCGTTCAGAAAATTTGGAGGATCAATGCATCGCCCGGTACGCAGCCGGCGATAACCCAACCTGTTTCTTGAACACACGTGAGAAAGCTGCCTCGGAGGCATACCCGACCTCGGCGGCTGCATCTGCCACGTTCCATCTTGCCTCGGTCAGACCATGGCATGCGATCTGCATCCGCCAATCCGTAAGGTACTGCATCGGCGTTGTGCCCATCTTTTCAGCAAAAAGCTGAGCGAAGGCCGTGCGCGACATACCCGCCACACGTGCCAATGACGCAACGCTCCAGTCATTGGCCGGGGCCTGGTGGAACGCGGTCAACGCCCGCGAGATGCGCTGATCAGCAAATCCTGCCAACGCGGAATCCTGCGGGCTCTGACGTTCCAGATAGGCCCGGATCGCCTGTGCAAACAGGACCTCGGACAGTTTCAGCGCGATCAGGTCGCCACCGATCCTCGCGCCTGAAACCTCAGAGCCGATCATGCGCAGGGTGGATTCCATCCACGATCCCGCCTCTTCGCCATAATTCTCGATCAGGATATAGGGCGGCAGGCGGTCGATCAGCATATGCCCGGTGCCGTTTCGGCCGGCCGGGCCGGTAAAAGAGAAGTGACCGCAGATCAGCTGCGTATCCCGTTCCTCGTCATCACCGCCATAGACCAACACGCCCTCGCCCGTGTAGCCCGCACGCTCCAGCACCTGCTCCAGGGGCAGTGCATCCAACGGCTTGACCTCGGCACAGAGCAATGCGTGCGGTGCCCCGTGGGGTATCAGGATCAGATCCCCCTGCCTCAACCGCAGGGTTTCCCCCGTGGTCGAGACATGAACCTTGAGCTCGCCACGCTGCACAAAATGAAACCGGGCCACGTTTTCGAACCCTGGCACCTGAATTCCGAAGGGCGGCGTGAACGACGTGCGGAAATAAAATGTGCCGCGCAGGGAAAGGCGGGTGAGAATATCGCTGAGAAGGTCCAACATGTGCTGAAGATACGCAATCTGTGCAATCCGTCCAGATGGCCGAACGGATTGCACGATAAATTGCACGTTTTGCAACAAAAAGCCCCCGACAAAGCGGGGGCAAAAGCTTACGAGCGCACCAGTTTCTCGTAGTCCTCGGCGATTTGGCGGGTCAGGTCGCCGACCTCGAATGTGTATTCGCCGATCTGCCCGACAGGCGTGACCTCGGCCGCGGTGCCGGTTAGCCAACACTGTTCGAAGTCAGCCATTTCTTCGGGCTTGATGCGGCGTTCATGCACGGTGATGCCCTTGTCTTTCAGCATCTGGATCACCGTCTGGCGGGTGATGCCGTTCAGGAAGCAGTCTGCCAGCGGGGTATGCACCTCGCCATCCTTGACGAAAAATACGTTCGCGCCAGTGGCCTCGGCCACGTATCCGCGCCAGTCCATGAACAAAGCGTCCGAGCATCCTTTGGCTTCGGCCTTGTGCTTGGAAATGGTGCAGATCATGTAAAGGCCCGCTGCCTTGGCATGGACCGGGATGGTTTCCGGGCTGGGGCGTTTCCACTCGGCAATGTCCAGCTTGGCACCCTGCATCTTGGCATCGCCGTAATAGGCACCCCAGGGCCAGACCGCGATGGCCATGCGTACCGGATTGCGCGCCGAGGCGACGCCCATATCCTCACCCGAGCCACGCCAGACCAGCGCCCGCACATACGCGTCCTGCAAACCGCTGGCTTTCAGCGCTTCTTCCTTGGCGGCTTCGATTTCATCAACCGAATAAGGCATCGGCATGTCCAGCGCCTCGGCCGAGGCGATCAGGCGCCGGGAATGGTCGCGGCTTTTGAAGATCTTGCCGTTATATGCGCGCTCGCCTTCGAATACCGATGAGGCATAGTGCATTGCGTGGGTCAGAATGTGCACGTTGGCCTCACGCCAGGGCACCAGTTTGCCATCCATCCAAATGGTGCCATCACGATCATCATACCCTGCCATGCGAAACCTCCTGAACCGGGTTGAGTTTTCGATTATTGCGCGATTTAGGTCCGGTGCGGACACAATATTGCGCAAAAACTGCGATTCGATACCGCTCTCCTCTTGGAATGTCAATAACGCTGACATAAACTCGGCCCGGTAGTAACGAATGAGGCATGATATGTCCGACATCCGCCCGGCCCCGCGTTATGGGGGCGAGAGCCTTTTGTTTTTGACCGATGAGCAATTGCGGCAGGGGATCGAGGCCATGTTCTTCGCCTATCGCGGCTTTACCGCTGATCCCGACCGCATCCTTGCGGAGATGGCCTATGGCCGCGCTCACCACCGGGCAATCCACTTCATCAACCGCGCGCCGGGCACGACTGTCAACAACTTGTTGGCCATTCTTGGCGTAACAAAACAGTCTCTGAACAGGGTTTTGCGAACCTTGATCGAGGATGGTTTGGTGGAAAGTCGCGTGGGAACAGTGGACAAACGTGAACGCCACCTATTTCTGACAGAAAAGGGGCAGTCGCTGGAAACCACGTTGTCGGATGCTCAGCGGGCCAGAATGCGCGCCGCCTATAAGGATGCCGGTCCCGAAGCCGTGGCTGGTTTTCGCAAAGTGCTTGAAGCAATGATGGATGCTGATATGCGTCATGCCTATACGAAACTTCGGGATACGACCTCATGAGCGAAATGGATGCCCATCTTCTGATTGTCGACGATGACGAGCGCATTCGCGATCTGCTCAAGAAGTTTCTGATGCGCAATGGGTTTCTGGTTACGGCGGCACGGGATGCAGCCCACGCGCGGCGCGTATTGTCGGGGTTGGATTTCGACATGATCGTCATGGATGTGATGATGCCGGGCGAGGATGGCGTCAGCCTGACCCGTGCTTTGCGGGAAACGCATACGACACCGATCCTGCTGCTGACCGCAAAGGGTGAGACGGAACATCGGATCGCGGGCCTCGAGGCCGGGGCGGATGATTACCTGGCAAAACCGTTCGAGCCGAAAGAGCTGCTGTTGCGGATCAACGCGATCCTGCGCCGGATGCCGGAAACGCCGGCAGAAGAAACCACGGCGAAGATCCTGTATCTCGGGCCCATCCGCTATGACATTGAACGCGGCGAGATGTGGCAGGGCGAAGACCCGGTCCGTCTGACCGCAACCGAAAGCCAGTTGATGAAGATATTCTCGGCCCAGCCCGGAGAGCCGATCAGCCGCGCCAAGCTGGTCGAGGATCTGGGGCGCGACAAGGGCCAGGCGCAGGAGCGCGCTGTGGATGTACAGATCACGCGCCTTCGACGCAAAATCGAACAGGACCCCAAGCAGCCACGCTATTTGCAGACTGTGCGGGGCGCAGGGTATATGCTTGCGCCGGATTGAGGTGCCGCTGCGCGGCGTATTTTGGCCTTCGGCGAGGATATTTGTAGCCAGATGAAGATGGGATCCCAATGACGACTGCCCTTTTGACCCATGCCGATTGTCTGGGCCATGTGACACCTGACGGGCACCCGGAACGGGTGGCGCGGCTGGAGCATATTCTGCATGCATTGGAAGTGCTGGAGCTGAAGCGGGTGACGGCTCCGCTGGCTGCGGATGACGATCTTTTGCGGATTCACCCCGAGAGCTATATTCGAGACATTCGAGCCGCGCGCCCTGCGGACGGGTTCGCCCAGATCGACGGGGATACGTTCCTGTCTCCGGGATCGGTGGACGCAGCCTACCGCGCGGCGGGTGCGGCGGTGCGGGCCGTTGATCTGGTATTGGGCGGTGAAGCGTCGAACGCGTTCTGTGCCATTCGCCCGCCGGGGCATCATGCGGAATCCGAAACGGCCATGGGCTTCTGCCTGTTTGGAAATGCAGCATTGGCGGCGAAACATGCGCTGGACCATCACGGTTTGAAACGCGTGGCCGTGGTCGATTTCGACGTGCATCATGGCAATGGAACCCAGGACCTGTTGTGGGATGAAGCACGGGCCTTGGTGATAACCAGCCAGCAGATGCCTTTGTGGCCCGGATCGGGCCGGCCCGAGGAAACGGGTGTTCATGATACGGTTCTCAACATCCCACTGGCGCCCGGAAGTGGCGGCGCCGAGATGCGTGCCGCCTATGAAACAAAGGCCTTTCCGCGCTTGCGGGCCTTCAGGCCGGAACTGATTATCATTTCCGCCGGGTTCGATGCCCATCAGGACGACCCGCTTGCCAATCTGAACTGGGCTACTGATGATTTTGCCTGGATCACCGCCGAGCTGTGCAGAATTGCCGACGAGGTTTGCGGCGGTCGTATCGTCTCGACTCTGGAAGGCGGGTATGATCTGAACGCACTGGCCCAGGCCACACGCGCCCATGTGGAAGAATTGATAAAGGCAGCCCGATGACCGAGATCCCCGTAGACCAGATGACATTCGAACAGGCGATGAAAGAACTTGAAGCCGTAGTCGGCCAGCTGGAACGTGGCGACGTCGCGCTGGATCAATCAATTGCGCTGTACGAGCGCGGCGCGGCGCTGAAAAAGCGGTGCGAGGACGAGTTGAAGCGCGCGGAAGAAAAAGTCGCAGCGATCACTCTGGACGCCAGTGGTCAGCCGACCGGTACGACGCCTGTCGAAGGTATGTGAATGTTCCCCGAAAGACTTGCGCAGGATGCTGCCAGCATTCAAAGCCATTTTGATCTGGTTTTTGGCGCTTTTGCAGACGTGGATGTCACCCGGGCCATGGCATATGCCACCCGAGGCGGAAAGCGGCTGCGCGGGTTTCTGGCATTGGAAAGTGCCCGACTGCATGATGTTGAAGAAGACCGGGCGATCTGGCCGGCCACCGCCATAGAGGCGCTGCACGCTTATTCCCTGGTGCATGACGACCTGCCCTGCATGGATGACGATGACCTGCGCCGCGGGCGGCCCACCGTTCACGTAGAGTGGGATGAAGGCACGGCTGTTCTGGCCGGAGATGCCCTTCAGACGCTTGCTTTTGAACTTTGCACCTGCTCGCAGGTTGGGGCCGCAGACATTCGCGCAGACCTTGCCCTGACCCTTGCCAAAGCCAGCGGTGCACAAGGTATGGTGCTGGGACAGGCGTTGGACATTGCGGCGGAAACGGCCGCCGAACCGCTGTCGCTGGACGAAATCACGCGTCTTCAGGCCGGCAAGACAGGCGCCCTGATCGAATGGTCTGCCTGCGTTGGCGCCGTTATGGCCCGATCCGATCCTGACCCGTTGCGCCGATATGCCCGGGCGATGGGTCTTGCTTTTCAGATTGCAGATGACATCCTTGATATCGAAGGCGATGCCCAAAAGGCGGGCAAGCGATTGCAAAAGGATACCGAGGCAGGGAAAGCCACTTTTGTTTCGCTTTTGGGTCTGCCTGCTGCCAAAGCCCGCGCAAGTGAGCTGGTGGATCAGGCCTGCGCCGCTTTGGACGGGTTTGGCCCGAAGGCGGAAACCTTGAAGGAAGCCGCCCGCTTCGTTATTGCCCGGGACAGCTAAGCCAGGAACGCGCCACATGTCTGACCGCCCCAATACGCCCCTGCTGGATCTTGTGAACCGCCCTGCGGATCTCAAGCAGTTCTCGGACGCACAACTGCACCAGGTCGCACAGGAGTTGCGGGCCGAAACCATTTCGGCGGTTGCCGTGACCGGCGGGCATCTTGGGGCAGGCTTGGGGGTTGTTGAACTGACCACCGCCTTGCACGCCGTATTTGATACGCCCCGAGACAAGATCATCTGGGATGTGGGTCATCAGTGTTATCCGCACAAAATCCTGACCGAACGACGTGATCGCATCCGCACATTGCGCATGAAGGATGGCCTCAGCGGCTTCACCAAGCGCAGCGAAAGCCCCTATGACCCATTTGGCGCGGCGCATTCCAGCACGTCGATCAGCGCTGCTTTGGGTTTTGCTGTCGCACGGGATCTAGGGGGTGTAACGCCCGAAGGGTTGGGCGACGCAATTGCGGTGATCGGCGATGGCTCGATGTCTGCGGGCATGGCTTTTGAGGCGATGAACAATGCAGGCCACCTGAAAAAGCGTCTGATCGTCATTCTGAATGACAACGAGATGAGCATCGCGCCACCAGTTGGTGCGTTGTCCAGCTATTTGTCGCGTATTTATAGCGAAGAACCGTTTCACGATCTGAAAGCTGCTGCCAAAGGCGCTGTCTCCTTGCTGCCCGAGCCATTCCGGGAGGGCGCCAAGCGCGCCAAGGAGATGTTGAAAGGCATGGCGGTGGGCGGCACGCTGTTCGAAGAGCTTGGGTTTTCCTATCTCGGCCCGATAGATGGCCATGACATGGACCAGCTGCTGCCGGTTCTGCGTACGGTCAAATCACGGGCAACCGGGCCGATTCTGATCCATGTATTGACGAAAAAAGGCAAGGGCTATGCCCCTGCCGAGCAGGCCCGCGACAAAGGTCATGCCACGGCCAAGTTCGATGTGGTGACTGGAGAACAGAAGAAGGCACCTTCAAACGCGCCCTCTTATACGTCTGTATTTGGCAAGGCGCTGGTGGATGAGGCCGCGCGTGACGACAAGATCGTTGCCGTGACCGCTGCCATGCCCGACGGAACTGGCCTGAACCTGTTTGCCGAGCGCTATCCGTCACGTTGCTTTGATGTGGCGATTGCCGAACAGCACGGCGTGACGTTTTCGGCTGCGCTTGCCGCAGGAGGAATGAAGCCGTTCTGCGCAATGTATTCGACCTTTCTCCAGCGTGGTTACGACCAGGTGGTACATGACGTGGCGATTCAGCGCCTGCCCGTACGTTTTGCAATCGACAGAGCAGGTTTGGTCGGGGCTGACGGCGCCACCCATGCTGGGTCGTTCGATATTGCCTATTTGGCCAACCTGCCCGGTATGGTTGTCATGGCTGCGGCTGACGAGGCCGAGCTGATGCATATGGTGGCGACCGCCGCCGCGCATGACGAAGGCCCCATTGCGTTCCGCTATCCGCGCGGCGAAGGCGTCGGAGTTGATTTGCCCGAACGCGGCGAGGTTCTGGAAATCGGCAAGGGCCGCGTTATCCGGGAAGGTGCGCGGGTGGCTCTGCTTTCATTCGGTACACGTCTGGCAGAGGTTCAGAAGGCGGCGGAATCCCTTGCAGCCAAAGGCATAACGCCCACGATTGCCGATGCTCGTTTTGCCAAACCTCTTGATCGCGACCTGATCCTGGATCTCGCGTCCCGCCACGAGGCGTTGATCACCATCGAAGAAGGGGCCGTTGGCGGTTTTGGCAGCCATGTCGCTCAGCTTTTGGCGGATGAAGGTGTGTTTGATCGGGGGCTGAAATACCGCTCGATGGTTTTGCCTGATATCTTCATCGATCAAGCCAGCCCCGCGGACATGTATGCGGTGGCCGGTATGAATGCCGAGCATATCGAAGCGAAAGTTCTGGATGTTCTGGGCGTCGCCTCGATCGGAGAGAAACGCGCTTAGCGTGCCTGTCGGCAGGGCCGCAGGCGTTGGGAGGGCCGAATTTCGTTTGACCTGGATTTTTCTGGTGCCGCTGAAGGGACTCGAACCCCCGACCCCATCATTACGAATGACGTGCTCTACCAGCTGAGCTACAGCGGCACCGTAGGTCATACGGAATTGATTATGACCGGATGCGAAGCTTCGTTTAAACCGTCAGTTTGGCGCCTGCAAGCCCGGTTGTAACCGTTTCGGCGTTGTTCAGCACGGTCGGGCCTCAAGTTGTGAGCCGAACGCCTGCGGCCAACCTTTCAAATTGGCGCTCTGGTCCGTGAATTTTTTGTGACGACGCGGAATGAAATTGACTCATTCTCTGTATTTCAATAATTCATGAAATATGATAGAACAGATAACCGATCAATTGACCATTCTTGGCCACCCGCAGCGCATCACCGTGTTTCGCATGTTGATGCGACGGTTTCCTGACAGGATTCCCGCGGGCGAGCTGGCGGCGGAGCTGGATATCAAACCCAGCACCATGTCGAACTACCTGAATGCTTTGCAGCGGTCGGGATTGGTGAAACAGGAACGATCCGGGACGTCTCTGCTCTATTCGATTGAAATGAAAAATGTGCAGCAAATGCTCGATTTCCTGATCGTGGATTGCTGCCGTGGCCGCCCGGATATCTGCATGCCCTTTCCCAAAGACACCGCGACGAACCGAAAGTTCAATGTGCTGTTCATCTGTTCCGGAAACTCCGCCCGTTCGATTTTTGCCGAATCCTTGCTGCGACAGATCGGCGGCGACCGGTTCAACGTTTATTCGGCCGGGACGCGGCCCAGTTCAGAACTCAATCCCTTTGCTGTGCAGGTTCTGCGCGACAAGGGGCACGATATCTCGGCCCTGCGGCCGAAGACTTTGTCCGAGTTTTTGGCGCCGGATGCACCTGCCATGGATTTTGTCTTTACTGTCTGCAATCAGGCCGCCAACGAGGAATGCCCGGCTTGGGAGGGCCAACCGATAAGTGGCCATTGGGGCGTGGAAGACCCGGTCAAGGCCGAAGGCACCGACGCCGAGAAAAGCCTGGCCTTTCAAACCGCCTATGGCGCACTGAAGCGCCGGATTCAGGCCTTTTCATCATTGCCGGTCGAAAGCCTTGACCGGATCGCATTGCAATCCGCCGTCGATGAAATCGGGCGTACTCCTACCGAGGAAATGAAATGACCACCTACGCACTGAACGGCCTTGGCCGTATGGGAAAACTGGCCCTGAAGCCCTTGCTTGAAAAAGGCGCAAAGATTGCCTGGATCAACGATGCCGTCGGTGATCCCGAGATGCATGCGCATCTGCTGGAATTCGACACCGTGCATGGGCGCTGGGACGCGGAATTCGACCATGACGCAGACAGCATCACGGTCAACGGAACCCGTCTGCCGTTCATTGGCACCAAAGACCTGAGCGCGTTGCCGCTGGACGGTGTTGACGTGGTGATCGACTGTACCGGCGTGTTCAAGACCGAAGCGAAGCTGGCACCGTATTTTGACGCTGGGGTAAAGAAGGTTGTTGTCTCTGCTCCGGTCAAGGACGGGCCGACGGCCAATATCGTCATGGGTGTAAATGACGAAACTTACGACCCTGCGGCGCATAGGATCGTGACGGCGGCCTCGTGCACGACAAACTGTCTTGCGCCTGTCGTAAAGGTCATTCACGAAAACCTGGGCATCCGCCATGGATCGATGACGACGATTCACGACGTAACCAATACGCAGACAATCGTGGACCGGCCTGCCAAGGACCTCAGGCGCGCACGCTCGGCCCTGAACTCTCTGATCCCGACCACGACCGGCTCGGCCACGGCCATCACGCTGATCTATCCGGAACTCAAAGGTCGTTTGAACGGCCACGCGGTTCGGGTGCCATTGCTGAACGCCTCGCTGACCGATTGCGTGTTCGAGGTTGAGCGTGAAACCACGGTTGAAGAGGTCAACGCCTTCTTCAAAACCGCTGCCGAGGGCGAACTGAAGGGCATTTTGGGATATGAGACACGCCCGCTGGTGTCCACCGATTATACCAATGACGAACGCTCTTCGATCGTCGATGCGCCCTCGACCATGGTTGTGAACGGGACGCAGGTGAAAATCTATGCGTGGTACGACAACGAGATGGGCTATGCGCACCGGCTGGTGGATGTCGCATTGATGGTCGGGGCATCATTGTGAAGCAACGGCCCGCAGGACTGTCGGCCTATATCGCGGTCACGGCTGCCTATTGGGCCTTCATGCTGACCGACGGGGCGCTCAGGATGCTGGTGCTGTTGCACTTTCACACCCTGGGTTTCTCGCCGGTTCAGCTTGCCTATCTGTTTGTGCTCTATGAAATCGCCGGGATAGTCACCAACCTGTCTGCCGGTTGGATCGCCGCGCGGTTCGGGCTGACCTCGACCCTCTATGCGGGGCTGGGGGTGCAGATTGTCGCGTTGCTTGCCATGACGCAGCTTGACCCGAACTGGACCGTCGCCGCTTCGGTCACTTTTGTGATGATCGTGCAAGGGGCCAGCGGAGTGGCCAAGGATCTGGCCAAGATGTCTTCGAAATCGGCGGTCAAATTGCTGGCCCCATCCGACGGAGGCGCGTTGTTTCGGTGGGTTGCGGTTCTGACGGGTTCGAAAAACGCGGTCAAAGGGCTGGGATTCCTGTTGGGTGCAGCCATGCTTGCAACGCTGGGCTTCCTACCGGCAGTGCTTGCCATGGCCGCCGTTCTGGCGGTGATTCTGGTCGCAGTGATGCTGTTCATGCCAGAGGGCCTGCCGAAGGGGCGCAAGGGTGCAAAATTCTCTGAGGTTTTTTCAAAATCCGCGAATGTGAACTGGTTGTCCGCGGCACGTGTCTTCCTGTTCGGCGCGCGGGACGTCTGGTTCGTGGTCGGCATCCCGATCTATTTCTATGCTGTTCTTTCAGATGGCACCGAAGAGGGCAATCGGGCCGCGTTCTTCATGATCGGAACATTCATGGCGGTGTGGATCATCCTCTATGGCGCCGTGCAAGCCAACGCGCCAAGGATTCTTCGTGCGTCAGATCGAACCGAAGGTGATCTGATCCGCGCCGCACGCAGATGGGCGGCGATCCTGTTCTGTGTTCCTGCGGCTCTGACACTGGCTGTTTTGCTGTCAAATGGGCCCGAGACCTGGCTGACCCTGACGCTTGTCGCCGGGCTTTTGGTCTTTGGTGCGATCTTCGCGGTCAACTCATCGCTGCATTCCTATCTGATCCTTGCCTTCACCCGGTCCGAGCGTGTGACGATGGATGTCGGCTTTTACTATATGGCAAATGCGACGGGGCGGTTGGCCGGAACCGTTTTGTCCGGCCTGACCTATCAGGTCGGGGGGCTGCCCCTGGTGCTGGGCACGGCGGCCGTGATGGTTGGCCTTGCTGCGCTGACGTCCGGCAAACTTATGGATCAAACTTCCGAGGCGTTATCATGAGCATTTTTGAACGGTATCTCACGATCTGGGTTGCACTTGCGATGATCGGTGGTGTCCTGATCGGACTGGCCGCGCCGGGGCTGGTGCAACTGGTGGCAAGCGCCGAAGTTGCCAGCGTCAATCTGGTGGTGGCGGTGCTGATCTGGGCAATGGTCTATCCGATGATGGTCAACGTCGATTTCGGTGCAGTCGCCGGGGTTGCCCGCCAGCCGCGTGGTCTGATTGTGACGCTGGTGGTGAACTGGCTGATAAAGCCTTTCACCATGGCGCTGCTGGCCGTTCTGTTTTTCGACTATGTCTTCGCGCCCTGGATCGCGCCCGAAGATGCTGCGCAATACACCGCCGGTCTGATCCTGCTGGGGGCCGCCCCTTGTACCGCCATGGTGTTCGTGTGGTCGCAACTGACCAAAGGCGACGCGACCTACACCCTGGTTCAGGTCTCGGTCAATGATCTGATCATGGTCGTGGCATTTGCGCCGATCGTGGCCTTTTTGCTGGGGGTCACTGACATCGAAGTGCCATGGCAGACTTTGGTTTTGGCCACGGTCCTTTATGTGGTGCTGCCGCTAATCGCCGGGTTGATCACCCGCCGCAGATTAGGCTCTAAACAGGCGATAGAATCCTTTTCGGCGCGGGTGAAACCGTGGTCCGTCGTGGGATTGATCGCAACCGTGGTTATCCTGTTCGGCCTGCAAGGTCAGACCATTCTGGCGAAACCCACGGTCATCGTGTTGATCGCCGTTCCCATTCTGATCCAAAGCTATGGTATATTTGCCATTGCCTATGGCGCGGCTTTTGCGCTGAAGGTTCCCCACCGGATCGCAGCGCCTTGCGCCATGATCGGGACATCGAACTTCTTCGAACTGGCCGTTGCCGTCGCAATCAGCTTGTTCGGTCTTCATTCAGGCGCGGCACTGGCGACGGTTGTGGGGGTCCTGGTCGAAGTGCCGGTGATGCTGTCGCTTGTGGCTTTCGCCAACCGAACACGCCAGCGTTTTCCGGAACCTGCGACACGATAGGATTGTTCAACGCAGCAGAACGGCTGTCATAACTGGCGGCTGCGCACCGCCAGAATCACACCTCACGTAGCTTCAGAAATCCACGCCGCGCTGGGCCTTGATACCCGCCTGGAACGGGTGTTTCTCCTCGGTCATTTCCGTGACCAGGTCGGCATAGTCACGCAGCGCTTGCGGTGCATCACGCCCGGTCAGGAATACGCTGGTCTTGTCCGAGCGTGCGTTCAAACCCGCGATGACCTGTTCGACCGTCAGGTATTCGTAGCGCAAGGCGATGTTGATCTCGTCCAGCACAACCAGATCGTATTCGCCACTGGACATCAGGGCACATGCCTTGTCGAAGGCGGCATTGGCAGCTGCAATATCGCGCTCACGATCCTGCGTGTCCCAGGTAAAACCTTCGCCCATCGTATGCCATGTCACCAGATCACGCTCTTCGAAGAAACGGCGCTCGCCGGTTTTCCACTTGCCCTTGATGAACTGCACCACGCCAACCTTCTGGCCCCAGCCCAAAGCGCGAATGACCACGCCGAACGCGGCCGAGGACTTGCCTTTGCCCTTGCCGGTATTGATCAAGACCAGACCACGGCCAGGATCCACGGCCTCGGACACTTTCTTGCGGTGCTGGGCCTGCACCTTCTGCATCTTTTCCTTGTGATCCTGCGCGTCGCTCATTTGGGAACCTCTTTGACTGTTCGGCCCAACCTAGGGGAAGATTGCAAAAGGTAAAGTCATGCTTTGGGGTCCGTAACCGACCGGACCTTGCCGCGCTCCAGCCCCAACTGGTTTTCGCGCCAGATGACGACAGCATTGCCTGCGATCACCAGTGCGGCCCCGATCAGGATTGCAAGCGTTGGCAGTTCGTCGAACCAGACATAGCCGATCACGATCGCAAACAGCATGGTTGCATAGTCATAAGGTGCCAGCATCGAGGCCTGGCCAAACCGATAGGAGGATGTGACCAAAATCTGCGCAACGCCGCCGATCAGGCCCATCATGACCATGATCAGAGCCTGATTCCACGTGGGCATCGTCCATCCCCAGAACGCTGTCAGCGCGGAAAGAAGCGCCGCGGTCATCGAGAAATAGAACACGATGGCCGCAGGGTGATCGACCTTGACCAATTGCCGGATATGGATCTGAACGAAGGCACGGGCGAGGGTTGCGCCCAACACGCATAACGCGCCGATGGTGGCGGCGAGTTCCATCTCGGTGGTGCCAAGACGTGGCCAGATCATGATCAGGACGCCCAGCAGACCCAAAGCCACAGCGCCGATACGGATAAGCCGAATGCGTTCGCCCAGCATGACGGCGGCCAGAATCAGGGTGAAGATCGGCGTCGCATAGCCGATTGCGGTGACTTCGGGCAGCGGCAGCAGGCTGAGGCCGGTAAAGGTAAGACCCATGGCGCTGGTCCCCAGAACGCCACGCCAGAAATGGCCCATGGGTTTCTTGACCACAAAGCCTTTCGACAACTCCCGTCGCGCGATGAGCCAAAGAATGATCACGGGGATAGCGAAAAGGGACCGAAAAAACACCAATTGGCCCGGTGGGAACTCATCCGACAGTGCTTTGACCAGCGCGGACATCGACGTGAACAGGAACAAGGCGCACAGCTTCAGCGTTACCGCAAGCAGAGGTCGATGCGAAGTTAAGGGTTTTGTCATCGGCGCGAACCTGCGCCTTTGCCGGGCAAAGATCAACGGGTGGGTTCAGCAATTCACCCAGGATTGCGGCAAGGAACAGCCGATCTCTTCGGCGAATTCTTCAAGAAAGCGGATCATGCGCGCGGTGCGTTGCTCGGCAATCAGTCGGCCGGTTTCGGTTAGCATGTCACCCGGCAGCCGCAGCAGCTTCACCTTCCAATGGTCGAGCGAGAAATGAAGGTCGTCCAGTGGCCGGACTTGGGCAAAAGGATCTGCCGTGTCATAAAGAGTGCGCCCCAAGGCTCCGGAAACGGAAAAGTTGCGGGCGATGCCGATGGCGCCCAGGGCGTCAAGCCGGTCCGCATCGCGCAGAATGCGCGCCTCGATCGTTTCAGGGGGGATATTGGCCGAAAAACTATGGGCTTCGATCGCGTGCCGGATCGCGCGGATCTGATCGGCTTCAAACCCGATTTCCTTAAGAATAGGCTCTGATTCCGTTGCGGATCTGCGCGAGGCAAGATGCCGGTCGGGATCGTCCTTGGGCAGATTTACAAGGTCGTGCAGATAACTTGCCGCCAGCAGCACGGACATATCGGCTTGATCATCCGCGATGGCCCGGGCGTTGGTCCACACACGATCAAGATGGGCCAGATCATGGGCCGGATCCGTTTCCATGCGATGTGCGACCACAGCACGCAGGCGGGTGCGCAGATCAGCCGATCCGTCCACGGTTCTCTCCGATCTGGCCGCGATGCAGCAGAAGGTGGTCGAGGATCACGCAGGCCATCATCGCCTCACCCACTGGAACAGCGCGGATCCCGACGCAGGGGTCGTGACGGCCCTTGGTGATGATCTCGGTCTCTTCGCCTGATTTGGTGATGGTTTTGCGCGTGGTCAGGATCGACGAGGTCGGCTTGACCGCAAAGCGCACGACGATGTCCTGCCCGGTCGAGATACCGCCCAGAATCCCGCCCGCATGGTTCGAGCTGTATTGCGGGCCGTTCTGTCCCATGAAGATTTCGTCGGCATTGGCCTCGCCCGTCAGTTCAGCCGCGGCCATGCCCTCGCCGATCTCGACACCTTTGACGGCATTGATCGACATCATCGCTGCGGCCAGATCAGTGTCTAACTTGGCATAAACCGGCGCCCCGATCCCGGCGGGGACACCGCGCGCAACGACTTCGACCACGGCCCCGACCGAGTTGCCGGACTTCCGCAGATCATCCAGGTACGCGGCCCAGTCTTCTGCGGCGGTTGCATCGGGTGTCCAGAACGGATTCTGTTCGATCTGGGACCAGTCGAAGTTGGCGCGGTCGATCTTATGCGGCCCGATCTGGGTCATGTAGCCGGTGATCTGCACGTTGGGCGCGATCTGTTTGATCGCTTCACGCGCCAGTCCACCTGCTGCAACACGTGATGCTGTTTCCCGTGCCGAGCTGCGCCCGCCGCCGCGATAATCCCGGATGCCGTATTTCTGCCAATAGGTGATATCGGCGTGCCCCGGACGGAACTTGTCGATGATATCGCCATAGTCTTTCGAGCGCTGATCGGTGTTCTCGATCATCAGCTGCACAGGCGTTCCGGTGGTTTGCCCTTCGAACACGCCGGACAGGATTTTCACCTGATCGGGTTCGCGCCGCTGGGTGGTGAACTTGTTCTGCCCCGGTTTGCGCTTGTCCAGCCAGTGCTGAATCATGCCCTCGTCGATCGGAACGCCGGGCGGGCAGCCATCGACCGTGGCGCCCAAGGCGGGTCCATGGCTTTCGCCCCAGGTGGTGACGCGGAAAAGATGGCCAAAGCTGTTCATCGACATGGGGCGTGCTCCTTTGAGCGTCGTGATTAACGGCGAGAGCCTGCCGCCTCAAGCGGATTTGCGAATTGGTGGGCGCCACCTTGCGGTGGCGCGAATGAGTATTTCTGAAAAGATGAAGATCAGGCGGCCTGCGTCAGCACCGCTCGGGTCGCTGTGATTTTCAGCGCGGCTTGTGCGGCTTCGCGGCCTTTCTCGACAAAATGCGCACGGTAGATGGCGTTGTGGTGATCCGTCTCCTGGTATTGGTGCGGCGTCAGGGAAACGGACAGGACCGGCACGCCTGTATCCATGCCGGCGCGCATCAAACCGTCCACGACGGCCTGGGCCACGAAGTCGTGCCGGTAAATGCCGCCATCCACGACGAATGCGGCGCAGGCAACAGCGGCGTAGCGGCCGGTTTGGGCCAGATCGCGGGCCAGCAGCGGCATCTCGAACGCGCCGGGAACGTCGAAAACATCGACCTGATCGGCCGGGATCAATTCAAGAAATCCGTCAAGCGCGCGGTCGACGATGTCGGAATGCCAGTTGGCTTTGACAAAAGCATAGCGGGTGTGTGTCATCGTGGTCTCCTTTCAGTTTGGTGGCCTGCTGGCGGTTGCGAACGGTTTCGCTGCCAGCCCGGCATGACACGTCACCCAAGGCGATCACGAGCAGGCGCGCCGGTTCACCGGCACGGCTTGCACGTTCTCTTCCATCCGGACTTTGACCGTCGGCTCTGGCCTCTCACCAGATCTGCTGACACTCGTTCGTGGTTCCACGCTTTGTCCGAATACCGGCTTCTGCCTTTCGGATCGTGGACACGGCAGAGCCGCTCGCGGGCTTACGGGTCATGGCCCGCATACCGCCGGTGGGGAATTCCACCCCGCCCTGAGAACGAGGCAGACCTTGCCAAGAACCAACCCCATCTGCAAGAGATTTGGCAGGAGGTCGCCCATGCACCCAAATCCAGCCTTCCGCGCCGAGGATCGTGCGCGTCATATTGAATTCGCCCGTGACCGGGCTTTTGGCGTTCTGGCGATTTCCGACGACGGCGCACCATTGATCAGTCACGTGCCCTTTCTGCTGTCTGAGGACGGTGCGGTGGCCGATCTTCATCTGGTGCGATCAAACCCGATTGTCCGTATGCTGTGCGGGCCGAAAGTGGTCAGGATCGCTGTGCAGGGACCTGATGGCTATGTCTCGCCCGACTGGTACGGTGTCGCGGATCAGGTTCCGACATGGAACTACGTTGCCGTGCACCTGACCGGAAGGCTTGAGCTGCGCCCGCAGGACGAGCTGCGTGATTTGCTGGACCGACAATCTGCATTCTTTGAAGATCGACTGCTGCCCAAAGCGCCATGGGTCACCGGGAAAATGTCTGATGACGCCTTGGCCAGAATGATGCGGATGATCGTTCCATGCCGGATGCAGGTAGAGGATATCCAGGGCACCTGGAAACTGGGCCAGAACAAGCCGGAGGAGGCAAGAATCGCTGCTGCCGATAATGTGCCCAACGGATTTGGCAGTGAAACCGGTCAGCTGGCCGCCTTGATGCACAAGGCGTAACCAGCACCGGGAAACAGGATTACTCGGAACTGAAAGTTGCCAGATAGGCGGCGATATCTTCCGCACCCTTCTTCAGTTTGACACTCATGTTAGGGCGGGCGGTTTCGTCATCCAGATACTCTTTGATGAAACCGATGGGGTCTTTGGAATAGGCGGCGATGTTTTCTTCGGTCCAGATCAGACCTTCTTCGCCGGCGCGGATCATGTCATCGGTGAACATGCCGACAGGCAGGCGCGCGCTGCCATAGCGATAGTCTTTTTCGGACCCGGCGACACGTCCGACGACGCCATAGAGATTCGGGCCGGTGATTCCGCCTTTGACCAGGACTTCACCGTCCTTGATGATCGCATGACACGAGGAGCAGCGGTTATACATGGCTTCACCTTTCGCCGGATCGCCTGCGGCAAAGGATTGCGTGGCCAGAGCTAATGTGAACATCGCAGCGGCCGAAGTGACTTTTGACATAGGGGTCTCCTTGCAGGAGTTCGCGCGTTTTTTGCGCTGTCCGGTATTCGCGCAGAAAGTGCAACTGCGATATCGCGCTCAATTTTTAATTTAAATCATCTATTTGGCGGATATGATTTTCCCGGCAAACAATCGTTGCTTTGTGATGCTGATTGTCCAGAATACGCCCTCAGATGACTGACGGTCTGGTGGTCAGAATCGGGCCGGATTGCGGCTGCTAAGCGGGGTCGTAGTTCGAATCATCCCCCGGTGATTCGAAGTCGCAGGCAAAGTTGCGGGCAAGATTCACCAAAAAAAGCCCCTCGTCATGTGCATGAAGGGACACATGCGGCGTATTGCGCATTTATGAACGCTGGACGAACACTATTCTCCCCGATAGTAAGCGCGGTTAAGACACCGCATTCGTGCGGTGCGCGAGCTATTTGCCCGTCCGCGGGCGCCAGATAATCGGAGATAACCTCGTGTCCCACGCAGAAGACCACGAAGGCACCCGCAGAGATTTCCTGTACTACGTCGCTGGCGGCGCAGGTGTCGTTGCAACGGGTGCAGCCGTATGGCCCCTGATCAACCAAATGAACCCATCGGCAGACGTTCAGGCGCTGTCCTCGATCCGTGTGGATGTGAGCGGCGTCGAGCCGGGCACGCAACTGACGGTAAAATGGCTGGGGAAACCTGTTTTCATCCGTCATCGCACCGGTGCCGAGATTCAGGAAGCCCAGGAACAGGACGCCGAAGGCGTTGATGCGCTGCCAGATCCGCTGGCGCGCAACTTCAACCTGAGCGCCGATGCGCCCGCGACTGACGCAAACCGCGTCATGCCGTCTCCGGAAGGCGAAGCACCGGGGGCCTGGATCGTGCAGATGGGCGTATGTACGCACCTGGGCTGTGTGCCTCTGGGGGATGCCGGCGACTTCGGTGGCTGGTTCTGCCCGTGCCACGGCTCGCACTACGACCTCGCCGGTCGTATCCGTAAAGGCCCCGCGCCTGAGAACCTGCCTGTCCCGCCCGCAGAATGGGTGGACAACAGCACAATCAAACTCGGCTAAGGGAGACCCAAACTTATGTCCGGAATTCCCCACGATCATTACGAGCCGAAGACAAACGGCGAGAAATGGCTGAACAGCCGTCTGCCGATTGTCGGCCTGCTGTACGACACGCTCATGATCCCGACCCCCAAGAACCTGAACTGGTGGTGGATCTGGGGCATCGTTCTGGCGTTCTGCCTGGCGCTGCAAATCGTCACCGGCATCGTACTGGTGATGCACTATACCCCGCATGTCGATCTGGCCTTTGCCAGCATCGAGCACATCATGCGCAACGTGAATGGCGGTCACTTTATCCGCTATCTGCACATGAACGGCGCGTCGCTGTTCTTTGTTGCGGTTTACATCCACATATTCCGCGGCCTGTTCTACGGCTCGTACAAAGCCCCGCGTGAAATCACATGGATCATCGGTATGCTGATCTATCTGATGATGATGGGCACCGCCTTCATGGGCTATGTTCTGCCCTGGGGTCAGATGTCCTTCTGGGGTGCGACCGTGATCACCGGCCTGTTTGGTGCGATCCCGTTTGTCGGCGACGCGCTGCAAACCTGGTTGCTGGGCGGACCTGCCGTGGACAACGCCACGCTGAACCGCTTCTTCTCGCTGCACTACCTGCTGCCGTTCATCATCGCGGCGCTGGTCATCGTTCATATCTGGGCCTTCCACACCACCGGCAACAACAACCCCACAGGTGTTGAAGTGCGCCGTGGATCGAAAGCCGAGGCCGAGAAAGACACGCTGCCGTTCTGGCCGTATTTCGTGATCAAGGACCTGTTCGCACTGGCCGTGATCCTGGTCGTGTTCTGGGCCATCGTCGGCTACATGCCGAACTATCTGGGCCACCCGGACAACTACATCGAAGCCAACCCGCTGGTGACACCTGCACACATCGTTCCCGAATGGTACTTCCTGCCGTTCTACGCGATCCTGCGCGCCTTCACCGGTGAGGTCTGGGTCGTTCAGTTCGCCAGCTTCATCACCGGCGGCATCATCGATGCCAAGTTCTTCGGTGTTCTGGCGATGTTCGGTGCGATCCTGGCCATGGCGCTGGCGCCCTGGCTGGACACCTCGAACGTACGTTCGGGCAAGTACCGTCCGATGTTCAAATGGTGGTTCTACCTGCTGGTCATCGACTTCTTTGCCCTGATGTGGCTGGGTGCGATGCCCGCGGAAGAGCCCTATGCGACCTTCTCGCTGATCGCGTCCGCCTACTGGTTCGCCTATTTCTTCGTGATCCTGCCGATCCTCGGAGTGATCGAGAAGCCTCTGGCCCAGCCCGAGACCATCGAAGAAGACTTCAACGCGCATTATGGCAAGGCTGACGCCGACGCCACGCCGGCCGAGTAAGAAGAGGGACCGGAAACATGTTCAAGAAACTTGCAATCGGCGCCGCGTTTGCTCTGGCCCTTGCGCCCGCCTCGACCTTCGCGGCAGGTGGCGGTGAGCAGCATATCGAAGATTTCGCGTTCTCGTTCGAGGGGCCCTTCGGCACCTGGGACAAGCACCAGCTGCAACGCGGCCTTCAGATCTATACCGAGGTCTGCGCGGCCTGCCACGGCCTGAAATATGTGCCCCTGCGCGATCTGGAAGCGCTGGGCTATTCGGAAGAAGAAGTCATCGCTTATGCAGCGGGCAACTTCGAAGTGTTCGACCCCGAGCTGGACGATTTCCGCCCGGCCATCCCGACAGACCACTTCCCGGCCAACAACGGTGTCGGCGCACCGGACCTGAGCCTGATGGCCAAAGCCCGCGCGGGCTTCCACGGACCTTACGGTCTGGGCATCAATCAGCTGGTCAAAGGCATGGGCGGAGCCGAGTACATCGCCTCTCTGCTGGACGGTTACACCGGTGAAGAGAAGGAAGAGGCAGGCACTGTCCTCTACGAGAACAAAGCCTTCCCCGGAGGCTGGATCTCGATGGCGCCGCCGCTGGCGGATGAACAGGTCGAGTTTGCTGACGGGCATTCGAATTCGGTCGAACACATGTCCGAGGACGTCGCGGCGTTCCTGATGTGGGCGGCCGAGCCGAAGATGATGGAGCGCAAGAACGCCGGCTTTGTTGGCGTGATCTTCCTGACCGTTCTGTCGGTGCTTCTCTATCTGGTCAACAAGCGCCTGTGGGCTCCGCATAAGGGCAAGAAATCCGCCTGATCCGTCTAGGGTAAGTTTAAGGAAATTCAAAAGGCCCCGTGCGTCGCGCGGGGCTTTTTCTTTGAAACCGCTCGACAACTTGTTCCTTGACGCGAACCCCGTGCAACACGACGCTGGTTGCATTGTAGAAGTCATTTTGGAGTGAATTGTCATGAACGCTTTGTCGAATGCCGCGAAACTGCGCGAGGCCTTTGCCAGATGGAACGAATCCAAGGGTTCGGATCCGAGCATGTGGGACGATTACACGACCGAGGATCTCTGCATTCGGTCTCTTGGCGACGGGAAAAACGGGCTGGACTTCAGTTGCGCCCGCAAGGGGCAGGATCAGATGCATCAATATCTGAAGGAATTGACGGATGCCTTCGAAATGGTCCACTGGACGTTGAAGGACACCATAGCCCAGGACGACCGGGTCGTCGGTGTGGGTGTCACGGCATGGACACACAAAGCCAGCGGCCAGACGGTCGAAACGCCGGTCGTTGTCATTTGCAGGTTCCGCGGCGACCGGGTCTGCGAATATCAGGAATTCTACGACACGGCCGCCCTTGCTGACGTGGCCGGGCAATGAATGGCGGCCGACGCCGCCATCACGCGATCAGCTGGGTTTGACTGTGACCGGTGATTGCCGCCGTGACGATCTCACCCTCGGTCCGGGGGGCCGAAAAAGACACTTCGGTGAATTGCTCGGTCCGGCCCATATGGGGGTTTTCCATCAGGATGTGATGGGTCTTGCCGATTTGCTGCGACAAGTGCTTTGAGACCTGAGCGTCGCCTGCCGCACGCAAGCGGGCAGCGCGATCCTTGATGACCGTTCCATTCACCTGTTGCGGTATGCGGGCTGCCGGGGTGCCTTCTCGTTTGGAATAGGGAAAGACGTGCAGCCAGGTCAGGTCGCAGTCGGTGATCAGCTTCAGCGAGTTTTCGAAATGCGCTTCCGTCTCGGTCGGGAAGCCTGCGATGATATCCGCGCCGAAGGTCATGTCGGGGCGCAGCTTGCGTGCGTCCTCGGCAAAGCGGATGGCGTCGTCGCGCAGATGGCGGCGTTTCATCCGTTTCAGGATCAGATCGTCGCCATGCTGAAGCGACAGGTGCAGGTGCGGCATCAGGCGTGGCTCGGTCGCGATGGCCTGCATCAGATTCTCATCAACCTCGATCGAATCGATCGAACTGATCCGCAGGCGTGGCAAATCCGGCACCAGTTTAAGGATGCGCATCACAAGATCGCCCAGCTTGGGGCTTGCGGGCAGGTCGGCGCCCCAGGATGTCAGATCGACCCCGGTCAGAACGACCTCGTTATAGCCCCGGTCCACCAGCCGCTTGATCTGATCCACCACCACACCCGCCGGGACGCTGCGCGAGTTGCCGCGGCCATACGGGATGATGCAGAAGGTGCAGCGATGATCACAGCCGTTCTGAACCTGCACATAGGCGCGCGAGCGGGTGCCGAACCCGTCGATCAGGTGCCCTGCCGTTTCGGTGACCGACATGATGTCATCGACCTGCACGGCCTCGGTCTCGCCGATGAAATCGGCGGCCATGCCCTTCCAGGTCTCGGGGCGCATCTTTTCCGTGTTGCCGATCACCGCATCGACCTCGGCCATTTCGGCAAAGGTCTGGGGTTCGGTCTGTGCCGCGCAGCCGGTGACGATCAGGCGAGCATTCGGGTTTTCGCGGCGCAACTTGCGGATTTCCTGCCGGGCCTTGCGCACGGCCTCAGCCGTCACGGCGCATGTGTTCACCACCACAGCGTCCGTCAGACCGGCCTGCTGCGACAGCTCTTTCATCGCCTCGGTCTCATAGGCGTTCAGGCGGCAGCCCAATGTGGTGAACTTGGGCGGGTTCATCCCAGCGACCTCAGAAATTCAGGCGTCAGAGTGCCAGAGAAAACGTGACACGTCGGCCCGGTCATCCAGACACCATCGTCGCGCCAGTCAACCCAGAGTGTGCCGCCATCCAGATCGATCTGTACTTTGCGCCCGGTCAGCCCCCGTCGCGCGGCGGCTACGGCCGTTGCACAGGACGACGACCCGGAGGCCAGAGTGATGCCAACTCCGCGCTCCCATACGCGCATACGGATGTGATCCGGGCCGATGACCTGGGCCACCTGGACATTTGTGCGTTCGGGATAAAGCGGGTGGTATTCGTAACGCGCACCGAACTCTGCCAACGGGATCGCTTCGGCGTTCTCAACGAAGAACGTGCAATGCGGGTTGCCCATTCCCGTTGCCGTCGGAGTTCCTTCGATTGGCAATTTCAGCGTGTCCATCTCTTCTGCCAGCGGAATTTCGCGCCACTCCAGCTGCGGGTGCCCCATGTTGACCGCAGTAAGCCCATCGCCGGCATCCTGCGCATGAAGGGTTCCGCGTTCGGTGGTGAGCGTCAGCGCAGAACGACCCATCTCATCCATAAGCAATCGCGCAATACAGCGGGTGGCGTTGCCACAGGCAGCAGAGGTTGATCCATCGGAATTGTAGAACACCAGATGCGCGTCGGCTTCACCATTTTCGATAACGGCCAACTGATCGAATCCCACACCAAATTGCCGATGCCCGATTCCTTTGGCCAGCGCCGGTGTGATCGGAGCATCCTGCGCGCGTGCGTCAACGATGACAAAGTCATTGCCCAGCCCGTGCATCTTGATGAAGGGCAATCCGGTGTCGAGTCTCTGTTGCATGGCGGGCATATATCGTTGGTCGGAACATGAATCCACCCTGTCGCGAAAATTCCTCAAAAAAGGGGTTGACCCTCCAGCGCCACCTGCCTAATTAGGCCGCCTATCGGGTTGCCGGAAACACGCGTTGTTACGGCGAAACGAGGCGCAAAATAAGGGCTTGAACCTGGTTGGGGAATTGCCGTAAAGAGCGCCACGGATCAACAGATCCAACAAAAGAGTGGGCCGTTAGCTCAGTTGGTAGAGCAACTGACTTTTAATCAGTGGGTCGCAGGTTCGAATCCTGCACGGCTCACCACTTTTTTCTAAGTTAAAATAATGTGTTATGCGCTGTAGAGATTGTGTTGCTACTTGCTCAGCAAGAACAGTTGCTTTGAATGGGGGACAAAAGCCGCTGATTTCTAACCCTAGTTCAAACCCGTAGCCAGCCTAGCTGATGTCAGGTTTTTTAAGCATTCCTTCAAAGGAAGTGCGTCTGCATCATCTTTCGTCAAAAACGCTGACCAGCTTTCATCGGCGAGTGTTTATTGATTTGCGCGGGCGGGTTATGTGCAATGATGGCCTCGTTCCAGGCCTCGACACACAAGTCAACATGCGTCATGTCGTTGGAACGACAGCTCAGAGCCTTATACGACGCCTAGACCGCGATCGCCACGAGATTCAGGAGTCCGGTCTTGACTGGCACGAAGGCGATGTCCGCGCAAGCCCGCTTAGACAAGCCACAACACAAGGCAACATGCGATTGATCCGAGGGACAGGCTTCCAACAACCAATTGCAAGTGGAAGCGAGATGCCGGTTGGGCGCTGTGCGCTTCCAATCGGGAATACACGCGGCGGGCGTTCATCCACGCTCCCCAATAGATCAGCAGCGAGATCAACACAAAAAGAGTGGCTGCAGCCTTCGCCAGCCACTCGGGTTCGACGGCGGAAAATACGGCCTTGAGGCCAAGGGCAATGGCCACGCATGCCATTCCGGTTCTCATCCAGCCAGCAAACGTACGCTCATTTGCCAATATAGTGCGGTCTTCGGCCCAGTCGGTCCGCTCCTCGGCCAAGTTTTGGCTTTTCGTGTTATTTTCAGACATTGCCGCCCTTTGGACTAGTCACCAGATCGGAATGTGCAGGCTTGCCGGTTTTTCGGCAAGCCTGCCCAAGACCTTGAACGCGCACAGTTGGGTCGCAAAACGACACACGCGCCCGGTCACCGCGTCAGCTTGATTTCGAGATCGCCCGCAGCATCCAAGCTGCCTGCTCATGAAATGCCGAACGTTCGGTCGCCAGATCTTCGGTCACGACGTCTTTGCGGCTTCCTGCAAGCTCGGTCAGGGCGTGCAGGCGGTGCGCCACCCGCTCGTGATCAGCAGCCAGATCTTCGATCATGTCGGCGGCGGACAGGTCCCCTTCGCAATCCTTGATGGCCGAGAAATCCAGGATGTCGGACATGCGCGAGGGCGCCAGATGTCCCAGCGCGCGGATGCGTTCCGCGATCTCATCAGCGGCGGCGAACATGTTTTCGTACTGTTCTTCGGTCAGCTTGTGGATCGAATAGAACAGCGGGCCTTCCACGTTCCAGTGATACGCATGCGTCTTGAAGGTCAGCCGGTAGGTGTCGGCCAGAACATCAGCCAGACCCTTGGCCAAGGGTGCGGTGTCGCGCACGCCAGTGGAAACGGGTTTTTCGTTCGGGACAACGTTCAATGCGTCGGTCATGACAACTCCTTTTTTCTACTGGGGAAGAAACACCCAAAGCCTGGCGTTGTTCCACTTTCGACGAAAAAAATCAGGTGACAGTGGGCATCCCGCCATCAGCGGAATAGTCGACCGAAACCCGCAGCAGGGTTGGAACGGCGACATCGGCCGCAGCCTGCAGCGCAGGAGCAAGTTTGCTGCGGCTTTCGATGTCGTGGTAGACCCAGCCAAAGGATCGGGCCAGCGACTCCCAATCTGGATTGCCGAAGGAAAACTCGCGCGCACCAGGCTGTTTTTCGTCGATCAGACCATAGCCGTTGTCTTCCCAGACCAGAACAGTAACGGGCACGCACAAACGGGCCGCCGTCTCCATCGCCTGAACGTTCATCAGGAAATCCCCATCACCGCAAACGGCGATCACCCGACCCTCGTCCAACAGACGGGCCGCCTCGATCGCTCCGGGCAGCGCAAGGCCCATACCGGCCAGGCCGTTCGGAATGATGATTTGGCCTGCCCGGCGTGCTTGAACCTTGCTGGCGACCCACAGTTTGTGCAGGCCCACGCCAGACAACAGAACGTCGCTTTCGCGAAGCGTTTCGGAAATCGCCTGACAAATGTCCGACGGCGCGATGCAGGCGGCATCGGAAGCTGTTGCTCCACCTTCCAGCGAGGCGTCAATCTTCCGCTGGAGACCTTTGAACCAGCTTTGTGCGGGACGTTCGGCCGTGGCCTTCGCCAGAACGTCGATGCAGTGCGGAAGGTCGCCAGTCAGAGCGGCCTTTACCGGCCAGTCCACATCAACAGTCGAGGCCACATCCGAGATCTCGAGAACCGGATTCTGACCGCCCATAGAGATGTTCGAGGGTGGATATTCGACCGGGTCAAACCCGATGGCAATGATCAGGTCGCACAGGTCGAAGGCTTCAGACACCAATTCTTTGCCCGGTTGACCGATCGAATGCAGCGAGAGCGGGTGCCTCGGAGGCAAAACGCCTTTGGCCATGAATGTCGTGACGACCGGGGCAGAAAGGCTTTCTGCAAGTGCCCGAACGTCGCTTGCGGTGCCGGATCGGATCACCCCGTGTCCCGCAAGGATCAAGGGCTTTTTCGCCTCGGCCAGCAGGCGCGCGGAGCGGATGACCGCATCGGCCGCCGGTCGCACCTCGGCTGGCGGCGGCGCCACGAAGGGTTCGGCCAGAATCGGGACCTCGGCCAGATCCTCGGGCAGAGAAAGATGGACGGCTCCGGGCTTGTCGAGCTTGCTTAATCGCACGGCCTCGGCCACGACTTGGGGGATTTCATCCGCGACCATCAGCGTTCGGCTCGACTTGGTGACTGGCGCGAAGAGTGCTTCGAGATCGATGATCTGATGGCTTTCGCGGCCCAGCCTGGACCGCGCACCCTGCCCCGTGACGGCGATCAGCGGCACATGGTCAAGCGTGGCGTCAGCCACACCGGTGACAAGGTTGGTCGCCCCAGGTCCAAGTGTCGAGAGGCATACCGCGGGGTTCCCCGTCAATCGACCATGAACCGATGCCATGAACGCCGCCGACTGCTCGTGCCGGCACAGGACGAAGTCGATGCTCGACTTGTCGATTGCGGCGATCAGATCGGTTGTTTCCTCACCCGGAACACCGAATGCACAGGTCACGCCGTTGGCTTCCAGGCAGGCAACCAGCAATTCGGCGGCGGTTTGGGTATGGATGGCATCTTTCATAGGGCTTTGAACCTCGGGGTACCGTTTCAGGGATTGCGGATGCGCGGGGGCTTACCCACGGATCAGCCGCAAGATCAGCGAACCGATGAACAGGACCAGAAAGATCACGAAAAGGATCTGCGCGATACCGGCCGAGGCCGACGCGATGCCGCCAAACCCGAAGATGCCAGCAACGATAGCAAGTGCGAAAAAGATCAGCGCCCAAGACAACATGGGATTTCCTTTCATTTCTGTGATTGCTGATGGGTCAACGCTTGGAACCCCGGATTGGTTCCGGGTTTGTTTTGGTGGAACCATTGGCGACCGCCCGCGTTGGGTTGATGAAAGGAGATCTGACATGACACAGAAAACGGCGAAGAAGACCCCTCAGGACACTCCGCATGCAGAGATGGCGGCGCGGATCGACGAAGTAGCCAAGGAGGCCAAATCAGCGTTGGAAGATGGCGTAACCGCAACGCGTGACACGTTGAAGACGGCGCGCGACGAGGCGCAAAAGCAGCTGACACAGACATCCGAGAAGGGCGCCGCATTCGTGCGCGAGAACCCGGGTCTGGCTATGGTCGGAGCGTTGGGCGCGGGTGTCCTGCTGGGCCTCGCGTTGCGCAAAGCGGATCGCGGTTAGAACACGCGATACTTTGCGACCGATATGGGCATCGAGTACGTATTGCCGGCCATGCTCGGCTTGGGTTTGGCCGGTCTACTGATCTGGTTCTTCATCAGGAATCGTTGACAGCGCTATTCGTCACTGCCATGCCAACCAACCCGCCATCCCAAAGACCCAAAGCGCCTCAGCCGCGCTTTGGGTCTTCTTCTATTTCGGGTTTGATCTGGGCATAGGCCAGCATCGTGAAGACAGCGGTTCCTCCGATGATGTTGCCGGCCAGAACGGGCAGGAAAAAGCTGAAAACGGCCGCGCCTGGTGGCAACTGCCCCTGAAGCATCAGAACCGCCATTTCCACCGATCCGGCAACGACGTGGGTAAAGTCACCGGCCGCAATCATCCAGGTGAAGATTACGATGACTAGCACCTCGTTGTTCTGTGCCGAAGGCAGCATCCAAACGATCGCCGCAATCAGGATCCCCGCCGGTATTCCGCGCAGAAAGCCAACCCAGGCGCCCATGCCGGTGGCGTGGTGGCTCAGGTCGTTGATGACCGCGACGAGTTGGGGCGACAACACCGGCGTATGGATCAGGAAGGCAGATATCGCAAACGCCCCCAGCACATTGGCACCCAGAACGATTGCCCACAGCCTCGCGGTTTTGGTGAAGCACGCGACGGACGGATTTATCATGGCTGGAACGACGGTCGTAATCGTGTTCTCGGTGAATAGCTGCATCCGCCCCAGGATGACTAAGACAAAGCCGAGGGAATAACCCAGGTTCTCGATCAGAAAGCGCCCGCTGGTTTCGGGCAGATGTGCCCGCAAGATCGCTTCGCCCAGCACCGAAAAGCTGATCAGCACTCCAGCGGCAATCCCGGACCAGAACAACGCTTTGGTCGGGCGGTCCAGTTCCTCCTCACCGTTTTGGCGGATGGTCTCGAATATCAGGCGCGGAGACAGCCCGGACGCTTCTTCGACCGCTTCGCGCTCACTCTCTTTCTCGACAAGATCGTCTCGCGGCGCGTTGTGTGTATTGGACATTTTGACCCCTTGTATCGACCTTCAAACCCAACGTTCTGCCGGTCGTTTTGGTTCCATCAGGCGCAAAAATCCTCAAGCCTCGTGCGAGAACTGGGATCACACCCAGATCTTTGTCGGGAACTTTTAGCCACCTATCGCGTTGTGTCCTTGTAGGAACAACGACACGTAATTCGAAAGGAACTTCGGTATGGTGGAAGTATATGGCATTGGCGGTCTGATCGTCCTGGTTTTGTCGATCTGGGCCATTATTTCGATCATCGGCTCGTCTGCGACGACCGGTGCGAAAATTCTGTGGGTCCTTTTCGTTCTGTTGCTTCCGGTTATCGGATTCATCTGCTGGCTGATCTTTGGCCCGAAGGCCGCGCGCAGCGCGATCTGATCAGCGCGGAAATTGTCGGTACAAAAAAAAAGCGCGGCATCGGCAGCGCTTTTTTGAGTCAATTGTAAAGATGGTGAAATGGGCCTTGTGCCAGTTCACCCAGGATCAGCGCCGATCTTCAAGCCGTTCCCACTGAAATCAATGGCTGCGATCTTGCGTGCAAGATCTGCGGCCGTGAAAGGCCGTATCAGTGCCGCGCATTCAAATTGCGCTTGCACCTCGGGGGACGGGTCCAACAGCAACAGTGCACTGCCGCGTTCGACCAACAGCCGCGCGACGGCGTCAAATGACGTCTCACTTCTGCGATAGCTCAGAACGCTCAAGGCCGGGGCGAATTTGGGATCCTGCCAGAAATGCCCGCCCGCGTGCAGCTCGCGGATATGGACAATGCGATCGGTTGGAACTGCGGGGATGGCGTCACTGATGTCCGCTGCTTCGATAAAGTTTTCCGTAACAATCAAAACATCTGCTACGCTGCGGGAAGAGGCTTCCATAAATACCATCCTGAAATCTGTTCGATGCCACCCTAGGGCAGTCCCACAGCGCCGCAATAAACTATGACACAGCAACGAAAAAATTCTCTGATCGCATGTAGGGACTGTCCGCTGAGGCAGATGGACGTCTTCCTGCCGTTCTCGGAAGACGACCTGCGATTCATGCAGGGTTTCAAAACCGGTGAGATGCAGGCCGAACCCGGAACACAACTGTTCATCGAGGGCGCGAAATCCGCGCATCTGTTCACGGTTCTGAGCGGGATGGGCGTTCGTTACAAAACGCTCGAAAACGGTCGCAGGCAGGTCATAGGCTTTGTGCTTCCAGGCGATCTCGTCGGGCTGCAGGCTGGCGTCATGGGCGAGATGCGGCACTCGGTCGAAGCGACAACCGCGATGCGGCTGTGCGTTTTCAATCGCTCGCGGCTGTTCGAGTTATATCAGAACCAGCCTGATCGCGCCTTTGACCTGACATTCCTGGCCGCCGTCGAAGAGCATTTTCTGGGCGACGCCCTGACAACAGTCGGCCAGCGCGGCGCGATCGAGAAGATCGCGTGGAGCCTGCACCGCTTCTACACAAGGTCGCAGGCTGTCGGATTGGCCAAAGGCTTGCAGTGTCCGCTGCCCTACCGGCAGCAGGATCTTGCGGATGCGTTGGGCTTGTCGCTGGTTCACACGAACAAGACCCTGCGCCGGCTGAAGGATCTCGGTCTGGCCGAATGGTCCAACAATGTGCTGCAGATTAACGATCTTGAGGGTCTAGCCGAGCTTGGCTTGGTCGAAATCACCGAAGCCGTTCCGCGCCCGCTGATCTAAACGTGGCGGATGGACAGGAATTAAAGAACCGCCGACCGAAAAATCGGCCGACGGCTTGATCACATGCTTTGCGACTGAGGAGCCGTTTTACGACCCTTCGTAGGCCGGCATATCCTTCAGCATCTCCTTGTCAGCGTGAACGAAGGCATAGGTGTTGTCACCATTGACTTCACGCATCAGCGACACGCGCGAGAAATCGATCAGAACATCCTTTTCCCCCAAGCCGAGGAACCCGCCAACGCCGATCACGGCCCCATCTACCGATCCGTCCATGTCGACGACGACCTCTTCGATCTCGCCGATCCACTCTTGCGAGACGTCATAGACGCGCATGCCGGTCAGATCTTCGGCCGGGATGGTGCCTTGGGCAACGGGGACATAACCCTTGATGTCGATGGTGGTTGGGTCAACCGCATCGGCCATCTGACCGGCTTTTTCGCTGATGTACTCACCGGTTGCTTCGGCTGCTTGGTCGACGTCTTTCGCCGTGTTCTGCGCAGCGTTCTTGATATCCTGCGCGGTATTGGACAGCGCATCACCGGCTGCCTCGGCTGCCTCTTCCAGGTTCTTGCCGACTTCTTCGACATTCGAGCTTTCTGCATAGGCCGATGCCGACATCACCAGAACGATCGAAGTTGTGGTCAGAAAACGTTTCATAGCTCACTCCTTTGGTCTGTTCTGACCGCATTTCCCGCGGTCTTGTTGAACAAACGAATGACGGCCCGACTTGTTCCCAAAAAATTTCAGAAATATTTGTTTTGAAATAATAAAACCGCGCAACTGCGCGGTTTTACAAGCCGTGTCCAGACCTTCAGACCGGGTGCAGCGGGTCGGAAGACCTGGATAGAACCATGTAGTGTTCGTCGTCGGGAATATTGCGTAACTCAGCGAACGGAACACTTAGGATATCGGGTCGCCCGTCGATCAGAAGAAACCGCAGTGCCTTGGTGTCAGGGTCGAACTCAATCTCCTTGAATCTGCCCAACTCACCAGTCGCGTCAAACACTGGGTTGCCCTGCAACTTCGTAAACCATCGGAAGTTGCTAGCGGGTGGCGTGGGTTGCGGGCGTTGGCGGAGAGCGTCATTCAGGACCGCCGCCAACACAACCGGCGCAATCGCGTTGCCGAACGGCCCTACGACCAGGGGCGGCAGGCCTTTGATGTCCACTGCAAGGGGATCTTCGCCTCCTTCGCGTTGTCGAAGATGATTCACTTGGTGTTGGGATAACGCGCACACTACCTCGCTTGCACCAAGTTCGAGCGTATCGGCGGTGAAAGCCACCGGGTCATTCCCTCCGGCCACGCTCAAATTGACCAAGACGTACTCCAACTCGGTCTGCCCAGCGCGAATGGCGATATCGGAAATGCGACCAATTGCGTGGTCGGTTCCAGCTGGGACAACGGGCGTGTTGATGAGGGAAGACAGTTTCATGGCGCTCGTGATTACCTGTTGGGGTCGATCTTGGGAGTCTGTGGGGCGCCATTGACTTTATGCCGCCCCGCGAGATGTGCGCATCCACCTTCGGGCTACATGTCCTTGATCAGGCGATCCACGATTTCCCGAACGTCTTCTTTCGAATCTCCGTATTTTTTTTGGATGATGCCTTCCAGTTGCTCGCGATCGCCGCGCGCTTGTTCGATTTCGTCATCGGTCAAATCGCCGAAACGCTCGATCAGCTTGCCTTTGAATTCGGTCCAGCGTCCAAGAATTTGGTCCCAGTTCATCGTAAATTCCTTTCGATTGCTTCGTCGCTGTCAGTGAAACGCACCAAACTCGAACTGGTTCCGGGCACCGGCGATATTTCTGCGTTGGCCCGAAAAATGGGGGTTCGGGCAGATACCGAACTGTGTCCTCAGTGGCGTTCGAACTGGTCTTGGGAACAATCTCGCCTTCCATGCGTTGGAGGACCGAGACCTCAACACAGGAGATCGAACCATGCCACGTCGAACCGAGACCACGGAGAAAGCAAAAGCCCATGCCCAGGATCTGGCCGGCAAGGTCAAGGACACCGTGACCGCCGAAGCCTCGGCCCGGGCCGAATCACTGAAGGACAGCGCAGCGCAGGAGGTTGAGAGCGCCGCTCATGCAGCCGACGCAGCTGCCGATGCATTTCCCGACCAATCGGTGCAGCATCAGGTCTTGTCGAGGATTGCGGACAACATGGAAGCTGTGGCTGGGCAAGTCCGCTCTGCCGACTTGGCCAGTATGAGCCGAAAGGTGTCTGATTTCGCCCGCGAAAACCCGCTGTTGTTCGTCGGATCGGCTGCCCTGGCCGGGTTTGCCGCGGCCCGTTTCCTGAGCGCGCGCAATACGGGCGCGGCCCAATCCGCATCTTTTGGTGCAGATCCTTGGGATATTGATCCGTCGCTGCCGCATGGGACCTCGGTCGATACCTCGGGCCACACCAGCGCGTTGGCGCGAATGAATGGTGGCCGCGATGCATAACCCCAACGATCTGCGATCTGCACCGGGGCTTTTGGCAAACGCGCTCAAACATCTGTCGGGTTTGCTTCAGGCTGAGGTAAAGCTTGCCAAGGAGGAGTTGTCCCGAAACCTGACGCGAGCGGGCTTAGGGCTGGCCTGCCTTGGCATTGCTCTGATCCTTTTGATGATCGCACTGAACCTCATGGCGACATCTCTGGTCGCATATATCGCCGCCAATGGTTTTTCGGTGGGTATGGCCTCGTTGCTCGTTGGCGCGGGCTTGGCACTGGTTGCTGGGTGCCTGGCGCTTTTTGGCCGGTCCCGCCTGTCCGCTACCGCGCTGGTCCCCGAGCAAGCCATGAAAAACCTGCAGCGCGACATCGAAGCGATGAAGGAGTCGACCCATGTCTGACCTGACACCTCTTGAAACGCAGATCGCATACGAACGCAGCGCTCTTGCACGCTCGCTGAATGCTCTGTCGGATACGCTGGCACCGCCGCGCCTGGCAGACGAGGCGAAATCGACGCTCGAAGCCTATGGCGGGCAGATCGGCGCGCAACTCTGGTCCGCGGCTCAAAAAAACCCGGCCGCCTTTGCTCTGCTCGGTGCAGGAGCAGCCCTTTTGGTTGCGGGTCCCGGGTCTGGCGCAAAAAGAACTCAATCCCCGCCCCAGGCCGTACCTCCGCAGCAGGCCTTCGACGGGTTTGACCGGCGTGTTGCCGACGCTGACAGCCGCATGAAACAGGAGATGACCGGAATGACTGAACACAGCCAATCTGCCAGCGTGCTGTCCGCCGCCTTGGATCGTGGTCTGGACAAGCTCTCACCCCAGGCCCGTGCCCGTGTGATCGAAGCGCGCAAGGCCGCAATCGGTGCGCAGCAAGCGGTCGAGAAGCGTGCGCGGAAGGCGGCGAAGGCCTCGCAGACCTTCGTCCATGATCAGCCTCTGGCGGCCGGAGCATTGGCGCTGGGCGTAGGTATTCTGGCTGGCGCTCTGCTGCCCAACACTCGCAAGGAGGACAAGCTGCTGGGCCATCGGCGCGATCAGCTGATGCGTCACGCCCAAAAGGTTTTCAACGAAGAACTGGACAAGCTGCATGCCGCGGCCAATGCACGGCTGGATGACGCGGCTGATCGGGCCTCTGACGCTTTGCGCAGTCAGTGAAGCGCGCCCATGCCAACTGTCTTCAGCTCTCCATCGGCCTTGCGTGCAATGCTGGCGATCCTGACCGGGATCGCCATCATCACCGCTTTGTACCTGGCCCGGTCCATCGTCGCTCCGATCACCTTTGCGTTGGTTTTGGGGGTCGTGGTCGCCCCGCTTGCCGACAAGCTTGAGAAGGTCGGTTGCCCACGTGTGATATCCGCCTCGGCACTGTTGTTCGTGACCAGCACCGTCATTGTCGCGGCGTTCCTTCTGCTCGAACCATTGCTGTCCACGCTGGTCGAACAGTTGCCTGCCATCAAACGCGAGTTGCGCTCTTGGGTCGCCGCGATGTCCGAGTTCATTCGGGGTATCGAAACGCTTGGACGCGAGATCGAGGAAACCGTCGGGGCCGATGGGGCAGCGGAAACGGAGTCCGCCCTTCCGTCGGTGATGGATGCCTTGTGGCTGGCGCCCAATTTCGGATCAAAGATCCTGATTTTCATCGGCACGCTGTTCTTCTTCGTTTTGACCCGGCCCGAGCTCTATGCCGCAGCCGGTCCCCTGAAAGAGCGGCTGTATCTGGCTGACCGCGCGGTCTATCGCTATTTCGCTGCTGTGACGTTAGTCAATATCGGCCTTGGGACTGTTACAGCTGTGGCCTTGGGGCTGATCGGCATCAATGACGCCGTGGTCTGGGGGGTGGCCGCCGGCCTTCTGAATTTTGTGCTGTATCTCGGCCCGCTGATGATCCTGACCGGCCTTCTGATCGCCGGTTTAACCCAGTTCGGTGGAGCCGCGGCCCTGTTGCCCCCCCTGGTTTTCCTGGCGATCAATCTTTCTGAAGCACAATTCGTAACACCCGCCTTCGTCGGCCAACGTCTGCAGGTGAACCCGTTGGTCGTGTTCATCGCCATCATCTTTGGGCTTTGGCTGTGGGGGCCGGTCGGCGCCATCGTCGCACTCCCGATCCTGCTGTGGTTCGGCGTGTTGATGAACCCCGAGGTCATGAGCCCGGTCGCGCCCACCTAAACGATGTTTTCAGTGACCCCCGGAAGCGGTTGCCGCATGTCGCGCGCAACGTCGGCGTCATGCGGGACCAGGAAGCCGCTGCGCGCTTCGGGGCGCCGCACGCCGTTGGCCTGTACCTCTCGCCCCCACCACGCGAACATGGCATCGGGCTCGATCGGTTTGCTCAGATCATCCGAGAACCACCAATGGTCCACCAGGGCCTGCCGCAGAACCGCGACCCGCTGCCGGTCGGTGACCCGAAGGGCGACTTCTGTGTCCCACCGCAAAGACCGTCCGTTCAGGTTGGCGGACCCGACCAAAGCATGATGGTCATCCACCACCAGAACTTTGTTGTGAACGTGAATGATCGGAGAGCCGCTCAGAACTTCAGCGCTGGCATCGGCCCCACTGGCCGAAATCGGTTGGACCGGGGTCGACACCGAAACCCGGTCTTGGAACCCCTGCTGAATGATCTCCAGGCATTTGGCCTGCAGGTCCAACCCGTATTGCGCGTCCAATCCGTCATGGCCGCCAAAGGCCACTTCCTCGGGCAAGGCTGGTAAAACAAGTACCAGTTTCAGATCCTGCTTGGAATGGCCCGCCTCAGCCAAGGCCTCGGCCAGCCGGGTTGATCTGAAATACTGGGTCTCGATGTGCAGAAGTTGCCGCGCGGCTTGAAAGGCGGCTATGTGCTCATCCTCGATCTCATGCGCGATAGTCTTTGGCGACAGCCGCCAGAATGCAAACCGGCGCGGGCTGGACAGGGTGCGGCGCAGGTGGGTTGCCTGTGGGGCCGTTTGTCCGGTTGCGATTTCATGTTCGAACCGGTCGATATGGCGCGCGGCCTCGGCGGCCTCGGGTCCGCGGACCAGCAATTGAACGTCTGACCAGGTGTTTTTGGCCAGACGATCGTGATCCGGTGTGTCAAAGCGCCTTTCGTTCAAGTCCAATCCGCCGAGGTAGCAGATCTCATTGTCGATCACGGCGACTTTCTGATGGTGCGACACGGTGTGAAGCCTGGGTAACGTGTCCGACCCCAGCCGTACTGCCTGCCGTTCGCGTCGTTCGCGGGACAGCTCCTGAATCCGCTGCGCCTTTTTCCGAAGAACCGCCGGCAACAGCGCGGCCCACGGCAATGCGCCAGCCTGTGCCGGGTGCATGGACACGCGAACGGTCAAGCGCGAGGCGATTTCTGGACCCAGGATTTCCGCCAGCGCAACCGCCTGCCGTTTCGTGCGCCAGCTCAGCTCGTGCAACTCGGTCGCGAAGATCGGGTCGAAATCGCTGATGACCAAATGAAACGTTACACCCTTGCGGATGACATGCTCGATCAGGTCAAACCAGGCATCGCCGATCTGGCGCGCCTCGTCGCTGCGCAGCCGTGTCATGAAATCGAATATCCGAAAACTTGCCTTGATCTGGTGCCGGGCCTCAAGAACCGCTTTTTCCAAGGCGGGCCAGGCTTGCGCGGCCGTAATCAGGACCTCAAAGTCATTCTGCTGCGGCACGGGCATCACCGCCTCTCTCATCCGCAATGGTCTGAGGTTCGCTATCGCCTTCTACTTCGGAGATTTCGAAGGTCACCTCATACACATAATGTGATGACGTCTCGGTTATGGTTTCGGAACCGTCCAATTGGCGGAGGAAGGCCTGCATCAGCCGTTGACCGATCCCGCCGCTGTGGAACAGATCCGCACCGTCGTCCGACTGCCCGCGCGTGTTGGAGATTTTCAGGTGCAGGGTGCTCTCGTCGGGTCGGGTCAATTCCACCGAAATTGTCGGCGGTCCGTCCTGCGGAACGCCTACGTATTTGACCGCGTTCGTTAGTGCCTCGGCCACCAGCATCGACAGCGTGACGGCCTGATCCTGCCCCAGTTCGACCGGCGCGATCCGGCAGTCAACCTCGACCACCTGACCCAGAATTGGCGGTCGATGCGCCAGTTCGGCGACCAAATGCCCGATCAGAGCCTCGGTGTTGATCGTCGTCATCTGCGAGTTCTGGTTCAGGGTCTGGTGCACCATGGCCAAGCCGCGAACCCGACGCTGCAACTGTTCCAGCAAGCGCCGGGCCTCGGGGGTTTCGGCCTTGCGCAAATGCATGTTCATGATCGAAGCGATCAGTTGCAGGTTGTTTTTGACGCGATGGTGCACCTCGCGCAACAGCAGCGTTTTCTCGACAAGGTCCCGGTCGTGTTGCGCCTCCGCCTCGCGGATCAACAAGACCATGCGGTTGAATGCAGTCTGGATCTGCTGAAACTCCTGCGGCGCGTCTTCCAGGCTTTCAATCGGATCGCGCTCACCCAGCGCAAAGCGGCGCACGGCCGAGCGCAGGCTGTCCAGGTGACGGATCACCAACCGGTGCAGGCCCCATAGCGCCACCCCCAGACCCGTTACCCACATCAGGATCGGAAAAGCAATGGTCAGGGCAGTTTGGCCGGCGCCGACCGAGGCGAGCGCCGCCTCGCGTGGCCAACTGCCAATCACGGCGACTTCGCCCGGAATGATGCTGGCAACTGCAAAAACCCGATCCTCTCCGTCGGCCGTTTTAGCCGAAAATGTTTTGCCGGAACTGGACAGAACCAACAGGTTTTCTTTCGCGGGCGGTAGGAATGGTTTGACCTCATCCAATCCTACATTTGATGACAGCACTTCTCCGGTCGCGTCGAAAATGGCAACGACTACGTCACTTCCAGTATTGCCAACACCCAAGGGAGTCCGCGCCAGCGCATGAGGTATCGAGATGGAAACGAACCCCACAAGCTCGGTCCTGTTCAGGACCGGTTGGGTCACGATGATCACCGATTGCCCGGTCGCCGCGCCGGCACGATTGACAGAAAACGTAAGCTGCGGATTTTCCGAGATCTGCCCGAAACCGGGCGCGTCCGACAAATCGATGTCCTTCTCGACGGTTGAGCAAGCCATGACCCCGTTTGGCTGGATAAATCCGGCAAATACAAACTCGGGCTGGCGTTCGACGAACCGGCGCATAAGGCCCGAGCAAGCGGCTTTGTCCATACCTCCAGTCGAAAGCGCGGCGGTAAGTCCCGAACTTGCACCAACAGCTTTTTGCAGTAGCTCCCGCTCCCGACTGGCAGCTTCGATGGTGCGCGCCAGAACCGAGGCCCGCGATCTTTCGTCGGCCTCGGTAATCACGGCGCGTGTCTGCAATACCGCAATCAGCCCCGAAGGCAGAAGCGCCAAGGTGACCAGCGCGGCAAGATAAACGGTCAGGCTGCGCGGCTTCGCATCCATGAATCGTCAGGCCGCCGGTTGCGACTGGACGATTGACGCCGTGACGGCATCGGTCAATTCGATGGGTTCGTCGTCATCCAGATCCATAAGTTCGGCCAGTTGCGCGCGGGCCCGGTTCACCCGGCTTTTGATCGTTCCAAGAGCGACGCCGCACATCTCGGCTGCTTCCTCATAGGAAAACCCTTGTGCACCGACCAGCACCAGGGCTTCGCGCTGTTCATCCGTCAGTTGGTCAAATGCAACAGCAAAATCCTTCAAGGCCAAGCGTCCGTCATGGTCGGGCTTTTGCGACAGGCTTTCGGCCATCGCGCCATCCACATCCTCGACCTCGCGCTTGCGCTTGCGGCGCAGGGAAAAATAGGTGTTCCGGACGATGGTGAATAACCACGCCCGCATGTTGGTGCCTTCCTGAAACGAGTCGATGTTGCTCCACGCCTTGATCAGCGCATCCTGCACGATGTCATCGGCAACAGAACCGTTGCGGCACAGGCTGATCGCAAAGGCACGCATCGCGCCGATATGTTCGACAAGCTCTTCTCTGGGATCAACCATCCGAGCCTCCCGCGTCACCCGTTTTGGGAACACTGGTCTGGTTGCGCAGTTTTTCGAGAAGATCGACGAACCGATCCGGAACCGGTTCGTTGGCTACCTCATCGAAAGCCCGCTTGAGGTTTTCGTCGATCCGCTTTTCTATTTCTTGCCGATGTTCTCGGCTGGGCTGTGGTTTTGTCATGGCATCATCAGAAATTTTCACTTTTGCTGGAACCATAACGCCCCAGTGTGCGTTTGGTTCCCGAGTTTAGTGAAAAAAATGAGGAAAACATAGATGACCGAGCTGACCGGAGTTTCCGTCGCAGATCAAATTGGCCCGCTCTTGCCGTTTCTGCGCCGTTATGCCCGTGCCCTCACCGGTTCACAGGACAGTGGCGACGCCTACGCCGCAGCATCGCTTGAGGCGATATTGGCAGATCCCGCCCAGTTCGATGCCGATCTCGCGCCGCGGGTCGCGTTGTTTCGTGTTTTTCACGGTATATGGTCAACGTCGGGAATGCCCGTTGACGCTGATGGCGGCAGTTTTGACATCCAATCGCGCGCCCACGCCCAGCTGGCACGCCTGACGCCGAACACGCGCGAGGCCTTGCTGCTACGGACGGTCGAAGAGTTCTCGGTCAGCGATATCGCCGCAATTATGCAGATAGAACCCGCCGAGGCTCAGAAGCTGATCGATATCGCCTACGAGGAAATGGCTCGCCACACTTCTGGCCGCATTTTGATCATCGAAGACGAAGCAATCATCGCGATGGATCTTGAGACGATGGTGGCCGACCTGGGCCACCAGGTCATCGGGGTCGCACGCACCGAGACCGCCGCCATTGACCTGGCCAAGCGCGAGCCGTTCGACCTGATCCTGTCGGACATTCAGCTGGCGGACAAATCTAGCGGAATCGATGCGGTGAACCGCATCATTGCCCAGCACGGCGATTGCCCCGTCATTTTCATCACCGCATTCCCCGAGCGCCTTCTGACAGGCAAAGGCCCCGAACCCGCCTTTCTGATTTCCAAACCCTACACCGAAGAACAGGTCAAATCGGCCGTCAGCCAGGCCATGTTCTTTGCCTCTAGCGCCGTGATCGAGGTCTGACCCGGCAGGACCGCGCTGCAAGAAAAAACTCAGGCGATGAAACACGAGGAACACCATGGAAAACGAGATTGCACAGACCGCAGAGAACGTGACGAACACCGTTTGGGCCGAACTGTCGCAAGTTCTGAATACCGAGCTGTATGACGGGAAATCGCTGAGCGACCTGCTGACGCTCGAGGCCCTTCTTGGCCTTGTCGCGAACACGATCGCCGCGCTGATCCTGTTGGTGCTTGGGCTTGTGATTTCAAGATATGTCAGCCGGAAGATCCGGGGCGTCGGTGAAAAATCGGAACGCCTGGACGATACGTTGTTCAACTTTCTTGGCAATCTGGCGCGCTATACGATCCTGGCGTTTACCGGGCTGTTCATTCTGAACACGTTCGGGGTGCAGACGACGTCGATCATCGCGCTGATCGGTGCCGCCGGTTTGGCCATTGGTCTTGCGTTGCAAGGCACATTGTCCAACGTTGCAGCCGGCGTGATGATCATCCTGTTCCGGCCGCTCAAGATCGGCGATTTCGTCGACGTGAATGGGGTGCTCGGAACTGTAAAAGATATCACCCTGAACTACACCGAAATTGCGGATATGGGGAACGTCAAGGTTATCGTTCCCAACGCCGAGGTGTGGGGAAACACCATCAAGAACTATTCCGTCTACGAGACCCGTCGTGCCGAGTGGACGTTTGGCGTTGGATACGGCGTCAACTTGGCGGAGGCCGAGCGCGTCATTCGCGAGACGATCATGTCGGACGCCCGTTCGCTGGCTGACCCCGAACCGTTCATCCAGGTGAACAATCTTGGCAGCAGCAGCGTCGATTTTCTTGTCCGCGTCTGGTGCAAGTCTTCGGACTACTTCCAATACCAGGCAGACATGAAGCGCAAAGTCAAAGAGGCGTTGGACGAAGCGGATATCAATATTCCGTTTCCGACCCGCACTCTGTTGATTGAAGGCGAAAAGACTCAGCGAGAAAAAGCGATCGCGGCAGAGTAACCTTGACTGTTGACCCCAGATGCCTGAAGCCAGCACTCTTCAGACAAAATTAGGGGTTTGAGCAACGGAGGTGCGGTCATCGGGCTGGGTCGCTAAAATGATTGCCGCGACTGAAACGCCAAAATGAGTTGGCCTGATCCTCTCCCAATGAAGTGGTCCGCCATTATGCTTGGGAAAACCGAAGATCAGCATGGCAACGAAGAGACACAAGCCAGAGGAGATTGTCACGAATAGTAATCCTTGGGCTAGAACCTGAGCGGCAGTACCTGTCTTGGTAGGCCCAGCGCTGGTCAATATGATCCTAATCAGTCATTTCACGCTCAGACTCCGGCTGGCTCGAAGCTCAAACATGCAATTAAGTCCACTTGGCATCCCAGGGCAGGCAAACGGTCGTGCCAACCTTCTTACCTATCTCGATGCCTGTCTGGTCGAAGCGACGCATGAACTCAGCGCCCGACTCGTCTTGTCTCCGTTGCAAAGTGACAGCTTCCTCTGAATCCGAAACGCTCACTATGGCACGATGAACGTCCTCTTTCAGATTGGGGGGGCAGCCGTTTTCGGTCGAAATCGGGCTCCCGTGCTTGTCAAAGAACTCGCCCGGAGTGACGACGACTTTGAACTGGTTTCCTGCGTCCTTTTCCGGTTTTTCCACCCTGCTTGTGTGACGTCAGCGCCAATGGGACAGTTTAAGTCGATTTGATAAGAGAGGGTTTCTGGCACATCGTACCCACCAAGGAGTGGAGATGAGACAGAAACCCGGAACACGCAAGAGCCACGGCGAGAAGGTTGTCAATGACATCCGCCGTGCCACACGCAAACAGTATTCGGCCGAAGAGAAGACCAGGATCGAGCTGGACGGCCTCAAGGGCGAGGACCACGTCCGAAACCCGTGCCCCCACCGCCACCCGCGGTTTGACATATCTGCAAGGCTGGTTTCCGGACTTGAAAGGGGCTTGCACCCGGTTGCGACACCTTCCCGGGATCCTCGTCCCAGTGGTTGATTGTCGAACCTGACCTTCCTTACCGTTGCGGGGGCAGTGCCGGAATTCCACCGGCTTCCCAATTCTCCGCTGCCTGAGAATCAAACAGCGGCACCTCACGATGGCAGCGTACTTTTTACCCGCTTGGGCGCTGAAATGCTGGCGGCATTTCCGGTTTCAAAACAGACATGGAAACATTCCGGCAAAGTGGACAGCACCGGGATCACGGTCCTTGGCTGAGGGGCGTGGCAGGCCCGCAAGCACGGCGTTCTGCGGGTCCAATGGCCTTGCGGTGTATGCGGCCACGTCTGACATCCACGCCGTCAAACTGACCCCCAACCGCGACGGCGACGGCCTGGTCGCTGTGATCAGAAACGAAACGTTGCGCGTCGCCTGACCTTGGCTGGGAAAGAGAGTGTCAGGCCAAAGGAAAGCGGTTTGCAGCAATGCCCGTTTGGGTGACGTTGATCCGTGCGGGATGGTGCTGGCTTGCCATGAGGCAGGTAAAGACGGCGAATATCCGTCATGCGAGAGTTGCCAGCCCATCCTGTCAACGGATGGTAGAAAACCTCATTTTGTCCATAAAAAATTGTCTTTTTTCGGAAAAACCATTACGTTTTCCGACAATGGTGGAAAACACCGGAGGCAGTAAGAGAGCAGATGCCAAAACCGAAAACAGGTGTTTTGCGGGCAAGGGTTCCTGCGCGCCTCATGGGAAAACGGGATGGTCTGTTTTTCCTCTGGGGGCAGATAGAACGCGCGCGTTTGAAAATCGAATGCGGCGAACGCGCCGAGGGCGCAGCCTCGGACGGGCCAAGGGCGAACACGGCCGGAGAGGTCAAGGGATCGACGACCGCATTGGTGGACGAGTTTATTTTCTACTGACTGTTGTGATGAAACCGGGCCTGGCGGCCCTATTTCTTCTCGAAGAACAGGATGACTTCACCCAGACGGACGCCATAGCGTGAGACATACGCGCGGTTCAGCAGACGGTCGTCATCCAGCAGCCACATCCAGTCGTCGAACTTGACACGCATGGTCCCGTTCTTGATCGGCAGGTCGATCTTGTATTTCCAGTTGAACGTATCCCCGCGTTCAATCCCGCTGGCGGTGCCCAGTACGCCAGGCGCCGTACCGGTCCATGTATCCTCTCCGGTTTTGGTCAATGTCCAGATGCGTTGTTCCGTCGCGCCATCATCGTAGACGAAGTCTTCGATCAGGGTCAGGGTTTCGCCGTCCCATGTCCCGTCGATATCAACCGTGAATCTGCGGGGGATATTTCCCAGAACATCCTGAAACTGACCGTAGGCCACGGTTTTACCGTCGAAGAATTCCTCGAGGTTCAACTGTCGGTCCGACAGAAATGTTTTTGGTACTTTGGGTTTGCTGGAGCAGGCCGCCAGAAGCGCGAGACTCGTGATGGCGACGCAGGCGATGAAAGAGCGAAAGGTGATCATTGCAACGGCTTCCCTTCCGAAGTCGCGTCATACCCGTTCGAACCAATCGCGTGGATCGGTTTTGATTTCGGGTTTGCACGCATCGTGGCGACAAGTTCCGCGACCTTGATGCCGAATTTGCGCATCTCGGACCGGTTCATGATGACGCCGGTTTCTGTCAGGTACATCCAGTCGGTGACATCCAGAGTATGCCCGCCAGCGTCCTCGGGCAGGATGATGCGATAGGTGAGTTTCACGGTTGACCCCGAGATGACACCCCGACCTTCGCCCACGATATCATCCGCCATTGCCGTGAATGTGTCTCCGGTTCCCAGCGTCAGGTACCATTTGCGGGTCATCTGTTTTCCGTTGGAATACGTGAAGTACTCGGTCAGCGTGCCCGCGTTGCCTTGCCATTCACCGGACATGCGCGCGACAAAGCTGTTCGACATTTTGCCGTTGGGGCCATAGATCAGGCCCTCGGACAAGATCTCTCCGTTCAGGTGTTTTTTCAGCGAAAAACCTGGCCCGGTGCCGCTGTAATCGGACGGCGATTGCGCGCGAAAACTCAGCAGCCTTGCGCGGATGAAGGCAGCGGTCAGAAGGACCAGAAGGATGATGGTGAAAGCGTTCATTTTCTTGTGACCTCGGCAGGCAGGGTCAACACCATCCCGAACGCTCCGACTTTCAGGATGCAGGGCAGCACCGCATAGGCAAGATTGAGTGTGGTCAGTGCCTGTGCGGAATTGGTTTGACCGGGGGTGAAACCGCTGCGTTCCAGCAGTGGCAGAGTGAAAAAGGCAGCCAGGGCGAGGCCCAGTTTGCCAGCGAAGGACCAGATGCCAAACGCGGCTGATGCGTTCAGCCCGGCCCGGGTCAGCACGATCGAGAACATGGCGGGCAACACGACCATATCCGCGCCCAGCGCCGCGCCCGAGGCGAGACAGATGACGGCGAACCCGGTAAGGTTTCCTGCACTCAGTGTGGCCGCGCCGATAAAGCCAGCGATCGAGAGCGGCATGGCGATTATCAGAGTCTGTTTCGGACCAATCCTGTTGCTGAGCTTTGCCCAGAGCGGGACGCTCGCGCCTGCACTCAGGAAGAACAGGATCAACAAGGGACCCGCCTTGCCCGGCAGTTGCAGCCGGTCTTCCACAAAAAACAGAAACAGGGTTGAAGTGATGGCAACCGGAAGGCTGTTTACCAAAGCCAGTGCAAGAAGGCGCAAGCCGCCGGCCTGACCCAGTCCAGAAAAAGACAAACCTGTTCCTGTTATCGGGGTCCGTCGCCAGATCGGGACAGTCAGCACCAGGGTCAGAATGGATAGCAGTCCCAGAAACATTCCGAAAGCGGGGTAGCCTTGGGATTTAGCTCCGAAAGCAACCAACAGGGCTGGTGCGCTGGCTGCGATGACCACGCCGGTCAACTGCCCGCCTTCACGATAGGCGGCCAGTGTCATCAGCTCTTTCGGGTCGGTTCGCTTTGCCAAAGTTGCGCTGCGACCATACAGAATAATGGTTCCCAGGCTGTATGCTGAAAACAGCAAGATCAGGATTGCGACCAGTTCCGGCACGCTGGCACCCTGCGGCAGATTGAAAAGCAGGGGAAACCCGATCGCCAGCCCCAAAGCCGCCATCGCCGCAAATGCAAGCTGGCCGCCGGGCCATCGGTCGATTGCCCAACCAATCAACGGATCCTGCACCAGATCCACCAAACGGATCACCAGCAGAACGGCACCAATGACCCCAAGGCCAATACCCAGGTTCACTGCTGCAAAGCGCGGCAAGTGGATATAAAGAGGAATACCCGCCGCAGCAAGCATCAGCGCATAGAGACTGACCCGGGGATAGAGCATCATCGCCCCTGTAGCCTGCGCGTGAAGGACGCGGACCGCGTGTTGTCCCCCAGGAATACGGACATGAAACTGCGTTTGATGCCCGGATAGGCCATGGTGCAGGTCTTTTGCCCGTTCAGCCAGAAACTGACCTTGTCGGGACCGTCGGAAACCGCCAGATAGCTGTCCCCTTTTGCCACGGCCTTGAAGCACCGGTTCAGTTCGTCGCGAACGGGCGCTGAACGGCCGATGCGGTCCATCTCGTCCAGCGTCGAGTTGACCAGCGCTTTCTTCTTGATGTTCTTGCGATAGGTCAGTTGCAGGGCGATATCTTCGCTCCAACTGAACGGCGCGCCCTTGGGCGTATAAAGTTTGGCGTCATAGATCGGAAAACCCAGATACCGGAACGTCGCGGTTCCGCGCAGTTGGGCATCGTTCAGCTCTTCCGTGACCGGCGATGCGATCAGCCCCTTGGGGATCAGCAAAGAAAGTGCAAGAAACGCCGTGCGCCATATCGCCTTATTCGGCGGCGACAGAAATGGCCGTGTCTTTCCCAGGAATGCCATTGTCAGCTCCGATGGTTTGCGGGGCGCCATTTATTCGAGCAACGACATGCATCGCGCTGGCTATCCCGTCTTCGTGAAATCCGTGCCGGTTGTAAGCGCCGGCAAACCAGGTTCGGTTCTGTCCCTGCATCTCGCGGATTTGCCCTTGCGCCTTCAGGGCGGCCTTGTCGAATACCGGATGGGCAAATTCGACCTGATCATAGATTTTATCCGCGGGAATTTCTGTTGAGGCGTTCAGCGTTACAAACAGCGGGTCACTGTCCGGAATGTTCTGAAGCCGGTTCATCCAGTAGGTCACGCCCACATCTCCGGCTTGCGAACGATAGGTCCAGCTTGACCAGCAGGCGCGCCGCTTTGGCATCTGACCTGGGTCACAATGCAGTATGGCCGTATTCGGCTGGTAGCGGATCGCGCCCAATGCAGCTGCTTCCGCGGGGGTCGCGCCTTCACCCAAAATGCCAAGCGACTGGTCCGAATGGGTGGCCAGGATGATTTCATCGAACTGATCCACGGCCCCTCGGCTGTGGATGGTGACGCCCATCTCGTCACGGGATACATTCTGAACAGGGCTGGCCAGACGTATTTCTGCCCCCCGCGCACGAAGGGCTGCGTCGATTCGGCGAACATACTCTATGCTGCCGCCTTTGACCGTGTACCATTGATGCTGGTTTGCACGACCACTTGCCAGCAAAGCGTGATTGCGGAAGAACTGCACCAAAGAACGTGCGGGGAACTGATCCACGAACTCGACCGGCGTAGACCAGATGGCACCGCACATCGGCATCAGATAATTGTGCCGAAACCAGTGACCCAGCCGCAGTTGGTCCACCAACTCACCAATCGTGGTGTCGTCGTCCTTGGCGGCTTCGGGGGCTTCTTTGCCAAACCGCAGGATATCGGCGATCATTTTATAGTAGGCCGGGCGCGCCAGGTTGCGCTTTTGAGCGGTCAGAGTGCGCAGGTTGTTCAACCCGTATTCAATGCGGCCATTGTCGATGGTCGCGCCAAAGCTCATCTCACTTTCGATCACGGGTACGCCCAGCTCATCAAATAGCCGGGTCAGATAGGGGTAGGTCGCATAGTTGAAGACGATGAAGCCCGTATCGACCGGTTGGTCCCCGTTCTTCCCAGCCATCACCGTGCGGGCATGGCCACCAAGTCGCGGTTCGGCCTCATAGACCGTCACGTCGTTGTTTTCTGAAAGATAGTAAGCGGCGGAGAGACCCGAAATGCCTGCACCTACAATCGCGATCTTCTTCCGTACATCCCGGGTTTCGTCGAACATTCCAGCCTCTTTATGTGACGTTTTACAAGAAGATACGCAGGGTAGGCACAAGTGGATCAATCCGATTGGAAGTTTTTAACAGATGCACTACCTCGTGACTTCTGGTTTGAGCTTCCGTGACTTGCGCCACCGTTTTGATCCAACGCGGATGCGAGGCCGTATTATTGTGACACACAACTGAATCGGCCCACACATGAGCAGCTTTGACGGGAAAACCATTTGGATCATCGGCGCAAGCGAAGGTCTGGGCCGCGCTTTGGCGCAGGCGCTTGGCCGGAAGGGTGCGTCCCTGATCCTGTCGGCGCGCAATTTGGAGCGGTTGTCCGAGATTTGCTCAGAATTGCCGGATGCGCGCGCGATCCGGTGCGATGTAACCGATTTAGACTCTGTTCGTTCGGCTGTTGCCGAGGCGGGGCATGTCGATGGGCTGGTTTACAATGCCGGGGCTTATGACCCCATGCGTTCGGCCGAATGGGACACCGAAGCGTCCCTCAGGATGAGCGATGTGAACTATCTGGGTGCGCTGCGGGTTCTGGGTGAAACCGTTCCGGGCTTTGTCCGGGCTGGCCAGGGAGAGGTTACTTTGATCGGGTCACTGGCCGGGTATCACGGGCTGCCCGCCGCAATCGGGTATGGCGCCAGCAAGGCCGCGCTGATTTCGCTGGCCGAGACGATGCGGCATGATCTGGCGGGTACTGGCGTGACAGTGCGTATCGTCAATCCCGGCTTCATCAAGACCCGACTGACCGAAAAGAACAGCTTCAAGATGCCGATGTTGATGACGCCCGAGGATGCGGCGGATCGCGTGGTCAAGGCAATGTCTCGCCGCCGTTTCCGTGCGGATTTTCCGGCACCGTTTTCCTGGTTCATTCGTCTGATTGACTACCTGCCGGACCTGCTGGTTTATCGTGGGAAATAGACTCTAACAAAACTGTCCCTGACAGAACCAGCCTGCGGACATCGTGCCTCCGTGCCCGTAGAACAACCACAGGCGTTCCCCCTGTTCTGTCACCACCACCCAGTAATCGCGCACCCCGCTGCGCCAGTTGGGGTCATCCAGCCACCATTCCGGCGCGATACGTTCCGGGCCGGTGGCCTGCGCCAGACGCCAGTCGCGCCCACGCCAGCGAAAGGTGCAGGGCAGATTCGGGGTTTCCGGCGCCATCACGGGTTCGGGCTGCCACATCAGCAAAGGCCGGGGGCGCGGCGGGGCAGGCCAGTCGCGCGCGGGTTCCGACCAGGCCGCCGCCAGCGTCTGCGCCGTTTTCTCGGGGATGTGCGAGGCCGCCGGGTGCCGCCGCGTGATCGCATCCAGCCCCACCCGCGCGCCCAGCTTGGCCGTAAGATCATCCACGGCTGTATTGCCCTCAAGCCGGTTGCGGGCCACACGGCGCGCTTCGGCATGACCGGCGATGGTGCGGGCATGGATGGGTTCCGTCTGGATCGCCTCAAGCCGCAGCATGTCGATGCCATAGCCAGCGTCGATCTTGTCAATTTTCATCTCTAACAAAGGGCAAATACGATTTTTGTCATAGGTCGGACGGGCCAGGCCGATCTCGATAACCTCAGCGGCCTGATCGGCCCGGTGGGCTTCCAGACGCAGCGTGCGGACCCCGCGCCCCTTCTCTTCCAGCTTGGTGCAGAGCGTTGGCAGAATCCGATCGACGGCAGCCATCACGTCTTCGACCAAGCCAATCGGGTTGGGCAGAGTCATCCGCACCGCAAAGTGATGTGGCGGACGGGCGGGCGAGACCGGCTCGGGCGCGCTGCCCATCGCCTGATCCAGCCGCAGCACCAGCCCGCGCCCGAACCGGCGGGCCAGCGAGGCGCGCGGTTGGCCCAGCAGGTCGCCGATCCGCCGCAGGCCCAGCCGGTTCAGCTGCGCTACGGTCTGATCGTCCAGCCGCAGCGCCGCGATGGGCAGGGGGCTGAGCGCGCCATAGGCCTGCCCCGGCGCGGCAATCCGCGCGCCACCGCCCAGCGACACGACTTGCGGCGCGGCGCCGCCCCTGGTCCAGTGCCGCCGCTTGCCGGCGCGGGCGCGGGTGGCGCGGGCTTCTTGGGAAATCGCATCGCCGTTGCGGTCGGATGTGGCTTCTTGCCCGGCATAGCGGGCCAGCGCCCAGGCCGCGCCCAACGTGTCGGCGATGCCCATCTGCACGCTCAGGCCCATATCGGCGCAGTCGGTTTCAAGCACGCTCAGCAAGGCCTCTTCACCGCCGAACAGATGGGCGCAACCTGACAGGTCAACGATCAGGCCATCGGGGGCCTCTTCAGCCACCCAGGGGCTGAACTTGCCCGCCCAGCGGCGCAACGCGGTCAGAAACGCGGCCTCGGCCGGGGTGTTGCGGGGGCGGGTGATCAGGCTGGCGCACATGGCATGGGCATCGCGCACCGGCTGGCCCACGCGCAGACCAGCGGCCTGTGCATCAGAGTTCAGCGAGGTGATGACCTGCATGTTCGACTGTTCGGCCACAACGGCCAAAGGCCCGCCATGCAGGCCCCGCGCAGCGCGGATCAGCCGTTCGGCCCCCAGACGGGGGAACCACAGCGAGAGTATTCGGCGTTTGGGCATCGGGCAGACATCAAAATGTTCTTATTTTGTTCTTATCTGAGAATCACCTGCCGAGTCCACGCTTACCCGCAGGTCAGACGCTGAATAACACCGGCGCCGTCCACATAGACGTTCAGCCTGTCGATGCGGTAATCCTGTGTGGCGATGTCATCGGGTCCAAGTACGCGCGACCGCTCGGGCAGGTTCGCCTGAATGGTCGAAATCGGCTGGCCAACGGTATCGGCAAACGGCTCACCCTTGCAAAAGGCCAGATCGACCGGTGCATCTTCTGAGACAACGGCAACATCCTGCGGAATGCTTGTGTCTGCGCAGGCCGCCAGAAGGATAAAGATCGGTAAAAAACGGAGCATTGGCGTTCCTCATTCTGGCAATGTCGTTTCTGCAATATCAAATAATTAGCCGACCTGCCAAGAAAGCACAGTTGAAAACACCCTGCAATTGACGCAGGGTCGGGGCAAAAGTGACAGGGAGACAAATACCATGCGTACCCGTGCTGCCGTCGCCGTACAGGCGGGCAAACCTTTGGAAGTGATGGACGTAAACCTCGAAGGCCCCAAGGCGGGCGAGGTTCTGGTTGAAATCAAGGCCACTGGCATCTGCCATACGGATGAATTCACCCTGTCGGGCGCCGACCCCGAAGGCCTGTTCCCGGCCATTCTGGGCCATGAAGGCGCCGGCGTCGTGGTCGAGGTCGGCCCGGGCGTAACGAGCCTGAAGCCGGGCGATCACGTCATCCCGCTCTACACCCCCGAATGCCGCGAATGCGATTACTGCCTGCATCCCAAGACCAACCTGTGCCAGGCCATCCGCGAGACGCAGGGCAAGGGCCTGATGCCAGATGGCACCTCGCGCTTTTCGACGCTGGATGGAGATCCGATCCTGCATTACATGGGCTGTTCGACCTTTTCGAACCACACGGTCCTGCCGGAAATCGCGCTGGCCAAGGTGCGTCAGGACGCGCCGTTCGACAAGATCTGCTATATCGGCTGCGGTGTGACCACGGGCATCGGCGCGGTGATCAACACCGCCAAGGTCGAGATCGGCAGCCGCGCCATCGTGTTCGGCCTGGGCGGTATCGGTCTGAACGTGATTCAGGGCCTGCGTCTGGCCGGGGCCGATCAGATCGTCGGCGTCGACCTGAACCCCGCCAAGGTCGAGATGGCCGAGAAATTCGGCATGACCGATTTCGTCAACCCGTCCGAGGTCGAGGGCGATCTGGTGCCCTATCTGGTGAACCTGACCAAGGGCGGTGCGGATTACACCTTTGACGCCACCGGCAACGTGCAGGTGATGCGCGCCGCGCTGGAATCGGCGCACAAGGGCTGGGGCGAATCCATCATCATCGGCGTGGCGCCCGCCGGGGCCGAGATCTCGACCCGTCCGTTCCAGCTGGTCACCGGCCGGTCGTGGCGCGGCACCGCCTTCGGCGGCGCGCGCGGTCGCACGGATGTGCCCAAGATCGTCGACTGGTACATGGACGGCAAGATCGAGATCGACCCGATGATCACCCACACCATGGGTCTGGACGACATCAACCACGGCTTTGACCTGATGCATAAGGGCGAAAGCATCCGGTCGGTGGTCGTTTACTAGTGTCAGAGGCCTTCGTCGCTCAAACTAGTTCCGAACTCTATGAAATACTAAGGACATGGGGGGCTTCGGCTCCCCCTCGTTTGGAGCGAAGAGGACGGCAGAAGGAGCTCGAAAGATTTTGTCTTCGGCTCCTCCTGGACTTTCAGAACCAAAGCGGTCAACTCAAATTTCCGCTGGAAGTTGTGGAAAGTGAGAACCCGGATTTCATTCTGACCGGTCAGGGAATCAACATTGGTATTGAGGTTGTCGAAGCTTGCGATCCTCGCGAGCAAGCAGAGTGGACGCGTTTCGCAAAAAATGTACAAGCTTCAGAAGAGCCAATCAGCCGTGACATAGGCTTGATGGACCCACAAAGAAAACCCAAGTTTCGAAACCTGGTTCAAAGAGCAATCTTTTCAAAAGCTAAGAAATCGAGTTCAGACGTAGATCAACTCCTCATCTACTCAAATACGGATTTAGACAACTTTGAAGATCTTGAGTGGAAGTTATCCGCATTGGAGGCGTGCGAAAACCCGGGGTCAAAGTTCTCTAAGATTTGGATCATAAGCGGCAGAGATGTTTTCTGCTTAGCATCATGAGCCCGGCCGTGTCGCACCTGTATCTGATCGAGGCGACCGCACGCGCAGAACCGGAGTGTTGACCGACGTCGTATTCGCCCGGCTTTCGCGCCAGACAACGTAGACACCCGAAGCGATGATGATGCTGGCCCCGACTGCGACCCACATGTCGGGCGTTTCGCCAAAGAACATCATGCCGAACAGCGTCGCCCAGATGATCTGGCTGTACTGGCTGGGGGCAATGACCCCTGCGGGCGCAGCCCGATAGGCCAGAATGATCAGGTGCTGGGCGATCACCGAGAATACGCCAACCAGCGCCATCATCGCCAGATGCAGCAGGGATGGCGGCTGATATACGGCGGGTTGGGCAACGCTCATCACAGCAATAGCCAGCAGCATCGGATACAGGATCAGGACGGCCGAGCGTTCCTCGTTCCCGATCTTGCGCACCAGCACCGATGCAAAGGCGCTGCAGAATGCGGCCATCAGGGCGGCCAGATGGCCGAGCGTGATATCCGTTGCGCCGGGGCGCAGAACGATCAGTACCCCGATCAGACCCACGCCAACCGCAGCCCAGCGCTGGGCCCGGACGACTTCGCCCAGTATCGGAATCGACAGGACCGTGACGATCAGCGGGAAAGAAAACAGCAACGAATAGACCTCGGCCAGGGGCAGGACCGAAAAGGCATAGAACGCGCAGGACATGGCTGTGACCATCAGACCCGAGCGCAGCAACACCAACCAGGGGTGATGCGGCCGGAAGTTGCCCGTGGTCCGGTCCGTCAAGATCGTCACTGCCATCGGGACAAAGGAAAATAGCGTGGCAAAAAAGATGATCTGCATCACCGAGTAGGTCCCGCCCAGCGTCTTGATCAGCGCGTCATGGGTGGCAAAGACCGCAAAGCCCGCGAATGCATAGCCAAGACCCCGGAGGGTGGTGTTCTGAGTGCTCATGGGTCGGCCTCGGGTGATGTGTCGATGTGAAGGGGCAGCACAAAAGGGGCTGTCTTGTCTCTGACTAACCCTATTTTCTCGACCCGCATAGCCCCTAATTTACCGCTAACATCGCAAGGCAGCCATGCCGTGGGTTCAACTCAGGATCGGTGGCGCGTCCTTGGGCTGGCGGGCCGATTGCACCCCGGCCTTCATCCCAACACCGATGCGGCGCGCCAGAGCGACCCATGGTGTGGCGGTTTCCGGAGGCAGGGTCTGGGTGGCGACCTTTTCGAACAGGTCCAGCCAATGGGCGAACATCTCGGGCTTCACGTCCGGTCGTTCGATATGCACCCGCTGCGGGTTGCCGTCATAGCTGCGCTCGAACAGGATGGCGTTGCGCCAGAAGGATGCGATCTTTTCCTCATGCGCGGGCCAGTCTGTGACATGGTTGGCGAATACCGGGCCAAGTACCGCGTCCTGCCGCACACGGGCGTAAAAGGCGCGAACCTGTGCGTTGATCTGCTCGGGCGTCGCGGGAAAGCGCGGCGGAAGGGTTGGTCTGGTCATGGTGGCCTGTTTTCGCCTCTGTTTTTTGGCAGATAGGCGGTTCCGGCGTTATGTGACAGGGGTGGTATTGTCGCGCTGCCCTGGCGTCAGCAGGTGCCGCAGCAGAGCCACGGGATGCGCCCGCAGGCTCAGGCGGGTGGCGACGTAATCCTCGACCACCTGTTCGCCCAGCGACATCCCGGGCAGATGGGCGGCGGGCTCGTCCAGCGCCTCGCCTTCCAGATCCTGCGCGAACAGCGGCAGAGGCCTGGCGGTGGCGATCGCCTTGGCCTGCCACAGCGCCTCGCGCGGGGTCAAGCCGCAGGCGGCAAAGGCATCGGCCTCGGCCAGACGCTCGATCACCGAGGGGCCAAGGCCCGCGCGGCGCCAGACGTCGTCAACCTGATGGTAGCCGTTGCCGCGCGCGGCGGTCAGCCAACTGGCGTCCTCTTCGCTCAGGCCCTTGATCTGGCGGAAGCCCAGCCGCAGGGCCAGCCCGCCATGGCCGTCGGGCTCCATCACGTTGTCCCAGAAGCTGGCATTGATGCAGACCGGGCGCACCTGCACCCCATGCTCGCGCGCATCGCGCACGATCTGGGCGGGGGCATAGAACCCCATCGGCTGCGAGTTCAGCAGCGCGCAGGCGAAAATCCCCGGATGGTGGCACTTGATCCAGGCGCTGGCATAGACCAGCAGCGCAAAGCTGGCCGCGTGGCTTTCGGGGAAGCCGTAGGAGCCGAACCCCTCGATCTGCGAGAAACAGCGCTCGGCAAATTCGGCGTCATAGCCGTTGCGCTGCATCCCGCGCAGGAACAGGGCGCGGAATTCGCTGACATTGCCATGTTTCTTGAAGGTCGCCAGCGAGCGCCGCAGCCGGTCCGCCTGTTCCGGGGTGAAACCCGCGCCGACGATGGCGATCTGCATCGCCTGTTCCTGAAACAGCGGCACGCCCAGCGTCTTGCCCAACACCTCGCCCAGTTCGTCCGAGGGGAAGCTGACCTCCTCCTCGCCGTTTCGGCGGCGGATATAGGGATGCACCATGTCGCCCTGAATGGGGCCGGGGCGGATGATGGCGACCTCGATCACCAGATCATAGAAATTGCGCGGCCGCATCCGGGGCAGAAAGTTCATCTGCGCACGTGATTCCACCTGGAACACGCCGACCGAATCCGCGCGGCACAGCATGTCATAGACCGCCGGGTCCTCGGGCGGCAGGGTGGCGAGCGTATAGCTGGTCTGGTGGTGCTGGCCAATCAGATCAAACGCCTTGCGGATGCAGGTCAGCATGCCAAGGCTCAGGACATCGACCTTGAGGATGCCCAGCGTGTCGATATCGTCCTTGTCCCAGCAGATGACGGTGCGGTCCTCCATCGTGGCGTTCTCGATGGGCACCAGCTCGTCCAGACGGCCCTCGGTGATGATGAATCCGCCCACATGCTGGGACAGGTGGCGGGGGAAGCCGTTGATTTCATAAACCAGTATTAGAGTCTGTTTCAGGCGCCGATCCTCGGGGTCGAGGCCGATCTCGCGCATCCGTTCCGCCTCGAGCCCCGAGGCCGAGAAAAACCCCCACAGCTGCGAGGACAGGGCGGAAATCGTGTCTTCGGTCAGGCCCATGGCGCGGCCCACCTCGCGGATGGCGCGCTTGCCGCGATAGTGGATCACGGTGGCGCAGAGCCCGGCGCGGTGGCGGCCATAGCGTTCATAGATGTGCTGGATCACCTCTTCGCGGCGTTCATGTTCGAAATCCACGTCGATGTCGGGTGGCTCGTCCCGCGCCTCGGAGACGAAGCGTTCAAAGACCATTGTGCCCATCTCGGGGCTGACCTCGGTGATGCCGAGACAGAAACAGACGACGGAGTTCGCCGCCGAGCCGCGCCCCTGGCACAGGATGCCGCGCGAGCGGGCGAACTGCACGATGTCGCGGACGGTCAGGAAATAGGGCTCGTATTTCAGCTTGCCGATCAGCGTCAGCTCATGCGCCAGCATCTTTTTGGCTTTCTCGGACGCCCCGGCGGGATAGCGCCATTTCAACCCTTCATGTGCCAGCCGATGCAGGCGCTGGGTCGGGGTTTCCTGGTCGCTGCCCTCGCTGGGATATTCATAGCGCAGCTCGTCCAGCGAGAATGTGAGTTCCTGGCTGAGCGCATAAGCGCGGGCCACGGCGTCCTCAAAGCCCTTGAAGATGCGCAGCATCTCGGGTTCCGAGCGCAGGCGCTGCTCGCCATTGGCCAGCGCGTGACGGCCCAGGTCGTCCACCTTGCGGCGCAGGCGGATGGCGGTCAGCACATCACCCAGCTTGCGGCGCGAACCGTGATGCATCATCGGTGCGGCGCTGGCGATGGTGGGCAGGCCCAGATGGTCTGATTCAATCTCTAACATTGAGAAAAACGCGGAATCCGCCCCGTCATAGCGGGGATGCATCAGCAGGTGCATGCGCCCGGCAAAGCGGCGCGTCAGCTGTTGCGCCTGTGTCCGCCATCCGCTCGCGCCGCCGGTCGGACGGCCCGCCTGTGGCCAGAGCAGCAGGTGCAGACCGTCGGAGAACTCCAGCAGGTCGGACAGGTGCAGGATGCAGTCGCCCTTGGCCGCGCGCAGCCGCCCGGTGGACAGGAGGCGGCACAGGCTGGCCCAGCCCTGCCGGTTGAGGGGCAGGGCGGTGACGGGCGGGGCATCGGTAAAGAGCAGCCGCGCCGCCGGGATCAGCCGCGGCACCGCATGCACCGGAAACGAGGGCGGTTTCGGGATGTGATCGGGGCAGGGCGGGCCGATGGGCGTGTTCTGCTCGTCCCATGCGCGGCGTTCACGGACCTTGCGGGCGATCTCGCGCGCCTGGGTGTGGGCGCGGACGATCCCGGTCACCGAGTTGTCATCGGCGATGGCGATGGCGGGCAGGTCCAGGGTGACGGCGCGCTCCATGTACTCCTCGGGGTGCGAGGCCCCGGTGAGGAAGGTGAAGTTCGAGGTGATCGACAGTTCGGCATACATGGCGATTCCACATTATATTCACGTTTTGTTCTTTTTCGAGTCCTTTGCGCAGGAAACGGGTCGCCTGGACCTGAACAGGCGCGCATGGTTGCAGAAAAAGGAGACACGAGATGTTCAAAATCACCGCTCTGCCCACTGACGAAGTCCGCGCCCTTCAGGCAGGTCAGCCTGATGCCTATGGCCACACGCCCGAGCGCGCCGTTTCGTCGGGGGCTGGCAATCCCTGTCGCCACTGCCTGAGGAACATCCCCGAAGGCGCAGAGATGCTGATACTGGCGCATCGCCCCTTTTTAGAGCCACATCCCTACGCTGAAACAGGACCGATCTTTCTGTGCGCAACGCCTTGCAAGCGCTATGAAGGCGACGCCCTGCCCGAGATTTTGACCACTGCACCGGACTATCTGATCAAGGGGTATGGACCAGATGACCGGATCGTTTATGGCACCGGGGCAATCACGCCAAAAGATCAGATCGACGCAAAAGTCAGCGCCATCTTTGCCCGCCCGGACGTGGCCTATATTCACGTAAGATCGGCACGGAACAACTGCTACCAAGCGCGGATAGACCGGGTTTAGAGCTTGACCCGGTGCAGGCCCCGGCGTGGCTGGTCCTGATCGTCGGCCGGGGCATCGTCGGCGCGCGAGGAGGTCAGGGCCAGGAACACGTCCTCAAGATCGGCCTCTTCGGTGCGCACGTCGCGGATGCGGATGCCGGCCGCCCGGACGGATTCCAGAACCTGCTCGGCGCTGGTCCGGGCGCTGCGATATTGCAGTATAAGGCTGCCGTCTTCACGTAAGCTGGCCTCGACGCCTTCGGTCACCGGCAGGTCGACCACCGGGGTGTCGGGAACAATGACCATGGTCCGGCTGTCCATGCGGCCCAGCAGGTTTGCGGTACTGTCCTGAGCGATCTTTTCACCGTGGTTGATGATGGCGATTTCGTCACACATCTCCTGCGCTTCTTCCAGATAGTGGGTGGTCAGGATGATGGTCATGCCCTGTTCGTTCAGCTTGCGCACATTGGCCCACAGCATCTGGCGCAGTTCGATGTCCACGCCTGCCGTGGGTTCGTCCAACACCAGGATTTTGGGGTGATGGACCAGCGCCTTGGCCAGCAGCAGCCGCCGCCGCATCCCGCCCGACAGCGTGCGGGCATAGGCCTCGGCCTTGTCGCTGAGGCCGACCAGTTCAAGGATTTCATCGCTGCGTCGCTCGGATTTCGGAACGCCGTACAGGCCTGCCTGAACCTCCAATGCACCCCGAGGGGTGAAGAACGGGTCAAGGTTCAGCTCTTGCGGCATGACACCAATCGCGGCGCGGGATTGTCGCGGATTCTGATCCTGATCGAAACCCCAGATCGATACACGGCCCGAGGACTTCACCACCAACCCGGCGAGAATATTGATCAGGGTCGATTTCCCGGCGCCATTCGGGCCCAGCAGCCCAAAAACCGAACCCCCGGGAACAGTCAAATCAATGCCTTTCAGCGCGTGTTTCTCAGGCTGACCCTTGCCGCCACGATAGGTTTTGCGCAGACCTTCTATCCTGATTGCCGCATCGCTCATGTGGCTCTTGCCCCCGGATTGCTCATCGCTCATAAACGCACCTAATGCATGCCCGCGAGGCCGACAACCGAAGAAGGATCGCCAGCCGTGACCATCGAAGCGCCGGAAACCAAGATCGTTGAAACCGCCCGTGTCGCCTGTGACGGCGGCGAAGGCGCATTGGGCCATCCGCGCGTCTGGCTGCAAATCCCCGAGGATACAGGCTGGGTCGAGTGCCCGTATTGCGACTGCAAATATGTGCTGAAAGGCACCGAACAGGGCTGATTGCCCGACCAACCGGGTTTCGCCCAAATCTTGCCCCGGTTTTCATGATAGTGCTTTGGAGCTACCAAAGCAGGGATACGTGATGACCGTAATTTCGACCACTGACAATGCTGACCCGGTTTTCGGATGGGTTGGGTTCGGCATCGCGTCTTTGGCGTTGATTGCCGCGTTGTTCGTATTCTGGGCGGGGCCTTTTGCACCTCAGCAGACTGCGGGTGTGTCGCTGGGTGAACTGGCAGCCGAGATCGGCAAATCGACCCTGAGGGCCGCCGCGGGGGTGGAACAACCCGAGCCCGTTGCCCGCGCCCGCGATCTGGATGATTTCCTGCGGATCGGTGTTGCCATGCTGGGCGGGCTTGCGATCGTCATCTCTGCCGTTGGCATCCTGCGTCACGAAAAGCGGCGCCCTGCCATCGCCGGAATGGTTATCGGTACGGGGGCAATCCTTTTCCAGTTCTTTGCCCTTGCGTTTTTTGCGTTGCTTGGGGTGTTGGTGATCATGGCTTTGCTGAACAGTTTCTCTGACGTCTTCTCGGGGCTGTTTGGCGGTTAGGCTGCGTTCTTGGCTGGTCACCCGCGCGACCCTGTGGCAGAACCATCCCTGACCGATAGGGAGCGCGCGCATGAGCAAATTCGGAAAAGGGTGTCACCTGCATCTGATCGACGGATCGGCCTTTATTTTCAGGGCCTACCACGCGCTGCCACCGCTGACCCGCAAGTCGGATGGTTTGCCGATTGGGGCCGTTTCGGGCTTTTGCAACATGCTGCAGCGGTACGTGGATGGCGACCACGGCTCTGATGCGCCGACCCATCTGGCAGTGATCTTCGACAAGGGCTCGCACACCTTCCGCAACGACATGTACGACCTCTACAAGGCCAACCGCGAGGCGATGCCCGAGGACCTGCGCCCGCAGATCCCGCTGACCCGGCAGGCGACCGAGGCCTTCAACATCGCCTGCAAAGAGCTGGAGGGGTACGAGGCCGACGACATCATCGCCACGTTGGCCTGCCAGGCGCGCCAGGCCGGGGGGCGGGTGACCATCGTCAGTTCCGACAAGGACCTGATGCAGCTGGTGGGCGACGGTGTCGAGATGCTGGACGCCATGAAGAACAAGCGCATCGACCGCGAGGGGGTGTTCGAGAAATTCGGCGTCTATCCCGAGCGCGTTGTGGATGTTCAGGCGCTGGCCGGCGATTCCGTCGACAACGTGCCGGGCGCGCCGGGCATCGGGGTCAAGACGGCTGCCCTTCTGATAAACGAATACGGTGATCTGGAAACACTGCTGGACCGGGCCGAGGAAATCAAACAGCCCAAGCGCCGGCAAACCCTGATCGACAAGCGCGATCAGATCGAACTGTCGAAGAAACTGGTGCAGTTGGACGAGAACACACCGCTGGATTTCACGCTGGATGATCTCGAAGTGCGGGAGCCCGACGCAGAGACCCTGCTGAGTTTTCTGGCGGATATGGAGTTTCGCACACTGACCAAACGGATTGCTGACAAGTTGGGCGTCGAAGCACCGGCCATCGCCGATGCACCGGCGCCTGCGGCCAAGGAAGTTGAGGCCGAGACGATCCCGTTTGACTCGGCGAAGTATGAATGTGTCCGTGATGCAGTGGCTCTGCAAAAGTGGATTGATCAGGCCCATGAGCGAGGCTGGGTTGCGGTGGATACCGAAACCACCGGTCTGAATGAAATGATCGCCGATCTGGTCGGTATTTCGCTGTGTGTCGAGGCTGGCGAAGCCTGTTACATCCCGCTGACCCACCGCGATGGTGCGGCGGATGATCTGTTCGGCTCAGACGCGCTGGCTGAAGGGCAAATGCCGCTGGATGAGGCGCTGACACTGCTGAAGCCGGTGCTAGAGGACCCTTCGATCCTCAAAATCGGGCAGAACATGAAATACGACGCCAAGATATTCAGGCGTCACGGCATCAATGTGACCCCCATCGATGATACGATGCTGATGTCCTACGCCATGCACGGTGGCGAGCATGGGCACGGGATGGACACCTTGTCCGAGAGATACCTGAGCCACACGCCGATCCCGATCAAACCGCTGCTGGGGTCGGGCAAATCGGCGATCACCTTCGACAAGGTGCCGATCGACGAGGCCACCGCCTATGCCGCCGAGGATGCCGACATCACCCTGCGCTTGTGGAAACTGTTCAAGCCGCAGCTTCACCGGGTGCAGGTGACGACTGTCTACGAGACGCTTGAACGCCCTTTGGTGCCGGTTCTGACGGAAATGGAGATGCACGGCATAAAGGTCGACCGCGATGTGCTGAGCCGCATGTCGAACGCCTTTGCCCAGAAAATGGCCGGGTTAGAGGCTGAAATTCACGAGCTGGCCGGCGAAACCTTCAACGTCGGCTCACCCGCGCAGCTGGGCGAGATCCTGTTCGAGAAGATGGGCTTGGAAGGTGGCAAGAAGGGCAAGACCGGCAAGTACTCGACCGGCGCCGATGTGCTGGAAGATCTGGCGACCGAGCATGAATTGCCGCGCCGGGTGCTGGACTGGCGCCAGCTGTCCAAGCTGAAATCGACCTATACCGACGCGCTTCAGACCCATATCAACCCCGACACGGGCCGGGTGCACACGTCTTACGCCATCACCGGGGCGAATACCGGGCGTCTGGCCTCGACCGACCCCAATTTGCAGAACATCCCCGTGCGCACCGAGGAGGGCCGCCGTATCCGCGAGGCCTTTGTCGCCGAGGCGGGCAATGTTCTGGTCAGCCTCGACTACAGCCAGATCGAGCTGCGCATCCTGGCACATATCGCCGACATTCCGACTCTGAAACAGGCCTTTGCCGATGGGCTGGACATTCACGCGATGACGGCATCCGAGATGTTCGACGTGCCGCTGGATGAGATGACGCCGGATATCCGCCGTCAGGCCAAGGCGATCAACTTTGGTGTGATCTATGGCATCTCGGGCTTCGGCCTGGCGCGCAACCTGCGCATCCCGCGGGCCGAGGCACAGGGTTTCATCGACCGCTATTTCGAACGCTTTCCGGGCATTCGCCAGTATATGGATGACACGGTGGCATTTGCCAAAGAGCACGGCTATGTCCAAACCCTGTTCGGGCGCAAAATCCACACGCCCGAGATCAACGCCAAGGGGCCGCATGCAGGATTCTCGCGCCGGGCGGCGATCAACGCGCCGATTCAGGGCACGGCGGCGGATGTGATCCGGCGCGCGATGGTGCGGATGCCGGGTGCGATCAATGGGCTGCCCGCCAAGATGCTGTTGCAGGTCCATGACGAACTGTTGTTCGAAGTCGCCGAGGATTCCGTGGATCAGACCATCGAGATTGCACGCGACGTTATGGAGAACGCGCCCGACCCGGCGGTGAAGCTGGACGTGAAACTGACGGTGGATGCGGGCAAAGGCGCCAACTGGGCCGAGGCGCATTAGCAAGCGCCATGCCGCTCATCAGGCCCGGCGGGCCATCTTCGCGGCAGGTCAGGCCTCGGGCCTGACCAACAGCGCGACCAACCGGCGGGTCAGCGGGGCCACGAACAGAACCACCGCGAAGGCCACCGGCCAGCTGACGCTCCAGGCACCCATCCAACTGGCGAGTGTCTCGGGGCCCAGCCCGATCTCTTTGAATGTTGCGATGCAGGTCACGATGCAGGACATCAGCCCTGACAGGATGAAGGCAAACAGGACGGGGGCAAAACGTGCGGGAATCATGCGGCTCTTCCTCTGCTGATTTGCCGGTTCATATGCGGCATTCGAAATGTGATTTCCAGTGCGCAGGCGCACAGGCCTATTGCATCCAGTGCAGAGATGCCTCGGTGTGCCGGGTAGAAGGCGCGTATTCGGCGCTGACCCAACCAGTGTAACCAGCATCATCCATTGCCGCGAAAAGCAGCGCGAAATCCGTGGGCCCGCGCCCCGGTTCAGAACGTTCGGGGGCGGCCCCGATCTGGGCGTGGACAACACTGGGGTGAAAACGCTCCCAGACGGCCAGCGCGTCGCCGTGGATCATATGTGCGTGAAAACTGTCATATTGCAGACCGACATTCGGGCGATCCACGCGGCCCAGTACCTCGGCCGCCAGATCATAGTCGTTCAGAAAATAGCCGGGTTGGGACATCGGATTGAGGGGTTCGATCGTGAAAGTCTGCTGCGGTGCGAAATCGGCAGCCCACTGCAAGTTGTGCACGAAGCAGTCCATCGCATCCGTTCCGGCTGCGTATCCGGACATGATATGAATGAAGCCCGGTCGCAGCACCTGAGCGTAGCGCAGAACGCGGCGGATATCAGACTGAAACCGGGACGCACCGCCGGGGATGGCGGCATAACCTGGTGTGCCACCGGTATAATTCGGCGGAGGCGCGTTGATCAGAACCAGTTCGAGCCCGTTGGCCAGCAAGGCCCGCCGGGTTTCTTTTGCCGCAAGTTCATACGGAAACAGGATCTCGACCGCCCGGAACCCGGCGTCTGCCGCTGCCTGAAACCGGTCGAGATACGGAAGTTCGGCAAAGAGCAACGAGATATTCGCGGCGAATTTTGGCATAGGCGGCCCATGGGTTTCAGGTGGCCCGACCTTATCCGCGCGTTGATTTCCGCGAAAGTGACAGAAAACGACAGTTTGTCGAAATTCGACCAGATCGACCCGAGGAAATCGGAAACGTTTCTGGTATCGCGGCGAATCATTTTTCCGGCGCCGTGCCAATAGAAGGTTCGAAACGATGGCGATGAGCCCAGACCCCGTCCGCGGGAACAGCCTTTCTGCGTCCGCGGGGCAGTATTCTGCCTTGTCGGGCAACGGATTGGCCGTGGCCTCGATGCTGACATGGGCGGCCGGGTTTCCGGCGGCCGAAGTGCTGTTGCAAACATGGCCGCCCGTTGCCCTGTTGGCCGCGCGACTGGCGTTGGCCGTATTGGTGATGGTGCCGGTCTGGGTGATTCTGGACGGACCGCGCCGGGTTGTTTCGGCCCGCTGGGGTCATGCAATGACCGTCGGCGGCCTTGGGATCGGGTCGGGAATGTTCCTTTTGATCGTGGCGCAAAAGCTGACCGACCCGGTGACGGTGGCGCTCATCGTCTCGTGTGCGCCCTTGGTGGCCACATTGCTTGAATTGGCTGCTGGCACACGCCGGTTGAAGTGGAGTTTTGCGCTGGGCGTTCTTGTGTCGATTGTCGGCGGGCTGATCGCCACCAGCGCCTTGGCCCCGGCACAGTTGGGCCTGGGCGCGGCCTGTGCGGTTGGATCAACGGTGCTGTTTTGCTGGGCCAGCATGGCAACCGCCCGGGACTTCCCCGAGCTCAGCCAGACCGGGCGCACCACGATCACCTTCGTCGGAGGGCTGGGCATGGCGTCGCTGCTGGTTTTCGGATCGGCGCAGCTTGGCCTGGAAGTGATGCCTGCAACTGCATTCGACGTGCAGCAGGCAGGCATGCTGATGATCTATGCGCTTGTTTCCATGGGCCTCAGCCAGGTCCTTTTCATCACCTCCGTCGGCAAGCTGGGCGTCGCGTTGGCCTCTTTTCACATCAATGTTGCCCCGTTCTACGTGATGCTGATCATGCTGATGCTGGGGGACGAGTGGAACTGGACCCGGGCACTGGGTGCGGGCATTGTTGCAATGGCTGTCGTGCTGGCACAGGATCGCGCGCCCCGGTCAGCTCAGGTCGGCTGAGGGGATCAGGCCAAAGAACTGCCCGCCTGACCAAACACCAAACCAGCCGTCATGATGCGTTCCGATCTCGACGAGGCGGTAGAAGCTTTTGCGGTCTATGCGGGCTTCGAGGTTGTCGCGGATCAATATGTAGGGTGAGGGTTCGTCTGTTTCAGGGTCGATTACAATGCGGATCGGATGGTCAACTCCGGCCACGGCCCTGTCGCCAACATGAGTTGTAAAGGTCAAGGACTGGTCCTTTCCATCCCCGTCCCGGTCGAAATCCACAGCAACAAACGGCGCGTCTTCGACAGTGATTCCCACCTTCTCGACCGGCGTGACGAGGTAGTATTTGCCGTCTTCCTTCTTAAGAATTGAGGAAAAAAGCTTCACAAGCTCGAAACGGGTGATGGGTGAGCCTAAATAACTCCATGTGCCATCTTTTGCGATCTTTATGTCCAGATCGCCGCAAAACGGAGGATTCCAGAGGTGAACGGGCGGTAAACCGTTGGTTTTGGCCGCCTTGACCGATGCCGCCAGACCATCTGGCGACGGTTTCACAGGTTTTTGTCCGCTCATTGCTTTTGCCATTTCCTCTCAGCGCGATACACTTCAATCATAATAGTCCACGGAAGGGAAAGTCATGACCGAACCTGCCGACCTCGTAGCCGAGATCGAAGCGCTGGAAAACAAGCTGCAAGAGGCCAAGGCCTCGATCACCCGCCGCTTCATCGGGCAGGAGAGGGTCGTGGACCTGACGCTGACCGCACTTTTGTGTGGCGGCCATGCCCTTCTGATCGGTCTGCCGGGGCTGGGCAAAACGCGTCTGGTCGAGACCCTGTCAACGGTGATGGGCCTGCATGGCAACCGCATTCAGTTCACGCCCGACCTGATGCCTGCCGATATTCTGGGCTCTGAGGTGTTGGATACTGCCGACGATGGTAGCCGCCATTTCCGTTTCATTCCCGGCCCGATCTTCTGTCAGCTGTTGATGGCGGACGAGATCAACCGGGCAAGTCCGCGGACTCAGTCGGCGCTGTTGCAGGCGATGCAGGAACGTACAGTGACCGTAGCGGGCGAGGATCGTTCATTGGGTACGCCCTTCCACGTGCTGGCAACGCAAAACCCGATTGAACAGGAAGGCACCTACCCGCTGCCCGAAGCGCAGCTTGACCGGTTCCTGGTACAGATCGATGTCGAATACCCCGACCGTCAGACCGAGCGGGATATTCTGCTGGCCACGACAGGGGTTGAAGAAGAGGAAGCGCATCAGATTTTCAGCAAGGAAGAGTTGCTGGCCGCGCAGGTCCTGTTGCGTAGGATGCCGGTCGGAGAATCCGTCGTTGAGCTGATCCTTGATCTGGTGCGGGCCTTCCGCCCCGAAGAATCTGGTGTGTCCGAACGGGTTGCCGAAACCGTGGCCTGGGGCCCGGGCCCTCGTGCAGCGCAGGCGCTGATGATGACGGTGCGGGCGCGTGCCATGTTGCAGGGACGTCTGGCGCCAAATGCCGAGGATGTTCTGGACATGGCGCGCCCGGTGCTCAGCCATCGGATGGCACTGAACTTTGCGGCACGGGCGCGTGGCGACAGCCTTGCTGATCTGATCGACTCGACCGCTGTCGGGCTGATCCGGACCGAGGCCGCGGCGTGAATGCCGCGCTGACCCTTCGCGAAAGATCCGAAGCCGAGGCATCACGGCTGCCGCCCCTGTTGGCGCGGGCCGAGCATTTGGCAGGTACCGTTCTGCTGGGCGACCACGGTCGACGGCGGTCCGGCATGGGGGATGATTTCTGGCAATACCGTCCGGCCCAGATCGGCGACAGCCGTCGCATGATCGATCACCGCCGCTCGGCGCGGGGGGATCAGCAGTTTGTACGTGAGCGGGAATGGCAGATCGCGCAATCCGTGATGCTGTGGGTCGATCAGGGGGCTTCAATGCGGTTTGCATCCGACAAGACCCTGCCGACCAAAGCGGATCGCGCCCGGCTGTTGGGGCTGGCGACATCCATCCTTCTGGTGCGCGGTGGTGAACGTGTCGGCCTGACCGGCACCACCTTGCCGCCCCGGCGCGGCAATGCGCAGATCATCCGGCTGGCGCAGGCCTGGTCCGAGGATGATCAAGCGGATTACGCCCCGCCCGAACACCGCGCCATGATCCCTCATGCCCGCGCCGTGTTCATCTCTGATTTTCTGGGCCCCATGGATGAGGTTGAACTGGCCCTGACCAAAGCCGCCGACCGTGGCGTGCGCGGCGTGGTTCTGCAAGTGCTGGATCCGGGTGAGGAGTCGTTTCCCTATCGCGGGCGCACCATCTTCGAAAGCGTCGGAGGGTCCGTCCGACACGAAACGCTCAAGGCTGCTGAGTTGCGGGATCGTTATCTGGAACGCCTCGCACGCCGCAAGGACGCGCTGACGCAGTTATGCCGAGCGACGGGCTGGCAACTGGGCCTGCATCACACGGGCGACAGCGCGCAGGCGGCTCTGTTGTGGCTTTATCGGGCCTTGGACGGGGGAACGCGATGACGGTTCTGGCGGGCATCGGCTTTACCGCGCCCTGGGTGTTGCTGGGTCTTCTGACCCTGCCGATCCTGTGGCTGATCCTGCGCGCTGTTCCGCCCGCACCGATCCGCCGCTTGTTCCCGGCGGTCACGCTGCTGCTGGGCCTGAAGGATGACGAAAGCGTATCTGACCGCACCCCGTGGTGGCTGCTGCTGCTGCGGATGCTGGCGGCGGCTGCGATCATCATCGGGCTGGCAGGGCCGGTTCTGAACCCGTCACGGGATGAAACCGGAACCGGGCCGCTGCTGCTGGTGCTGGATGCCAGTTGGGCCGGTGCCGCGCGCTGGCCGGCGACACTTGACCAAATCGACACCCAGCTGTCCGAAGCCGGGCGCGCGGGCCGCACGGTTGCGATTTTGCGCCTGACAGAGCCGGAAACACCTGTATTTCAGGCTGCGGAAGCGTGGCGCGGGCGTTTGCCGGGGCTGACCCCGAACCCCTGGCAGCCGAATGCGGATCAGATTGCTCAGACCATTGGCGCGTTGAACGCCGTTGACGGCGGATTTGATACCCATTGGTTCAGTGACAGGCTGGACTATGCAGACCACGCTGAACTGGTGTCCAGCCTTCAGGCGCGCGGAGATGTGACGGTCTATCAGGCGGCCTCCCGGCCCGTTGCGATCCGGCCTGCGGCCTATCAGGACGGGCTGATCCAATTGACGGTCCAGCGCGCGGGCCTCGGACCGGAAGACCGCGTGACGGTATTGGCGCAAGGCCGTGATCCGGCGGGCACGGCCCGGGTGCTGCATTCGGTCGACCTGACCTTTGAAGCCGGCGAAACCACGGCGCAGGCCGATCTGGCGCTGCCGTCGGAATTGCGCGCCCGGATCACGCGGTTTGAAATTCAGGGCCAAAGGTCCGCCGGGGCCGTGACCCTGACCGATGACAGTCTGCGCCGGCGCGAGGTTGCACTGATTGCCGGAACCCGCAACCGTGAAGGGCTGGAGCTGTTGTCGCCTCTGCATTACCTGACGCAGGTCCTGGTCCCGACCGCGGATTTTGTCGATGGCGGCCTGCTTGAGGTTCTGCCCGCCAACCCGGATGTGATCGTCCTGTCGGACGTGGCCCAGATGTCTGAACCGGAAAAGGCTGCTTTGATCGAATGGGTCGAACAGGGTGGGCTGCTGCTGCGTTTTGCCGGTCCGCGCATGGCGGCCAGCGATCTGGGCAGGGACACCGAAGACACCCTGTTGCCGGCGCGGCTGCGCAGCGGTGGGCGATCCGTCGGCGGCGCGATGAGCTGGGGCGAAGCCAAGACGCTGGCTCCATTCCCCGAGAACTCTCCTTTTTACGGCCTGGCTATCCCGGATGACGTGGTTGTCTCGACACAAGTCATGGCCCAACCAGACCCTAACTTGGCGGATCGCGTGATTGCTTCGCTGTCCGACGGCACCCCATTGGTGACGCGCAAGGCACTGGGGCTTGGGCAGGTGGTGCTGTTTCACGTCACTGCGGATGCCGAATGGTCCAGCCTGCCCTTGTCAGGCCTGTTCGTCGAGATGCTGGATCGTTTGGCCGTGGCTTCGGCGGCCAAGTCGCGGCAAGAATCGCAACTGCAAGGCACCACGTGGGAGCCGGTTCAGATTATGGACGGGTTTGGCGCCCTGTCAGATGCCGGAACCCTGGCCGGTGTGGATGGCGTTCAGCTGATCTCGGGCAGGATCGGGCCAGATTTGCGTCCGGGTCTCTATGAAAGCGGAAAGCAGAAGCTGGCATTGAACGTGGTCTCGGAAGAAACCGAGCTGCGCCCGGTGACCTGGCCCGCCAATGTGCCGATCAAAGGGCAGGAGGTCAGCACGGAAACCCCGCTTGGTGGCCTGTTGCTCAGCCTCGCACTGATCTTGCTGACGGTTGACGTAATTGCCTCGCTGGCCTTGTCGGGCAGGCTGGGTCTGGCGCGAACGGCGGCTGCCGCGATGGCCGCTTTTCTGCTGGTGCCGGACGTACAGGCGCAGACGCCCGAAGATACCGAATTTGCCCTTGCCGCAACGCACGAGCTTGTGCTGGCGCATGTGCTGACCGGTGAGGCGCAGGTGGACGATATTGCCGAGGCCGGATTGCGGGGCTTGGCGCAAACCCTGTTCTTTCGCACCTCTGTCGAACCGGCGGACCCAATCGGCGTTGATCTGGAGCGAGACGAACTGGCATTCTTTCCGCTTCTCTACTGGCCCATTACGCCGAACCAGCCGCAACCTTCGGCTGAGGCGTATATCAAACTGAACGCCTATTTGCGTTCGGGTGGGATGATCCTGTTTGATACGCGCGATGCGGATATTGCTGGTTTCGGCGCATCCAGTCCGAATGGCCGTAAGTTGCAGCAACTGGCCGGACCGCTGAATATCCCTGCATTAGAGCCGATTCCCCGCGATCACGTCCTGACCAGAACATTCTATTTGCTCCAGGATTTCCCGGGCCGCTATTCCGGCGCAGAAGTTTGGGTCGAAGCTGCGCCCGGGGATGCAGAACAGATCGAAGGGATGCCTTTCCGAAACCTCAATGACAACGTGACACCGGTGGTTATCGGCGGCAATGACTGGGCCGGGGCCTGGGCCGTGGATCGCAACGGCCAGGCCCTTTTGCCTGTCGGTCGTGGCTATGCCGGGGAACGGCAACGCGAACTGGCAAATCGGTTTGGCGTAAATCTGGTGATGCACGTTCTGACCGGGAACTACAAATCCGATCAGGTCCACGTGCCCGCACTTTTGGACAGGTTGGGACAATGACCGGAACCGTCATATTCGACCCTCTGATCCCGTGGCCGTTTTTGGCTGCTGTGGGGGCGATTGCCGCTGTCGGAGTAGGTCTGGCCTTGTGGCGCGGCTTGTCGGGCTGGGCCCTGCGGGGATTGGCGGCTTTGGTTGTCATCGCGGCACTGTCCGGTCCGGTCTATCAAGTCGAGGACCGCGCGCCGCTGACGGATATCGTTTTGATGATCGAGGATGAAAGCGCCAGCCAGACACTTTCGGACCGGGCCGAACAAACGGCGCAGGCCGCCGAAGATCTGGCCGCCGAGATCGAGGCGCGGGACAATACGGAACTGCGCCGCATTCGGGTCGGCGACGGTGACGGGGATGAGGGCACGCAGGTCATGGCCGCCCTGAATGAAGCCCTGGCCGAAGAACCGCGCGCGCGCATTGCGGGCATTCTGGTGGTATCGGACGGGATCGTGCATGATGCCGATCAGGCCCCGGAATTGCCGGCGCCGATGCATCTGTTGCAAACCGGGCGTGCAGACGACTGGGATCGTAGGCTTATCGTCCGAAACGCGCCGGCCTTTGCCATCATCGGAGAATCAGTGACTTTGACCCTGCGCGTGGAAGACAGCGGTGCAGCCCCCGCGGGTGCCGCGACAGCGCCGCTGGAGATTTCCGTGGATGGTGGCGAGCCGCAGCAGCTGAGTATTCCAATCGGTCGGGACGTCGAACTGCCTGTCACCCTGCCGCATGGCGGGCGCAACGTGATCCAGTTTTCCGTGCCTCAGGCCGAAGGTGAGTTGACTGACCGCAACAACACCGCGCTGATCCAGATGAACGGCGTTCGGGATCGCCTGCGCGTTCTGCTGGTCTCGGGAGAGCCGCATCCCGGCGGGCGCACATGGCGCAACCTGCTGAAATCCGACAGTTCCGTAGACCTCGTGCACTTCACCATCCTGCGTCCGCCCGAGAAACAGGATGGCGTGCCCGTCGACGAGCTTTCACTCATCGCTTTCCCAACGCGTGAACTGTTTCTGGAAAAGATCAACGATTTCGATCTGATCATATTCGACCGCTACAAGCGGCGCGGCATCCTGCCTGCGATCTATCTGGACAACGTCACCAGTTATATCAACGATGGCGGCGCCGTTCTGATTGCGGCCGGTCCCGATTTCGCCGGAGCTGACAGCATTTTCCGGTCGCCGCTGGCACCGATCCTGCCGGCTCAACCCTCTGCGCGTGTCTTCGAGGAACGCTATGTTCCGAAGGTCAGCGACTTGGGTCAGCGCCATCCGGTAACAACAAATCTTGGCGATTCCGAGGATTGGGGGGCCTGGTTGCGCCAGATCGATGTGAACCATCGCTCGGGCGAGGTTCTGATGACAGGCATTGACGAACGCCCCCTGCTGGTTCTGGACCGAGTGGGCGAAGGGCGTGTCGCGATGCTGGCTTCGGACCACGCCTGGCTGTGGAGCCGTGGCTTTGAAGGCGGCGGCCCACAACTGGAGCTTTTGCGCAGGCTGGCCCATTGGATGATGAAGGAACCCGAGCTTGAGGAAGAGGCGCTGTGGGCCGAAGCCAACGGGCAGTCCATGCGCATCATTCGACAGACGCTTGGGGATGATGTGGGTCCGGTGACTGTGACGCGTCCGAACGGCGAAACGCTGGAAATCACTTTGCAAGAGGTCTCTCCGGGGCGGTTCGAAGCGCAATATTTTGGGCCTGAGATTGGTCTTTACCGTTTGCAGGAAGGCGACCATACAGCCGTGATTGGCCTTGGTCCCGCCGCGCCGAAGGAATTTGAACGCACCATTGCAACGGGGGATGTTCTTGAACCGGTTCTGGCCGGCATGCGTGGCGGCGTGATCCGTTTGGAAGATGGATTGCCGTCGATCCGCAACGTGCGCGCCGGGCGTCCGGCGGCTGGTCGGGGCTGGATCGGTCTGACCCCGCGCGATGCCTACGAGACACGGGATGTGACCCAGGCGGGTCTGCTGCCACCTTGGCTGGTTTTGCTGTTGGCAGGAGGTTTCCTGTTGGGCGGTTGGCTGCGCGAAGGGCGGCGCTAATCGATCCTGATTGACGCCCTGTCGGACTGACCTTGCGCATCCACCACGACAAGCGAGGTGAAGCCGGTCCCCGGATTGGGGATTTCAAACTCTCGTCGCCGCTGACCGGTCAGCACCGGTACGCCATCTGCCAGCACGGAAAACGGCCCGACGCCCCCACGCAGTTTGACCGTCAATGGTGCTCCTGACGTCTCTAACACGGCGTTATCTGGCGGGAACAGCAGGTCCGGCGCCGAGGGATCATCCTTGAAAGCTGTCGTGCGGGGGCGAAATCGCTGCAACGGTTGCGGCAATTGGGCCGCGCCGACAAGCAGGGTCGAGGGTGGCGGGGGACGCAGGGGCGTGAGGTCGGGTTTCAACAGGTTGAAAGCCTCGGCCAGAAGCGGCGCGGCAACATCGCCCCCAAATGCACCGGGAACAGGCGTTCCATCGGCGCGGCCCAGCCAGACCCCGATGACGTGCCGCCCGTCAAAGCCGATGGCCCAGGCATCGCGGTGGCCATAAGACGTGCCGGTCTTGTAGGCAAGCGACCCTGTTGCACCGCCTGCCGGTGGCGCGAGCCCGGCCAGAATGTCCGCAACCTGCCAGGCAGAGGTTTCTGACAGAACGCGCGGGGTGCGCTGGGCGTCTGCCAGAACGTTATGATGCAGGATCGGGCCTGTGCCTCCAGCTGCCAGGGTGGCGTAGACCTGTACCAGATCGTGCAGGCTCAACCCCACGCCGCCCAAAGAAATCGCCAATCCGGGTGTGCCGCCCTTCAGACGCGGTTCCGAGCCGGCCAACCGCAATGCCGTCATCACACGAACGGGCCCCAGCTCATTCGTCAGCCGTACAACGGGGACGTTCAGCGACAATTGCAATGCCTCCCGCACCCGGACATCTCCACGGAATGCGCCGTCAAAATTGCGCGGCGCGTACCGACCGAACATGACGGGGCTGTCGCTGATCAGGGTCTCGGGATGGGCCAGCCCCTGATCGAAGGCCAGCCCGTAGACCAGAGGTTTCAGGGTCGATCCGGGCGACCGTACGGCCCGGGTCATATCCACGAACCCCTGACGCGCATCCTGGTACCCGGCAGATCCGACCGATGCCAGAACCTCGCCGCTGCGATGATCGGCCACGATCAGGGCCCCGGAAACGCGTGGTCCGACACGGGTGGCGGCCTGGGCCACCAAGGTTTCCAGCCGGGCCTGCAATCCGGCATCCAGGGTCAGGTCGAAGGCCTGGATTGCGGGTGCTTGCCGCACCACACGGTCAGTCAGATGCGGTGCAAGGCGCGGAAACGGATTCATCCGACCCGGAAGGGGTTCGGTCATGGCCGCGCGCGCCTCAGCACCGGTCAGGACGTTATGGCGTTCAAGCCTGCGCAGCACCCGGTCACGCGCTTCTCGGGCGGCCTGTGGGTTGCGATCCGGACGCCGGGCCTCGGGGGATTGCGGCAGTGCGACCAACAGGGCTGTCTGTGCGGGAGTCAGCCGGGCGGCGTCCTTTCCAAACCACGCGCGGGCACCGGCACGGAGCCCTTCCAGATTGCCTCCATAGGGGGCGTGGGTCAGATAAAGGTTCAGGATTTGCTGTTTGCTCAGACGCCGCTCCAACGCCAATGCGACTCTGATCTGGCGAAATTTCCCGCTCCAGCGCCCGGTCGTGCCATCTTCGATCAACCGTGCCACCTGCATGGTCAGGGTGGACCCGCCCGACACGTTACGCCCGTTCCACAGGCTTTGCCCGGCGGCCCGCAGCATCGCGATGAAGTCCACTCCGGCGTGGGTCCAGAACCGTTTATCCTCGTACCGGATCAGCATGGCGATGAAATTCGGATCGACGGCGCTGGGCCGTAGCCTCCAGATGCCATCCTCGACTGGAAATGCACGCAGAAGGTCGCCGTTCCGGTCTCGCATCTCGACCGAAGTTTCAGCCAGAACGGGAGGCAGGGTTGTGGCGTCGACCCAGCGGTCAACACCATCCCGCGCCAGTGCCGTCAGGTAGAGTGCTCCGGCCAGCGCAAACAAAAGCCGCGACCGCCTAGGCATGACAGCCACCCAAGCAGCGGTATGGCGCAAGGCTGATCACTGGATCTCGACCCGTCCGGTCGACGTACGCGCACGGTTCTGCGGGCGGTACATATCTTCGACCGAGGCCGCAGGATGATGGAACACGCCCGGTGTTACGGCGCGCGCCACATAGGCCAGCGTTACCGTCTCACGACCGGACAAATCAACGGCGGCCAGGAACCTGTCCGAACGGAACTCGGTATGGGTGGCGTCGGACAGGTCCAGCCAGTCGAGTGCCCGCACATCGCCCGAGCGCAGCAGGCTCGGGTTGTCGATCTCGATCCCGGCGGACAGTGGATCGTCCACCATCAACCGCGCACCGCCGCTTTCGAACGGTGTTACTTGCAGTACAGTGACGAACCGGTCACCCACGGCAAAGCTGTTTGCGTCGATCAAATCACCATCCATCGAATAGTACCGGCGTTCGATCGCGTAGCCAGTGCCGCCCGCCTCGGGCGGAACCTCCGGAATGCCCGTGATCGTCAAGGTGATGTCCGTCGCCTGAACGTCGGCGGCCGTGATGTTGATCTCATCCGCCTGCCCGGATTGCAGAACCTTCACGAACGGACCGGAAACCGGCGCGCCGTTGACCATCAAGCCCGATCCCGTTGGGTCAGACACAAGCGCGTGCGCCGCCAGCAATGACCACGTGGCCTCCTGCGTGGACAGCGGCGTGCGGCCCGTGCTCACCCGTTGGATCAAAGCATCGCGGTCAATCGCCTCGCTGCCCGCGCCCGTGGCAAGGGTCAACAGACCGGCCGCATCCCGCAGGTGGGTGCCGTAGTCAGCGCGCCAGATGTTCTGTTGCTGGTTCTGTTGCCGATCCAGCATCCGCGCGGCACGGTTGAACATCGCATCCGCGCGGGTCTGGTCGCCGTAAGAGGCCAGGGCTGCGCCCAATTGTGCCGCCGCCAGAGGGGTGTCGAAGGCATCCCCTTTGACATCCGCGTAATAGCGCAGATCGCCCATCGAGGCCGCACCTTCCCGCGCAAGAACCATCAGAGCATAGGCAATGTCCTGACCGCCTTCGTCAAAATCAGGCGCGTAATTGACCCTGTTCCGAAGGTTGTCCATTGCCTGAGCGAAAGCCCGGTCCGGCACGGGATGTCCCTGAGTGCGGGCACGGGACAGGAAGTCGGTCACATAGGCGTCCAGCCAGAAATCCCCGCTGCCTGCGCGCCACAGACCAAAGGCGCCGTTCGCGGCCTGACGGGTCAGGATGCTGCGGATCGAATCGGCAATGCGCTGATCCACCACCGGACCATCCCCCAGCCCCGAGGCTTGCGCAACGGATGACAGGTACAGCAACGGCAGTGCTTTGCTGGTGATCTGTTCGGTGCAGCCATAGGGATAACGGTTCAGCTGATCCAGCAGTCCGGGTGTGTCGAATTTTGCCAACGCTCCGGCGGACAGGATGGCCTTGGCCGAACCCGGCTGGAACCCGTCAAACACGTCCTGTGAAAACAGGAAGCTGTCGCCTGCGCCCAAGGCAAAACGCCGTGTCAGGGCAATCACCGGATCATTGGCCCGCACGGGCATCCGCAGGGTTTGCGACAGGTCGCGCCCATCAGGAGTGGTGATCGAGACGCTGATTTCAGGATCGCCGACGGCGCTGGCCGTGATCGGGATCTCGAAAACCGCCTTGCCACCGTCTTCCAGCACAAAGCTGGATGGTGCCGCACCCAGCTCCAAACCGTTGGAGGCGCTCAGGCCAAGTGCCATTTCCCCGGGTGTGCCATCCGCATGGACGATCTCAAGACGCATGCGGCTTTGATCGCCTGGGGCAAGGAAGCGCGGAAGGCTGGTGGTGACGACCACAGGGTCGCGGACGATCATTTCAGCTTCGGCCTGGCCGACGGCTTTGTGCGACCACGCGACGGCCATCAGGCGGACGGTTCCGTTGAAAGCGGGAAGGGGAATGTCGATCTCAACCTCACCATCCGCGCCGATCTCGACCGGGCCACTGAACACGGCCATCAGGTCTTGCGTCGGCGGCGGAGACTGGCGACGCATCCCGCTGTCATTGTCGCCGCCCGAGCGCACGGTGCCCATGGCTCCGGTCATGCCGTCGATCAGTCGCCCGTAGACATCCCGCAGATCAACGCCCAGACGGCGCTGCCCGAAATAGTATCCTTGCGGGTCCGGGCTTTCGAACCCGGTGAGGTTCAGAATGCCCACGTCGACAGCGGCCAGCGTCAGCCAGACCGGTTCGTTGTCCACGGTGTTTTCGACCCTGATACGGGCTTTTTGCGTCTGACGTGGTGCGGTGACCTCGGGCACATCGACAGTTACGGAGAGTTTGTGTTCCTCTGGATCGATGCTGGCATGGGCCACGCCCATTGCCCGCGCCGGGTTCTGACCGGCTGCAACATCCATTGGGCGGATCACGGTTGCGGTGACATAAGCCCCTGGGCCCCAATCCTTCGTTACCTCAATGGGGATCAGAGTTTCACCTTCCGGCACTTCCACCATTTGGCGATGGATCAGACGGTTCGAAAGGACTTCGATCTGAGCGACACCGGCCATTCGCGGTACAATCCGCAACTGCGCCGTATCCCCGATGCGATAGCTGTCGCGATCCAATGACATTTCAAGCCGGTCCGGCGTGGTTGACGCATCGGCGGCCTGATACCAGCCCGCATAAAAATCGACGGCGGTTTCGGTATATGTTCCGTCTACGCGTTGCACCACCAGTTCATAGCGCCCCCATTCCACAGGCTGTGTCAGCGTCAGAGGGTCGGAGGAAACGTCCACTTCGCCAGTGGCGACACGGGTGCGGCGCGTTGTCGGTTCCCAATTCCAGTCGCCGTGAAGCTGGTACCATTGATAGCGCGTTTCCATCTTGTTCAGCGTCCAGCGCAGGCGCATCGGAATGGGCGTCAGCTCAGGAGACAGGCCAACGATCTCAAACGCAGCCTCGGTGCTTTCCGGGATGACCTCGTCGAACAGGGGTTTGACACCAATAACAGGGTGCGGCGGCTGGGCGGGCGCGGTCAGGCGTCGCTCGACCGGGCGGCCCGAGCCATCGGCCAGCCGGGCGATGATTTCGACCTCGATCGGCTTTCCCTCAGTCTCTAACACGGGGATTTTGACTGCTACGGTCGCGTGCCCCGTCGCGTCTGTGCGCGTGTCTCCGAAATATGTGCTCTTGATCGAGGTTTCTGCATCATAGCGACCAAAGCGATATCCGTCGTAGCCCGGGACCGTGTCCGCCGGGCGTGCGATGACCTGCCCGTCGATGCTCAGGTCCGACCCCGGCGCTCCAAACAGATAGCGCGCGTCGATCGAGAGCGGTGGGCTGTCGCCGGGGCGCAAGGGTTCGTCGGGCAGAGTCAGTTCGAAATCGATCCGTTCGGGCAGGAAATCCTCGACAAGAACGGTCTGACGCGCCAGCGCATCGCCTTTTGGATCGGATTTGATTTCAATTTTCCATGCGCCGCGCGGTACGTCTGCGGCCACGGGCAGGGCAAAGACATGGCCCCCGGCAACACCGCCATCCGAGACAGACCGGCGGTATTCCACCCCGTCCGGGCGATACAGGATCGCCGTCAGAGGCAGGCCCTCGATGGCCTGCGCCTTGCCATCGCGGGACAGGGCGGTGACATGGATCACTTCGCCGGCCCTATAGGCACCTCGGTCGGTGGTCAGAAAGACATCGACCGGCCCCGCCGGTGCGCGCCCTTCAACGCCGCGATCCGACAGGTCAAAGGCAGGATCGGTCAGCGAGAGAAAGCTGAAATCCCTATCATCGATTGCCGCCGTCACCAGAGCAGGCGCGCTGGCCCCTTTGCCGCGTGTCAGGCCCGGATCGAACCTTGCATAGCCGGTTTCATCGGTCTGTGCCGATGCGATGACAGCATTCGCCCCTGAGACCAGCGAAACTTCGACACCCTCGCGCGGTGCCCCATCGCTTAGCCCGCGCACGGTCACGTGCAGCCCGTCAGTGCCCAAGGCGGTGCTGATCCCCAGATCAGAAAGCACAAACCATTGCGTTGCGCCGGGATCGTCATAGGGATCGGCCCCCGGAACCCGGGCGGTCAATGCATAGATACCCGCAGGTTGATCCGAGATCGCTTGGGCCATGGGAAGACGTGCCGTCATGGTCTGGTTCAACTGGTTTGAAACCTCGGCAGTACCCGTCCAGATGTCCTGGGCAATCTGGTCCGAGAATTCCTCTTCCTGCCATTCGCTGAGCGGGCGGCCGAAAAAACCCTGTTGCACGGCACGCAACAGGTTCCGATCACTGACCCGCCGCAGGGTCAGGTCAAGTTCGGTGACATTGACCGTTTCGACAGGCAAGGCCGCGTCGGCAGATTTCGGAAGGACATAGCTGCGCCCAGGAAACCGAACCGAAGGTGCCCGGTCGCGAACATAATGGGTCAGTTCAATGCTGCGGTTCAGTGCTTCGCCCGAGGCGGCAGGCAAGCCTTCGCGCAATGTCAGGCGATAGCGCTGGCCATGCGCAACCCCATCGACGCAAAGCTGCCTGCCCTCGGCCTGCACGACCAGCCCGTCAGCGTCACGCTGAACGAAGGGATCATAATCAACCCCGGCCTTGACCAGCGATTCCGAGAATTCGATACAAATCCTGGGGGCAGCCGCATCGCTTTCGACCGAGCTGTCGACCACGCGGAAGCCATATTTACCGATGGCGTTGTCCAAGGCGGCCAATACGTCTTCCCGCGGTTGCACCTGCTCGGCCAGCCGAAGAACAGGGATCATGTCGCGCCCGCGCTCAACCTCTTCCAGGACCTCCGCAAGGGTCATCAGCGCAGCGATCTGGGAGCCGGGACCATTGGCGCGCAGATAGCCATTGATCGCCGCATTCAGCGCGCGGTTGCGCAGGTCGCGCCGCTCGTTCCAACCCGAAGGGTTCATGGCCAGCAGCAGGCGCGCATATTCCACCCAAAGATCCGCGCGGTCGCTTAGCGATACGGCGACGCCGGTCCACTGCATCGCTTGCGTGACACTGCCCGCGTCGCGCGCGGCATCCAGAACGGCTTGCAGATCATACCCTCCTGCCGGGTGCAGGAACCCCAGATCGCGGGCTTGTTTTCTTGCGTGACCCAGATCGTCAGAACTCAGGACGCTGAGTGCTTGCTCGCGCGTTTTTCCCAAGGTTAGGGTCTGTTCAGCGCTTGGCACCTTTTGCGCGGACAATGCGCCTTGATACGCCTCTTGCCGGTTCACGCCACTTTTGGGAAAGCAGGCATCGGACCGGGTGTTGTAGGTGAACGCCGTACATTGCGCGTTTGCCGAGCAGGCCTGAATGCAGGACTTCAGATCGGTGTCGAACAGAGCATCCAAATCCGAGCCATAAAAATCCGTGTCCCGAGAGGTGACATAGCGGAACTCAGGCACCGCGCCCTGCGCCAGAACGGCAGCGGGAAGGATCAGAAGGAAAATTATGTAAGTCATTGAAATAAAAACAAAGCGACGCATAGTGCCCTCCTATTTGGGCTCAGCCTTGCATGGCGCGCGCCTGTAACGCAACGGCTTAAACAGTTTTTCATTCTCTGTCGCGATGCTGAATTCCGAACGTCCCGGAATCGATCAAAATGAGTCTTGCAAACAAACTGGCACAGGAACGGCGTGCGCGTCTGGCAGCCGAACGAATGCTTGCCTTGAAACAGGCCGAACTTTCGGCCGCCAATCGCAAACTGGGCCAACACGCCATGGCGTTGACCAGGCGCATTGGTGAAACTCAGGCCGAAGTCGAAACCGTTCGTGGCGAAAACGAAAAGGTCAAATCCGATCTCACCGTCGCTCATGCCAAGATCGAGATTGCCGAACGCCGCCTCTGGCATTCGATCCAGACGATTCAGGACGGGTTTGCATTCTTTGACGGCGACAGCAGGCTCATCAGCGCAAACGCTGCGTATCTCAGCGTGTTTGAAGGGCTGGATGAGGTGGCGCCAGGGATTTCCTACCAGCGCATTCTGCAATTGCTGACCACCGAAGGAATTGTCGATACCGGTGACGAAACTGCCGAGGAATGGCAGGCCAGAATGCAGGCACGCTGGAACCGGGCCAATCCACCTCCGATCGTCATGCAACTGTGGAACGGTCACTACATCCGCCTGATCGATCAGCGTGGCAGCGGCGGTGACGTGGTCAGCCTGGCGCTCAACATCACCGCGTCGGTCCGGCACGAATCAGAACTGAAGGCTGCCCGCGAACGGGCGGAAGCGGCCAACAGGGCTAAATCAGCCTTTCTCGCCAATATGAGCCATGAAATCCGCACGCCGATGAATGGTATCGTGGGTATGGCCGAACTGCTTGATGAATCTCCGCTGGACGAAGAACAGCGGCTCTATGTCAACACCATCCGCAATTCGGGTGAGGCATTGTTGGTTATCATCAACGACGTGCTTGATTACTCCAAGATCGAGGCGGACAAATTGGTTTTGCACCCTGAACCCTTCGATCTGGAGCGCTGCATTCTTGAAGTCGCAATGCTGTTGCAGCCAAGCGTGCGCGACAAGGGGCTCACGTTGCTTGTGGATTACGACCTGTTCCTGCCCACCCTTTTCGTGGGCGATCCGGGCCGAATACGGCAGGTTCTGACCAATCTGGTCGGCAACGCAGTCAAATTCACCACGGAAGGGCATGTCCTGGTCCGTGTGACAGGCGTTCCGCATGCCCAGGCTCAGACATGCGATATCCATGTTGCCATCGAAGATACCGGCATCGGTATCGACGCGGACAAGATCAACCACGTTTTTGGTGAGTTCAATCAGGTCGAAGACGAACGCAATCGCCAATTTGAAGGTACCGGATTGGGTCTTGCCATCAGCAGGCGCCTGATCACCATGATGGGCGGTTCGGTCTGGGTCGAAAGCGAACCGGGTCAGGGGTCCTGTTTCGGGTTCAGGGTGTCGCTGCCCACGGCAGAAGGCCCACAGCCCGAACCTCCGAAACTGGCGGATTGCGTGAAACACGTCATGGTGGTCGAGGATCTGGCCGTAAACCGTGCCATTTTGGCGAAACAACTTGGCCGTTTAGGAGCCGAAGTGACGGTTTGCGCGTCAGGGGCCGAGGCGCTGGCAGAAATGCATGACGCGATTGAACTTGTCCTGTGCGACCATGATCTGCCGGATATGGATGGCTTGGATCTTGCCGTCACCCTCAAAGACCGTGGGTGGGGCGACGCCTCGGTCATCGTGATGTCTGCAAATCCATCCCTGATCCACACGCACCCAGCCCGTGAACTGATCGACGGTGTGTTGCAGAAGCCGATCCCCAGGGCCGAGTTGTATTCCAGGCTCGTGGCTCTCAAGGACACTCCGCCGCCGGAACGTCGCTCGCCGCAGCGAAATTCCGCCCCTGACAACAAAGAAACCAAAGTCTTGGAAACAAGGCGCATGAAGGTACTTGCGGCCGAGGACAATCTTACCAACCAGCTGATCCTGAAAAAGATGGTCAAAGACCTGCATATAGACCTGCGATTTGCGTCCAATGGAATTGAAGCCGTTGAGATCTTTCAGGAGTTTGACCCGGACTTGATCTTCATGGATATTTCCATGCCGAAGATGGATGGCAAACAGGCCACTGCTGAAATCCGCAGGCTTGAGGTCGAAACAGGGCGTCATGTACCGATCGTGGCCTTGACGGCTCATGCAATGGCCGGTGACGATCAGGGTATCCTGTCCGCGGGGTTGGATCACTACATGACGAAACCGCTGCGCAAAAACCATATTCATCAAATGATCCGGCAACACCAACCGGATGGCGTAAGCGAAGTCATGGACAATCACCTCGCCCAGGAACATGCACCCATGTGTGACCACAACCAGGATCCCGCTTCATCTGGCTGAAAATATCCCGGGGAGCGCGAGGGGCTGGCCCCTCGCTCGGACCCACGGCCCGAAACCGTGGAAGGAAACATCAATCAGGCTGTCAGCGTCTCAGGCCGAGTAAGGTCGAACAAAGACAGGTTTGTCCTTTTCCGACAGGTCAGCACGATACGCGTAACCGCCCGTATCGAAATCCAGCAGGGCATCGGGGTCGGACAGGCGGTGCTGAATGACATATCGCGCCATTGCGCCACGCGCCTTTTTGGCAAAGAAACTCACGGTTTTCGGAGTGCCGTTTTTGTCTTCCATGAAAACCGGCGAGATGACGCGCAATTTCAGAGCGTTCGGGTCCACGGCGCCGAAATACTCCTGACTGGCGCAGTTGATCAGAACGTCGCTGCCGATCACGTTGCCTTGTGCGTTCAGAGCTTTGCTCAGCTGGTCGCGCCAATACTCATACAGGTTCTTGCCGCGCCGTGTTTTCAGCTTGCTGCCCATCTCCAGCCTGTAGGGCTGTATCGCATCGAGTGGCCGCAAGACACCATAGAGACCTGAGAGGATGCGCAGATGATCCTGCGCCCATGCCAGTTCGTCAGGGTCGAGCGAAGCTGCTTCCAGACCCTGATAGGTGTCGCCTGCAAAGGCCAGCGCGGCCGGGCGCGTCGCATCGGCGTCTGGCATGTCGGAAAAAGCACGATAACGATCGCGATTCAGTCGCGCCAGATCATCGCTCAGATCCATCAGCTTCTTCAGATCGCCAAGGGTCAGATTGCGTGCGGTTTTGGACAGTCTGATCGCATCATCCTGAAAATCCGGCTGTGTGACTTGAACGTCCCGCTCTGCCCAGTCCAGCCGCTTGGCCGGAGAAATCACTACCAGCATACCTGCCCTCTTTTCTTGCCTGCTCTGACGTATCTAGCCCGCCCCACGCAACACGTCCAGAAAGGCAGTGCCAAACCTTTCGTGACGCCGGTCGCCCAGCACCTGTTCAAGTCCACGCAGGTCGTCAGGGCGCATCTGCGCCACCTTTGCCAGTTGCGAGGCCGAGCAGGTCAGGGGTTTGTCTATCCCGTCGGGACCCCGGGACAATTGAGATTGTACTTCCAGCAAGCGGTCATAGATGTCGCCCTGATCGCGACCGGCCAGCTTGCGGCGCGCCGGGTGCAACGCCTGGACCTCGCCCGCGATCACTTCAAGGAAGGTGTCGCCATAGCGTTCCAGCTTCTTGGCGCCGACGCCGCCGATCCGGGCCATCTCGTCCAGCGTCATGGGGCGCTTTTCCGCCATTTCGATCAGGGTGCGATCCGGGAAAATGACATAGGCCGGGACCCGGGCGGATTCTGCCAAAGCGCGTCTTTTGGCCTTGAGAGCCGACAGCAAGGGCGCATCTTCATCGGACACCATGGCTTTCACGGCGGGGCGACGGGTTGCCTTGCGCAGGGCGTCCTTGCGCAGGTTGATCTTTGCCTCGCCCTTGAGAATTGGTTTGGCGGCCTCGGTCATCCGCAAGGCCCCGTGGCGTTCGGGGTCGGGGCGCACCAGATCGTGCCCCATCATCTGGCGGAATATCGCCTGCCATTGCGCGCGCGACCATTCCTTGCCGATGCCCCAGGTGGACAGACCATCATGACGGCGCGCGCGGATCTTGTCGGTCTCGTTCCCCAGAAGAATGTCGATCAGGTGACCGCTGCCAAACCACTCATCGGTACGAAGAATCGCGGACAAGGCCATTCGGACGGGTGTTGTGCCATCAAACACTTCGGGCGGTGTATCGCACAGGTCGCATTTGCCACAGGGTGCCGCCTGTTCCCCGAAATAGCCCAGCAGGGTCTGGCGGCGGCATTCCAGCGCCTCGGCCAACCCCAACAGCGCGTTCAGCCGCGCATGATCCGCCATGCGGCGCTCGGGCGGAGCAAGACCTTCGTCAATCTGAGAGCGGCGCAGGCGGATATCGTCGGGGCCGAACAGGGTCAGGGTCTCGGCCGGCCCGCCGTCGCGGCCAGCGCGGCCGATCTCCTGGTAATAGGCCTCGATGGATTTCGGCAGGTCCGCATGGGCGACCCAGCGAATGTCGGGCTTGTCGATGCCCATGCCGAAGGCCACGGTCGCCACCACGATCAGCCCGTCCTCGCGCGCGAAGCGGGTTTCGACGATGCGGCGGTCCTCGGCCTCCATCCCGCCGTGATAGTGGCAGGCGCTGTGGCCCTGTTCGCGCAGCGCCTGCGCCAGCACTTCGGTCTTGTTGCGGGTGCCGCAATAGACAATACCCGACTGGCCCCGGCGCGCATCGGCGAAATCCAGGATCTGCTTGCGCGGGCTGTCCTTGGCGGCAAAGGCCAGGTGGATGTTCGGGCGGTCGAAGCCGCGCAGGAACTTGCGCGGAGGCGTGCCGTCGAACAGTTTCTCGACGATCTCGTCCTGTGTTTCGGCGTCGGCGGTCGCGGTGAAGGCGGCCAGAGGCACGTTCAGGGCGCGCCGCAACTCTCCGATCCGTAAATAATCAGGCCGGAAATCATGGCCCCATTGGCTGACGCAATGGGCCTCGTCCACCGCGATCAGGCTGACATTGATCCGCCGCAACATGCCCAGCGCCGAGCCCGCCGCCAGCCGCTCGGGCGCCATATACAGCAGTTTCAGCCGCCCGGCCTCGAGTGCCTCCCACACGGCGTCGGTTTCCTCGGGGGTGTTGCCCGAGGTCAGCGCACCGGCCTCGACCCCGGCCTCCTGCAACCCGCGCACCTGGTCGCGCATCAGCGCGATCAGCGGCGAGATCACCACCGTCACCCCGTCACGCAGCAGGGCAGGCAGTTGAAAACACAGGGATTTGCCGCCACCCGTGGGCATGATCGCCAGCACGTTCTGGCTGGCAGTTACGGCATCGACAATCTCTTCCTGCCCGGGGCGGAATTCATCGAATCCAAAGACATCTCGCAGCAAAGGCGCGGCGTCGAACATGTGCGGGGGTGCCCTGTTTCAAGATTTGACTGCTCTTGAACGGACAATCACACAGTCGGAATCGGGGAACAAGAGGTCAGTAGAAATAGACCGCGTTGTTGATCAGGATGATCCGCAGCGCATAGACACCGATCAGCACCACCAGCGGCGTCAGGTCCAGACCGCCCATATTGGGCAGGATGCGCCGGATCGGGCCATAAATAGGCTCTAACAGGCGGTTCAGCCCGTACCAGATTTGCGCGACCAGCTGTTGGTGCAGGTTGAGCACCTGAAAGTTGATCAGCCAGCTCATGATCACATGGGCCAGGATGATGAACCAGACAATATCCAGGATCAGCAGCAGGATTTGGATCAGCGACAGCATGGGTTCTCCGTATTCTTGTTGGCCGAGACCTAAGCACCATAGCGACAAAGAGCAAGTGCCTGGCACTCAACGCTTGCGATTTGAATTAAAGCCCAGTCATATAATCGCAACGATAAACAGGGGCAGAGATGGCAGAGATTTCCAAGCGCAGGCGCATCTGGGGCTGGTGGTTCTTTGACTGGGCCAGCCAGCCTTATCACACCCTTCTGGTCACCTTTGTCTTTGGCCCCTACTTCGCTGGCGTCGCCGCCGGGTATTTCACCACTGAAGGGCTGGATGCGCAGGCGGCAGCGGCGCGTGCACAGACCGTTTGGGCCAACTGTCTGACGATCACCGGGTTGATCATCGCTTTTGGCGCGCCGCTGCTGGGGGCGATGGCGGATGTCTCGGGGCGGCGCATCCCGTGGATATTTGCCTTTTCGGTCATGTATGCGGTCGGGTCTGCGGCGCTTTGGTACACGATGCCCGATGGCTCGAACATGTGGCTGATGCTGTCGGCTTTCGGTTTTGGCTTCGTAGGTGCGGAATATGCGCTGATCTTCATCAACTCGCAGCTACCCGATCTGGGCGATGACAGCGAAGTGGGCGAGATATCGGGCTCGGGCTTTGCCTTTGGCTATTTTGGCGGGCTGATCTCGCTGGCGATCATGCTGGCGCTGTTTGTGGAACAGCCAAACGGCAAAACCCTGATCGGGATGACGCCCGCCTTTGGTCTGGATGCCGCCACACGGGAAGGCACGCGTTTTGTCGGCCCCTTTACGGCAACGTGGTTCATTCTGTTCATGGTGCCGTACTTTCTGTGGGTCCGCGACGATGCGGCGACGGACAAGACGGGAAGCGTGGGTGAGGCGCTGCGCCTGTTGTCGAAATCAGTGTCTAACTTGCGCTATCGCGTCAGTCTGGCCAGTTACCTCGGTTCGTCCATGTTCTATCGCGACGCACTGAACGGGCTGTACAGTTTTGGTGGTGTCTACGCGCGGCTGGTATTGGAATGGGATCTGATCAAGATCGGAGTATTCGGGATCGTCAGCGTTCTCGCCTCGGCCGTTTTTGCGTGGCTTGGGGGCAAGGCAGACAAGAAATACGGCCCGAAACCGGTGATATTGGTGGCGATCTGGGTATTGATTTTCGTCTGTGTCACAGTGGTGTCGATGGACCGGACGCAGATCTACGGCATCGGCCTGCCTGACGGATCCAACCTGCCTGATCTGGTCTTCTTTGGCTGTGGTGTGCTGATCGGTGGCATGGGAGGCATTCTGCAATCGGCCAGCCGTTCGATGATGGTGCGCCACACCGACCCTGAAACTCCGGTCGAAAGCTTTGGTCTTTATGGTCTGTCGGGGCGCGCGACCGCTTTTGCGGCACCGTTGTTGATCGGGATTGCAACAACCGCAACCGGCAGTGCGCGTCTGGGGGTGTCACCAATCATTCTGTTGTTTATTCTGGGTCTATTCCTGATGCGCTGGGTCAGACCTGAAGGGGATCAGAGCAGATGATTTTATTACGTTTTTTTGCACTACTGGTAATAGCCGCGCTGGCACATACGGCATCGGCACAGCCCTTGGCAAAGCAGTTGTTCGGAGCACAGAAGGTAAGCTCGCAACAAAAAGCAGCGGCGTTCGGCAGTTATTCGCGCGGATGTGCGGCCGGATCGGTGCAATTGCCCGAAACCGGGCCCACGTGGCAGGCAATGCGGCTGTCGCGCAATCGCAACTGGGGACATCCCGAGGCAATCGATTACGTGCAGGACCTCAGCCGGTTCGCGGCGAAACAGCCGGGTTGGAATGGTCTCTATATCGGGGATATCAGCCAGCCGCGGGGTGGGCCAATGACTTCGGGCCACCGCTCGCACCAGCTGGGGCTGGATATCGATATCTGGATGCTTCCGGGTGACAACATGCGCCTGTCGCGCAAGGCGCGCGAGAATATTTCGTCCGTATCGCTGCGCCGCTCGAACGGTGCCTATGTCAACAGCAACTGGACCAAACAGCACCACGCGGTGCTGCGCGAAGCCGCCAAGGACAAGCGCGTGGCACGTATCTTCGTGTTCCCCGGGGCGAAGGTTCAGATGTGCAATGATGAAAAAGGCAACCGGGCCTACCTGCGCAAGATCAGGCCCTGGTGGGGGCATCACTACCACTTCCATGTGCGCCTGAAATGCCCAAGAGGATCAAAGGGATGCGTCAACCAGGACGCACCTCCCAAGGGCGATGGCTGTGCCGAGGCGCAACAATGGGTGCGTAACATCCTGAACCCGCCGCCGCCCGACCCGAACGCGCCGCCGCCCAAGAAACGCCGGGAATATGTGCTGGCCGATTTGCCGAAACAATGCGCCTCAGTCTTGCAATCCAAGTAGGTGCGGCACTGTTTCTGGCCACGGCGGCCCTTGGAGTGGATGAAAAAACAGCCACACATCAAAGCAGTTTTGCATGGCGTGACACGGCGGATTGGTTCGGTGGATTCTCGGCGCTGCACATTTCCGACAATGGGCAGCAGATGATGGCGCTGAGTGACCGGGCGCGGTTGGTGACGGCGCGCATTGAGCGTCTTGATGGAGAGATCACCGGCCTTCGCATTCTGGGGCAATGGCCGGTTCTGTCCAGCAATGGTCATATCATGTCAGGCGGCGTTGGCGATTCCGAAGGGATTGCGGCGGCTCCTGACGGTGGGTTCTATATCTCATTCGAAGGGGTGCACCGCGTCGCCCATTACCCCGCACCGGGCACGAAGGCGCGTGTATTGCCACGCCCGCAGGCATTTCAGCATCTCGCCGACAACGGGTCCTTTGAAGGTTTGGCCATCGATGGGCGCGGGCGGCTGTATACGTTGCCGGAAACAAACCGCACCTCGGTCGGAGATATTCCCGTCTATCGCTGGAATGGCCAAACCTGGTCGACCCCTTTTGTTCTGCCCCAGCGCGGTTGGTTCAAGCCGGTTGCCGCTGATTTCGGTCCTGATGGGCGGTTTTATGTGTTGGAGCGAAGCCTCTCGGCAATCGGGTTTCGCTCGCGCCTGCGGCGGTGGGATCTGGCAGGCGACATGCCAAACGCCGAGGAAACCCTGTTCGAAACCGGAACGGGCGCGCATGACAACCTCGAAGGCTTGTCGATCTGGCGGGATGATCAGGGACGTTTGCGGGCCACGATGATCTCGGACGACAACTTTCTGGCGCTGCAACGGACCGAGTTGGTCGAGTATCTGCTGCCCGATTGACACGCGGCAGATGAAGGTCTAAACGCACAGCCTGCCTCGGGACGGTCCCTTGGCCAAGTCGCCGCTACCTTGTCAAAACGGGCATCAAAATATGCAACGCAACTTTATTCCCGGCATCATTGCCATGGCCGCCATCGTCGTGGCCTCGAACATCCTGGTCCAGTTCCTGATCCTTGACGGGCTGTTGACCTGGGGTGCTTTCACCTATCCGCTGGCCTTTCTGGTCACTGACATCATGAACCGCGTCTATGGTGTGGGCCCGGCCCGCAAGGTTGTTTTCGCGGGCTTCGTCACCGGGGTGATCTGCTCGCTGATCGGCAGCCAGATCATGCTTCAGGGCGACGGCTTCACCTATGCCGCCGTGCCGCTGCGCATCGCCGTGGCCTCGGGCACCGCCTTCCTGATTGCGCAACTGACCGACCTCACCGTGTTCAACGCCATGCGTGGCGGTCAATGGTGGCGTGCGCCGCTGGTATCGACTCTGGTAGGTTCAGCGCTGGATACCGCTTTGTTCTTCACCATCGCCTTCTCGGCCTCGGTCACCTTCTTTGGCGCCGATGCGGATGCTGCCATCAACTGGGCGTGGGAGCCCGTGCCCTTCATGCTGTCTGGTCCCGAGGCACCGCTGTGGGTGACGCTGGCCTTTGCCGACTGGTTGGTGAAACTGTCGCTGGCCCTGATCGCTCTGATCCCGTTCAAGGTGATCGTTGCGCGACTGACCGCTGCACAGCCTGCGTAAAAAAGTGCTTTGAGAATGGCGCATCTTGTGTCACGCTTCTTTTCAACCGCAACAGATAGAAAAGGAGGTGATCCAGTGTCAAGAAAGAGATTGGAGAGAGGTGTCGGAACAACCGGGGGGACCGCCTGCTAGGGCAGCCCTTGGCCGAGCGTGCGCTCCGGCTGGTCGATTGATCTAACCGACCCGACCTCCTGAACTTTCGAAGGGCCGTCCCGCCGGGGCGGCCCTTTCTGTTTTCAGCCGCGCCAGTTATGGTCTCACCCATGTTGCGCATCTCTGACGATATCACTCTGCAAGACTGGGAATTGACCGAGAGCTTCGTGCGTTCCTCCGGCCCTGGTGGGCAGAATGTGAACAAGGTCTCAACCGCCGTTGAGCTGAGGTTCGAGGCCGCGCGCTCCCCTTCTTTGCCCGATCCGGTCAAGAACAGGCTGAAACGGCTGGCCGGGCGGCGCTGGACCAAGGATGGCGCGATCATCATCCAGTGCGAAGAAACACGTTCCCAAGCCCGCAACCGGGAAATCGCACGTACAAGACTGGCGGAACTGATCGGTAAGGCGCTGGTCAAACCCAAGCGGCGCATCGCGACGAAACCCACCTATGGTTCGGTCAAACGCAGGCTTGCGGCGAAAAAGGCGCGGGGCGACGTCAAGGCGCTGCGCGGCAAGGTGTCCGAAGAATGATCTGGCATCTCGTCCGGGCGTTGATAGTCTGGCCATCAATAGGTGCAGGAGAGTAACGCCATGAGGCTGGAGGGAAAAACCGCAATCGTCACTGGCGGTGCATCCGGGTTTGGTGCGGGGATCGCAAGGAAGTTCCTGGCCGAAGGCGCGCGCGTCATGATTGCTGACATCAATGGCGATGCCGCCCATGAGCTTGCAACCCAGCTTGGGTCCGAAGCGGTTGCTCAGCAGGTTGATGTAGGCGAGGGCGCTTCGGTTCAAAAGATGGCGGATGCGGCTTTCTCAACCTTCGGCCATCTGGACATCCTTGTGAACAATGCCGGTGTGACCCACCTGCCGACGCCGTTGGAGGAGGTCAGCGAAGCGGATTTCGACCGTGTTTTCAACGTGAACATGAAATCCGTCTATCTGACCGCCCGCGCATTGGTTCCACCTATGAAGGCACGCGGGGCGGGTTCAGTGCTGAACGTGGCTTCAACCGCGGGCCTGTCACCGCGCCCGAACCTGAACTGGTACAACGCCTCCAAGGGCTGGATGATCACCGCAACCAAAACGATGGCAGTCGAGCTCGCCCCTTCCGGGCTGCGGGTGAACGCGATCTGCCCGGTCGCCGGGGAAACGCCATTGCTGAAGTCTTTCATGGGTGAAGACACACCCGAAATCCGTGCCAAATTCCTGTCGACCATCCCGTTGGGCCGCTTTTCAACCCCTGAAGACATGGCCAATGCCGCCTGTTTCCTGTGTTCGGACGAGGCCAGCATGATCACCGGCGCCGCGCTCGAGGTGGACGGAGGCCGATGCATCTGATCCGTTCTTCATCTGGCCAAAAATATCCCCGCCGGAGGCAGCGCGCGCCAGCGCGCTTTCCCGCTCGACCACCGAGGTATGCATGATCCCCGGACCCAGAAACCTGATCACGGATGTCGCCGGCCTGATGGTCGGCAACGCACAGAACGCAGCTTTGAAATCAGGCGTCACGGTTCTGACCGGCGCGCAACCACTCCGAGCCTCGGTGCACGTGATGGGCGGCGCACCCGGCACGCGCGAGACAGATTTGCTGGCCGCCGACAAGACCGTTGACCAGGTGGATGCGATCGTGCTTTCGGGCGGGTCGGCCTTTGGGCTGGATGCCTGTTCGGGCGTGATGGACGCGCTGCATGCGCAGGGTCGTGGGTTTCAGGTGGGTTCCGCCGTGGTGCCGATCGTGCCCGGGGCGATTCTGTTCGACCTGCTGAATGGCGGCGACAAGGCGTGGCACCAGAATCCCTATCGCTCCTTGGGCCGTGCGGCGTTCGAATCCGCGTCGGACCGGTTCGAACTCGGAACCGCAGGTGCAGGAACCGGGGCTCTGACGGCGATGCACAAAGGCGGGTTGGGTTCCGCCTCGCTTGTTCTGGACAGCGGTGCCACCGTAGGCGCATTGGTTGCGGTCAATCCGCTGGGCAGTGTCACCACGCCGGGTGACAGGCATTTCTGGGCCGCCCCATTTGAAGTGGACGGCGAATTCGGTGGATTGGGACCTGATCCCAATGCCGGGCTTGGCCAACCAATGGTCAGTCGCAAAGCGCAGGTGATGCGGTCGGCGAACCCGGACAAGGCCAATACCACGATTGCCATCGTTGCGACGGATGCGGCCCTGAGCAAACCGCAATGTCAAAGGTTGGCCGTTGCCGCCCATGACGGTATTGCCCGCGCCATTGTACCCGCCCACACGCCGGGGGATGGCGATCTGGTATTCGGGGTCAGCACGGGCGCGCGAGGTGTCGCCACCGATACCGAACCTGGTGTCATCGGGCATGCGGCCTCGCTTTGCCTGGCGCGGGCCATCGCGCGCGCCGTGTATCTGGCGACTCCGGCAGCAGGCGATCTGTTGCCTTGCTGGTCCGGGGTACATGACAAAAGTTAAGGACAGCCTATTTGTCGCAGTGGCACAGTGAACGCGCGCGGCAATCTGCGCGTTGACTCTTTTTTGCGCCGACGGTCCATTCGGTGCAGCCAATTTGTATCGGAGCAAAAGCTATGAATCGCATCCTCGCTACTGCAATCGTCGGCCTTCTGGCCCTTCCTGCCTATGCTGAAGGCGACGCTGAGGCGGGCAAGAAAACCTTCAACAAGTGCAAGTCCTGCCACATGATCGCTGACCCGGCAGGCGAAGTGATCGTCAAGGGTGGCAAAACCGGCCCCAACCTCTATGGAATCGCTGGCCGCACCGCCGGTACCGTTGAGGGTTTCAAGTACGGAGACAGCATCGTTGCCGCCGGTGAGAAGGGTCTGGTCTGGGACGAGACTACTTTTGTCGAGTATGCTCAGGACCCCAAGGCATTTTTGAAATCCTATCTGGATGACACGTCTGCCAAATCGAAAATGACCTTCAAGCTGAAAAAGGGTGGTGAAGACGTCTATGCCTATATCGCAAGCGTGTCGGGTGAATAACACCTGATACTGTGCACCAATGCACAAGGACCAAAGGCCGCAGCCCCTGCGGCCTTTGGTGCGATTGATAACAGTGTGGAACAGCGACACTTTGGTATATGACGGCGGATCGCGAAAAAACGCCGCAACGCCAAGCCCGTCCGGCAACAGCTATAATCAAAATCAGGGCTCGTCAGGCGGATTGGCAGCAGGAGAGGACAGATGGGTATCATGATCCCAGCTTGGGTCAATGGTGAGTTGACCCCTGTAGACAAGCTTGAAGTTCACGAAAAAGGACTCAAGCACAAGGCTGTGTCGGTTTTTGTCGTTCGGGGGACCGAGATCCTGTTGCAGCGCCGGGCGCTGGGCAAGTACCACACGCCCGGCCTTTGGGCGAACACCTGCTGTACGCATCCAGATTGGGATGAAAGCTCTTCCACCTGTGCCGTGCGCCGCCTGCGTGAAGAGCTTGGGATCGCAGGTCTGTATCCCGAATACCGGCACCGGTTGGAATACCACGCCGATGTGGGCAACAGCATGGTGGAAAACGAGGTTGTCGACGTCTTTCTGGCCCATGTCCGCGGCCCGCTGAAAATCGCGCCCAACCCGGATGAAGTCATGGATATCCGTTGGATCGACTATCACGATCTGTTGGCCGAGGTGAAACGCCACCCGGACCGGTTTACGCCCTGGTTGAAGATATACCTTCACAACCATGCAGACACGATTTTTGGCCCGGATCTGATCATTTCGGCCAAATCCTGACCCCGGCTGGAAATCCGTGCCTTGCAAGGGCGGCGCAAGCCGCCTAAATCAACGCGTTATGGCCAAGCAGAAGACAGACCCGAATTACAAGGTAATTGCCGAAAACCGGCGCGCCCGCTTCGATTATGCAATCGAAGAGGACATCGAATGCGGTATCGTTCTGCAAGGGTCCGAAGTCAAATCCCTGCGCGCGGGTGGTTCCAACATTGCCGAAAGCTATGCCACCGTCGATGACGGCGAGCTGTGGCTGGTCAACAGCTATATCGCGCCATACGAGCAGGCCAAAGTGTTCAAGCATGAAGAGCGCCGCCGTCGCAAGTTGCTGGTGTCCCGCAAACAGATGTCCGATTTGTGGAATGCAACCCAGCGCAAGGGCATGACGCTGGTGCCGCTGGTTTTGTATTTCAACCACAAGGGTTTGGCCAAGATCAAGATCGGCATCGCCAAGGGTAAGAAAACCCATGACAAGCGCGAAACCCAGGCCAAGCGCGATTGGTCACGGCAGAAACAACGCTTGTTGAAAGACCACAGCTAGAACGCCATCGCCGCCTGTACCGCGCGTTGCCAACGGTCATAGGCCGCATCGCGGTCGGCTTGGTCCATCGTTGGCTCGAACCGGCGATCCAGCGCCCATGTTTCCGCAAACCCGGCCTGATCCGGATAAATTCCGGCTTTCATGCCTGCCAGCCATGCGGCGCCCAGGGCTGTCGTTTCTTGCATGACCGGGCGATCCACAGGCGCGCCAAGACAGTTCGACAGGCCTTGCATGGTCCAGTCAGACGCGGCCATCCCGCCATCGACGCGCAGGATGACATCGGCATCGGCCCCCCAGTCGCCCTGCATGGCGTGCCACAGGTCGCGGGTCTGGAAGGCGATGCTTTCCAGCGTGGCGCGGGCGATCTCGGCCCGGCCGGAATTGCGCGTCAGCCCGAACAGCGCTCCGCGACAGTCAGGTTTCCAATAAGGCGCCCCGAGGCCGGTGAAGGCGGGCACAAGCACCACATGCTGGTTCGGGTCAGCCCGAGCCGCCAGTTCGCCGCTTTGTGGCGCCGCATCAATGATCTGCAACGCGTCGCGCAGCCATTGCACTGCGGCCCCCGCGATAAAGATCGATCCCTCCAGCGCATAGGTTCGCCGGCCGTCCAGTTGATAAGCGATCGTCGTCAGCAGGCGGTTTTTCGACTGAACCGGCTGTGCGCCTGTGTTCAGCAGCGCAAAGCAGCCCGTGCCATAGGTTGATTTCATCATACCGGGCTGGAAACAGGCCTGCCCGATGGTGGCGGCTTGCTGGTCGCCTGCAACGCCCAGAATGGGAATGTCGCCCCCGAACAAAGTGGTGGTTCCGAAATCCGCGGCGCAATCCTTTACTTCGGGCAAAAGGTTCAGGGGCACGTCCAGCAGGTCGCAAATCTCGGCGCTCCACGTGCCTGAGTGAATGTCGAACAGCAGGGTACGGGCGGCGTTGGTGGCATCGGTTGCATGAACACGGCCTTCGGTCAGCCGCCAGATCAGGAAACTGTCGATCGTGCCGAACAGCAGGTCTCCGGCTTCTGCCCGCGCGCGGGCACCCGAAACGGTATCCAGCAGCCATTTGACCTTGGTGCCCGAGAAATAGGGATCCAGCAGCAGACCGGTCTGAGCGGTAACGTCATCCTCGCACCCGGCCTGTTTGTAGCGGGCGCAGATATCGGCGGTGCGGCGGTCCTGCCAGACGATGGCATTGTGGATGGCCTTGCCGGTCTGTTTGTCCCAGACGACCGTCGTTTCGCGCTGGTTGGTGATGCCGATACCGGCAATCTGGTCCGCTGAAATGCCGGTGGTTTCCATCACCTCACGGCACACATGCAGAACGCTGGACCAGATATCCTCGGGGTCGTGTTCAACCCAGCCTTCCTGCGGGAAGTGCTGGGGAAACTCCTGCTGGGCAGTGCCGACAGGCCGCATCTGCGCGTCAAACAGAATGGCGCGCGAAGACGTAGTGCCTTGATCGATTGCCAGAATATGGGTCATTTCCGCTCTCCCCCGGTATCGTTTTGCCGGACTTTAGCGCAAACAATGGCGCAGGGGCCAGTGCAGAAATCAGGCCGGGTTGACAGGGATATTGTCGATCAGGCGGACGCCGTCGGCCCAGGCCGTGACGAACAGGCGGGCGGGCTGGGTGGCGCTGGACAGGCTTTCCAGTGTCTCGGCACAGCGCAGGTCGACATACTCGACTTCGGAAAACCCGACCTTCAGCAGGGTTTCCTTTGCATCCTGCGCCAGTTTGGCAAAGTCTGCGCCCTTGGCCAGATCGTCAGCCACCTGTTGCATGACGCCGTTCATTTGTTCTGCGACCTTCAACCCTTGGGGGGAAAGAAGAAGATTGCGCGACGACATCGCCAGGCCCGAGGGTTCACGCACGGTCGGGCAGCCGATCACCTCGATGGGGATATTCAGATCACGCGCCATCCGGCGGACAACCAGCAGCTGTTGATAGTCTTTTTCCCCGAAATAGGCTCGATCCGCCTGTGTTTGCAGGAACAGCTTGGCGACCACCGTGGCCACGCCTTCGAAATGCCCGGGGCGGAAGGGGCCTTCCATCACGTCGGTCAGACCGGCGACCGATACCGTCGTCGAAAACCCTTCCGGATAGATTTCCTGCGGGTCCGGCACATAGATCGCATCCACACCATACGGGGCCAGCTTTTGGGCGTCTTCATGCTCGGTGCGGGGGTAATTTGCCAGGTCTTCGGGATTGTTGAACTGCTTGGGGTTCACAAAAATCGTCACGATCACCCGGTCGCAGCCCTGTTTCGCCGCCTGTGCCAGTGACAAATGCCCCTCGTGCAGCGCACCCATGGTCGGAACCACGCCGATGGTCTCACCGTTTCGATGCCAAGTGGTGGTTTTGGCACGCAGCTCGGCCAGAGAGCGCAGAATCGGTGCGGTCATGTGTTTTGTCCTCTGGCCGGAGCCTGATCGGCAAAGACGTGTTCATCCGCCGGGAAGGTCCGCGCGCGGACTTCAGCGGCGTATTCCGCAATGGCCGCTTCGGCCAACGGACCCAGCTCGGCATAGCGTTTGACGAATTTGGGTTTGAAGGCGGTGAAAAAGCCCACCATGTCGTCCACGACCAAAATCTGCCCGTCACAGCCCGCAGATGCACCGATGCCGATGGTCGGGATCGCAATCTCTTCGGTGATCTGGTTCGCCAGACCTTGGGGCACTTTCTCCAGAACGACCGAGAACGCGCCAGCCTCGGTTACGGCGCGGGCGTCTGCCATGACGGCTTCGGCCTGCTCGTCACGGCCCTGCACCTTATAGCCGCCCAGCGTGTTGATTGATTGCGGCGTCAGTCCGATATGAGCCATCACCGGGATGCCTCGTTTCACCAGAAAGCGGATGGTTTCAGCCATTTCGACCCCGCCTTCCAGTTTGACCGCGCCCGCACGTGTGTCCGCCATCAGGCGTGCGGCGTTCCGAAAGGCTTGTGCCGGGCTTTCCTCATAGCTTCCGAAAGGCATGTCGATGACCATCATCGCCCTGTCCAGGCCGCGAGACACGGCTTGACCGTGCAGGATCATCATTTCCATCGTGACCCCCAGCGTAGAGTCCAGCCCGTGCAGAACCATGCCGACGCTGTCTCCGACCAGCACGAAATCGCAATGCGCGTCCATCAGGCGCGCCATTGGCGTGGTATAGGCGGTCAAAGAGACCAGAGGTTCGCCACCTTTTCGGGCGCGAATATCCTCGGCGTTCGGGGCTTTCTTGCGGGCGGTGGCGCTCATGGATCGCTCCTGCAGTATTATGTTGCAGTGCGGCATAGCAGATCGGGAGGGGCCGAAGAAACCCCGGTTGCGCGAACATTCCCTTGATTGACCTGAGGTTTACAGGAAGACTGTCGGTAAAACGGCCCTGAAAACAAGGGCGCAACCCGTTTCAGTAGGGAGAGTTCACATGACGAAATTCCTGTTCCGGACATTTGCATCGACCCTGGCCGTAGGGGCCAGCCTGCTTGCCACGCAGGCTTTGGCCAAGTCGGACATCACCATAGCGATGCAGCTTGAGCCTCCGCATCTGGATCCGACAAGCGCCGCGGCGCAAGCCATCGACTCGGTGGTTTACACCAATATCTTCGAAGGTCTGACACGTTTCATGGGCGATGGTTCAGTCGTACCCGGCTTGGCGGAAAGCTGGGAGATTTCCGAAGGCGGGACGGTCTATACCTTCAAACTGCACGACGGGGTGACCTTCCATGATGGCACCACCATGGACGCCGAGGATGTCAAATTCAGCCTTGACCGCGCAACCGCGGAAGACAGCGCCAACGCGCAAAAGGCCCTGTTTGCCGGTATCGAAACCGTCGAGGTCGTCGACCCGCTTACGGTCAAAGTCACCCTGTCAGAGCCGAACGGAAATTTCCTGTTCAACCTGGCCTGGGGGGACGCAGTCATCGTCGCGCCGGAAAGCATAGACAACATCAAGACCAATCCAGTTGGCACTGGCGCCTATACCTTTGGCAACTGGGTGCAGGGTGACAGTATCACACTGAACCGCAATCCCGATTATTGGGGTGATCAGCCTGCATTAGAGACTGCAACATTCAAGTTCATCTCGGACCCGACTGCCGCTTTTGCCGCCATGATGGCCGAGGATGTCGACGTATTTGACAACTTCCCCGCGCCGGAAAACCTGCCTCAGTTCGAGGCCGATCCGCGCTTTCAGGTTTTGGTCGGCTCGACCGAAGGTGAGACGATCCTGTCCACCAACAACAAACAACCTCCGTTTGACAGTATTCTGGTCCGGCAGGCACTGGCCCATGCCATCGACCGGCAGGCCATCATCGACGGCGCGATGTTCGGCTATGGCACCCCGATCGGAACCCATTTTGCGCCGCATCATCCGGCGTATGTCGATCTGACGGGCAATTCGGCTTACGACCCTGAAAAAGCAAGGGCGTTGCTGGCAGAGGCAGGGTTCGAAAACGGGTTTGAGACCACGTTGCATCTACCGCCGCCGTCTTATGCCCGCCGCGGGGGCGAAATCATAGCGGCGCAGCTGGCCGAGGTCGGCATCACGGCCGAGATCATCAATGTGGAATGGGCGCAATGGTTGGAAACGGTGTTCAAGGGCAAGGAGTTCGGCCTGACCATTGTCAGCCACACGGAGCCGATGGATATCGGCATTTATGCGCGGCCTGATTATTACTTCCAGTATGACAGCACGGATTTTCAGGCGCTGATGGACACGCTGAACACCACCACCGACCCCGAAGAACGCACCCGTTTGCTGGGTCAGGCGCAGCGCCTGATCGCAAGCGACTATGTCAATGGGTACCTGTTCCAGTTGGCCAAGCTGGGCGTTGCGAAAGTCGGAGTTCAGGGCCTTTGGAAGAACGCGCCCACCGCCGCAATCGATCTGACTCAGATCAGCTGGTCCGAGTAATAGTACTGCCCAGGCCGCGCTGGGCGGCCCGGGCCTTTCATTGTGTCAGGGTGTTCTCACGCATGTTCTTGCTCCGCGCCGTTCCCGTCTTGGTTTTAGGTGTTTTCCTGGTGTTCGGTTCTTCGGTCGTGGCCACGGCTCAGAACGTGTTGGGTGGGCGGCTGGATGCCCTGCCCGGAACGCCCGAGAACCCGTTGGATGTTGGCGTCGGCATTCGCATCGACCAGATCACCGGCGTTGATCAAAAGGCTGAAAACTACGGCGCGGTTGTGGTCTTGCGGGTGGAATGGACCGATCCTGCGCTGGCGTTTGATCCCGAGGAACTGGGAAGGGATATCAGGGTTTTCAACCCGCCCGATCTTGCCGATCATGCGGCAAGTATAGGTTCCGTTCTGCCGGCTTTTGTCATTCACAATCAGCAGTCCAACAAGTGGATCCACGAATCCGCCGCATCCCTGCGGTACGACGGACGGGTGCTGTATGTCGAAAAATCGTCTCTTACACTCCAGGCGCCTCATTTCGATTTCCGAAAATACCCGTTCGACACGCAGGAGTTCCATTTCGAAGTCGTATCGGTCTTTCCGTCCGAATATGTCAATTACCATCCGCTGGATGAATTTTCTGGCCTCGGAGATCAACTGGGCGAAGAAGAATGGATTCTGAACAATGCACGGTTGGAAACGTCCAGGGTTCTGGGGCTATCCGGCAAAGAAAGCGATCAGGTCGCGCTTGTTTTCGAGGGCAAACGACATCTGACATACTACGTCATACGGGTTTTCCTGCCGATGCTTGTCTTGATTTCGGTCGGCTGGGCGCTGTTTTTTCTGGATGAATACCGCCGGAGGATCGAGATCGCGGGCGGCAACCTGCTGGTGTTTGTCGCGTTCAACTGGGCGATATCCGCAGATCTGCCCAAGCTGGGTTATCTGACTTTTCTGGATTTTGTCCTTCAGTGCATGTTCCTGATGACCGGGGCGCTGATCGTGTTCAACGTCGCGCTGCGACGATTGAAAGTGTCCGGCAAGGAGGGGGCGGCGCGCATCCTGGACAATTATGCGATCAAGTGGATCTATCCACTGGGCTATGCCGCGATCGTTGCCTATGCGGTTTCTGCTTTCCTTCTGGTGCCTTAGACGCTGGACCCGCGCCTGATGTGACCCTAACGTGGTGCCAATGCTCCGCTACGTCCTCAAACGACTGATTTCCTTGCTTGTCAGCCTGGCCGTCGCCTCGGTGGTCATCTTCGCCGTGATCGAGGTTGCTCCGGGTGATCCGGCCTCGTTCATGCTGGGCGTCAACGCGCAGGAGGACACGCTGGCCGCGCTGCGGGCCGAGCTGGGCCTGGATGCGTCCAGGATACAGCGGTACTTCAATTGGGTGGGCGGCATGCTGGAGGGCGATTTCGGCACCTCGTACACCTACCGCACACCAGTGTCGCAGATGATCGCGGACCGGCTGTGGGTGTCGTTGCCCCTGGCGCTTTACGCGCTGACACTGTCCACATTGATCGCCTTTCCCGCCGGAATCTATGCCGCTGCGCGTCGGGGCAAGCCGGGGGACCTTGCAGTGATGGGGGCGACGCAGCTTGGGATTGCTGTGCCCAATTTCTGGTTCGCGATGATGCTTGTGCTGATCTTCGCCATCAACCTGCGCTGGTTCAATGCGGGCGGGTTTGCCGGTTGGAACGACGGTCTGTGGGCCGGCCTGCGATCCCTGACCCTGCCTGCCGTGGCGCTTGCCCTGCCACAGGCGGCGATTCTGGCGCGGGTCATGCGGTCGGCCTTGCTGGACATTCTAGGTGAGGATTTCATGCGCACGGCTCGGGCCAAGGGCCTGTCCGGCCGTCAGGCCCTTTGGCGGCACGGGGTGCGAAATGCGCTGATTCCGGTGCTGACCATCATAGGCTTGCAGTTTTCCTTCCTGCTGGCGGGGTCGATCATCATCGAACAGGTGTTCTATCTGCCGGGTCTCGGGCGGCTGGTGTTTCAGGCCATTTCTGCCCGTGACCTCATCGTCGTGGAATCGGTCGTGATGCTGCTGGTCTTTGCCGTGATAACGGTCAATTTCCTTGTCGATCTTGCTTATGCGGCCGTGGACCCGCGACTCAGGAGCAGGACATGAACCGGAACCTGATCCTTGGGGCTTTGTTGTCGTCGCTGGTGGTTCTGGCCGCGTTGGTGTCGTTCGTCTGGACCCCCTACGACCATGCTGCGTTGGACATTCCCGATAAATTACAGCCACCAAACGGGCAGCATTGGTTTGGAACCGATCATTTCGGACGCGACATGTTCTCGATGATCATGGTTGGTGCACGTACGTCGATTGCGGTGGCGCTGGTGGCCGTCGGCATCGGCATGGCACTTGGCGTTCCTCTTGGCCTGGCAGCGGCCGCGCGCAAAGGCTCATGGCTGGATGAGGTCATCATGCGTGGCAACGATCTGGTCTTCGCTTTCCCTTCGCTGGTGATCGCCATCTTGATCACGGCCGTCTATGGTGCCGGCGCGATCAACGCCATTGTTGCGATCGGCATTTTCAACATCCCCGTCTTTGCCCGTATCACCCGCGGCGCTGCTTTGTCGCTTTGGGAGAGAGAGTTCATCCTTGCCGCCCGTGTGTCGGGCAAAGGGGTGGCGCGGATATCGGCTGAACATATTCTGCCCAACGTGGCCAATCTGCTGATCGTGCAGGGGACCATCCAGTTCAGCCTTGGCATTCTGGCCGAAGCGGGCCTGTCATATGTCGGTCTGGGCGCTCAACCTCCGACGCCCAGCTGGGGCCGGATGCTGGCAGACGCGCAGACGATGGTCAGTTTTGCCCCGCATTTGGCTCTGATTCCGGGTCTGTCGATTATCGTCACGGTGCTGGGTCTGAACTTGCTGGGCGATGGTCTGCGCGACTGGCTGGATCCCCGGATCAGGGTGGCGCGGGTATGAGCTTGTTGCAGATTGAAAACCTGTCGCTGACGATCCACGGGATACCGATCCTGAAACAGGTCAGCCTGTCCATCGACCCCAGCCAGATCGTGGCGGTGACGGGTGAAAGCGGCTCGGGCAAATCGATGACCGCATTGGCGGCGATGCAGTTGCTGCCGCATGGGGCCAGCGTGAAAGGTGCGATCCGGCTGGACGGTCAGGATCTGTTGACACGGTCAGAATCCGATATGTGCACCTTGCGCGGCGCGTCCATGGGGATGGTGTTTCAGGAACCGATGACAGCGCTCAATCCGGTGAAAACCATCGGTGATCAGGTGATGGAGACGATCCTGATCCACAAGGCGATGCCCCCGACCCAGGCCCGAACACGTGCCGCAGAAGTTCTGACCCGGGTCGGCCTGCCACCTGATCGGTTCCCCCTTTCCCGCTATCCGCACGAACTGTCCGGCGGACAACGGCAACGCGTGGTCATTGCCATGGCCATCGCTCTGCGCCCCAGGCTGCTGATCGCGGACGAGCCGACGACAGCGCTGGACGTCACGACACAGGCGCAGATCCTCGACCTGCTCAAGGGGCTGGTGCGCGAATACGACATGGGGCTGCTGATGATCACCCATGATCTGGCCGTTGTCTCTGATATGGCGGACCAGATCATCGTCATGCGCCACGGAGAAGTGGTTGAAAGCGGGGCCACACAGCACCTGCTGCGTCACATGCAACACCCTTATACCCGAATGCTGTTCGAGGCGTCTGGCCATCAGGTCACTTTGCCGGAACCCGCGCAACCGCAAACGTTGCTGGAGGTAACCCAGGTTGTCCGGGACTACCGATTGCCCCGAAAAGGCCTGTTGGACGCGCCGCGCCATCACCGGGCAGTGGATGGTGTCAGTTTTTCACTCAACCGAGGCGAGCGGTTGGGTTTGGTCGGGGAATCCGGATGCGGAAAATCGACCCTAACACGGGCAATTTTGGGCTTGGAGGAGGTTCAGTCCGGTCAAATCCGGCTGGGTGGTCAGCCGGTTTTCACTGGGCACAAACCCAACCTTGCCGTGCGCCGGAAGATGCAGGTGGTGTTTCAGGACCCATATGGCAGCTTCAACCCCCGTCATCGTGTCGCGCGCCTGATCACCGAGCCTTTCCATTTGCTGGACGACCCGCCCACCGGATCAGACCGGCGGGATCGGATCTCGGAAATACTGACGGCCGTCGGCCTCAGCCCCGGCGACGCGGGCAAGTACATCCACGAATTCTCGGGCGGGCAACGACAACGGATCGCTATTGCACGCGCCCTGATCATACGGCCCGAACTGATCCTGTTCGACGAGGCGGTTTCGGCGCTTGACGTTTCGGTCCGTGCTCAGATCCTCGATCTGCTCGCTGACCTGTGCGAAGCCTATGACCTGACCTATCTGTTCATCAGCCATGACCTGAGCGTTGTCCGCACGATCACCGACCGTGTGCTTGTGATGCAGTCCGGTCGGATCGTCGAACAGGGTCAGACAAAGCAGGTCTTCGAAGATCCGCAACATCCCTACACGCAAACCTTGATTGCCGCTGCGCCCCGGTTGCCCGAGATAAGGCCGCTGACGGCGTAAAGTTCCTTGTTAGAGCCTGATTGGAGGCCCAAAATGACCCAGAACATTTGGTTTGATCCCACCTTGTGCCTGATCGGCGGGCGCTGGAGCCAGGCGGCTGCGGGCGACAGCCTGCCCTTGATCAACCCTTCGGACGGGACCCAGATCTGCCGGATCGCCCGAGGGTCCGAGGCGGATATCGACGCGGCGGTACAAGCCGCCCGTTCTGCGTTGAATGGTGATTGGGGGCGAAAGACGGCGTTGGAACGCGGCCGCATCCTGACACGGTTGGGCCAGCTGGTGCTGGACCGGGTGGACGATCTGGCGCGGCTCGAGGCGATGGATGTCGGCAAACCGCTGACACAGGCCCGGGCAGACGCGGTCGCCCTGGCGCGCTATTGCGAGTTCTATGGCGGCGCGGCCGACAAGGTGATGGGCGAGACCATTCCCTATCTCGATGGCTACACCGTCTACACCCTGCGCGAACCGCATGGGGTGACGGGTCATATCGTGCCCTGGAACTATCCGATGCAGATTATCGGGCGTTCCGTCGGGGCGGCGTTGGCCATGGGCAACGCCTGTGTTCTGAAACCTGCGGAAGAGGCCTGCCTGACCGCGCTGGCCTTTGCCCATCTTGCGCAACAGGCCGGGCTGCCAGCCGGAGCATTGAACGTCGTGCCCGGTCTGGGGGCCGAGGCGGGTGCAGCGCTGTCGGGGCATCGGGGAGTCAACCATATCTCGTTCACCGGTTCGGTTGCCACCGGGGCCCTTGTGCAGCAGGCGGCGGGACGCAATGTGGTGCCCGTGACGCTGGAACTGGGCGGGAAATCCCCGCAATTGGTTTTTGACGATGCCGATCTGGATGCAGCGCTGCCGTTTCTGGTGAATGCGGGGATCCAAAATGCGGGCCAGACCTGTTCGGCCTCGTCCCGCATCCTGGTGCAGCGGGGCGTCTATGAGCAGGTCAGATCGCGCATGGCCAAGGCCTATGAAGAACTGACGGTCGGACCGGCGATGCAGGATCTGCGCGTTGGACCGTTGATCTCGGACCGGCAGAGACAGATTGTCAGCGGCTTTCTGAAAACAGCCACGGACCTGACGATCGCTGCGCAGGGACAGATTGTCGATGACGCGCCAGAAACCGGAGCCTATGTCCGGCCCACTTTGTTCGCAGACGTGCCGCCAGATCATCAGTTGGCACAGGACGAGATTTTCGGCCCGGTTCAGGTTCTGATCCCGTTTGACACCGAAGAACAGGCTCTGACCATAGCGAATAGTACGGAATACGGCCTGGTCGCCAGCGTCTGGACGCGGGATGGTGCGCGACAGATGCGGTTGGCGAAAGCATTGCACTCGGGTCAGGTTTTCATAAACAACTACGGTGCTGGTGGCGGCGTTGAACTGCCATTTGGCGGGGTGGGAAAATCCGGACACGGCCGCGAAAAAGGGTTCGAAGCTTTGTACGGCTTTTCACAGTTGAAGACAGTTGCCGCGTTTCACGGTTAGCGTTTTAAGGTCTTTCAAGTCAGCATGTTCTCAATCTGGTCACTTTGCCAGGTTTCTGACTTGCGTGTGTCCGAGTGGCTGCCAAAAAAGCTTCCGACTCGCCGTTGTTCCACCAAGTTTGCAGAACTCGGGAACTTCTGCGCGCCCCAATCAGCTAATACGACGAAGTCAAACCTGACTCGCGCCGCGTAAGCTTGGGTGATGTTTCCATGTAGTAGGTTGTACTTGTCCCAATGCACCGGACAGCTCAGAAACAGGACCCGGCGCAGTTTCAAGCCAGATTCTGCAGCTTTCATGACGACATTACCCCCATGGCTGTGAGTGACGACATCGCAACCTTCAAGACCTTGGTACCGTACCCATGTCGAAAAATTTTTTGCTGCAATATCACGACCACGATCCGACCAACGCCCTTCCCATTCGAAGAAGTCAGCTCCAGAGAAAATGTCGCTGCGATGTGGCGCAATATACGTGTGAAGGTCTCCGGTTCCGGGATAATACCAGTCTGGATCTGAGTTGATGTCAAAATGAGTACCGTGGACCAGTGTGAGCCCAATATCGCCCCTGATGCCCGGCTCAGGCGGCTGCGGAAACCTCATCGGCAGCGCGGACGGCTCTGATCCGAGGCTTAGAAAGAGAGTCGAGTAAACTTCGCGTGTCAAATCTGACAGTTGTCGAACCTCTGTGCAAACCACTCGAACCGAGTCAACGGGGTCAACGAAGGCAGCTGAAATAATTTCATACCTGAACTGAGTGCCGCCACTCTGACAATGTCGCTTGGGGCAGAAAGACCATATTTGACTGCAGTCAGAACGTCTGGAACTGTACCTGACTCTTCGGCCCGTTCGATAAACTCCGCTAGCTGATCGTAGTAGCTGATTGGCGCGGAAACGGCTTGTTCATTGGCGGAATCCTCGTCTGGACCAGGTACAGAAGGCAGGGGCACTCGTCCGTCCAATTGTTGAAAGGTTGCAACATCTCTGAAGCCAAGTTCAGCAGTGTCCTCTTCTGGCAAAGTATATTCGAAGGCATCCTTCGGGGTAGTCAGTGCTGACGCTCGGCTGATCAAGTACGCAGCAACTGTATGCAGCCCAAGTTCGTCACGCTCGATTAATGCAGTTTCAAGTGAAACGGGATTCTCAATGCCTGCCATCTTCGTACTCCAAATATTAGTAGCTATTTGGGTATTTTAGCACACGATAGACTTTTTTTGCTAAAGGGTTATAGGGGCTAAACCACAACCTTTATGGCTTCTTGCGCACCGACACCAAACACCCGCTTGTAGCGTTCGATCTGGTCTTTCGGACCCATCGCCTTTTCCGGGTTGTCCGACAGTTTCACCGTCGGGCGGCCATTGGCCGATACCGCTTTGCAGACCAATGAGAACGGCGCCAGCGCGTCATTGGGAACAAGCCCGCGAAAATCGTTGGTCAGCAAGGTTCCCCAGCCGAAGGAAATATTGGCGCGGCCCGCGAATTGGGCATGCAATTCCTGGATTTTCTCGACATCCAGACCGTCAGAGAAAATGATCCGTTTCTCTGTCGGGTCTTCGCCGCGCGCGTTCCACCAGTCTATGGCGACCTCGGCCGCCGCTGCCGGGTCGCCGCTGTCGATGCGAATACCGGTCCATCCCGCCAACCAGTCAGGAGCATTGTCCAGAAACCCCTTGGTGCCATAGGTGTCGGGCAGGATGATGCGCAGGTTGCCGTCATGCTCGTCATGCCAGTCGCTGAGCACGTCATAAGGGGCCTGCGCCAACGCTTCATCCGTGTCGGCCAGCGCGGAATAGACCATGGGCAGTTCGTGCGCATTGGTGCCGATGGCCTCGACCTCGCGTCGCATGGCGATCAGGCAGTTCGAAGTTCCGGTAAAGGATGCGCCCAGCCCTTCGATCATCGCCTGCACGCACCAATCCTGCCACAGAAAGGAATGCCTTCGTCTGGTGCCGAAATCCGCGATCCCAAGCCCGTTGATCGCGCTCAGCTTTTCGATCTTTTCCCAAACCCGGGTCATCGCGCGGGCGTACAGCACCTGCAATTCGAACCGGCGCATATCGTTCAGCACAGCGCGCGAGCGCAACTCCATCAACACCGCCAGCGCGGGGATTTCCCACAACATGACCTCGTGCCACTTGCCTTCAAAGGTCAGTTCGTATTGATCACCGTTGCGTTCAAGGTGATAGGGCGGCAGGCGCAAATTCTCGAACCACTCCATGAAGTCAGAGCGGAACATCTGCCGTTTCCCATAGAACATGTTGCCGCGCAGCCAGGTGCTTTCCCCCCGGCTGAGGCTGAGGGACCGGATGTGGTCCAGCTGTTCCCGCAGCTCGCCTTCATCGATCAAACGCGCCAGAGGTACGTGATTCGACCGGTTGATCAGCGAGAATACAACGTCTGTTTGGGGCTTGTTTCGAAACACTGACTGGCACATCAGCAGTTTGTAGAAGTCAGTATCGATCAAAGACCGCACAATCGGGTCAATCTTCCATTTGTGATTGTAGACGCGGGTCGCGATGTCGACCATGGGGAACTCCTGCGATTTCCGTAGTTAGATCAATCGACTCCGGAAATGGCAAGAGTCGCTGATTTGGTGACAATGCCAGTTTGAGGTCACAATACCGGCATATTGTGCATTGTTTTCACCGGTTAGTGAGAAGAGGGGATGGAAAGTCGAAACTGAGTTAATGAATGGGTATCGAGTACGATTTTGATATTGTTGACGTAGCGCTGGAAGATCTGGAGCCTGAAAAGCTGGGGTCTGCCTCTGATACGAAACGCCAGGTATGTGCGGTGTTCCGCGATATCAGAGCCGCGGACGCGTTGCGTGGAACATCGCCGAAAATCCGCAAGATTTTCATGGATGCCGGGTTCAGCCTCGAGTCGCGCAACAGCGGCATCGTGCCTGGTGTGTTTCCAGCCGAAGATCAGGCGGATCGGGTGCGAATTCTGCGGTCGCTGTTTGAAAACATCAGGGCGCGTGGAATTCAGGGTGAATATTGCGGCGATTTCAACCTTTGGGATTTCCTGCACTACGTGCGAACGGCGCAACCCATGGCGGGGATCGTACGCAGCCGGCCGATGCGCGTTCCGTCACCACCGTCAAGCCAGACCAACCCGGAACGTCGCACGATACCAGGGCGCATTGGGTTCGCGCTGGGTCTGGCGGTTGTTCTGTTCGTGATGATCAAGCTTTTGGCCGCCGCAGGGGCCACACCTTAGGTCAAAGCGACTCCGGCGTCCCGCATCGCCTGCTCGGCGGCTGCCAGCGAACCGTCCATGTCAATCGCGCGACAGGCACCCATCCGAACCGTGACGTCGAAACCCAACCTGGCGGCATCTACCGCAGAATAACGCACGCAGAAATCGGTGGCCAATCCCACAAGGGTCAAACGGTCGATGCCTCGTGTATCCAAATAGCCTTTAAGGCCTGTCGGTGTCTGGTGGTCATTCTCGAAGAACGCGGAATAGCTGTCGATGGCACTGCGGAATCCCTTGCGAAGGATCAAGTCGCCATCCGTGCGCAATTCGGGATGAAAACCGGCGCCGCGTGTGCCTTTCACGCAGTGGTCGGGCCACAGAACCTGTGGGCCATAGGGCATGTCGACCAGGTCGAACGGGTTTTTGCCATCGTGGGAACTGGCAAACGAAGAATGCCCCGCCGGATGCCAGTCCTGAGTCAGGATCACGGCATCGAATTCACCCATCATGGCGTTTATCGGTGCGACGATTTCGTCCCCCTCTGCCACGGCCAGTGCCCCACCGGGGCAAAAGTCGTTCTGGACATCGATCACGAGCAGGGCATGGGTCATGGCGGCCTCCTTTTACCGCTCTATCGGTAGGCGGCGGCGCGCGGGGCGTCAATGCAATCCCTTGCGACTCTGGGTCTGCAAAGGTAGATCGCGCGTATGTACACAATCGCTGCCCTCTATCACTTTACCCGTTTCGCGGATCCAGCCGCGTTGCGTGACCCTTTGCTGGACCTGTGCCGCACGCAGTCCGTCACCGGTACGCTGCTGCTTGCGCAGGAAGGGATCAACGGCACGATCGCCGGCCCGCGTGCCGGAATCGACGCCGTGCTGTCACATGTCCGATCCTTGCCCGGTTGCGCTGATCTGGAGTGGAAGGAAGCGACCTCGGAGCATCCGCCTTTCGGCAAGATGAAGGTGCGGCTGAAGAAAGAGATCGTGACCATGGGCCAGCCCGATGTCGACCCCCGCGCCCGTGTCGGCAACTATGTCGACCCGCAGGAGTGGAATGACCTGATCCGTTCTGACGATGTGGTGCTGATCGACACGCGCAACGATTACGAAGTGGCAATCGGGACGTTTGAAGGCTCAATAGACCCTGAAACAGCCAGTTTCCGCGATTTCCCGGCATGGTGGGAACAGAACAAGGACCGCTTTCACAACAAGCGGGTCGCCATGTTCTGCACGGGCGGTATCCGTTGCGAGAAATCCACCAATTACCTGCTGGGTCAGGGGGTCGAGGATGTCTATCACCTCAAAGGCGGTATCCTGCGGTATCTTGAGGCAATCCCTGCTGAAGACAGTTCCTGGCAGGGCGAATGCTTTGTGTTCGACAATCGTGTTTCGGTTGGTCACGGGCTTGTTGAAGGGCCGCACAAGCTCTGTCATGGCTGCCGGCGTCCAATCCTGCCCGAGGATGTGAAGCGCCCGGAATACGAGCATGGCGTTTCATGCCATCAATGCATCGATGAGACGTCCGATGCTGACAAAATGCGCTTTCGCGAGCGGCAAAAGCAGATCCTGCTGGCGCGCGAGCGGGGTGAGGCGCATCTGCGCCAGGACTGAATTCGGGTTGCGGGCGATGCCTTTAGGTCGGATGATTGCGCGAAGACCGGATTGAAGGGGCGTTCATGCACCGCAAACCCACGACTTTGGATGAATGGAAATCAACCCTGATTGCAGCGTTGGGGCTGGTTCTGGCGAGCTTTCTTGCCTGGTATGGTCTTTCACGCCTGAACGAGGCAGCTGCGGGCGACACGATTGGCACAATCGCTTCGGTTGGCCTGTTGATCTGGCTGGTGTCGCAGTCCTGGTATTACATGACCCAGGTAAAGTCGCCCCGAAGGCTTTTGTTTCTGATGGGGGTGTCGTTCATTCAGGTTGTCCCCTTCCTGTTCGCCGCGGTTTACGGCGCCTTTGGGTATAACGACCACTGTGTCATCGGTGCGCAGGGTCCGGGGGATATCCTGTATTTTTCCTATGTCACCTTTACCACAGTCGGGTATGGCGACATGTCCCCGACCGGTCTGTGCCGTGGGCTCGCCGTGTCCGAGGCCGTAACGGGCTATATCCTGCTGGGGATGTTTGTTGCCGCAGCAGTTTCGCTTTACGCCCGCAATCACACTCAGGAAAGACCCTAATAAGGGTCTATTTGTTCTGATCGATCCAGCGAGACATCATTTTCTTGTCGCGGAAACACTCGGACGGGATCGGGCGGCGCTTGCTGCGTGAAATCCGCTCGGCAAACGCAACTTGTTTTCCCGTCGGGTAATTGTCGAACTGCGAGGTCCCGCGTGGTTTGTGGGCTGAAATCCAGTCAGACAAAAGCCGCCGGTCGCGCTGTGCCTCAACAGGGATCTCAAGGGCTGACTTCTCGGCAATCGCACGCGCATACCGCATCTGCCGGTCGGTGACTGGAAGCAGGTGATAGTCGTTGTTCGGCCCGTTCAGGGCTGAGGGGCGTGTTTGCTGGGTCATCGGTTTGTCCTCTGACTATGTAGAACATAAATAGAACATTAACCAAAAATTTCAAGGATTATGGGGTTTGACAGGCGTGAAACCGCCCCTTCGATGATTTTATTGACTGGTCAATCAATAACCGATAGGCCGATTTTCGACTGACCATTTGTCCCGTCCTGACGGGTGCGAAAGAAAAGGACACGGTATGAAGTTTCAGCCCAGGGCCAGCCATTTCATTGATGGCGAATATGTCGAAGATACAAACGGTACGGCCATTGAAGTGATCTATCCCGCTACAGGCGAAGTGATTGCACGTTTGCATTCGGCGACGCCGGTGATTGTGGAACAGGCTCTAAATAGTGCAAAAAACGCTCAGGCGGCTTGGGCGGCCCTGTCCGGAACGGAACGTGGCCGCATCCTGCGCCGCGCCTCTGATATCATGCGCGAACGCAATTACGACCTGTCCGTTCTGGAAACCCATGATACCGGCAAACCGATTCAGGAAACCACTGTGGCCGATGCCACCTCGGGGGCCGATGCGCTGGAGTATTTTGGTGGATTGGCCGCCTCTCTGACTGGCGAGCATATTCCGCTGGGCGGGGGTGATTTCGTCTATACCATCCGCGAGGCGCTGGGTGTTTGCGTCGGGATCGGCGCCTGGAACTATCCGACGCAGATCGTCTGCTGGAAAGGTGCCCCGGCGCTTGCTTGTGGCAATACGATGGTGTTCAAACCTTCGGAAACCACACCCCTTTCGGCATTGAAAGTGGCTGAAATTCTTGTCGAGGCCGGCGCGCCCAAGGGTGTCTACAACGTGATCCAGGGTTACGGCGATGTCGGTGCTTCGCTGGTCACCGATCCGCGTGTGGCCAAAGTCTCTTTGACGGGTTCTGTGCCGACGGGCCGCAAGGTTTATGCTGCTGCGGCGGATGGCATGAAGCATGTGACCATGGAACTTGGCGGCAAATCCCCGATGATCGTCTTTGACGATGCCGACATCGAAAACGCTGTTTCAGGTGCGATCCTGGGCAATTTCTATTCTTCGGGTCAGGTTTGTTCCAACGGCACCCGCGTCTTTGTTCAGAAAAGTATCAAAGAGGCCTTCCTGAAACGTCTGTCAGAACGTCTGGATCACGCGAAAATCGGCGATCCAATGGACGAGAACGTCAGCTTTGGCCCGATGGTCAGCGAGAACCAGATGAACATCGCCCTGGGCTATATCGAAAAGGGAAAAGCCGAAGGCGCAAGATTGATTTATGGCGGTGAACGGATCGACCGGGACGGCTATTTTTTGCAGCCCACGGTTTTTGCTGACGTCACGGACAACATGACCATCGCGCGCGAGGAAATCTTTGGCCCCGTCATGTCGGTGCTGGATTTCGAGACCGAGGAAGAGGTGATGGCCCGCGCCAATGACACCGAGTTCGGTCTGGCCGCAGGTGTCTTCACGAATGATCTGACCCGGGCGCATCGAATCGTGGCCGGATTCGAAGCAGGCACTTGCTATATCAACACCTACAACCTTGCCCCGGTCGAAGCGCCGTTTGGCGGATCGAAAATGTCCGGTGTCGGGCGCGAGAACTCGAAACTGGCGATCAACCATTTCTCGGAAATGAAAACCGTCTATGTCTCGATGAATGACGTTGAGGCTCCGTACTGAATCAAGGACGGTTGTCCGCTTTTCTTGATGTCTCTGCTCCCCGTGTTCGGCGCCGGGAGCAGAGGAAACGCCAGCCAGTGGCGGGCAATACTACACTGACAACATCGATGCCTGCCAGCGTGCCGGAAAAGGTAGGTATTGCGGAATTCGTGTTCAAAGACGTTGCCATCCTCGGCCGATTGGCCCGGTTTGATGAGGAGACTCGTCCGCAATTTCTCTGGCCACTGAACTCATTGAAGACGCGGAACCATTACCGCCGTATATCGCTGATCAGGTGTCTCGTTTTCACGCATCTGCCGCAAATGCCACGGTACCGGTTGCTTCGCGGGCGGTCAGCTGTCGTGACCTTATTGGTTGAGGAACGCGGCCTGAAATTCGGCGGCCTGTTCTTCGGCGTCATGTCTGGAACCCAACATCCTTGAAAGAAGTTGGAGCCATATTTGCATCCCCGCCTGATCGGGTGTTCTGATTGGATTCGGTTTGAAGCAACGCGCCGGGCTCCCAGCGGTTGAAACGCATTGCAGGGTATACCGGGATCGGGACCTGCCTTCACTTTGCCGGGTGCGGGCGGAACAGTCGCGATATACGTCATTTTACACCAACTGCGTTCAACATTTCATCGATCCGCTGGCGGGCGGACTGGCTGTCCTTCAACAGGTTTTCAGCATCCGCCAGCGGTTTTTCCGCCAATCGTTCCGGCAGGTCAGACAAGGCTTGGGTCGTTTGGTTCAACGCCGCGTATTTCCCGCCCGCAGGTTCCAGCCTTTCATCCGACACCCCGGCCAGCCAGAAATAGCGGTTTGCCGCTTCGTTTTGCTCGAGATCTCGGAGCATATCGCCGGCGGCTGCAAAATCTTCTGTTGAGACCATCGCCTGCGCGCGCAAGGCATTCGCCTCCTCGGAATTGTCATCAGCCAGCTCCAGCAGGGCTTGATGAGGGCGCCCTGACAGCAAAGCGGCCCGAGCCCGCAATCGAGCCCGATCCAAGCGCCGCGACTGGTCTTCCGATCTGTTCGCCAGAGCGAATGTCTGCTGAGCAAAGCCCAGATCAGCAAGACGGCTGGCCAATGCAACTGCAGTATCGGTTGTCAGCACTGCCGCCATGTCCGGCTGCATTGCCTCCATCGTCTGGCGTAGAAAGGTTGCGTCATCCGATCTTTCGGCAAGCAATTGCAGATGCCGATTGATCGCGCCGCCACTATCGGGGCCGGGTGGCTGCGCTTTGATCACGTCAAATGCGCGGTCGAATTCCTGGCTCAGGCTCAGAGCGATCGCATAGGTGCGGTTCATCATCGGGCCCAGTTCCGATCGCCTGAACTCGACCGCATAAGATGCCGCCAGTTCAAGCTCCTGAGAAGAAACAGCTTTACGTTCAGACCAACGTTTTTCCACCAGGCGCGCCAAAGCCAGCGGTGATTCAGTGGCGGCGTTGGTTGAGGTTATAACCTCGGTCAACAATTCTTCTTCGCGGTCACTGTTCCCTTCCGCCTTGGCAACGCTGGCTTTGGCCTGAGCGACACCGGATGTCGTTTCCGGTTCAATCCGGTCAACCGAGCGAAGGATCCTGCGGGCAGCCTCCAGTTGTTGTGCGTTCACCAGTATTTCTGATAACCGCGGCCCCAGCTGGCGGCGAAGATGATCCGGCAGTCTTGAATACGTGTGTTCGATTGCTTCCACATTCGCGTCAGGTGCCAGCTCGCTTTCGGACAACACAGCCCAAAGTGCAGCATCACCGTCACATCGTTGCAGGTCGTTGAATGGATTCCTGGGCAGCGGCGGCCGGTTATCTACAACCCGGGCAATTGCTGCAACTGGTTCGAAGCCCTCTGGCGGCGTCTCCAACAGCCTCAAGACACTCAACGCTTCGGCTCCGAAACCGAAAGAGGCGTAGAGCTTGGCCAGTTTCATGGCCTTTTCGCCGTCAAGTTTGTCAAACTCTTTGTACAGCCCTGAACGGAGAGCTGACACTTGATCTGGAAAAGGCGAGTCCCCAGACCAGGACGCAAAACTCAGCTCAGCAGTCGAGATGCAGGCCGGTCTTTGGTCAATTGGTTGCAGTTCTGCGTTCAAAACATTCTGTAAATCGTCCAAAACCGTGGTCAGACGTAAGTTCGAACTCAATTGGGGCGCCACTACGCTTGTACCGGACGGGGCGGTATTGCGTGGCCCGACAGGAGCAAGCTTCAAGTCCAGCAACTTGCGATCGGCCCCTTGCAGAAGACGAGTCGACAGCTGGTCTTTTATCCCCTGCTCAGTCATGGTGAGAAGCGGCAGATGCAACCCTGTCTCAACCGATGGCGGTTTGTCTTGGGCTGTTTTTCCGATCAAGGGTGGCGGTATATCCTCAAGAAGCGGCGGCAACAATTCCCCTGGCGCGATGTCCAGTACGATCATCGAGTTTCTGTACAGAAACGCCGACGCCACGCAGTTGCATCCGAACTCCAGCTCCAACGCGCTGCCGGGGTTCTTCTGCGATAAAGAAGCCAGGCGGTTCGTGGTCAAACGCCCAAAAACCGAGCCGGTTTTGAATGTCACGTCGTCCAGGGCAATGGTAAGGCTTGCGCCGTTCTTCCGTTGCGCCAGCACCCAGCGGGTGTCCGGTGGCACGTCGAAAACCAGACGTGTGAATCCGTCATGCTCTCCGGATCGCACCACCACGTCCTTTGCGGTCACGGCAGACGCAGCCGTGACCAAAACCGCAATCAGAAACCCGATGCGCTTCATGCCGCCGCCTGCTTGAGCTCTTTTAATGCGTCTTCCAACTCGGAAAAGCCCGGGCGGTTATGGGTTGGGGTGTTCTGGCGTCCGACCTCAATGCACATGGCGGCATTGTGATTGTGCAGATTGGCCACCAGTACTTCTTTGATCAGCTGATAAAAGTGGTTGTCTTCTTCAACCACGGCTTTCAGTTTGCCTGCGAAGGGGCCGACCAGACCATAGGCCAGAAAAACGCCCAGGAACGTGCCTACGAGGGCGCCCCCAATCAACTTCCCCAGCACTTCGGGCGGCTGATCGATTGATCCCATCGTCTTGATCACGCCCAGAACCGCGGCAACGATCCCCAGCGCGGGCAGGCCGTCTGCTACTGTTTGAAGTGCATGGCTTGAGTGCATGGCATGATGAAAATTCGCTTCCATGCGCTTCTCCAGAACCTCTTCAACCTGATGCGGATCGTCATAATTCATCGCCGCCGACCGCATGGTGTCACAAATCAGGTCGACGACCTCCTTGTCTGATTGGATCTTGGGATATGCGGAAAACAAGCTGGAGTTTTCGGGGTCTTCAATATGCTGCTCGACCTCAACCGGATTGGCGCGGGCAATGCGGATCAACGAAAACAGAAGACACAGAAGGTCACGATAGTCTTCGGGCTTCCATTTCGGGCCTTTGAACACCTTGCCCATGTCTTTGATCGTATGTTTCACGCCGCCCATGTCATTGCTGATCAGAAAGGCGCCTACGGCGGCACCGCCGATCATCATCATTTCGAAGGGAAGAGATTTCATGATGATGGTCATCTTGCCACCTGCCGCGAGATAGCCGCCGAAGACCATTACGAAGATGACAACAATTCCAACAATTCCAATCATTTGAGATCTCCAGATGAGTTCTGTGCGATACCGGGCAACACCGGCGACTATTCCTGCGGGGCCGAGGCGTTGCGTCCGGCCATGACAACGCTGATCGTATAGGCCGCTTCGGGGCTCAGGCCCGCCAGTACGCCAGCCGCTGCGTCCGCCGGCATGCGGGACAAGAACCCTGCGGCAAAGGTCGGGTCCATGGTTTCAAACAATGCGGCTGCGTCCTTTGGTTTCATGTTCTGGTAAACATCCGTCAGGCGCGCCAGATCGTTCTCTGCCGCCTTGTCCGCAACCGCCAACGTGGCACGCAGGGCATCTTCTGCTTCCTTCAGGGCCGTCAGACGCGTTTCAACGGCTTGGGTTGCGATCTCGAGTGCTTTTTCCTGATCGCGTAATTCATCCTCTCGCCGTTTGACGCGTTCCTCCCGGCGCAAAAGCTCTGCCAACACAACCTGAACATCGCGTGTTTCGGATGCGGCGGGCTTGTTTTTCACGGCTTCGGGCATCGCCGGTTTGGCGAGCGCAGGTCCCGCCTCCAAGCCAACGCGAATCGCAGCCGAACCGATCATCAGCAATGAGATGACAGCAAGCACACCGCCGCGCGGGCGCGTATCGTGTTTGGCGTTGCGCGCAAGGCTCATACCTGCGCCCCGCTCTGCTTGCGGTCATGCCGGAAGAACATCAGGCCCTCTGGCGCTTTGGGTTGCTCTTCACTCGCACCAGTTTCGACCGGTTCCGCTGTTTTCTCGTGCTTGGTGCCCTGTTGCTCTTCAGGCTGAGGCTCGTCTTGGACAGGCTTTGCTTTTTCCGGAGCGGCAGTTTCTTCTTCGGGGATGACATCATGCAGAGATGCCATCATCAGCTCCAGGCGCTGAGCCACGGTTTCAGCCCTTTGCGTCAGCGCCTTAAGCTGATCCCCCGATTGATCAGAGGCATTTCGCGCGCTGTCGAGGGATTTCTTCAGCTCTTCTGCCTGGGTCGACAACACGGCCACCGCGCCACCGACGCCTTTTTCAAGATCGGTGAACCGCCTGAGGCGGCGCGACAGCACAAAGCAATAAAGTCCCGCGCCCAACGCACCGGCGACCAGCAAAATATCCGCAATCAGCTCCAATTCCGCCTCCTAATTCAGCACAAATTCCATCACCAGCACATCGCGAACGCGCCCTTCGCCAACGACAATTCCAATGCGTCGCAGCAGGTGACCTCGGATGCGCGTCAATGCCAACGAATCCTCCAGGTCCTTCAATTCAACGGCTCGCAGGTACCCGTTCAGGACATCCATGATTCGTGGCTGCATTTTTTTCACATCATCCATGTACGGCGCGTTAACTTCGAGCTGAGCGTGGAACTTCAAATGTCGCGACTTGCCGGAATTCACCGATACAACAACCGGCGGCAGATCAATGAAACCGACATCCGCCAGCGCTTTGGCAGGTTCCTCTTTCGCCTTGTCCTTGCCGGCTTCAACCGCGGCCTTGCCACCCAGCGGAATCAATCCGGAGGACGTCAGGAAATACCCGCCCGCAGCTCCGGCGATGGCAAGAAGCATCCCGATCAGCATTCCCTTTTTCCCTTTTTTTCCGGTGGGTTCCGCCAGTTCGTCGGTTGCGTCGGTCATGACGTCCTCATTCATCCGTTCCGACCCCGTCATAACCGCGCAGGGACTAACCGATTGTTAAGAGCAATCGTCCAAACAGAGGGTGCGTCGGGCAGAATGCCGGCGAGTCGGAGGTGAGCGTGCAGCAGATCGGAACTGTCTGGGCTAATTTGGACAGGCGTAAACAAATCATCGTCGCCGGTGCGGTTGCGCTGGTGTTTCTGGGAATCCTTGGCTTGTCGCGCCTCGTGACGGCTCCGTCCATGACGCTGCTTTATGCGGGTCTGGAAAGCGGTGCCGCCGGGGAAATAGTACGCGCGCTGGACCAGCGCGGCGTCACATATGAAATCCGGGGCGGATCGATCTACGTATCCGGCGCGCAGCGCGACGAGCTGCGAATGACCCTGGCCAGCGAAGGCCTGCCCGCAAACGGCAACAAAGGGTACGAACTGCTTGATTCGCTAAGCGGGTTTGGCACCACCTCTCAGATGTTCGATGCTGCCTATTGGCGCGCGAAAGAGGGTGAACTGGCGCGGACGATTGTCGGAAGCCCGCATATAACTCAGGCGCGCGTCCATATTGCCAACGGGACGGCAAACCCGTTTCAGCGCAGCGTGTCACCAACGGCTTCGGTCTACCTGGTGCCATCCGGGACCGAAATTACCGGGCATCAGGCCAAGGCCATCCGGTTCCTCGTTGCCTCGGCCGTCAGCGGCCTGACGCCCGAGAACGTTACGGTGGTTGATTCGCACGGGGCCGTGATTGGCGGGCAGGATACCGCAGCGCCTGCGGACACTGCGGACGACAAGTCGCGCCAGTTGCGGGAACGTGTTCTGCGTCTGGTCGAGGCGCGTGTCGGTACAGGCAATGCCGTGGTCGAGGTCAGTGTGGACACCGAAACCAAGACGGAATCCATTCGCGAGCGGCGCTTTGACCCCAAAGGCCGCGTGGCGATCAGCACGGATGTCGAAGAACGTTCGGACAGCGCCCGAAACCAGTCATCGGATGTCACCGTGGCGTCGAACCTGCCGGATGGTGATGCGGCGGGTGGGGACGAATCGAACTCGACGGCTACCCAGACTCGAGAGCGGGTGAACTACGAAGTCTCCGAGACAGAACTGGAAGTTCACAAGGCCCCCGGCGCGATCAAGCGTCTGACGGTTGCAGTTCTGGTCAACGGGAAAAGATCGGTGGACGCCTCCGGTACCGAAGTCTTCACGCCCTTGCCTCAGGAAGAGCTGGCCGCTCTGGAAGAGCTCGTGGCGTCGGCAGTCGGGTACGATGCGGCGCGCGGGGACGTTATAACACTGAAATCCATGGATTTGCCGTCGGTCGAACCGCAGGGCACTCTGGTTTCGTCGTCGCTCTGGCAGAACATCCATCTGGATGTCATGTCCTTGATACAGATGGCTGTGCTGGCTTTGGTTTCGCTCGTGCTGGCCCTGTTCGTGATCCGCCCGATCCTGACGAAAGCATCACCGACACCGGCGCTGCTGACGGCGGCAGGAGGGGCGGATTCGGATTCCCTGGCGCTGACTGGTGAGATCGCACCGGAGGATCCGGCAGAGTTCTCGACCCTGCCGGCAGAGCGCGGTGTTCCGGCCCTCGGCTCGAACGCCACGGAGGATCCTGTCGATCGGCTGCGCGCCATGATCGGTGACAAGCAGGAAGAGACTGTCGAGATCCTGCGCAGTTGGCTTGAAGAAGGCGAGGAGCGGGTGTGATGTCGATTGCCCATCTTCTTGAGGATTTCACCACCCAGACCGGTACGGGGCCAGTTCTGATCTTGAATGAGGACACGCTGGAAGAACAACGGCTCGCTGCCTTCGAAGACGGGTATGGGGCCGGTTGGGAAGATGCCTCGCGGGCGCAGGAGCAAAGTCGCGGCCAGATTTCGGCTGAATTGGCAAGGTCGCTTGAGGATATGTCTTTCACCTATCACGAAGCCATCGCCCGCATGACCCTGTCGTTGGAGCCCATGTTCACCAGCCTGGTTCAGACCGTACTGCCTGAGATGGCAGAGCGCGGCCTGGCAGCCCGCATCGTGGAACAACTCTGTGAAATGGCGCGTTCGCGGGTAGAGCAGCCGATGCAGATTTTGGTGTCGCCGGGATGTGCCGAGAGTGTCGCAGCGCTGTTGCCGCAAGATCTGCATTCCACTCCTCAGGTGATCGAACACTCCGAGCTGGAGCCGGGTCAGGCCCGCCTTCAGGTCGGCACGAGTCGGCGTGAGGTTGATTGCACCGCTTTGCTCACCGCCATCGAACAGACCTTTGACGCTTATGTCTTTGAGACAAGAGAGGCTTTGTCCAATGAATGACACCCAGATCCCGAAATCTGAAAAACCCAACCCGTTCGAATCGGTCCCGATTGAAGTGACCGTTTCCGTTGGTCGTGCGCGTCCATTGATCAAGGACCTGTTGAACATGGGAGAGAATGCCGTGCTGACCCTGGACAAACGGATCGAAGATCCGGTTGACCTCTATGTTGGGGATCAGTTGGTGGCGCGCGGGCTGTTGGAAGAAATGGAAGGCGATCAGGCGGGGCAACTTGCAGTGCGCTTGACCGAGATTGCGGATCTGCACAACGGAATCGGTTGATGCGCTATGTAATCTGCCTGGCTTTGGTGGCCGTGTTGACGCCCTCACTGGCCGCTGCCCAGGATTTGACTTTGTCTTTGGGCGAGGGCGGGTCGATTTCCGCCCGGACGATCCAGCTGATTCTGCTGATCACAGTACTGAGCATCGCTCCGGGGCTGGCGATCATGATCACCTGCTTTCCCTTCCTGATCACCGTTCTGTCGATCCTGCGGCAAGGGATCGGCCTGCAACAATCTCCACCCAATATGCTGTTGGTCAGCCTGGCGTTGTTCCTGACCTATTTCATCATGGATCCGGTATTTTCAGAAGCATGGGCGACGGGGATACGACCGATGATGGAAGAGACGATGGAAGTGGAGCCAGCCTTGGAGCGCGCGTTAGAGCCGTTCCGCGCCTTCATGGCGGCCCGACTGGATGCGGACACGTTCTATGCCATGGCGGCTTTGCGCCCCGGTGGTGAGGCTATGGAGCTGTCCGCACAAGCGCCGTTGTCGGTCTTGATGCCGTCCTTCATGCTGTCGGAAATCGCGCGGGCGTTTCAGATCGGGTTTCTGATTTTCCTGCCGTTTCTGATCATCGATCTTGTCGTGGCTGCGGTATTGATGTCGATGGGCATGATGATGGTGCCTCCGGCAATCGTATCCTTGCCATTCAAGCTGGCCTTTTTCGTGATTGCCGACGGGTGGGCTTTGATTGCGGGCGCGTTGGTGCGCAGTTACATGCCGTGACCTCAACATTTAGCCCCGGTGTGCAGAAAAAAAGGTGGTCAGATGCCTCTGGTCCACTGTTGTCTAAGGCGTATTTCAACACCCAACCGCAAGTGAACCGGATCAGCCCGTCTTTTTCAGGTCTTTGATCAACTGGTTCAGGTTGCCTTTGCGGGCATCCAGCATCGCGCCGATTTCGGTGCGTTCGGTCAGCAACAGATTCACGCCTTCGATGAACATGTTGTAGAATTTTTCACGCCCCGACTTGTCCGAAACAAGGAACGTCACATCAAACGGAGCCGAGCCGCGCAGTTTGACCAATGTGCGAACTTCATATCCGGCCTTGATCTTGCGGGCATTGCGCACGCTGACCTCACCGCCGATGAACTCGCGGAAGCGGCGACCATATTTGCGCGAGATATAGCCCTGAAACGCCTTGGTGAATTGCTTCAGCTGGGATGGGGTGGCCGTGCGGGCATCGGCACCGAGGGCATAACGCGCCATGATCGGGACGTCGGCATATTGCACGAAAATCTTCTCGAAATCACGCAGCATCGCAGTCTCGGACTTGCCGGATTCGATAACCCTGTTGATGTCGTTGACCACGCTGCTGACCAGTGCCTTGGCTGTTGCTTCGGTCTGGGCAAGCGCGGATTTGGGCAGGACCGCCAAGGCCAGACCAGCTGCGACAAAGTTACGGCGGTTCAACTCGTTATTCAGCATAGGGGTCCTCGTAGGGGTCTAGATAGGGGTCCCTGACCGGGTCTGTCCCGGTTTCGGCATAGGGGTCAGAATACAGATCCAGATAGGCGTCTTCGTCATCTCTTGTCAGTTCGAAACGGCGGTTTTGCAGATAGATCAGGCGGGCCTGTGCATAACTGTCGGCGCTTTCATACAGAATCGAATCCACGGTATCCGAGAACCGTCCACGATCACCCATGCGGCGAACGACTTCGGCATAGACGCCCAGATTGTCGGCGGGCCGGACCGGGGTAAAATTGATCGGATTCGAGAACAGGTTGATCACGACGCCGATGGCATCCCTTTGCGTCGACGGGCCATAGAAAGGCAGTTCAACATAAGCCCCTTCACCGACCCCCCAGACGTGCAGGGTCTCGCCGAAATCAGTATCGACGGGCGGCAGGTTCAGCTCATCTGCGGGCGCGGACAGGCCAAAGCCGCCCACGGTCATGTTGATCACGAAGCGCAGCAGCGCATTGCCCATCTGTTTCGGGTTGCCCTGAAGCAGGTAGTCGACCGCCTGCCCGGGCAGCGAAATGTTTTCGGCGAATGTGCTGAAACTGGTGACCATGGGATCGGGAACGATCTTCACGTACCCTTTGGACGCAGGGCGAAACAGAAACCGGTCAACGCCCAGATTGAACTTGTGAATTCCCCGGTTCGTGTTTTCGTAAGGGTCAAACACGTCGCTGCGTGAGGCACCCTCGGGAGGTGTCGTTGCACAGGCGGACAGAATGGCCATGAGCGACAGGACAACCAGGTGTTTCAGGCGAAATCTGCTCGACACGATCTTTGCTTCTCCCAAATGCCCGGCGTACGTTCTGTCGGGCAAACAATCACAATTTACCAATACTTACTCGCCGGTATGGCACAAGTTCTTGTCACATAGTCGTTTCAGGTCTCAAATGAAACACCTAGCGTGTAACCTGTCCGTCAGGTCCGGGTAAAGCAATTGAGTATCTAAAAGTCATAATAAGTAAAGATATGCTCAGATCGCATGCAAGCCGGAATTTGCCGCATTCCGTCTTTCCACGGCTGTGCTTCCCGGTTAGCGTCCGGCTGAGTCAATCAGGGAAGGACCCTTTCAATGAGCATCGCTGCAAAACTGGAAAGCCTCGGTGTCACGCTGGGCGACGCACCCGCTCCAGCGGCAAACTATGTGCCGTATGTACGTGTGGGCAATATCGTGTACGTGTCCGGCCAGATATCGAAAACGGATGAGCTGATCACCGGCAAGCTGGGCGATGATATTGATGTCGAAGCCGGAGCCGCAGCGGCGCGGGTCTGCGCGATCAATCTGTTGGCACAGGTCAAGGCGGCCTGTGGCGGAGATATCGACAAACTGGTGCGTGTCATCAAACTGACCGGTTTCGTGAACTCGACCGCAGATTTCACGGCGCAGCCGCAAGTGATCAACGGCGCATCCGACTTCCTGGTCGAAGCGCTGGGCGACGCCGGTCGCCACTCGCGTTCCGCCGTGAGTGCTGCGTCGCTGCCTTTGGGCGTGGCGGTCGAGATCGAAGGCATATTCGAGATCGAATGATACCGCCCCTGCCAACTGCGTTTTTGCAGGCCCCGATTGCTCATCGGGCGCTGCATGACGTCTCGAACAACCGCCCGGAAAACAGTCGGGCGGCCATTCGTGCCGCCATTGATGCCGGTTACGGGATCGAGATCGACCTTCAACTGACAGCTGACGATCGTGCCGTCGTGTTCCATGACTACGATATGGGGCGTCTGACCGGCCAGCCCGGGCCGATCCGGCAGGTGTCGGCGGCGGCGGCGTCCGAATTGACCCTTCTGTATGGTGATGACGGCATTCCAACGCTGGATGAGGTGCTGGATATGGTGGCAGGCCAGGTGCCGCTGCTGATCGAGCTGAAGGACCAGGACGGCGTTATGGGTATGAATATCGGTGCCCTCGAGCACGACACCGTGCGCGCATTGCAGGGGTACGAAGGTCCGGTGGCCCTGATGTCCTTCAATCCCAACTCGGTCGCGGAACTGGCGCGGCTGGCTCCGCATCTGCCGCGCGGCATCACGACCTGCGCCTATGAGCCCAGTGTCGAGCTTCTTCCGCAAGCCGTCTGCGACACCCTGCGCGATGTTCCTGATTTTGACCGTGTCGGGGCCGGTTTCATCAGCCATGAGGCGGAAGACCTTTCCCGCCCGCGTGTGGCCGAACTGAAGGCGCAGGGCGTGCCGATCCTGTGCTGGACCGTTCGGACGCCCGAACAAGAGGCAGAGGCCCGCATGGTTGCCGACAATGTGACCTTCGAAGGGTATCTGGCTGCGCATTCGGCTTGAACCTTGGCGCCTCGGTCACAGATAAAGGGCTGGCGCGGAGGATACATGGATCAGGCTCAAATCGAAGTTCAGGCACTTGGGTCTCTGTCGCAGATTTCAGCGGCAGAGTGGGATGCCTGTGCCTGCCCCGAGGCCGCCGATGGTGGGCGGCCCCTTGATCCCTTCACCACGCATCGCTTTTTGCTGGCGCTTGAAGAAAGCGGCTCGGTCGGGCGCGGTACGGGGTGGCAGCCGCAATACCTGACAGCCTTTCTTGACGGGATCCTGATCGCAGCGGCCCCGATGTATGCCAAATCGCACAGCCAGGGCGAGTACATCTTTGACCACAGCTGGGCCCATGCCTATGAAAGCGCAGGCGGGCGGTATTATCCCAAACTGCAAATTGCGGTGCCGTTCACACCCGCCACCGGGCGGCGGTTTCTGGTGCGTCCGGGCTATGACAGGATCGGAATGTCGGCTTTGGTGCAGGGTGCCGTTCAACTGGCGGTCGACAATCAGGTTTCTTCGGTTCACGTGACCTTCTGTACGGAAGCCGAGGCATTGGCCGGTGAGCAGATGGGGCTTATGCCACGCAGCTCGCAACAGTTTCACTGGCTGAATGATGGCTATGCTGATTTCGACGAATTCCTCACCGCGTTGTCGTCACGCAAGCGCAAGAACATCCGCAAGGAACGGGCGCAGGCCAACGGTTTTGGCGGCGAAATCCATACATTTACAGGCGATGACCTGCGCCCGGAACACTGGGATGCGTTTTGGCGGTTCTATCAGGATACCGGTGCACGAAAATGGGGGTCACCCTATCTGACACGCCAGTTTTTTGACATCGTACAAGAGACGATGGCGAATGACATGGCCCTGGTTTTGGCGGAACGGGATGGTCACGCCATCGCGGGTGCGCTGAACTTCATAGGCCGCGAAACGCTTTTTGGGCGGTACTGGGGCTGCATTGAACATCATGCCTGCCTGCATTTCGAACTGTGCTACTATAGGGCGATAGATTTTGCCATTGCCCACGGTCTGGCCCGGGTGGAAGCGGGCGCTCAGGGCGAGCACAAGCTGGCGCGTGGCTATTTGCCGACGCGCACGCATAGCTTGCACTGGGTCGGTGATCCGGGTTTTGCCGATGCCGTCAAAAAATATCTGGACGCCGAAGGCCGCGCAGTGGGAGAAGAGATCGAGATTCTGACGGATTACGGCCCGTTCAGGAAATCGAACCCGGAGGAACAGCAATGACTGAACTTTTGTCCGCCGAGACCCGTGGCCCGCTGCTGGATCCGCTGTTCAAAAACGGCTGGACCATGGTCGAAGGCCGCGATGCGATCACCAAGACCTTCATATTCGACAACTTCGTGCACGCTTTTGGCTGGATGACGCAAGTGGCGATCTGGGCCGAGAAATGGAACCACCACCCAGAATGGTCCAACGTCTACCGCACGGTCGAGGTGGTTCTGTCCACCCATGACGTAGGTGGCCTGTCGTCACTGGACGCCAAGCTGGCCCGAAAGATGGACAGTCTGTGCTAACGGTCGTTGCCTGACCCCTGGCCACCGGCCAGCGACGCAGCCGTGCCCATCTGCTTGAATTCAGCAGGTGTGACGGTGCCGTCGCTGACATCGATGGATCTTGGGATACCCGTGGTCTTGTTCCCGATCTGGCGCACGCTGCGCGCCGCTGGGTTGATATCCAGACACCGGTTTTCATAGCAGGTCAGGCCAGACAGATTGATCTGGATGCGGGCCTGTCCGTCCGGCCCCGTCACCACCGGAGCTTGCGGAACGTCACAGGCCGCGGCCAGTGCCAAAGCACCCATTCCGATCCATTTTTTCATAGCAAGCTCCTTCAAACGGGCTTAGTCCAGTTGACCATTGCCATTCTGATCTGCCGCGCCGAAATCTTCATTCATCTGTGCATCATATTCCGATCTTGAGATAAAGCTGTCCTTGTTGCGGTCAACCTTCTGGAACTGCTTTATGTCCAGAAACGGCTTGGCCTCGGCCTGACCCAGTGTGCCGTTCTTGTCTTCGTCCATGGCCTGAAACGCATAGTCCGAAAAAGCGTCGAATTCGTCTTTGGACAGGAATCCGTCATTGTTCGCGTCGATGGCGTTCAATTCTTTTTCATGCAGTTCAGCCACGGTTTCGGCATTGGTCGCCGAGGCCAGGAAGGCAGCCGTGAATACAAAAATCGCCCGTTTCATGTCCAATCTCCTCAGCATGCAAATCTTTGGCCTTCAATGCCACCTGCGGCAGCGCCGGCTGCGGTCAGGATCGTCTTGCCCGACCCACCGCCGAACTGGTTGCCGATTGCACCGCCGATCAAGGCGCCGCCCAATGTGCCGCTAAGGCAGGCAATCTCGTGCTGTCGTGCGGCTTGCTGTTGCGGGGTTGGGGCCGGACCGCAGGCTGCCAGAAGGGCCGCGCCGGTCAGGAAGGAAAAAATCAACTTAAGTTTCATAAAAATCTCCCCAAATTATGCGACGAGTATTCGCGCATTGGGGCGCTGCTTCAAGTTAAATTGGGCTCACGCGGCCCCGGACAAACCGGGGCCGGCCAAATTCAGATCGCCTCCAACAGGCCTTCACCCGCCGAGATCCCGCAGGCACCGGGGTTATCTTCCAGGTTCAGGGCCGTGACTTTGCCGTCCTCGACCAGCATCGCATAGCGTTTGGAGCGTGCGAACAAACCAACCGGCGGGGCGTCGAAATCCATGCCGATGGCCTTGGTGAATTCTGAAGCCGCGTCTGAAACCATGGTCAATCCGGCCGCGGTCGCCCCGGTGGATTCACCCCAGGCGTGCATGACGAACGGGTCATTGACCGACAGGCACATGATCTCGTCCACGCCTTTGTCGTCGAACTGTTTTTTTGTACGAATGAAGCTTGGCACATGTGCGGTGGTGCATGTGCCGGTATAGGCGCCGGGCACGGCGAAAATGACAACCTTGCGCCCTTTGGTCTTGTCTGAAATCCGAACTTCCTCCGGCCCGTCGGCCCCCATCTGGATCAGTGTGGCCTCGGGCAAGGTGTCTCCTGTTGAAATCATTTTTCAGCTCCTGTCGTTTGGATTTGCAGAATTGGGTTAAGCCGCAATATAGGTTGTCCAACCAGAGAGACCACGGGGAAACTGCGGGGTGGGCAAAACATGAGCCATATTGTTGTGATTGGCGCGGGTCAGGCAGGAGCGTCCTTGGTGGCGCGGCTGCGCAAGGACGGGTTCGACGGAGAGATTACTCTGATCGGGGCCGAGCCGCATCTGCCATATCAGCGCCCGCCTTTGTCCAAGGCCTACCTTCTTGGAGAGATGGAGCTGGAGCGCCTGTTCCTGCGACCCGAAAGCTTCTATGCGGAAAACAACATCACTCTGCGGCTTGGCCAGCGCGTGACCGGCATCGACCCCAAGGCCAAAACCGTCACTGTTGGGGATGAGGTCATCCCGTATGACGAACTGGCGCTGACCACCGGGTCAGATCCGCGCCGTCTGCCTGCTGCCATCGGAGGTGATCTGGACGGTGTGCACGTGGTGCGCGACCTGGCCCATATTGATCAGATGGAACCCAAAGTGACCGAAGGCGCCCGCGCGCTGATCGTGGGCGGCGGTTACATCGGGCTCGAGGCGGCCGCCGTCTGCGCGAAACGCGGCGTCAAGGTCACCTTGGTCGAGATGGCTGACCGCATCCTGCAACGGGTCGCTGCGCCCGAAACCAGCGACTATTTCCGCGCGTTGCACAGCGAATATGGTGCCGACATTCGCGAAGGCGTCGGGCTGGATCGTCTGATCGGCGAAAATCGCAGGGTTGTGGGGGCCGTATTGACGGACGGCACGAAGCTGGACGTGGATTTCGTCGTGGTCGGAGTGGGCATCACCCCCTCTACCCAACTGGCCGAGATGGCAGGGCTCGAACTGGACAACGGCATCAAAACCGACGCCCATGGCCGGACCTCTGATCCATCGATCTGGGCGGCGGGCGATTGCGCCTCTTTCCCCCATGGCGAAGGGCGTATCCGTCTGGAAAGCGTCCCCAACGCCATCGACCAGGCCGAAATCGTGGCGCAGAACATGCTGGGTGCGGCCAAGGAGTATGTGGCGACCCCCTGGTTCTGGTCGGACCAGTACGACGTCAAGCTTCAGATCGCGGGCCTGAACACCGGATATGACCGCGTGGTGACCCGCAAGGGAGAGGGTCAGACCGTGTCCTTCTGGTATTACAAGGGCGACAGGCTGATTGCTGTGGATGCGATGAATGATCCGCGGGCATACATGGTCGGCAAAAGACTGATCGAAATGGGCAAGACCGCTGATCCCGAAGTCGTGGCCGACCCGAGCGCGGACCTGAAACCGCTGCTCAAGGCGTGAGGATCATTGCCGGAGAATTCCGGGGCCGGGCGCTGGCCTCGGTCGGCAAGGGTGATGCGGGCGCGCATCTGCGCCCCACCACCGACCGTGTGCGTGAAAGCCTGTTCAATGTGCTCAGCCACCAGATCGAATTTGACGGTTTGCGGGTGCTGGATCTGTTCGCGGGAACCGGGGCGCTGGGGCTCGAGGCGCTGTCGCGGGGGGCGTCGCATGTCACCTTCGTCGATGACGGGCGAGTGGCCCAGGGGTTGATACGCAAGAACATCGACCTGACCCGCAGCGCCGACCGTACGGATTTGATCCGCCGCGACGCGACCCGGTTGGGCGACAATCCCGGTGCGCCTTATGATCTGGTTTTTCTGGACCCGCCCTACGGGAAATCCATGGGGCAGAAGGCCGTCGCCGCCTTGGCCAATGGCTGGATCGCGGATGATGCCTTGTTGGTTTGGGAAGAAAACGCCCCGATGCAGGCGCCGGCCGGATTTAAATTGCATGACAGCCGCAAATATGGCGACACGCATATTTCCTTGATGTGGAAAGGCGTTCCAGATTGAAACGCGCTGCGCGGTTTGGTGCGGAACATGGGTGGACGATGACGGGAAAGCCTTGATAGGCCGAGCGTGAGGCAAAGCAGGAATCCCATATGCACGATCTTGTCATTTTCGATTGCGACGGCGTTCTGGTGGACAGCGAGGTGGTCTCGAACCAGGTGCTGGTGGACAATCTGGCGCAACATGGCCTGCATCTGGCGCTGCATGAATGTATGTCCCTGTTTGTGGGCGGAACCATGGTGGGTGTGCGGGACAAGGCCCGCGCGATGGGTGCCGTTCTGCCCGAAGACTGGATAGATCAGGTCTATGCCGAAACCTATGACCGCCTGCGTGCAGGTGTGCCATTGGTGCCCGGTATCGCAGACCTGCTTGAGGGGCTGGATCAAAAAGGTATCCCCTGTTGCGTCGCGTCGAATGGCAGCCCGGACAAGATGAAGATCACTCTGGGTCAGAACGGGCTTTGGGACCGGTTCAAAGACGTGATGTTCTCGGCCCATGTGCTGGGCACCGGAAAGCCGGACCCAAAGATGTTCCAACTGGCCGCCGAGCACTTTGGCGCGACGGCTCCGGTGGTGATCGAAGACAGTCATAGCGGTGTCACGGCGGCAATCCGCGCCGGTATGCGTTGCCTTGCTTATGCGCCTCAGGGAGGCGGTGAAAAGCTGGCGGATCTGGGGGCCGAAGTGATCACGGACATGTCACAGGCGCATGGGGTGTTGGGACTTTGACCCGCGGTCGTGCTAATGTGCACGCATGGACCGCACCCTGACACCTTTTGCCTGGACCTTTTCCAGCGATGCAGAAGTTTCCACCAGCCCAGAGCGCAAACCCTTGCGCGCGCCGGTCTTCATCCACGACGCGGTCACGCCGTGGAGGGATGAAACGATGCTGTTGAAACTTCTCCGCGCACAGGCCGCGGATCAAGAGGAATAGGTCGGGTGAAATTTGCCAGCGGGTGACAGGGTAAAGATATCGACCCCATCCGAGGTGACGCCCACCGAATGTTCGAACTGTGCCGACAGCGATTTGTCGCGGGTCACGGCTGTCCAGTCGTCGGCCAGAGTCTTGGTTTCGGGGCGACCCAGATTGACCATGGGTTCGATGGTAAAGAACATACCCTCTTCCAGAACCGCACCGGTGCCCGGGCGGCCATAGTGCAACACGTTCGGTGGTGCGTGGAACACCCGGCCCAGACCATGACCACAGAAATCGCGTACAACGCTCATCCGATGCGCTTCGACATAGGACTGAATAGCGTGGCCGATGTCACCAAAGGTATTGCCGGGCTTGACCATCTCGATGCCCTTGAACAGCGCGTCATGGGTCACCTGGATCAGCCGTTCCGCCTTGCGCGGCAGTTTGCCCGCCACATACATGCGCGAGGTGTCGCCGAACCAGCCATCGACGATGACGGTCACGTCGATATTCAGAATGTCGCCATCCTTCAGTTTCTTCTCACCGGGAATCCCGTGGCAGACCACGTGGTTCACGCTGATGCAGCTGGCGTGCTGATAGCCTTTGTAACCTATAGTGGCCGAGGTCGCGCCGGCGTCTTCGACCATCTGCGTGATCAGCCCGTCAATGGCGCCGGTGGTTTGACCGGGAAACACATGTTCGGCAATGTCATCCAGAATTCGCGCAGCCAAAGCCCCTGCCGCATGCATCCCGGCAAAGTCACCTTGTTCATAGATGCGGATGCCGTCCTTGGTCAGGCGGCCACGATGCTCTTTCATCGACGCTAAGCTCCAAATGTTGCGCGCAGCATTCCTTTTACGCTGCTTGTGCAGAAAGTACCAGAGGGTGCGGGATCGCGGGTCTTCAATTCAGATGTTTTTCAAACCGCCAGATTTCAAGCGGGTAATCTCCGGTTTGTGTTTCAAACCTCAGAACCTCGGTTCGCGTATTTACCCAATCGCATTTTTCATAGAAGCGGGCCGCGCGCCTGTTTCCTATGGCGCAAGCGAGCCAGCCGGTCGCGTGTCCGTTGGCCAGAATTTTCTGTTCGCCGTCTCGTAGGAGGGCAGCTGCCAGCCCTGTCCCGCGCCCTTGCGGCGAGACATACATCTGGTTGATCTCATCCCGCAATATGATGCATAGGCCCAAAACTACACCGTCCTGAACTGCGACGCGTGTCATGTCGGCGTATTTGTGCAGCCGCTCTGCGAAGCTGTCCAATGTGCGCTGGCTGGTCAAATCGTCGGGCAAGATAGCCGCGTGCGCATCGTGCCACCCCGAATGCCAGAGTTCGGATGCCTGCGGGATGATACCCGATTTCAAATTTATGATCTCAAAATCCGCAACAGACATGCTGATCACTCTGGTAACACGCTTCGGGACATGTCCAAGATAACACCTTCGGGTGTGATACACGTCCCATAAACCAACCGCTCGACCCCCTGTGCCTGCGCCGCCTCAAATGCCGCCGCGTAGGCTGGATCAATATCGGTCGCCAAAGCAAACCGGTCGCAATCGGTTCGCTGAACCAGATACAGCATGATCGCCCGGTGCCCTTGCGCGGCCATCGCGGCCAACTCGCCCAGATGCTTGGTGCCACGGGCTGTGACGCTGTCGGGAAACTCGGCCAGTCCGGGCTGGCGTGACAGTGTCACGCTTTTCACCTCGACATAGGCATCCGGCAGGCCCGGCCCGGTCAGCAGGAAGTCGATGCGGCTGTTGTCGCCGTATTTCACCTCGGGCCGGACGGTGTCATAGGCGGCCAGTTCGGGAATCTCACCGGCTTCCAAAGCAGTGCGCAGCGCCCGGTTCGGAACCGAGGTATCGACCCCGGTAAAATGCCCGTTCTCGTGGTCCACCAGCCGCCAACCGAATTTCAGCTTTTTCTTCGGGTCGTCGTTGGGTTCCAGCCAAATCTTCTCGCCGGGCTCGGCCAGCCCCATCATCGACCCCGGATTGGCGCAATGGGCCGTTACCTCACTTCCATCCTCAAGCCTGCAATCGGCCAGAAAGCGTTTGTAGCGGCGGATCAGGCGGGCGGGAACAAGAGGGGTTTCAAATCGCATGGTTCAGGGCCTATACCTGCCCCCAAGGACGATCAAGAGGGGGACAGCGCCATGGCCAATCCAACCGCAGCGATGCTGGTGATCGGGGATGAAATCCTGTCGGGTCGCACCCGCGATGCGAATATGCATTTTCTGGCGCAGGAGCTGACAAAACACGGCATCGACCTGAAAGAGGTCCGCATTGTCAGCGACGACGCCCCTGCCATCGAAGCGGCCGTCAAAGCGCTGTCCGACGCCTATGACACTGTCTTCACCAGCGGCGGCATCGGCCCGACCCATGACGATATCACGGCCGATTGCATTGCCCGCGCTTTCGATACACCCATTGATGTGCGCGATGACGCGCGTGCGCTCTTGCAGGCCCATTACGACAAATCCGGGCTGGAACTGAATGCCGCCCGCTTGCGCATGGCGCGTATTCCGGACGGTGCGACGCTGATCGAAAACCCGGTTTCCACGGCGCCCGGGTTCACGCTTGCGAACGTGCATGTCATGGCAGGTGTGCCGTCGGTTTTTCAGGCGATGGTGGCAAGCGTTTTGCCAACATTGACCGGAGGCAGACCTTTGTTGTCGCAAACTCTGCGTGTGGACCGCGGAGAAGGTGATATCGCCGCAACCCTGGCGGCCCTGGCCGAAGATTTCAGCGACCTGTCCATCGGGTGCTACCCGTTTCAGATCAACGGTGCCTTCGGGGCCAACGTGGTTGTGCGCGGCACCGACGGAGGCCGGATCGACGCGGCCACAACCCGTTTGGCGAAAGAGCTTGAGCTTTGAGCGGCACCTGGGCGGACATAGTTGATGGCACATGGCCCGCCGCACGCTATCAGCGGGTTGGCCCGTTTCTGCTGCGTGAGGGGCAGGGCGGAGGGTCGCGGGTGTCTGCGGCCAGTGCATTGGGCCCGGCCAATGAAGAGGATATCAACGCCGCCGAGGCCGCGATGCTGGCCATGGGGCAAAAGCGCATCTTCTGTCTGCGGCCCGGAGATGAGGCCCTGGATGCAATGCTGGCCCGGAGGGGCTATGATATTCTTGACCCGGTGAACATCTACGTCTGCCCCGTCTCCAGACTGACCGATCAGCCAATCCCCCCGGTCATGGTGTTTTCGATCTGGGAACCGCTTGAGATCATGCGCGACATCTGGGCCTCGGGCGGGATCGGACCCGAGCGGATTGCGGTGATGGAACGCGCCAAGGGCCCCAAGACAGGATTTTTGCTGCGTCACAACGACAAACCCAGCGGCGTGGCTTTTGTGGCGATGCATGCAGATACTGCAATGGTCCACGCGCTTGAAATCCTTCCTGAACATCGCCGTCAGGGGCTGGGCCACTGGACCATGCGCGCAGCGGCATTCTGGGCGCGGGATCATGGTGCGCAGAACCTCAGCGTGATCTGCACCAAGGCCAATGAAGGCGCCAACGGTCTTTATCGCGCCCTCGGGATGGAGATCGCAGGCGAATACCATTACCGTCATCTTGTCTGAACTGAAGAGGTCGCCGTGACACAAAAAGACATGCCTACCGCGCTGAACCTGCCCATGGTCGATCCGCTACCGCCGGAAACGCAGAAATACTTTGATATCTGTGTCGAAAAACTGGGCATGGTGCCGAATGTGCTGAAAGCCAACGCATTTGACATAGACAAGCTGAACACATTCACCGCGATGTATAACGACCTGATGCTGGCTGACAGCGGGTTGACCAAGCTGGAACGCGAGATGATCGCGGTCGTCGTCTCGTCGATCAACAAATGCTTCTACTGTCTGGTCGCGCATGGGGCGGCAGTGCGTCAGCTTTCGGGCAATCCGCAACTGGGCGAAATGCTGGTGATGAACTACCGCGTCGCGCCGCTTGAGCCGCGTCAACGGGCGATGCTGGACTTCGCAGCAAAGATGACCACCGCCAGTGCCGAGATCGAAGAGCCCGACCGACAGAAATTGCGAGACGCCGGATTCACTGACCGGGACATCTGGGACATCGCCAATGTCGCCGGGTTTTTCAACATGTCAAACCGGGTGGCCAGCGCGACGGCGATGGTGCCCAACGAAGAATACCACGCACAGTTTCGATGATCCGCACCGCCGCCCTTGTTGCCCTGCTGATGACAGGATCTGTTGCCGCGCAGGACCTGACCCTGCCGGCCAGTGCCCGACAGATCAGCGACCGGACGTCGCCACTGGACAGCTATGACCTGCCGACGGGGCCTTATGCAAATGGCTCTGTTCCCGCAGAAACGTTAGAAGGGCGTGTGGAACGCTTTACGTGGCGGCTTCAGGCGGGGTCGAGCACGACATTGCAGCTTCTCGCCCCGCTGCGGGAACAGATCGAGGCGCAGGGCTACAAGATCCTGTTCGAATGCGACGCGCGGGTTTGTGGTGGTTTCGACTTTCGCTTTGGCACCGAGGTCGTGCCAACCCCGGACATGTATGTCGCCATTCAGGATTACCGTTTTCTGTCGGCCACCAAGGGGCCGGTTGCCCTTAGTTTGCTGGTCAGCCGCAATCCCCCGGATGGCTATGTTCAGATGATCCGGGTGACGCCTCAAGATGCACCGGACCCGGACCCTGTGGTGGTCGAGCAAGCCGCAGAGGGTTCGGTCGGGGTGCTGGAGGCCTTGGCGGCAACGGGCCACGTGATTCTGGATGATCTGCATTTTCCGACGGGCGAGGTTGCCCTGGGCGAGGGTCCGTTTGACTCACTGACCTTGTTGGCCGGATATTTGACCGACAACCCGGAAACGCGTCTGGCGTTGGTGGGGCACACAGACGATACCGGTGCCTTGCAGGCGAATATTGCGGTCAGCAAAAGCCGGGCCGAGGCGGTGCGAACCCGCCTGATTGATGCACATGGCGTGGCACCCGACCGGATCGAAGCGCAGGGTGTCGGCTATCTGTCTCCGCTTACATCGAATGCAACCCCGGAAGGGCGCGATCTGAACCGTCGGGTCGAAGCCGTATTGCTCGTCAACTGATCCACCACAGGTACAGCGGCAACCCGACGGTGATGTTGAACGGAAACGACACCCCCAGCGACAAGGTCAGATAGATCCCGGCCTCGGCCTTCGGAAGGGCGATCTTCATCGCGGCGGGAACCGCGATATACGATGCCGAGGCTGACAGCACCATGAACAGGAACAAGCTGCCTTGTGGCAATCCGATCACGGCACCTACCGCCCAGGCCATCAGTGCGCCAATCAGGGGCATCAAGACACCAAAGGCGAACAGGCCAACCGACAGCTTGTCTCGGTTGCCGATCAGGCTGCGCCCTGCCGACAGGCCCATATCCAGCAGAAACAGGCACAGAATACCGGTGAACGGCGTCACGATGAAGGGCGCGATCATCTGCATACCTTCGCCGCCGGTGATGGCTCCGATCAGGAAAGCGCCGGTGAGCAGAACGATCGAGCCATTGGCCAGCAGATCACGCCACAGCTTGTCATCCTTGACGCCATTGCTTCCGGTCTTGTGTGCCAGCCAAAGTGCCGACAGGATTGCAGGAACCTCCATCGCAGCCGCAACGGCCACCATGAACCCGTCATGGGACAGCCCCACCAGATCCAGCAGGCTGGTGGCGGTGACAAAGGTGACGATCGAGATCGAACCATAGTGCCCTGCAACCGCCGCCGCGTTCAGCGCATCCAGCTTTGTCATCACCCTGAGCAGGCCAAAGGCCACGAAGGGGATGGCAAAGGACAAGGCAACACCGCCCAGCAGAGTCAGGAACAGTTGCAGGTGAATGCCATGCGCGGCCAGACTGGCACCGCCCTTGAACCCGATGGCCAGCAACAGATAGAGCGACATGAACTTGGCCGCGCCGGCCGGAATGGACAGGTCGCTGCGTACAAAGGCCGCCAGAAGCCCAAGAGCAAAAAACAATATGGTCGGCACCAGCAGATTGCTGGACAGTGTTTCGATCACTCCGGGCATAATTGACTCCTGATCCCTCGTTTTCGGGTTGGGTGCCTTGCAAAATGGAATTCGCCAAATACTATCTTTCTAAGTTATAAATAGTTTTAGGCTATGAAATGCGCCCGACACTGCGACAGTTGGAATACATCGTTACGGTCAGTCGCCTTGGGCGATTCAGTTTGGCTGCCGAGGTTTTGAATGTCAGCCAGCCCAGCCTGTCGACGCAGATTGCGACCGTAGAACAAGAGCTTGGCGTTCGAATCTTTGACCGTAACCGCGGTGGAATCCAGGTGACGACGAAGGGGGAAGAGTTCATCTTGCGCGCGCAGAAGATCCTGGCAGAGGTCAAGGACCTGCGCCACGCCATGTCGAACGATATGCCCGTCGGAGGAAGGTTGCGACTGGGGGTTTTGCCTTCGATCGGGCCTTATCTGTTGCCGCAAGCCATCAAACAGGTGCACCGGCTGCGCCCCGGATTGCGCATCGTGGTGCGCGAGGAAAACACATTGGATCTGGAACAAGGTCTGAAATCCGGTCGATTCGATCTGATTCTGTCCACGCCCGAGGACCATCCGAATACCGTGCAACACCGGTTGTTCAACGAACCTCTTTGGGTCGCGGTTGCCGTTGATGACGTTCTTGCGCGGGATTTGCAGGGTGTCAGTGCCGCAGATCTTCAGAACCGGATTTTCCTGACCCTCGATCAAAGCCACCGCCTGTCGCGCATCGTCTATGCATTGGCGGCAGAATGCGGTGGGGTGGTTTCGGATGAGTATGAAGGCACGACACTTGATTCCATTGTCCTGATGGCGGCTTCGGGTGTTGGTGTTGCGGTACTGCCTGATCTTTATGCTCGCAGACAGGGGATCTACCGCGACGAAGTGCGCTTGCGACCACTGTCCATCGCCAATGCAAATCGCGATATCGCCCTGTTGGCACGCCGTTCCGAGACCCCGCCGCCGGGTCAGAATGTGCTGACGGACAGCCTGCGCTCTTCCGCCCGGTCCATGGGGCTGTCGGTGATCGACCCATAAAAAATGGCCCGCACTTTCACATGCGGGCCAAAAGTTGGTCTTCAGGGAGAAATTACCAGTCCATCGGACCCTTCTCGTGAAAAGAGTCGACGAGGAAATCGATGAAGGCCCGTACTTTGGGTTGCGTAAAGCGGCCCGGCGGGTAGACGGCGTAAACGCCTTGAACTTCGTCGGGCAGGGACGGCATGGCATCGACGACCAGCCCAGCCTTCAGGGCTTCTGCATAAAGATAGCTGGGCAGATACGCGATACCCAGGCCGGAAACCGCCGCGTTCAACAGGGATTGGCCATCGTTCACGCTCAACCATCCGGCCGTTCGAACCTGACGCTTTTCGCCGGATGGCGCGGTCAGTTTCCAGACATTGCCCGACGACTGGCTGGAATAATGCAGCAGCTTGTGTTCGTTCAGATCGTCGATTTTCTGTGGCCGGCCGAATCTTTCGACATAGCTGGGCGCGGCGACCATGCGTTTGACGGTTTCGGTCAGTTTGCGGGCGCGCAGCGTGCTGTCTTCCAGCTCACCAATGCGGACGGCCACGTCAAATCCTTCGGAAATCAGCTCGACATAGCGGTTGTTCAAAACCATGTTCACGGTGATGTCGGGGTAGGCTGCAAGGAACTCGGACAGCACGGGCGACAGGTGATTGACGCCGAAATCCGTGGCAACGCTGATGCGCAAAAGACCGGACGGGGCTGATTGCATAGACGTGACCAGTGAATCCGCTTCTCCGGCATCATTCAGCACGCGCCGCGCGCGATCATAATAGGCCAGCCCGATTTCCGTTGGTGACACCCGGCGCGTGGTGCGGTTCAACAGTCGCGCTCCCAGACGCGCCTCAAGGCTTGATACGTGTTTGGACACGGCTGATTTGGAGATGCCCATCTTTTTGGCCGCATCGGTGAAGCCACCCTGGTCCACCACATTGGCGAAGGCTTCCATTTCGGTCAGTCGGTCCATACTCGTTCCCCAGATCTTGATTTCCGTCCTGACTATGGCGCTGAATCTGGGCGGAAACGGGGCAGACATGGGATAATATCAGGGATTTGAATCGGATCGTTTGCGTATGGGAAACGCAGAAACAGTGGTTTCCAATCTCGCCTCAGGCATTGTGATGCTGTGTTTTTCAGGCAATCGCGCTAAGATCTCACATTGAGAATGGCATTTTTGTGACCAGGGAGGAGATCATGAAACCCTTTTTCGCCATTGCTGCGCTTTGCCTTTCGGTGGGCATTGCACACGCCGGAGGAGAGACCCCATCGAATCCCGATGCAAAGGTCTATTTCGTCAACCTGTCGGATGGCGATACCGTTCAATCACCGGTCACGGTTGTCTTTGGTCTCAGCGGCATGGGCGTCGCACCCGCCGGAACCGAGAAAGAAAACACCGGGCACCACCACCTGTTGCTTGACCGTCCCCCGCTGGGTGAGGGCGAGGATGGCGCGGATGAGTTGGCCAATGGTCTGCCCGCCGACGAACATCACATGCACTTCGGGGGCGGTCAGACCGAAGTAACACTGGATCTGTCGCCGGGCCAACACACTCTGCAATTGGTTCTGGGCGACGCCGGGCATGTGCCGCATTCCCCGCCGATTGTATCCGAGGTGATTACGATCACCGTGGAATAGCCGCAGGTCGTTGAAACCGTCCGTTCGGTTCATGTGATGGAGAGGCATTTACATTTTCGGCGCACTTAGTGAATCTGCCTGCATTTGCAGGGGGTAATAATGTCGCTGGAATTCTTCATTACATCATTGATTGTTGTTTTGCTGCCGGGTACCGGCGTCATCTATACTTTGGCTGTCGGTCTTGGGCGCGGGTTTCGCGCAAGTCTTGCCGCAGCCGTCGGATGCACACTTGGGATCGTTCCGGCGGCCTTGGCCAGCATCATCGGACTTGCAGCATTGCTGCACACCAGTGCCGTCGCGTTTCAACTCATCAAATATCTTGGCGTCTTGTACTTGTTCTACATGGCATGGGGTATCCTGAAGGACGGCGGTGCCATGGACGTCGCGGCGGAGAAATCCGCAAGAAGCGACTTTGGAGTTGCCGTTACAGGAACGCTGATCAACGTTTTGAACCCAAAGTTGTCGTTATTCTTCCTGGCCTTTCTGCCTCAATTCCTGCCAGCGAATTCAGCAAATGCAGGAATGGAACTGACCAAACTGGCGCTGGCCTTCATGGCCATGACACTTGTTGTTTTTGTCGGGTATGGCGCATGCGCCGCACTGGCGCGGGACTATGTAATCCGGCGCCCTGCTGTGATGGCGTGGATAAAGCGGTGTTTCGCAACCGCTTTTGGTGCCTTGGGTGCAAAACTCGCGCTGTCGGAGTGAAGACACTCTGAACGAGTGGTTTCAGAACTCTGCGGCAAGGCGTGTGCCCTGATTGATCGCGCGTTTGGCGTCCAGTTCCGCCGCCACATCCGCGCCGCCGATTACATGCGGGGTGATGCCGCGTTCGATAAGCGCGTCGGCCAGCGACCGTTCGGGCACCTGACCGGCACACAGCACGATCGTATCGGCCTTGATCACGGTCGGGTCGGCGCGCTCTTCGCCGAACGAGACATGCAGCCCTTCGTCGTCGATGCGTTCATAGTTCACGCCGCCGACGAAGTTCACGTTCTTCATCTTCAGCGTGGCGCGGTGGATCCAGCCGGTGGTCTTGCCCAGCCCCTTGCCATGCGCCTGTTTCTTGCGTTGCAGCAGCGTGACCTGACGCTTGGGCGCCTCGGGCTGCGGGCCTTCGGGCGCCAGTCCCGCGCGGTGCTGCTCGGGGTCGGCGACGCCCCATTCCTTCATCCACAGGGGCAGGTCGGTGGTGGGCGAGTGGCCTTCCTCGAGCAGGTATTCCGACACGTCGAACCCGATGCCGCCCGCGCCGATCACGGCTACCGATTTGCCCACCGGGGCCTTGTTGCGCAGCACGTCGATATAGTTCACGACATTGTCACGGTCCTCGCCGGGGATCTGCGGGTCGCGCGGATTGACGCCGGTGGCGATCACCACCTCGTCGAACCCGGTCAGATCATCGGCGCCGACCGCGCGGCCCAGTTCCACCTTGACGCCCAGCGTGTCGAGCATGGTGCGATACCAGTCCACCAGCCCCCAGAACTCTTCCTTGCCCGGCACCTGCTTGGCCATGTTCAGCTGGCCGCCGATCTCGTCGGCCTTGTCGAACACGGTCACGTCATGGCCCCGCTGGGCGGCGGTCATCGCGGTGGACAGGCCCGCCGGGCCCGCGCCCACGATGGCCACGCGCTTGGGCGTTGCGGCCTCTTCGATCACCAGCTCGGTCTCGTGGCAGGCGCGCGGGTTCACCAGGCAGGAGGTCAGCTTGCCGCTGAACGTGTGATCCAGGCAGGCCTGGTTGCAGGCGATGCAAGGCGCGATCCTGGCCGACTCGCCGACCATGGCCTTGGCCACGAAATCCGCATCCGCCAGCATCGGCCGCGCCAGCGACACCATGTCGGCGCAGCCCTCGGCCAGCACCTGCTCGGCCACTTCCGGCGTGTTGATCCGGTTCGAGGTGATGACGGGGATCCCAACCTTGCCCATCAGTTTCTTCGTCACCCAGGCAAAGGCCGCGCGCGGCACCGATGTGGCGATGGTCGGAATCCGCGCCTCGTGCCAGCCTATGCCGGTGTTGATGATCGTCGCCCCGGCCTGTTCGATCCGCTGCGCCAGTTGCACCACCTCGTCAAAGGTCGAGCCGTTGGGCACCAGGTCGATCATCGACAGTCGGTAGATGATGATGAAATCGGTCCCCACCGCCTCGCGGGTGCGGCGCACCACTTCCAGAGGCAGGCGCATCCGGTTCTCATAGGACCCGCCCCAGCGGTCGGTACGCTTGTTGGTGTGGGTCACCAGGAACTGGTTCAGGAAATACCCCTCGGACCCCATGATCTCGACCCCGTCATAGCCCGCCTTCTGCGCCAGCACGGCGGCGTTGACGATGTCGCCGATCTGTTTCTCGATCCCTTCTTCATCCAGCTCGGTCGGCGGAAAGGGCGAGATCGGAGACTTGATCGGGCTGGGCGCCACGCATTTCGGGCCATAGGCATAGCGGCCCGCATGCAGGATCTGCATGGCGATCTTGCCGCCTGCCTGATGCACCCGGTCGGTGACGATGGAATGGTTGGCCACATCCTTGTCGCTGGTCATCATCGCAGCGCCGGGCAGGACCGAGCCTTCCAGGTTCGGCCCGATGCCCCCCGTCACCATCAGCGCCACTCCACCGCGCGCGCGGGCGGCATAGAACTCGGCCACCCGGTTCCAGTCGCCGGTTTCTTCCAGCCCGGTATGCATCGAGCCCATCAGGACCCGGTTCTTCAACGTGGTAAAGCCCAGATCCAGTGGTGCCAGCATGTTTGGGTACACAGTCATGGCAAAACTCTCCCTCCTGAATTTGCGTGATAGATTGACGTTCGCGTAAACTTTGTCACGCGAAACCCCACGTCACCCTCTTTGCTGTTGCGCCGGTGATTGCTAGAGGTGGGCGAAACAACACGATGAGGCCGCGCATGACCCCCGAAGAAATTGCCAAACTGCCCTATCGCCCCTGCGTTGGGCTGATGCTGATGAACGACAAGGGCCAGATCTTCGTCGGCCAGCGCAACGACCGGTTCGAGGACGCCTGGCAGATGCCCCAGGGCGGTGTGGACAAGGGCGAAGACCCTCGTGATGCGGCCTTGCGTGAGCTGTGGGAGGAAACCGGCGTAACCGGTGATCTTGTGGAAATCGTCGCCGAGACCGAGGGCTGGCTGCCCTATGACCTGCCGCATGACATCGTGCCCCACATCTGGAAGGGCCGCTTTCGCGGGCAGGAGCAGAAGTGGTTCCTGATGCGCTTTCTGGGGACCGACGATCAGATCGACATCGAAACCGACCACCCCGAGTTCACCCGCTGGAAATGGCAGGACCCCGAGCGGTTGATCGAAGAAATCGTGCCCTTCAAGCGGGCGGTCTACGAGCGGGTGATGACGGCGTTTGGGGGGTATTTGGGGTGAAGGGTAGTTGGTTGTATTGATCCCATTGCCTGTATTCCTTCCACCAACAAACTTGCTGTGTTTCAGTTATGGACACCATTGAACAGAACCTTGCAAACTGGCGCGAAACGCTCATGAAAAGCATCCCGATTGGAGGTCTGCTCTCTCGCAACCCAATCGCTTACAAGTGGAAGGCCCCCTTTCGGTGCTGGCTACTACGCGAGGTGGCATTATGGCGAGTTACCGACCTGCTAACTCAGTCGAAGTTGTTGCACCAGCAAGGCCATTCTCTTGGCGCTCGCATATTGTTACGCAGTGGTTTAGAGACGCTTGCCGCACTCATCCACCTTAACCAACTCATTCAGCAGGTTTTGGACGGCAAGCTGGACTTTCACCTGTTCGACCAGAAAACCAGCGTTCTACTGCTCGGCTCCCGCGATGGTTCAACAAATCACAAGTCGCTCAACATTGTTACCATCCTTAACAAGTGTGAAAAGCGGTATCCCGGTTTCAAAAATCTGTATGACAATCTGTCGGAAAGTGCCCACCCGAACTATGAGGGCATGATGGTCGGCTACTCCAAGTTCGACCATGACGAGTACGAAACGCACTTCTCGAACCGCTGGGCGCAGCTCTATGGGGCGTCGCACCTCGGTTCAATGGAGCTTTGTATGATGGTGTTTCATCACGAATACAACGACATGTGGACAGACTTGATGGACAAGTTTGAAAACTGGATCGTTGAAAACGACGCTGAGTTGGAAGCGACCAAAAATTCTCCGCTGCCGGGCTGACAATTGCGCCTCAAGAGCAAGTGCTCTGTCGTAGGAATGAACGTCCGCTTCGCCCACTAAACCCCCTCAAACTAACCCTTCCTCCCGCAACAATTCCGGTATGGTCACCTCCGGCCGCGGGCCGATACGGCCGATCACCTCGTGGGCGCAGGTGGCCAGATCATAGGCCAGTCGCCAAACCGAGCTGCCGATCATCGCGGCTAGCGCATCGCAGGGGTGAGGAATGCCGACAGTGCGCTTGAACCTACCCCGTCAGGAACGACAGGCGCGCGACCGAAAACATCGTGCCACAACGAAAAAGGGCGCCCAAAGGCGCCCCGTTCCCATCTTGGATCGTCCACTCAGACGAGCTGCAGGTTTTCCGCCGACTCGCGGCCATCGCGGCCGGATTGGACGTCGTAGGTAACCTTCTGGTTGTCGGCCAGACCGGTCAGGCCGGAACGCTCGACGGCGGAAATATGGACGAAAACGTCCTTGCCGCCTGTTTCGGGTGCAATGAAGCCGAAGCCTTTGGTGGTGTTGAACCATTTCACGGTGCCATTGGCCATCGTGAGATCTCCTGTATTTTTCAACCTGTTCGCGGAATTGCAACAGCGTGGTGCAGTCGGCCTATATCGAGTTCGCTGAAGTCCGGTAGGGAACGCAGGGGATCGAAAGCAGTAACGTAGCCCGCCCCTTCTGACCGATCGCAGACGCCCTGACCATCCTTATTCGTGTTTTACCCTACGTCACTCTGAACAGGTCGGGGCCGACCGGTTGGCCGAGATCACCCTGAACCCGGCCCCATCCGGAACGGGCCACCAGACGGACAGGGCGGAGTGTTTGCTCTGCTCGGCATGGCACGATGCATGATTACGGCAGCCTCAGGTTGGCGTGCTGGGGCCGATCATGGCTTAAACCAACCCCTCTTCCCGCAGCAATTCCAGCATGTTCGCTTCAGGGCGGGGGCCGATATGGCTGATCACTTCGCGAGCGCAGGCATTGCCAATCTTGGCGCAGGTCTCGTAATCGCGGCCCGTCGCCATGCCGAACAGGAAGCCGGCGGCAAACTGGTCGCCTGCGCCTGTTGCATCAACGGGGACAACCTTTTCAACCGGTACGTCAATGCGGGTGTCGCCGTTCAGAACGGTCACACCGTCGCCCGAGCGGGTGCAGACCACCAGCGGACAGATCGCGGCCGTCTTGGCCAATGCGTCTTCCAGATCGTCAGTTTCGAACAGGGATTTGATCTCGGCCTCATTGCCGATCACGAAATCCAGCTCATTTTCGATCAGCAGCAGGAAATCGACCCGGTGACGTTCCACGCAGAACGGGTCGGAAATGGCGATGCCGGCCTTGCCGCCACCCTTGTGGCAGGCGCGCGCGGCCTCAAGGAATGCCGCCTTGCCTTTTTCCTTGTCGAACAGATACCCCTCGAGGAACATGATCTGGCTGTTTCCAGCGACCTCTTGCGAGACGTCCTGAGACGACAGTTCCGAGGAAATGCCCAGATAGGTGTTCATCGACCGCTCACCATCGGGCGAGACAAAGATCATCGAGCGTGACGTGGGCAATTCACCACCCGGAACTGGTGGGTTCACGAAATCGACGCCATCCTCGTTCATCGCATCTGCATAGAACCGGCCCAGTGCGTCATCGTGAACCCGGCCGATGAAGGCCGCATCCAGCCCAAGCGCGCCTGCGCCCGCAATGGTATTGGCCACCGAGCCGCCCGGCGTTTGAACACGGCTTTCCATCGAGGCGTACAACACCTCGCCGCGTTCCTGTTCGATCAACTGCATGATGCCTTTTTCGATGCCCATCAGCTCCAGAAAGCTGTCATCGGCCTGGGAAATCACGTCCACAACGGCATTTCCGATGCCGGTCAGTTGATAAGTCTTCATTGGGTTTTGTCCTCGAATTGGCAGAGATCACGGATGATGCAGGTCGGGCATTGCGGCTTGCGCGCCTTGCAGTGGTACCGGCCATGCAGGATCAGCCAGTGATGCGCATGGAGTTGAAAGTCAGCAGGAATATTGTCTTCGATGGCGCGTTCGACCGTGTCCACATCCTTGCCCGGGCAAATGCCGGTGCGGTTGCCGACGCGAAAGATATGGGTGTCCACCGCCTGCGCCGGTTGTCGCCACCACATGTTCAGAACCACGTTGGCCGTCTTGCGGCCCACACCCGGAAGGGATTGCAGGGCAGCCCGGGAATTGGGAACCTCGCCGCCATATTCGTCAACCAGGATACGGCTGAGCTTGATGACGTTCTTGGCCTTCTGGCGGAACAAGCCAATGGTTTTTATGTGCTCGATCAGGCCTTCCTCGCCCAGATCCAGCATCTTTTGCGGCGTGTCGGCGATCTTGAACAGGTCGCGCGTCGCCTTGTTGACGCCCGCATCCGTGGCTTGCGCCGAAAGGGCCACGGCGACGACCAGAGTATAGACGTTCACATGCTCCAGCTCGCCCTTGGGTTCCGGGTCGGCCTCCTGAAAGCGCGTGAAAATCTCGCGGATCGTATGATAGTCGAGTTGCTTTGCCATCCGGGTCTTAATGCCGTCCACCGGGCTCTGACACAAGCCCAAAGCCAATGCGCAAGTTCCGGGTCGCGGCAGCGTGGCCTGCGCGCTATGGTTTTGTCAGAAGATGAGGTGGAACCATGAACGTCCAGACCCCGGAAAGCGGATACCATTACAACGTCATGCGCCGCGCAATCGAGTTGATTGATCAGGGCGGCGAGGGCCTGAGCCTTGATGAGCTGGCACGCCAGATGGATATGAGCCCGGCCCATTTCCAGCGCCTGTTCTCGCGTTGGACCGGAGTGTCGCCAAAACGGTACCAACAATACCTGACACTGGGCCATGCGAAGGCATTGCTGCGCGAACGGTTCACAACACTGGAAACTGCACACAATGTGGGCCTGTCCGGTAGCGGACGTTTGCATGATCTGTTCCTGAAGTGGGAATCCATGAGCCCCGGCGAATATGCCCGCAAGGGCGAAGGTCTGACGATCTATTGGGGGTGGTTCGAATGCCCCTTTGGCCCCGCGCTGGTCATGGGTACCGACAAGGGCATCTGCGGCATGGCCTTCGGGGCCGAGACCGGCGAAGAGGCCGCGATGGAAGATATGATCTCGCGCTGGCCCAAGGCGACGTTCGTCGAAGATCCGATGCGCCTGCGTCCTTGGGCGCTGAGTGCTTTTGGCGCTGCCAGCGACCGGTTGGAGCCAACACCGGTTTTCCTGATCGGATCACCTTTGCAAATCAAGGTGTGGGAAGCGCTGATGCATATCCCGTCCGGGCAGGTCACGACCTATTCCGAGATCGCCCAGCGGGTCGGCTCTCCGCAAGCTGTTCGCGCCGTGGGAACGGCAGTTGGCCGCAACCCGGTCAGTTGGCTGATCCCCTGTCACCGTGCCTTGCGCAAATCAGGTGGCCTGGGAGGCTATCACTGGGGCTTGCCGGTCAAGCGTGCCATGCTGGCCTACGAGGCGGCGCAGGCAGACGCCTGATTGACAGACGGCCTGACCGCTGCCAAAAGGCACCTCAGGTTCGGGTCCCCTGCCGTTCGCGGCCATAGGCTTTGGTGAAACCCGGTTTGAAAAGCATCTGTTGCCCTTTCCCGGCGCGCGGATGGAAATGCGAGCCCCGTCCTGATTTCGCGCCCGTTCAAGGAAACGAGGCACATGATGACACGATCCCGAACCGTTGCTCCGGTTGAAGAGCTGAAAGCGCAGGCGAAACGCCTGCGGGAAGAATTGAAGACGAAGGGCGTTTCGCTGTCGCACAGCGCGGCATTGGAACTGCTGGCCCATCAGCATGGTGCTCGAGACTGGAACACCTTGCATGCAATGGCCGGAAACCGGATGCATCTGCGCGTGGGTGATCGGGTCGAAGGGCGCTATCTGGGTCAGGCGTTCACGGCCGAAATTCGCGGTATGACCATGCTGGGCGATGGCGCGCGCCGCCGAGTGACCCTGCATTTCGACACGCCGGTAGATGTGGTGCGCTTTGACAGTTTCTCTGCATTTCGGCAACGCGTCACCGGAGAGATCGGGTGGGACGGTCGGTCCCTACGCCACACGTCCGATGGCGAACCCCAGCTTGTGGTGCGGCCCGTATAAAGCGTTATGGGCGAGGCAACCGCGTTGCCCCGCCCAATCTGTCTGCTTCGCGGATTAAGTTACTCTGCGGCCCAGCCGCTGACGGCTTTGACTTCAAGGAAGTCCTCGAGACCGAAGACGCCGCCTTCCCGCCCGTTGCCGGATTGCTTCATGCCGCCGAATGGTGAGCCCGCGCTGCGCGATTGTCCGTTCATTTCGACCATGCCCGACCGCAGAGCCCGCGCCATGCGGTTGGCTCGCGCACCATCCTGTGTCTGAACATAATTCGTCAGGCCATAGGGCGTATCATTGGCGATTTCGACAGCTTCCTCTTCGGTGTCGAAGGGGATCATGGTCAGAACGGGGCCAAAGATTTCTTCGCGGGCGATGGTCATCTGGTTGTTTGCATCGGCAAAGACCGTGGGGCGGACATAGTAACCCTTGTTCAGCCCCTCAGGTCGTCCGGTGCCGCCTGCAACCAGCCGCGCCCCTTCATCGATGCCCTTCTGGATCAGGTCCTGAATTTTGCTCCACTGAACGTCATTCACAACCGGACCGATGTGGCGACCTTCCTCTGAGGCAGGGCCAACCTTGACCATGTTTGCAACTTCGGCCGCGGTTTCCACAGCCTTGTCATAGATCGGGCGCTGCACCAGCATCCGGCTGGGGGCATTGCAGCTCTGGCCGGTGTTTTGCATCATGTGCAGCACCCCGCGCTTGACCGCTTTTTCATCCGCATCCTCAAAGATGACGTTGGCCCCTTTGCCTCCCAGTTCCAGATGTACTTTCTTGAGGGTATCAGCCGCGTTTTTGGAAATCGCGGTGCCTGCGCGGGTCGAACCGGTGAAGCTGACCATGTCCACATCCGGATGAGCCGAAAGCTGCGAACCAACACCCGCCCCGTCGCCGTTGACCAGATTGAACACACCGGGCGGGAAGCCTGCCTCGTCCATCATCTCGGCAAAGATCATCGCGTTCAGCGGGCTTTGTTCCGACGGTTTCAGAACCATCGTGCAACCCGCAATCGAGGCAGCACCCACCTTGAGCGTGATCTGGTTCATCGGCCAGTTCCACGGCGTGATCAGAGCGGCAACGCCAACCGCCTCGTAGATGATGCGATCATTCGGTGCATGATCCCCCAGCGGGCGTTCAAATTGAAACCCTCTGGCGGCGCGGATGAAGTTCTTCAGATGATAGATGCCGGCACCAGCCTGCGCCGAGCGCGCCAGATCGATCGGGGCGCCCATTTCAAGTGACATCGCCTGCGCCAGATCCTCTGACCGGCTTGCAAAGAGTTCGGCCAGTTTTTCCACCAGCGCGATGCGGGTTTCCACTGGCGTGGCCATCCAGCCTGGCAAGGCGGCCTTGGCTGCGGCAACGGCTGCATTCGTGTCGGCTTCGGCCCCAAGCGAGATTACTGCGCAGGGCTCTTCGGTCGAGGGGTTGATGACCTCGAAGTCATTGGGCTGCGACGGGGCGACCCACTGACCGTTAATGTAGAAATCCCGCTTTTCGATCATCCTGAGCCCTCCTGAAGGTTCGCCTGAAGCCAGCTGTTCGGGGCCACTCTGTCACCCATGCACAGGCTGAGCAATAGTGAATTTGATCAAATTTTTTTCCGGTCAGGCTCACGAAATCCGTATCTCTGGATACGATGGCTGGTTTAACCTGCGCGCAAAGTGATTAGGTTCCAGACGACCGACTCAGGTTTTTCACAGAAAAGGAGATGCCCCATGGGTTTGCGTATCAACGACACCGTTCCGAATTTCACGGCAGAAACGGATCAGGGCACTATTCAGTTCCACGACTGGATTGGCGACAGCTGGGCCATTCTGTTCTCGCACCCAAAGGATTTCACACCTGTTTGCACCACCGAGTTTTCGGCCGTTGCGCAGTTGAATGACGAATGGGCCGCGCGCAACACCAAGGTGATCGGCGTTTCAGTCGATGGTGTCGAAGACCACAAGAAGTGGAAGAAGGACATCGAGGAATACGGCAAGGCCAACCCCGGTTTTCCGATCATCGCCGATGAAGGTCTGGCCGTGTCCAAGGCTTTCGACATGCTGCCCGCCGAAGCATATCTGCCTGATGGCCGTACACCGGCTGACAGTGCCACGGTGCGTTCGGTCTTCATCATCGGCCCGGACAAGCAGCTGAAGCTGTCGATGACGTACCCGATGACCGTGGGCCGGAACTTTGCCGAAATCCTGCGCGCGCTTGACGGGTTGCAGATGTCGGCCAAGGGGGTCGCGACACCTGCCAATTGGGTGCCGGGCGAAGACGTGATCATTCCGCCGACCGTGTCGAACGAAGACGCCAAGGCCAAGTTTGGTGAGTTCGAAACGATCTTCCCCTATCTGCGCAAGACCAAAGCGCCGTCGTAAGCCGGTTGCCGGGTCAGGGGGGCTGTCTGCCCCCCATCGTGCCTGCCGGCACGATTCCCCCCGAGGATATTTTTAGCCAGATGAAGCGGGCGGTTGTTGCAGGCCGGGCGACTGCCGGCATGTCCAGCGCGTGCTGCGTTTTTCGGGTTTTCCGGGTGCCCCCGCACCTGAGGCGCGAGGGCAAAAAGGGGCAGGAAACCGGAGAAAAACCTGACACCCGAAGCAATCAGAAATTATGGCGAAGTCCGAAACTGACGCTGAATGTATCCAGATCGTCCTCTACGTTGCCGGTCAAAGCTCCGTTGGGGCCAGGCGCTGCGACAGTACACAAAGGCACGGGCGTAACGGGCGTCAATCGTGAGCGTTGTCGACGCGTTGATGTCATATGCCACACCGGCGATCGGCTGGGCGGCCAAAGTGGTGTCGGTATCGTCCAGCGCCACACCCGGTCCATAAGAAAAACCCAAATACGACCAGGTGGTACCCAGACCAAACCCGGCAAACGGTGTCAGCGCACCGGTCTGTCTGAAATCGAACAGCAGATTGGCAATTACGAGGTCTGCGTGACGTCGCCCGAGCTATTGCCCCCGGGCCCCGGACCATTGCAGGTAAAGCTCACACCATCCACGTCACTGTCGCGATAAGACCCTTCCAACTCGATCCGCGTTCCGATGATGTCATTGGACCATTGCGGGATTTCCTTGCCTGTCGCGTGGCCCGGTCCGAAACCTGCGTCGAAATCGGTATCGACCGATTGCGTCGCGCCACCGATCGTTCCGGTGAAATCGCTGTCCTGTAGCAGGCTGTGGCCGATGAAGCCGTGAACATAGGTGCCGTCGCCCAGGCTCGGCGCGGCAAGCGCCGTTGCGCTGATCACCGGAGCCGTAGACGCGAGAATGAGGCGCGTGAACATAACCATCTCCAGTGTTCCGAAATCCGCATGCCGCGGGTGTGGGCGCGGCTGGCCAAAAGTGAAAGGCGCCGGGGCTTCACTTCACGTGTCTTTAGGAATGTGTGAGTGAATAGGCACGAGGGTATGCCACTGTTTCAGGGCAGACTGGCTGGTGGGTTTGGCACTACTCTGACCAACGGTTCTGACAGGAGTTCGTCGACAAAAAAACTGAGCAACTGAACCCTGCTGGAAACGCCCGCCTTTCGATAGACCGCAGCGCTTTGGGCCTTGATCGTCCCTTCTTTCGTCTGTCGCATTCCGGCGATTTCCGCGATGGAAAGACCCTTGATCGTCAGCATGGCAACGTCACGCTCAGCATCACTCAGCTGCCACTCGCTGAACTGGGTTTCGATGACCTGGGCAAAGGCCCCTTGCGCCACTTGCAGTTGCCGCTGCATGTCGCGCACCCGTCTGGACTGGGTACGGATCAGGGCGATCGTGGCGCTCAGGCCGCCGACAAGCGCCAGAGACAGAAACAGCTCGAACGAATGAAGGTGACGAAAGCCCGCGCCGTCGCCGCCCGTCCAATCCAGCAGCGCATCCGTCATGAAAAAGGCGGCGCAGAGGGCCTGCACCACCAGAAGGAGCCAGAGCAAAGACGTTTGAGGTACTTCCATGCGGCCCCTTGGACGTTGCAGGTTCAGTCGTCGTCGTCTTCGAGCTCGATGGCTGTCACCACCCCGTCCGTGTCAGACAGAACCAGTTCAGTTTCCACGCCATCCTTGGTGAGTTCAACCTCGATCTTCCCACCTTCGAATTCGATCTCTTCGATCTGGTACCCTTGGGCTTCCAGCGCCGCGCGGATATCGGCTTCGCTTGTGCCCAGTTTGTCACCCAGTCCGACATTGGCCAAAGCAAGAACCGGTGCGGTTGCGATCAATCCCGTCAGTGTCAGCAGTTTCAAGGTTTCCATATCGCATCTCCTTTTTGCGTTGTGGCGATGCGGTCGAACTGGGGATGGCAGAGGAGACCTGCGATTGGCTTTTGGTTGAAACGGGGCGAATTGAACCAAGGTTTATGCCATTTGCGGCCGTTTCCGCCCGTCAGGTTCAGGTTGCAATCAAATTGTGATAGTTTGTGTTGCGGATACATACGGGCATGTGACCAACGATGTCGGGCTTTCTGACTGTCTTGAACAGGAGAAGACCATGGCTTTTACAGATTGGTACGTCGAAGGGGAAAGCTTCGGAAACTGCAACTGCGGTTATGCTTGCCCCTGCCAGTTCGAGGAATTGCCGACGCATGGCGATTGCCGCGGCTTCGAGGTGCTTGAAATATCCAACGGATATTTTGGCGAAACGGATCTGAGTGGAACCAGGGCCGCCCTGATCTATGCATGGCCCGGGCCAATATTCGAGGGTGGCGGCGAAATGCAGGTGATCGTCGACCCCGGGGCCACAGCGGCGCAGCGCGATGCGCTGGAAAAAGTCTTTCACGGCGAAGAAACCGAAGAGATGGCAACGCATTGGTACGTGTTCCGGGCCATGTGTGAGACGGTACATGACACGTTGTACCTGCCGATTGAGCTTGCGATGGATATCGAAGGGCGAACGGCCAGCGTCGCCGTTGGTGACGTTCTAAAGTCGACCGGGCGCCCGATTCAGGCCCCGCATGGCGGCGGGGAACATCGCGTACGCATCGATATTCCCGGCGGGATCGAATTCACCATTGCCGAGATCGGCAGCGCCTCGACCCGAGCCGATGCGGCGATCAAACTGGATCTGAAAGACAGCTACGGCCAGTGGCATGTTTTGAAACATGGCCCCGGTGGTGTCGCGCACTGACCTGCGGTCAGGCGGCTTTCGCGGATTCATTGGGGCGGATCTTCCAGCCCGGAACCGCCAGATCCGCCGACAGCACCCGGACTTCGAAGGGTTTGAGGACCGGCAATACGGTTGAACCATAACCGCCTTCACCATTGGCCAGTTCCGGGAACAGTTCGAACAGTTCGCTTCGGGTGGCGGGTGACATTGCCTCAAGACTTGTGTCACCGGGGTAAAAGGACTCGGACCAGAGTCCTTCGACATTCACCAACTCATGCTGATCAAAGAGGATATGAATGTACTCCACCCCATGTGCAGGCGTTTCCTGAACGATGGTGTGCCCATTGATCAGCCCTTTTGCGGGGGCCAGCATGGCCGCTTCGCAATGCATCAGCTCCATCATGGCCGAGGTCACGGCAATCCGGTGCTGTGGGGAAATGACAAGATCGCGGGAAGGGCCGTTCGGCCCGAAACAGCCCGCCTTGATCCGTACAGGGGACAGGTGCGTGTTTCGCCGCAACTCGGACACGGACAACCGGCGCTTGCCGATCCAGCGGACCGGGCGGGCATGGCCGCCGGCGGTGATGACCGGGTCGCCGGGCTCCAGCGCCTCGACCCGGCGCAGTCCTGTCGGTGTCTGGATCAGAGATCCTGTGGTAAAACACACGAAAGAAGGCAAAGTGCTATAGGTAGAGGGCGGCGCGATGCCGGAAAAACTGGTGTCTGAAATCGTGTCATTCAGTTCGGCATGACCCGAAGTGACTATGATGTAACGCGGGTTTGAAAACTGGATCAGGATAAACGTGACCGGCGCGCCATCGACCGTGCCCGTATAGTTTTCGAAAGTACTGAAATTCTGGGTCGAGCCGGAAAAGCCGGGCAGAGACCCAAGGTCGAGTTGCGAGCTGCCATCCGGGTCGGGATCTTGCAGCAGGGCGTCATTATCCGTGACGTCGACAGAATACGCAGCAGTAATATCAACACTGCGGTTGCTGAACGGGTCTGCGCTGATTTCGTAAACAGTAATCGATGCCACGGTCGAACAGCTTCCTTGAAAACGGCAATATCCCCCTTAAGGTTGATCTAATACACGCAATAAGTGTTAATAATTGATTTACCAAAATTGCGCCGCAGTTAACCGTCCCGCTGCCGCGCAAACAAAAAGGCCCCGGTTGAAACCGGGGCCTTCCGCTGTCTGTCAGAGGGGCAGATTACTCTGCGTTTTCCTCTTTCTTTTCTTTCTTCTCAGGCACGATCTCTTCGCCGGTTTCCTGATCGACGCATTTCATCGATAGGCGCACCTTGCCGCGATCGTCAAAGCCCAGCAGTTTGACTTTGACTTCCTGACCTTCTTTCAGAACATCCGACGGATGGTTCAGGCGGCGGTTTTCGATCTGCGACACGTGGACCAGACCGTCACGCTTGCCGAAGAAGTTCACGAAGGCGCCGAAATCGACGATCTTGACGACTTTGCCTGTATAGATCTGACCTTCTTCAGGTTCTGCCACGATCGAATGGATCATGTCATAGGCCTTCTGGATCGACTCACCATCGGGCGAGGCGATCTTGATGACGCCATCGTCGTTGATGTCGACCTTGGCGCCCGAAACCTCGACGATCTCGCGGATGACCTTGCCGCCCGAACCGATCACTTCACGGATCTTGTCGGTCGGAATGTTCATGGTTTCGATGCGCGGGGCGTGGACCGAGAAATCGTTGGTCTCGGACAGGGCTTTGCCCATCTCGCCCAGAATGTGCATCCGGCCTTCCTTGGCCTGTGCCAGGGCGGTTTCCATGATCTGCGGTGTGATGCCGGCAACCTTGATGTCCATCTGGAGCGAGGTGATGCCGTTCTCGGTGCCCGCAACCTTGAAGTCCATGTCGCCCAGGTGGTCTTCGTCACCCAGGATGTCGGTCAGAACAGCGTACTCACCGTCATCTTCCAGGATCAGACCCATGGCCACACCGGCCACCGGCGCTTTCAGCGGAACACCCGCATCCATCATCGACAGCGAACCGCCGCAGACAGAGGCCATCGAGCTTGATCCGTTGGATTCAGTGATCTCCGACACCACGCGGATGGTGTAGGGGAAATCGGTCGGCGCAGGCAGAACCGCCTGAAGCGCGCGCCAGGCCAGTTTGCCGTGGCCCACTTCGCGACGGCCCGGAGGGCCAACACGGCCAACTTCACCCACCGAATACGGGGGGAAGTTGTAGTGCAACAGGAAGTTCGATTTGAAGTTGCCGTGCAGCGCGTCGACGAACTGCTCGTCGTCGCCGGTGCCCAGCGTGGTCACGGCCAGCGCCTGTGTTTCACCGCGGGTGAACAGGGCAGAACCGTGGGTCCGGGGCAGAATCGAGGTTTCTGCAACGATCGGACGGATATCGGTGGTCGAGCGACCGTCGATCCGCTTGCCGCCCCTGACGACGTCGCCGCGCAGAATGCCGGCTTCCAGCTTTTTCATCGCGGAACCGAGGTTGCCGTCTTCCAGCTGCTCTTCGGTCAGCGCCTCTTTGATCGCTTCGCGGGCAGCGGCAACAGCGGCGGTGCGTTCTTGCTTGTCGGTGATCGCGAAGGCGGCGCGCATCTGCTCTTCACCGGCAGCCTTGACGGCGGCATAAAGCTCGGAATAATCCGGCGCCTGGAAGTCAAACGGTTCTTTCGCGGCTTCTTCCGCCAGCGAGATGATCAGGTCGATGACCGGTTGGATCTGCTCATGCGCAAAGTTCACCGCACCCAGCATTTCCGCTTCGGACAGTTCGTACGCTTCGGATTCCACCATCATCACGGCGTCTTTGGTGCCGGCCACAACCAGGTCCAGACGCTGTTCGGGGTTCAGGCGCAGGTCCTGCATGTCGTCCACGGTCGGGTTCAGGACGTATTCGCCATCCACGAAACCAACACGGGCACCGGCAATCGGGCCCATGAACGGCGCGCCGGAAATGGTCAGAGCAGCCGAAGCAGCAATCATCGCAACGATGTCGGGATCGTTGACCAGATCGTGGCTCAGCACGGTACACATCACCAGAACTTCGTTTTTGAAGCCGTCAACGAACAACGGGCGGATCGGACGGTCGATCAGACGCGCGGTCAGCGTCTCTTTCTCGGTCGGGCGCGCTTCGCGCTTGAAGAAGCCACCCGGCACCTTGCCGGCGGCATAGTATTTTTCCTGATAGTGCACGGTCAGCGGGAAAAAGTCCTGACCGGGCTTCTGTTCCCTGGCGAAGGTCACGTTGGCCATGACGCTGGTTTCGCCCAGTGTGGCAATCACGCTGCCGTCGGCCTGACGGGCAACCTTGCCGGTTTCCAGTGTCAGCGTCTCTTCGCCCCACTGAATTGATTTTTTCGTTACATCAAACATATGCGTATCCTAGATGGGAGCACTCCCGCCCCTGCGGGTCTCCCGTTTTGCGTGGCGGCCCCATTGCCGCCGACCCCAATTTATCTTCCATTCGAGTGCCGGGGTCAGGGCACAACGTCTCAGATACCGCGCGCATACATGAGAATGCGTTGGAAGGAAAGCGAAACTGCATCGGATGGCTGGTTCATGCCGGGGCTGGCTTCTGCTGTGTCCGGTGCAAAAGATTCAAGCCTGAACAACGATCAACCTGTAAAGTCGCTGTTATTTTTCGGATACGGGGCCACGGAAATCCGGAATTGACTGTAGCGCTAACATATTGGCAATCGAATGCATTTTGTAAAAATATGAAGGCAGTATAAGCTTTTATCATGAAGCCCGCGGTCGAAATGACGGAAACGCGCCAAGGGGGTTAACAAACTCATTCCCGTCCGCCGACCGAGTACCTTGGCGTTTGCAGTCAGCGAACAGAAGGGCAATCGAATGGCACAGACAAAGAAGATGCTGGATCCGGATCCCCGGATTTACGACTTCGAAACGGAATACGAACTGGGGCAGGACAATGTCCGGCCGTTTGGCTTGGACATCCACAACCCGGTCTTTCTGATCTCGAGTATTATGATCTTTGCGTTCGTTCTGATCGCATTGGCCAACCAAGAGGCGGCGGCCTCGTTCTTCGGATGGCTCCGGCCCTGGCTGACCAGCACGTTCGATTGGTTTCTGGTCCTTTCGGTTGATGCAATCACCCTGTTTTGCCTGGTTTTGATCATCCTGCCCGTCGGCAGTGTGCGGATCGGCGGCAAGGACGCCAAGCCTGATTATTCCTACGCCGGATGGATCGCGATGATGTTCGCCGCCGGTATTGGTATCGGTCTTTTGTTTTTCGGAGTGATGGAGCCGGTCTATTACAATTTTGCCGAGGGCGGAAACGCGGCACCGCTGGGCATTGATATCGCGGTGCCTGGAAATGAATATGCCGGTGTCGTCGGAACCATTCACCATTGGGGGCTGGAAGGCTGGGCGGTTTACGCCGCAGTCGGCCTGAGCCTAGCAATCTTCAGCTACAACCTGAACCTGCCCCTGACCTTGCGTTCGGCATTCTATCCGATCCTTGGAGAACGGGTCTGGGGCTGGTGGGGCCATATCATCGACACGTTGGCGGTTTTTGCCACGTTGTTCGGATTGACCACATCGCTCGGTCTGGGTGCTCAGCAGGTTGCGGCTGGCCTTTACGAGGTCTTCGGCATCGAACCCAGCCCCACTGTGGTTGTCTTGCTGATCATCGGCATTACGTTGATTGCGCTGGGCTCGGTTCTGCTGGGCATGGATGCGGGCGTCAAACGGCTGAGTGAGATCAATATGGTCATGGCCGTGGGGCTGTTCCTTTTCGTCATCGCTGTAACGGGCATCGGCACGGCCATTGCACGATACTTCAGCGTGATGACCGACTACGTGCTGCACCTGCCCGCGCTGTCGAACCCGTTCGGACGAGAAGACACCAGCTATTTCCACGGTTGGACGACCTTCTACTGGGCGTGGTGGATCGCATGGTCACCGTTTGTTGGCATGTTCATTGCCCGCATCTCGAAGGGGCGAACTGTGCGCGAGTTCATAATCTGCGCGCTGCTGGCGCCGACAGCCGTCTGCGCCCTGTGGATGTCAACCTTCGGCGGCGCCGCCATCGACATGTTGAACGCAGGCGGAGCGGAAGGCGTCCGCGCGACCGTGATTGACAGCTACGCCCCCGAGGGAGCGTTGTTCGGCTTCCTGAAGGAACTGCCGCTGTACAGCATCGTAGCCCCGATCGCGCTTGTCCTGATCGTCATCTTCTTCGTCACTTCGTCCGATTCAGGGTCGTTGGTGATCGACACGATCACCGCAGGCGGCAAGATGGACGCGCCCGTGGTTCAGCGTGTGTTCTGGTGCACATTGGAAGGCCTGGTTGCCATCGCATTGCTGTTGGGAGGCGGACTGTCCGCATTGCAGGGCGCGGCGGTTTCAACCGGCATCCCCTTTACGCTGGTGGTTCTGATGATGTGCTACTGCCTGTGGCTGGCGTTGAAATCAGAAAAAGCGAAAATGTGAAGGCGCGCATTCTTCCAGGATCGAGGCGCCCATCGATTGGTGGGCGCCTTCGGTTTTGTGAAGCCAGCGTAAGGTGAAATGATCTGCGCGGTGTCTTGACCGCAATCATACACCCGCCAGCGCGAACAAAACCGCAAGGGTCGGGCGCAGCGTTGGATGCCGGATGCCGAACACCCGGGCGCAGGTTGTCATTGAAGCCGGGAAGCTGCCAACTTTGCGTTGACCGGGAAAATGCCCGCTTTGCCGCGTGTTCCGGGACGCTGCTATTGCGTTGACATTGAATACTCAGAATAGGACGTTCACGCGAAGAAAACCGCTTTCAGCCACCCTTCGGAGGAACAAGTGTCAATTGTTGATGTCCTGGCTGCGCGCCTGATCGAAGATGTCAAATCCAATTACCTGTCAGGACGCTTTCTGATGCTGGGGCGGCAGGATTGGATCGGTGCGCGCCGGTCTACGTCCGCCGCATTGTTCAGGGAAACCTTGCAGAAATACCTGCCCGGAGTGGCCGAAGCTGACCTTTGCAACCCGGATGATGGATACTCGGAAACATTCTTTCGAAAACTTGGATTCTCGGAAGTGGATTCGCTGGATTTTTCGGACTTCGAAGGTGCGAGCATCGTTCAGGATCTCGCGGGGGATTTGCCTGAAAATCTGGTTGGTCGGTTTGACGTTATCTATGACGGTGGAACCTGCGAGCACGTGTTCGATTTGCCGACCGCCTACCGGAACATTGACAAGATGCTGAAGCCCGGGGGTGTGTTTATCGCACATTCGCCATCGAACAACTGGATCAATCACGGCTTCTATCAGATTTGCCCAGAGATCGTGTACGGCTTTTGGGTAAACGCCATGAACTATGAGGCTCTGAAATGCGTGTGGCAGCCATTGAGGCCATACGCTGCTCGTGACGTGGTGAAAATGACGGACCCCAACAAGACAAAGAAACGTCCGCGACCGCTGGGAACTTTTGGTCCGGGATTGCCTGTTCTTCTGGATTATGTGGTTCGAAAACCTGTTGCCGGCACCAAGACAAGTGCAAGTGTGTCGCAAAGTGACTATGCCACGCGTTGGGAAAACACGCAGAAAGCCTAAAACCAAGTGCCGCAACGGACATTCCCTGACCGTCGGGGAATGTCCAGCTGCTCTGGCAAGTTAAGGGGGGTATCGCTTGCGGTGGATCCAACGGAAAACGCCCGCCGGTTGGCGGGCGTTGAACCGGAATACCCGGTTTCATGTCATCTGCAAAAAAGCGTTTAGCGGCGGATGCCCAGCTTTTTGATCAGGTCCTGGTAACGTGCTTCTTCTTTGCCTTTCAGATAGTCCAGCAGCTTACGGCGCTGGGCAACCATCTTCAGCAGACCGCGACGACCGTGGTTGTCTTTCTTGTGGGTCTTGAAGTGCTCGGTCAAAGTGGTGATGCGCGAGGTCAGGATGGCAACCTGTACTTCAGGCGAACCGGTGTCGCCCTCTTTGGTTGCGAATTCTTTCATGACGCGTGCTTTTTCTTCAGCAGTGATCGACATCGGGGTCTCCTTCAAAGGTTAGAGTTGATGGCGCAGGCCGGGATGTCGTCCAGCACAGGCCCATGGAGAATACCGCACCGATTCCGATGCGGATGGGCGCGTATAGGCGCATTTTCACCAAATGGCAAAGGGAATTTGCGGGATCAGACCATCTGCCCGTACTGGGCCAGTTGCGCTTCGGTGATCAATTGAATGTCGGCCACCGACATACCTTCGGCCCCGTATACCTGCGCCACTTCCTGACCGTTGATCATGACCCGCGTCAGGTTGGCATTTTCCGCGTCGGGTTCCACCTCAATCTCCGGGGCGGCCTCATCCTCCCAGGTGACAAGCAGCTTGTCCTCGCCGGGTTGGAAGCCCATGACGGTGACGTCTTCGTCACCCGGGCTCAGCACGATGTCATCGGCGCCCTGCCCACCGGTCACCACATCCCCGCCGCCTGCCACAATGGTGTCGTCACCGTCGCCGCCGTTCAGGAAATCCTTTTCGGCTGCGCCCTCTTCGATGCCAAAGACAAAGTCGTCGCCGTCGCCGCCAAAGACCGTATCTTCACCTGCGCCACCGTTCAGCGCATCGTCTCCGAACCCGCCCTGCAACGCGTCATCATCGGCCCCGCCCGTCAGAGTATCGTCACCCTGACCGCCGTAAAGCTCGTCTTCGCCTTCGCCGCCATCCAGGGTGTCGTCCCCGAAATGGCCGAACAGGGCGTCGTCCCCCTGATTGCCGAACAGAAAGTCGTCATCCGCCTCTCCGTGCAGAACATCATCACCCTGACCGCCCGCAATCGTGTCCGTACCGCCGCCCCCGTGCAGAACGTCGTCGCCCTGGCCGCCGTCGATGGTGTCATCGCCGCCAAACCCGTTGACCTGGTCGACACCGTCCTGACCGGTGATCTGGTCCGGGCCATTGCTACCGGCAATCACGAGATCTCCTTCGAATTCAGAGATTACGGTTCCAGTGGATGGGGTTTCGATGTCGGGGTTTACCGGGTCTTCGACGTTTTCGCCAATCTCAAGAAACTCTCCGGTGTCGGGTTCAGTTTCTGCGTCATCATTGGGGTCGTCCTCTGATACGTCCTCGTCTTCGATCAGCATGTCGCTCATCGCGTACGCGGCACCGCCGATGGCGGCGAGTCCGATCAATCCGGCCAGAAACATGACACCTCTCCGATCGCAGAATGCTCCGAGGGTGAACATCCCACGCAATCGGCGGTCGGGTCAAAGTCAAGTTATTGAAATGGTTAATACTTTATCACCATTGCTCGGGCTGTTGGCTGTAGGCGATATAAAGCGGGTGCTTGGGGTGGCCGTCTTTGGTCAAGCCCAGATGGAACAGCGGCTGGCCGGTCCGGCGCAGCAGGGTTTCCACCGCCGGGCCCCGGTCCAGATGCGCACCATGGGTGCCCCAGGCGGCGATGACCTGATCGGCCCACCGAACACCTTCCAGAATGGCGGCGTCATTTTCCGGGCCTACCGGATCGGCAGCGGCACGCATCTTGCGCGGATCGGTGTCGCGCCAGGCAAAGATGTTGGTCACCTGAAACGCGCCGAACCCCAGCGCCCGGGCACGGCGTTCGCAGCGTTCCACCGTCGGGTCGTTCTGCACTTCGGTCGCGGTAGACGGGTTCAACATGACAAACAGCGCCTTGCGCCCTGCCGGGTCCCACACACGGGTCAGGCTATAGCGGTATTTCTCGCAGTCGGAATAGATGGCGGTCGAGGGCGCATCGCCCTTGGTGTGCGTTCGGGTGATCATGCTTTTCGCCTAACACGTGGTTCAGGCGGCGAACACCCGGCTGGGATGCAATTCGCCCGATTTGTAAACCCCCACGGCCACGGCCTTGCCATCCAGCGAGGCCCATGCCTCGTCGCCGTATTCAACATCCGAGGCCAACACCATACCCGGGTTGCCATTGCGCAGGCGGGTTGCACCTTCGGGGGTGCATTTGAGCTCGGGCAGGTCCGACAGGCCGGCTTCCAGCGGGTGCAGATAGTCGTCCAGCGCCGTGGTCTTTGCCATTTCGTCGATCTGTTCGATGCTCAACCCGTCTTCGGCCTCGAACGGTCCGGACCAGATCCGGCGCAGTTCCCGGACGTGGCCGTGGCATCCCAGCGCTTCACCCAGATCGCGGGCGATCGAGCGGACATATCCGCCCTTGCCGCAGGTCATCTCCAGCACCACGTGATCTGCGTCGGGGCGGTCGACAAGGATCAGTTCCTCGACCCAAAGGGGCCGTGCTGTCAGTTCAACGTCTTCGCCATCGCGGGCCAGTTTATAGGCGCGCTGGCCGTCGATTTTCACGGCGGAAAACTTGGGCGGAACCTGCATGATGTCGCCCAGAAACGGGGTCAACGCCTGCTTGATGTCTTCATCTGACGGACGCGCATCGCTTTCGGCAATCACTTCGCCCTCGGCATCGTCAGTGTTGGTGGACTGACCCAGACGGACAGTGAAGGTGTAAGCCTTCAAAGCATCCGTGATGTAGGGAACGGTCTTGGTCGCCTCACCCAGGGCCACGGCCAGAACGCCGGTGGCCTCGGGGTCCAGCGTGCCCGCATGGCCTGCCTTCTTGGCATCCATCGCCCAGCGCACCTTGTTGACCACGGCGGTCGACGTCATGCCCGCGGGCTTGTCCACCACCAGCCAGCCGGAAATGTCGCGACCCTTGCGTTTGCGTCCCATAAAGCACCTTCAATCTTGCTGAGGCGCGCGACCTAGCGGATCGCCATCGCCCTGTCAATTTCAAGGTGCGTCTTCGACCACACCCACGATCGGTCCCAGCGAAAACCCGACATCGGACCGATTGTTCGCGCGGTCATACATGCGAGAGATATTGCCGTCGAAGAACAGCGCATTCGGAGTTTCCAGCACGTCCCGGAACAGGCGGCCGAATTCGTGGAATGTGACGTAATCTTCGGAAATCGCAAACACCGCCCGGGTGCCATCGGCGCTGGTGCCCACCCCGTTGCGCACATAGTGCGAGGTCGAATCGGGCAGGAACCGGGGATGCAACTCGCCATCGATCACCAGCATCGGGCCGGATTGGCTGGCGAACCGGCAGTCGGGGGCCTGATCGAGGAAATCCAGCGTCTCGAACACATCAGCCCGGCCCTCGCGGATGCAGAACACGCCGTTGGGCAGCAGGCCAAAATTGCCGGGGCCGGGGTTGGAGATCACCCGCATGACCTCTTTGCCGTTCTCGACATAATGGCCGACGGGCGACCGGTCATCGTGATACATGCCCGCGTTCATGGCAAAGGCCAGACGCTTGCCGCCGGGGGCCAGCGCCTCGTTCACCGACGAGAAATGCCCCAGCAGATCCCCGTTTTCGTCGTTGAGAAACAGGCGCAGGTCTTCGTTTGCCGCGTCGACTTCGCAGACGGTATAGCGCTTGTCATCATAGGTCAGCTTTTCGCAAGTGACCGCAGAGGCTTGCGCGGCCCAGACAACCGCGCCCAATGTGACAAGTGCCCGGATCACTCGTCCAGATCGCGGCGCACCGCGTCCTGTTCGAACATGCGGCGGGTGTCGTCCAGACGGTCGAACGTGTCATCAAGGCGGAACCGCAGATCGGGCGAGAATTTCAGGCCGACCTTCTTGCCAACCATGCGCCGAAGTTCACTTTTGTTGCGGGCGAGCAGATCGATCACGTCCTCCTGCCCCTTGCCGCCCAAGGGCAGCACATAGGCGGTGGCGATTTTCAGATCGGGCGAGGTGCGTACCTCACCCACTGTGATCGACATGCGGTTCAGGTCGGGGTCGTGGACATCTCCGCGCGCCAGAACCTCGGACAGGGTGCGGCGGATCAGTTCGCCGACGCGCAGCTGTCGTTGGGACGGGCCGGGGCCATCGTGGAATTTGTTCTTTGCCATAATCCCCGATCTAAGCGCAAACCGGGGCTTTGCCAAGCGGGCGCGAACGGGGTAGGAGGCTTTGAGCAGTTTGCAGCAAGGGAATACCGCCATGACCCATATTCCGGGGATCGTCATCACAGGGGCTTCGGGCCGTATGGGGCAGATGCTGATCAACACCGTAACCGACAGTGATCAGGCGCGTCTGGTCGGCGTGGTCGAGCGCACGGGGCATGACTGGGTCGGTCAGGATGTGGGCGAAGCCATGGGTGGCCAGGCGCTGGGCGTCAAAGTTACCGATGACCCGCTGGAAGCCTTCGCGCAGGCACAGGCGGTGATCGATTTCACCGCACCCGAGGCGACGCTGGGCTTTGCCGCTTTGGCCGCGCAGGCGCGTTGCGTGCATGTAATCGGGACAACCGGCATGACGGATGAGCAGATCGCCGCGCTGGAACCGGCCTCGCGCCACGCGGTGATCGTGCGGGCAGGGAACATGAGCCTTGGCGTCAATCTGCTGGTGCAACTGACCAAGAAAGTCGCGGCTGCACTGGATGAGGATTTTGATATCGAAATCATCGAAGGGCATCACCATCACAAGGTGGACGCACCATCCGGCACTGCTCTGATGTTGGGCGAGGCCGCTGCCGAGGGACGCGGCGTCAAACTGTCGGAGGTGTCCGACCGGGGTCGCGACGGCATCACCGGTCCCCGCAAACGCGGAGATATCGGTTTTCATGCCATACGCGGCGGCGACATCGTTGGTGAACATGACGTCCTGTTTGCCGCACCCGGAGAGCGCATCGTCCTGCGCCATCTGGCCAGCGACCGCGCGATTTTTGCCCGTGGTGCGCTGAAGGCGGCGCTGTGGGGGCAGGGGAAGGCGCCGGGCCAATATGACATGGTGGATGTGCTGGGGCTGTGAGCCATAGACGAAGCGGTCGCCGACGCTAAGCTTTGATTCATGAGGATTCGGCGCTCTGGACTGGCAACCGGCATTTTGCTTGCGGTGTTCTACCTGACACTGCTGCCTTTCGTTGCGCATGGCGTTGGAATGATCGGCGATGGCCTGTCGCAGGACGCCGCCCGGCGCAGCTATCTGTTCGCTGATGGCGAGAATGTCGGCAATGCCGCGATGTTGGTGCACATTCTGGCAGGTAGTTTTCTGGTCGTACTCGTCCCGCTTCAACTGCTGAAGGGGCTGCGGCTCAAGTACAATCGGTTTCACCGCGTGATGGGAGCCTGTCTGGTGGCGCTGGCATTGATCACCGGGCTGGCAGGCATGAGTTATATTCCCCTGCGCGGAACCATCGGCGGGCCGCTGATGTCTGCCGCCTTCTTTCTGTACGGGCTGTGTCTTTTCACGGCCGCGCTGATGGTGGCGCGCAGGGCTTTGGAAGGGGATCGCGCAGGACATTGGGCATGGGGATTGCGGCTGTTCTGGCTGGCGCTTGGATCCTGGCTTTACCGCGTGCATTACACATTGTGGTATCTGCTGACCGGCGGGTGGGGGTCAGAGCCCGATTTCTCGGGCCTGTTCGATCTGATTCAGAATTTCGCGTTCTTTGTACCGTATCTGCTGGTCGTACAAATCTGGATCGCCCGCAACCGTGCCACTCATCAAAATGCCCTGGTCACAGGTTCCTGATCTTGTCGGCCCGCAGGGGACACGCGAGGTAGACGCCGAATTCTGTGCCGATATCGGCGCTGACCCGCGCGTGGACCCGGCTCTGACGATCCAGAAAACGCTGGTTGTCCTCAACCGGGAAAATCCCTTCGTGCCATATGCCGGGATGGATATAGAGCCCCCTTGATCCGTCACACCAGAACGCGACCACCTTGTCCGGGGTCAGATTGTCGCCGGGCAGGGCCACAGGCACGATGAAGGGCTTGTTGTCCAGCGGCCAGAACATCTGCCCGCCGTCGGGGTGATAGTTCATATGCCACAGCAACACTTGATCCCGCGGTGCTGTTTTCCGGTCGGTTTGTGCCTGTTGGGGGTCGGCGGACCAACCCAGCACGTAGTGGCCTTTGACCGCATCGTTCTCACCGTAAAGCACGTCACCCTGCCAGTCGCATTTGAACGTGCCTTCAACCCAGCCGCCTTCGTCACCCGTGCCGTCGTCAATCGGTCGCCAGCCCTGCTGCGGCCAGCGTACGATCTCGATTTCAAAGGTTTCGGGGTCGTCGACCAAACAGCCGTACCCCTTGACCGATGTGTCCGTCGCACGGATCAGGGGAACTTCGTGCCACGGCAGCGAGGGTTTCGAACTGGCCTCGAAGATGTACTCGGGTGCGGTCATGATGCACCCAGATGCTTGTCGACCATGCGCTGAACCATCGGTGCAAAATGGGCGAAATCCGGTGTCTCCATATCCGCGCGTTTGCCGGCCTCATCCAGATACCGGACCTGAATGATCTCTTTCAGGTTCGGATTGGATTCGAACGCGGCGACTTCTTCGGCGCTCATCGGGCCGCCTTGCAGCTCCAGGGTATGGACCGAGGCGGCGGAGAGGCGGTTGAAATATTCGGGCTTGGTGGCGCAGAGATACCGCTTGGCGGCCACGTGATATCGACAGCAATCGGTGATGACCGAAGGGAAGAACTGCTCCAGCACCTCAGCACCCGCATCCTCGTGGTGGCGGTCTTCGGTATCATCGGGGTGGTAGGTTCCGAATTCGGACGTGAAATGGCCGATATCATGCAACAAGGCACCGACGATGATCTCTTCAGGCTGGCCGTTCTGTTCGGCGATGGTGGCGCCTTGCAGCATGTGCTGGGCCATGGTGACGGGTTCGCCAAGATATTCCTCACCGCCGCGGCGTTCGAAGATATCCCCGATGAAGGCGACGATATTGTCCCGGTTCAGTGTCGAGAAATCGGGCTTCATTCCGCTGCCTCCGGTTGTGTCATCTCCATCGCCGCCAAAGTCGACAGCAACCCGTCCTTGTCGGCGTAGCACCCCTGCAACCAGCGCGACCCCGCACCGGAATAGCCCAGCCTTGCATGCAGAACACGGGTGTTGTCGACGATGAAACTTTCGCCCGGCTCCAGTTTGAACGACACGCCCATGGCCGGGTCGTCGATGATCTCGCCCAGTTGGCGGTAAGCCGCATAGTAGGCTTCCATCCTGTCGAAAGGCACGTCCACGAAAGGCGCGGAGGAGCGGTTGTTGAACCGGATCCCGACCAGTTCGCCATCCGGCGACAATTCGATCATCGGACGGCGAGATCGCAGGCAGACACCGTCAGACCCCTTGTATTCAAACCGCGCCGGGTAGCCTGCCAGCAGCGCAAAGCCTTCGGGGTTCTGCGCACGCAGCTTTTCGGCAGCGCGAAAGCCGTCGACAACGATCGAGTCGCCCCCTTCGGCGCTGTTTTCCAGACAATAGAGGATTTGCAGCGTCGGCACAGGGTCGCGATAGGGGTTGTCGGTGTGGGCCTGCAAGCCAAGCCCGGTATAGGCGAGGTTGGTCGGGTTCACTTCCGTCCGAACCTCGAAATAAGGGCCATAATTGGTTTCGCGGACATAGCCGAACAGGGCGGCCACTTTCAAAAGCGACTCTGGTTCGGTTGGCCCGCCCGTCAGCCTGGCAAAGCCGTAACGCGCCACAGACGCCAGCCAGTTGCGTTTGGCCGCAGGGCTGGCATGAACCTCGTTCCAGTCGCCAGAGGGTGCGGCGATCCCGCCTTCCCAGGTGATGATGCCGGGGCCGGTGCGGCCCAGCGTATCGTCCCGTTCGCAATCATAGTTGTGTTCGGCCAGCCATTCGGCTGGGAAGGTAACGGTTTTGTCTTCGGGCTGGAACGTGACCTGAAGGCCGCCCGCGACAACCTCGGCTGAACTGACCGAGATGTCAGCAGGGATATCGCCGATGGTGATCAGCCGCTGGCCGTTGCCCGGGGCACGGGTTTCCGGGTCCAGCGCGTTGTCGCGCAGCCAGATGGCGTGAAAGCGGGCTTGCGTTCCTGTGTCGAACGCGACGGTGACGACCGAACTGTCATGGGTGGCGGTGCGCAGCATTTGGGGTCTCCTGTTCGGCGCGAGCTTTGGTTGAGCAGATACGCTGTTCATGGCATTACGACAATTAATCCTTATTTCGGCTGAGGCTTGGAAAATCTAATGGCTAAGAAAAAGATCGGTCTACCGCCGTTGGACTGGTTGCGCGTGTTCGAGGCAGCCGGGCGTCTTGGTGGGTTCTCGGCAGCAGCCAAGGAGTTCGGGCTGACGCAGGCCGCTGTCAGCCAGCGGATCGGCAATCTGGAAGCCTGGCTGGGCCGATCCCTGTTCGTGCGCGAGGCGCGGGGCGTGTCACTGACGGTTGAAGGTGAAAGCTATCTGCCTTTGGTGCAGGACAGCCTTCGCGCGCTGGAGCGCAATACCGAGGATCTGTTTGGCAAATCCCCGCGTGAGCTGCGCGTGGCCGGGTTGTCGTCGAACATCCACGCATTGGTTCTGCCGGCGCTGACCCGGTTTCACGACATGCAGCCCGGGGTTCGGGTGATGACCGACTCGGTCGCGCGCCGGTCGTCTTTGGACGAAGAACGAACCTGGCTGCAAATCCGATATGGTCGGGGCATCTGGGCCGGGCGTGATGCCGCCCTGATCGCACCCGAGGTCCTTGCCCCCATGTCGCCGCCGGGCGTCGACTGGGGTGACCCATTGATCGATCTGCGCGGAGAACGCCCCGGCTGGAGAGAGTGGAGCCAGAAGAACGGCCAGCAGGACCTGCCGCCTTCAAAAATCAGCTTTGATTCGATGGAACATGCGATCTCGGCTGCGCGGCGCGGCATGGGTGTGGTGTTGGGATCGGTTCCGTTGGCCCTTGCCGACCTGCAAGAGGGGCGGTTGCGACGGCTGGATTTACCCGAATTGCACACCAAAGACGGGTACTGGCTGACCTGGCCTGAAGACCGGGCGCAGTCCAGAAAACAGCGTGCCCTGATCGAGGATTTCCTGAATGCGCTGCGTGGTTGACCGTTCAGAAGTCGATGGCGATGCCCTTCTTTTCCCAGTCACCATAACGGGCGGGGTCCGGCCCGTCTCGGCCACCCAGCTCTTTCGGCAATTCCTGGGCCTGGGCCGCGGCTTTGCGGCGGCGTTCTTCCGCTTCGGCCAGGGCGCGCCGGGCGGCGGGGGGCAAGTCTTTGCGGTCGTCAGTCATGACATCGGGTTCCTTTCCGTGCACAGCCTTGATATACGCCCGCGTCCGCCATTGGCAATGCGGGCGCAGGTCACATGAAGGCGGTACCATGTCTAACAGCGCAACAGCAGCACGGCGCAGCGCAATCTATCTTCTGGATCAGGTTCTGGGCGAAGGTCGCCTGCTGGCCGAGTGTCTGGCGGCGGGCGCCGTGGATCGGTTGGAGCCCGAGGACCGCGCACGCGCTCAGCGCCTTGCTTTGGAAACGCTGCGTGGGCTGGAACGGGCCGACCGCCTGTTGGACAATCACCTGAACCGCACACCTGCGTTGACGGTCCACAACGCACTGAGACTGGGGGCGGTCGAGCTTTGTAATGGCGAAGCCGCGCATGGCGTCGTCAATTCCATGGTCGAGATCGTCAGCCGTTCGCGCAAGCATGGTCGCCTCAAGGGGTTGGTGAACGCCGTTCTGCGCAAGGTTGCGGCAGAAGGCCCCGAGGCGTGGCCAAAGATGCGCGTTCCGCGTTTGCCGGAGTGGTTGCGTGAACCTCTGATCGCGGCGTGGGGCACGGATGCTGTTACCGGAATGGAGCAGGCACATTTCGCGGGCGCACCACTGGACCTTACCTTGAAACCAGGGGCGAAAGGCCCCTCAGGCGAGATCCTTCCGACCGGGTCGGTGCGTATAAAGGACGCGAGTCAGGTCTCGACCCTGCCGGGGTACAAGGCCGGAGACTGGTGGGTGCAGGACGCCGCTGCGGCTTTGCCGGTTCGCGTTCTGGCCCCGAAGGCGGGCGAAAAAGTGCTGGATCTCTGCGCGGCCCCAGGTGGAAAAACGATGCAACTTGCGGCCGCAGGGGCTGATGTCACGGCACTGGATGTGTCGGAATCACGGATGGAACGGGTGCGCGAAAACCTTGCAAGGACCGGCCTGAAGGCGAAGGTCGTTGTTGGCGATGCGCTGGAACACGAGGGCCAGTACGACGCGATCCTGCTGGACGCGCCGTGCTCGGCCACAGGTACGATCCGCAGGCATCCTGACTTGCCGTTTGCCAAGGACGGTTCGGAATTCGGCGGTCTGATTGAACTCCAGTCGCGCATGTTGGCCCACGCGTGGGGCTTGCTCAAACCCGGTGGGCGTCTGGTCTATTGCACGTGTTCCCTGCTGCCGGACGAGGGCGAAGTTCAGGTTGAAGAGGCGCTGGACATGTATTCGGACATGAGCGCGGATCGCGACGCGCTGAACGTACCCGGTGTTGAAACGGATTGGATCACTGAAGAAGGCGGCATGCGATTGCGCCCTGATTATTGGCCGGATCGGGGCGGTATGGATGGGTTCTATATCGCGTGCCTGACCAAATCCGTCTGAACGCACGCTTTTCGATGACTTGACGATCGGCGCGGTCTATCGTTGGGTCTCAAGCGCCAGCAGAGCGCAAGGGGCAGAGTAACACGCGTCATGTCGAAATCAGACACCATGACCAGCCGGTGGATGCGGTTTCAGAACCGTTTCTATGCGCGCCTGAGCCAGCGGCAGAAGGCGGTCACAGGGTTTGTTGCGCAACCGGATCCGCGCTCGGTGGGTTCGTTTGCACGTGGGCGGCAACTGGTTGCCGGAAACCTGTTGTTCGCAGGCTATCTGGTCGAGGCCGAAGATACAGGGCTTTGGGACGTCACCGCCCCCAGTGCCGGATTTGACGAAGAACGTCACGGCTTTGCGTGGCTGGATGATCTGGCTGCGGTCGGAGACATGCGTGCGCGGGAAAAGGCGCAGCGCTGGGTCTGGGGATGGATCGAGGCGCACGGGCGCGGGCAAGGGCCCGGCTGGGTGCCTGATCTGACCGGACGACGGGTGATGCGCTGGATCAACCACGCGCTTTTTCTGCTGCGAGGGGCGGATGAAAAACAAAGCAAACTGTTTTTCCGCTCGCTTGCTCAACAGACATGGTTTCTGTCCAAACGCTGGCAGGCCGCGACCCCGGGTCTGCCCCGGTTCGAGGCGCTGGCTGGGCTGGTACAGGCCGGGCTGGCGCTGGAGGGGCTGGAGCACATGGCCGACCCGGCCCTGCGCGCCCTGGCCGGAGAATGTGACCGTCAGGTCGACGCGCAAGGCGGCATTCCAACACGCAATCCGGAAGAACTGCTCGAGGTCTTCACATTGCTCAGCTGGACATCGGCGGCGCTGAGCGATCTTGGGCGCGGCACGCCTGCCGCTCAGGCCAATGCGATCAAACGGATCGCGCCGACCCTGCGCAGCCTGCGCCACGCGGACGGGGCCTTGGCACGGTTCCATGGTGGCGGGCGCGGTGTCGAGGGACGTCTGGAACAGGCTCTTGCGCAAAGCGGCGTCAAACATAAGGCGGCAACCGAATTGCCGATGGGCTATGCCCGGCTGGCAGCCGCACGCACCACGGTGATCGTGGATGCCAGTGTGCCGCCTTCCGGAGCGGCCTCGTACAATGCGCATGCCTCTACTCTGGCGTTCGAGTTGACCTCGGGGCGGCGGCCGCTGATCGTGAACTGCGGGTCGGGGGCCAGTTTCGGACTGGAATGGCGCCGCGCCGGACGGGCGACGCCGTCGCACTCGACGCTTTGCCTGGATGGGTTCTCAAGCGCCCGGCTGGCCAGCCCGGTGCCGGGGCGTGAAGCTCAGGCGCTGGTTGACGCACCGCAAGAGGTGCCCGTTGATTTCGAGGATGCGTTCGAGGGCATCCGCTTCATGGCCGGGCATGATGGATACGCAAAGGTCTTTGGCCTGACCCATGCGCGTACATTCGAATTGCGATTTGACGGTCGGGAACTGACCGTTGAGGATATTCTGCTGACCGCGACCGACAAGGCGAAGCGACAGTTTGACAAGGCGATGGATGCTTCGGGCCTCAGGGGCATCGGCTATGACATCCGGTTTCACCTGCATCCGGATGTCGATGCGGCGCTGGATTTGGGCGGGGCGGCGGTGTCGATGGCGCTCAAAAGCGGTGAAATCTGGGTTTTCCGCCATGATGGCGTTGGAAAATTGTCCGTCGAGCCAAGCGTTTACCTTGAAAAAGGGCGTTTAAAGCCACGCGCGACAAAACAGATCGTTCTATCCGGGCGCGCAATGGAGTATGCGACGCGCACCCGGTGGACTCTGAGCAAGGCACAGGACACAGCCTATGCCGTGCGCGATACGCACCGGGACGAGCCCGATTTAGACTGACGCCAAAAGGACCTTTGGACCCATGACCGATCTTCACCCCGTGCGCCGCGCGTTGCTTTCCGTATCCGACAAAACCGGGCTGATCGAGCTGGGCAAGGCGCTGGCCGAGCGCGGGATCGAACTGCTGTCGACCGGCGGCACGGCCAGGGCGTTGCGTGATGCAGGGCTTGCGGTGAAGGATGTCAGCGAGATCACCGGCTTCCCCGAGATGATGGATGGTCGGGTCAAGACCCTGCACCCGATGGTGCATGGTGGCCTGCTGGCGCTGCGGGACAACGACACCCATGTTGCTGCGATGGAAGAACACGGCATCGGTGCGATCGATCTGCTGGTTGTGAACCTCTATCCGTTCGAGGCAACCGTGGCCAAAGGCGCGGGTTATGACGAATGCATCGAGAACATCGATATCGGCGGTCCGGCAATGATCCGCGCGGCCTCCAAAAACCATGCCTTCGTGAATGTGGTTGTGGATGTCGAGGACTATTCCTCGCTGCTGGATCAACTGGAAGAAAACTACGGCAAGACTTCCTATGGTTTCCGTCAGTGGCTTGCGCAAAAGGCGTATGCGCGTACCGCGGCCTATGACACGGCTGTGTCCAACTGGATGGCCGACGCGCTGGAGCTTGAAGCCCCGAAACGTCGCGCCTTTGCCGGTGAATTGAAACAGACCCTGCGCTATGGCGAGAACAGCCATCAGCAGGCGGCGTTCTACACCGACGGCACAAACCGTCCGGGCGTTGCGACCGCCGTGCAGCATCAGGGCAAGGAACTGAGTTACAACAACATCAACGACACCGATGCGGCCTTTGAGCTGGTGGCCGAGTTTGACCCCCAGCAGGGCGCCGCCTGCGCCATCATCAAACATGCCAACCCCTGTGGCGTGGCCAGGGGTGCAACCCTGCTTGAGGCCTACAAGGCTGCCTTCGACTGCGACCGCACCTCTGCCTTCGGCGGTATCGTGGCGTTGAATCAGCCTCTGGACGCCGAGACCGCGCAGGAGATCACCGGGATTTTCACCGAAGTCGTGATCGCTCCGGGCGCATCGGATGAGGCCAAGGCAATCTTTGCCGCCAAGAAAAACCTGCGCCTGCTGACGACCGAAGCGCTGCCGGATGTGACCGCCGGTGGGAAAACCGTGCGTCAGGTGGCCGGCGGGTTGCTGGTGCAGGACAAGGATAACGGCTTTGTCGGCATGGATGATCTGAAAGTTGTGACCAAGAAGGCCCCGACCGACGAACAGATGCGTGACCTTTTGTTTGCCTGGAAAGTGGCCAAGCACGTCAAGTCCAACGCCATCGTCTATGTCAAAGACGGCGCCACCGTAGGCGTCGGCGCGGGCCAGATGAGCCGTGTGGACTCGGCCCTGATTGCCGCCAAGAAAGCCGAACGTATGGCTGACGTGCTGGGCTTGGCCCAACCGCTGACCATCGGCTCGGCCGTTGCGTCGGACGCGTTTTTCCCCTTCCCTGACGGCCTGATGGAAGCGGCCGAGGCGGGCGCAACCTGTGTGATCCAACCGGGTGGGTCCATGCGTGACGATGAAGTCATCGCCGCCGCGGATGAGGCGGGCCTTGCCATGGTCTTTACCGGCATGCGCCATTTCCGCCACTGATGCGGTCACGCCTGCTTCTCTGGGCGGCGCTGGCCGCCTTTGCGATCGACCAGATCAGCAAATACCTGGTCGTTCACGTCATGCGCGTGGCCGATCAGCCCGGCGGCATCGATGTTGTGCCGCCGCTGCTGGTGTTCAAATACGGCGAGAACCGGGGCATCAATTTCGGCCTTTTCCAAGGAAACTCGGAGGCCGCGCGCTGGATTCTGATCGGCGTTTCCGTGGCGATCTGTGTTGGCGTGCTTGTCTGGCTCAGCCGTGCAGCCCATTCAAGGCTGATGCTGTTTTGTGGCGGCCTGCTGATTGGCGGTGCGCTGGCGAATGTGGTGGATCGGGTTCTTTACGGCTTTGTTCTGGATTTCCTGAACATGTCCTGTTGCGGCATCAACAATCCGTTTGTTTTCAACCTCGCAGATGTCTTCATATTTGCAGGAGCCATCGGGCTGGTGCTGTTTGACGGCAAAAAGGCCTCGTGACGCGCGGAATGATATGCGATAAAAGCGCCTGAAACAGGCTGGAGACACCAATGCGGATGCCGCGCGCCCTATTTGTTTTGACTGTTGCCGCTGCGGTTGCGGCGTGTTCGAATCCGGGTCTTCGGGATCTGGAGCCTCCGGGTCCGGGGCCGGATGAGTTTTCCGTGCTGCCGGTCAAGCCGCTGACCCAACCTCAGGACTATGCGTTCTTGCCTGCACCCACGCCGGGTGGCGCGAATCTGACGGATCCGAACCCAAATGCCGATGCGGTGGCTGCGCTGGGCGGAAATGCTGCTGCGCTGAACCCGAATACGGCTGTGCCATCCTCGGATGCAGCGCTTGTCACGGCCTCCAGCCGCTATGGTGTTTCCCCCGATGCGCGGCAGGTGGTCGAGGCTGATGACGCCGCGTTCCGCAAACGGCGGGGGCGTTGGACCGGTCTGCGCCTGTTCCCGGTCGACCGCTATGGTCAGGTTTACGAAAAACAATCGATCGATCCGTTCGCGGAAACAGAAGCTGCCCGTCGGGCCGGGATCGAAACCCCTTCTTCGCCGCCGGGTGAATAATTCTTAACTTTCCGTCATCGGGCTTGAACCCGGGCCGCGTCACCGTAGTTTGAATACCAGAAACGAAACGGAGGATGCCCCATGGTTCGGGCCCTGGCCTTGTCGGCTGCCCTGATCGCTGCCACCCCGGTTTTTGCCGAGGACGGGAAAGAAGCGGTCACCACATTCACATTGGACAACGGAATGGATGTCGTCGTGGTCGAAGACCACCGCGCACCGGTCGTACAACACATGGTCTGGTACCGTGCCGGATCCGCAGATGAGCCGATCGGATCCTCGGGTGTGGCGCATTTTCTGGAACACCTTCTGTTCAAAGGCACCGACACGCTGGCCCCGGGTGAGTTTTCGGCCACCGTCGCAGCCAATGGCGGCAACGACAACGCCTTTACCTCGTATGACTACACCGCATATTTTCAGCGTGTCGCGGCCGACAGGCTAGAGTTGATGATGCGGATGGAATCCGACCGGATGCGAAACCTTCGGCTGAGCGAAGAGGATATTCTGACCGAACGGGACGTGATTCTTGAGGAACGCAACCAACGTACCGAAAACAACCCGCGCGCCCTGTTCGGCGAACAGATGAGTGCGGCTCAGTATCTGAACCACCGCTACGGCGTTCCGATCATCGGTTGGATGCACGAGATGGAAGATCTGGACATGGAGGACGCGCTGTCGTTCTACCAGACCCATTATTCACCCAACAACGCCATTCTGGTGGTCACGGGTGACGTTGATCCCGACGAAGTCCGCGCGCTTGCCGATCAGTATTACGGTGTGATTCCCGCCAATCCGGACCTGCCCGAGCGGGTGCGGTCACAAGAGCCGCCGCAAACGGCCGAGCGTCGCCTGACCTTCAAGGACCCGCGCGTCGCCCAGCCTTACGTTCAGCGCAGCTATCTGGCCCCGGAACGCGATCCGGGCGAACAGGAAAAAGCGGCGGCTCTGTTTCTGCTGGCTGAATTGCTGGGTGGAAGCACCACCTCTTATCTGAACGAAAAGTTGCAGTTTGATCAGCAGAAGGTCGTCTATGCCGGGGCGTTCTATCGTGGTGTTTCGCTGGATGACACGACCTTCGATCTGATCGTCGTTCCGGCCGAGGGTGTTTCCCTGCAAGAAGCCGAAGACGCCATGGACCAGGCCGTGGCCGACTTCATCGCCGAAGGTGTGAACGAAGACGACCTTGAGCGCATCAAGATGCAGCTACGCGCCGCCCAGACCTATGCGCGCGACAATGTGGACGGCATCGGCAACCGCTATGGCCGGGCCCTGACCAGCGGTCTGACGGTCGAAGATGTGCAGGCCTGGCCCGAGATCCTTCAGGCCGTGACCGGTGATGAGATCATCGCCGCAGCCCGCGAAGTTCTGCAACCCGAGGCGTCTGTTACCGGCTGGCTGATGCGCGATGACGAGGTGACGCAATGAAACGGTTTATTGCAACGCTGGTTGCCTGCCTGGTCGCCCTGCCGGCTTTGGCCGAGATCGAGATCGAAGAAGTGACCTCGCCCGGTGGCATCAAAGCCTGGCTGGTCGAGGACCATTCCATCCCATTCACCGCGCTGGAACTGCGGTTCCGTGGCGGCACGTCGCTGGACGACCCTGACAAACGCGGCGCGGTCAACCTGATGAGCGGGCTGATCGAAGAAGGCGCGGGCGATATGGATGCGCGGGCCTATGCGCGTGAACTCGAGGCTCTGGCCGCTTCGTTCCGATACAATGCCGGCGACGATGCAGTTTCGATTTCCACGCGTTTTCTGTCCGAGAACCGGGATGAAGTGGTCGATTTGCTGCGCACGACGATCCACGAGCCGCGTTTTGATCAGGATGCGGTTGATCGGGTGCGCGCCCAGATTCTGTCGGGCCTGCGCTCGGACCAGACTGACCCGAACGAAATCGCAAGCCTCACCTTTGCGCAGATGGCCTACGGGGATCACCCCTATGGATCCGAAGGGAAAGGCACCATCGAAAGCGTCTCAGCCCTGACCCGTGACGACGTGGTCGCGGCTTATGAAGGCGTCTTTGCCAAGGATCGCCTGTACGTGGGGGCCGTTGGCGATATAACGGCAGAGGAACTGGGGATCCTGCTTGATACACTGCTCGGCGACTTGCCGGACACCGGCAAGCCCATCCCCGGCAAGGCCGAGGTGAACATTCCCGGTGGCGTCAGTGTTGTCGAATTCGACACGCCTCAGTCCGTGGCTTTGTTCGGTCAGGCCGGGATTGATCGGGATGACCCGGATTTCTTTGCGGCCTTCGTTCTGAACCACATTCTTGGCGGCGGCGGGTTTGAAAGCCGGCTGATGCAGGAGGTGCGCGAAAAGCGCGGCCTGACCTATGGGGTCGGGACTTATCTGGTGCCCAAGGATCTGGCCTCGGTCTATCTTGGGTCCGTGTCCTCTGCCAATGACCGTATCGCCGAAGCCATCGACGTAATTCGCGATGAATGGGCGCGCGCGGCCACTGAAGGCGTGACGCAAGAGGAACTTGACGACGCCAAGACCTATCTGACCGGCGCCTATCCGCTGCGGTTTGACGGCAACGGACAGATTGCCGGGATCATGGTTGGGATGCAGATGGAAGGCCTGCCGATCGACTATATCGCCACCCGGAATGACAAGGTGAACGCGGTGACATTGGAAGACGTAAACCGCGTTGCTGCCGAACTGCTTGACCCGGACGGTTTGCACTTTGTCGTCGTTGGCAAGCCGGTTGGACTGGAAACAACGAACTGAACCTGTGGGGGTAAGCTGCGGCTTACCCCTTTTTCATGCTGCGCAGCATGTCTCCCATCATCTGGCCGAACTTGCCTGAGCCACGCTGATACAGCGCCCCGTCCACAGCCAGAACCGTACCGCTGATATAGCTGGCCATGTCCGAGGCCAGAAACAGGCAAGCGTTGGCCACGTCCTGCGGCTGACCCCAACGGCCCAGCGGCACGTCGCGGCGCAAGGCCTCGCCGGCATCGGGTGTGGGGGCAAGGCGCTTGGCGCCTTCCGTGCCTTCGATGAAACCCGGCACCACCGAGTTCACCCGGATGCCTTCCACGCCCCATTCCATCGACAGGGTGCGGGTGATCTGGTCGACCCCGGCCTTGGCGGCACAGACATGGGCCTGGCCCTCGTAGGGCAGATAGGATTGCGGGGCCGAGATGTTGATGATGTTGCCGCCGGGGCGTTTCAGATAGGGATAGGCCCCTTTCATCACATGCACGGTGCCCATCAGGTCGATCTCGACCACGGTGCGGAAGGCGTTGACCGACATTTCCGCCATCAGCGCCGGAAAATTGCCCGCCGCACCCGAGATCAGCACATCGAAATCACCAAATGCGTCGTGGAACTGCTTGAGGCCAGCCGCCACCGCATCAGGGTCACGCACATCGAACGCTGCCCCGATCGCATCCTGGGCACCTGCGGCTTTCAGCGCGGCGACGGTGTCATCCACCTTGTCCTGCGACCGGCTGGCCACGGCCAGTTTGGCACCTGCCGCCGCGAAAGCCTCGGCAATACCGCGGTTGATACCGCTGGTTCCGCCGATGACGATGACGGTTTTTCCTGAAAAATCCATGTAGGCCTCCCTTGGCGGGGAGCCCTACTCGCCGTAGGGCACCCAGATGTTTTTCACTTCGGTCGAAGCCTGAAGGAAGCGGCGGGAATGGTCCATGCCCCAATCAAATGCCGTCGCGTTATTGACCCATGTCCGTTTCAGGTTCCCGGCCGAGACGACCTCGATCTCCTTCGACAGGTCGGTGGACGAGAACGACCAGACCGCATCCACATTCAGGTGTGAGGCCAGCGGTTTCGCCAGTTCTGCATGGCTGCCGGTCAGGATGTTGACCACGCCGGCGGGCACGTCCGAGGTGTCCAGCACCTGATAGAAATCGGTGGCCGCCAGCGGATAGGGCTCGGACGCCACCAGAACCACCCGGTTGCCCATGGCGATCGCCGGCGCCATGGCCGAGACCAGACCCAGCAGCGGCGCCTCGTCGGCGCACAGCACGCCGATCACGCCCACCGGTTCCTTCATCGCAATCGCCACGCCCCGGATCGGAACGCCATGCACCTGGCCGTCATACTTGTCGGCCCAGGCGGCGGCGGTGAACAGGCGCCGGATCGCGGCGTCGACCTCTTTCGCGCCATCCTTGCGGCCGGTCATCGCGTCGATGCGCCCGGCGAATTCATCCGCGCGGGCCGAGAGGTTCTCGCCGATATAGTACAGGATCTGCGCCCGCAGATGGCCGGTGGTCTTTGACCAGCCCTTGGCCCCCGCCGCGGCCTCGACCGCGTTGCGCACGTCCTTGCGGTTGGCAAGGCCCACGTGGCCCAGCAGCCCCGCCTTGCCCCAGACCGCGCGGGAATAGCCGCTGTCAGGCCGCGCCTGCTTGCCGCCGACATACATCTTGGCCGTACGGTCAATCGGATCTACCGGCGCACCTTCGCCAGTGACTGCTTCGACCTTCGCCAGCGGTTTTGCCTTGCCTTTGGGCTTGGTATAGGCGCTCAGCCCTTCCCAGCCTCCTTCCCGGCCAAAGCCGCTTTCGCGTACACCGCCAAACCCGGCGGCGGCGTCGAACAGGTTGGTGGCGTTTACCCAGACCACGCCCGCGACCAGCTTGGGCGCGATGTCCAGCGCAAGGTTCACGTTCTCGGTCCAGACCGTCGCGGCCAGCCCGTAGCGGGTGTTGTTGGCCAGCTCGACCGCCTCGGCCGGGGTGCGGAAGGTGGACGAGACCAGAACCGGGCCAAAGATCTCCTCCTGCATCAGAGGGTCCGAGGTCTCCAGGCCCGAGATCAAAGTCGGCGGATAGTAGCAGCCGTTGGCAGGTAAACCACACGCGGCTTGGTGAACGTGACCAGCGGTGTTGCTTTCGACCATGCCTTTTATGGTCTGCAACTGCACCGGGTCCACCACGGCGCCCACGTCGATGCATTTGTCCAGCGGGTTGCCGACCCGCAGCTTGTCCATCCGCGCGCGCAGCTTATCGTAGAACCGCTCGGCGATGCCTTCCTGCACCAGCAGGCGCGAGCCCGCACAGCAGACCTGACCCTGGTTGAACCAGATCGCATCGACCAGCCCCTCGATGGCGCTGTCGATATCGGCGTCGTCAAAGACGATATAGGGCGACTTGCCGCCCAGCTCGAGCGTCAGGGCCTTGCCCGACCCGGCGGTGGCCTCGCGGATGCGGCGGCCCACTTCGGTCGAACCGGTGAATGCGATCTTGTCCACGTCGGCGTTCACGATCATCTCGCCCACCGCGCCGTCGCCGGTGACGATGTTGACCACGCCCTTGGGCAGCCCGGCCTGCATGCAGATATCGGCAAACAGCAGCGCCGTCAGCGAGGTGTATTCGGCGGGCTTCAGAACCACCGTGTTGCCCATGGCCAGTGCAGGCGCGATCTTCCACGCCAGCATCAGCAAGGGGAAGTTCCACGGGATGATCTGGCCGCAAACCCCCAGCGCCTCAGCGTCGGGCAGCTCGGTTTCCATCAGCTGGGCCATGCCCGCGTGATAGTAGAAATGCCGCTGCACCAGCGGAATGTCGATGTCGCGCGATTCCCGGATCGGCTTGCCGTTGTCCAGCGTTTCCAGCACCGCGAACAGGCGGGCGTGTTTCTGGATCAGCCGCGCGATGGCATAAAGGTAACGGGCGCGGCCAGCGCCACCCAGTTTTTCCCACTTAGGTTGCGCCTTGCGGGCGGCGGCAACGGCGGCGTCCACATCGGCCTGCGTGGCCTGGGTCAGCTTGGCCAGAACCTCGCCCGTGGCCGGGTTGCGGCTTTCAAACCCCTTGCCCGGCTTGGTGAAGGCCCCGTCGATGAAATGGCCGAACGTGTCGCCCTGATCGACCAGCCATGCCAGGGCCTCGGCGGCACTTTCCGGGGCGGGTCCGTATTCCATGGTCTCGAAAATCTCTTTGACTGTCATTGTTCCTGTCCTCAGCCCATCGGGTGCCGGTAGCCGGCCGAGTATGCCCCGGTGACGAAATGCTCCAACTGCCGCTCGATATCGCCCAGCAGCGACGAGGCGCCAAAGCGGAACAGGTCGGGTTGCAGCCAGCGGTCGCCAAGCTCGTCCTTGATCAGCGACAGGTAGACCAGCGCGTCCTTGGCCTTGGAAATCCCGCCCGCGGGCTTGTAGCCCACGCGATGGCCGGTGTGCTCGTAATAGTCGCGGATGGCGCGGATCATCACCAGCGACACCGGCAGGGTGGCGTTGATGCTTTCCTTGCCGGTCGAGGTCTTGATGAAATCGGCCCCCGCCATCATGCAGACCAGCGAGGCGCGCGCCACGTTGCGTAGGCTGCCCAACTCGCCGGTGGCCAGGATGGCCTTTACATGCGCCTCGCCGCAGGCTGCGCGGAACGCCTTCATCTCGTCATACAGCGCCTGCCAGTCGCCCGTCAGCACATGGCGGCGCGAGATCACGATGTCGATCTCCTCGGCCCCGGCCTTGACGCTTTCCTCGATCTCGGCCACGCGCAGGTGAAAGGGCGACAGGCCCGCCGGAAAGCCGGTGGATACGGCCGCGACCGGAATCCCGGTGCCTTTCAGCGCCTCCACCGCCGTTTCGATCATGTCGTGATAGACACAGACCGCCCCGGTGGTGATCGGCGGCATGTCCAGCGCCTTCAGCAGGGCGGGCGACACCGGCTGGCGGGCCTTGGCGCACAGGCGGCGCACGCGGCCTTCGGTGTCATCGCCCGACAGGGTGGTCAGGTCGATCATGGTGATTACCTTCAGCAGCCAGGCTGCCTGATATTCCTTTTTGACCGACCGGCGGCCCGGCAGGGTCGCGGCGCGGCGCTCGATAGCCGAGGTATTGGCCTGAACGGCGCGCACCCAGTCCAGATCCAGATCCATGCCGGGATTCCGGGCTTCGGTCACTTGCGGCAGATGCGCGGTGCGCACGGGGCTTTCTGAGCTCTGCGTATCCATTGTCACGTCCTTTGGGAGGTTTGCGACAAAATCGCACGGGAGACCGGGGAATGGAAGATGCAGGCATGCAATGTTTGGATAATTTTTGACCAAATGGACAAAATGCGACGACTTTCTTGCGAATAATTCGCATTAGCGTTGACTTACTTGCGAATGGTTCTCATATTCAGCTCACACAGGAAGCAAAAGCTGAGGTCGAAGATGATTCGCCGGAATTTTCTTGCAGTATTGGCGCTGGCGGTATCCCTGCCAGTCACGGCCTGGGCCGATGCACCCCTCAAGGTGGTGGCCACGACGGGCATGATTGCCGACGCGGCACGTCAGGTCGGTGGAGATCATGTTGACGTCAGGGGGCTGATGGGGCCGGGCGTCGACCCGCATGCCTATCGCCAGACCCGCAGCGATATCGTGGCGATGACCCGTGCGGATCTGATCCTGTGGCATGGCCTGTACCTCGAAGCGCAGATGGAGGATTTCTTCCATGACCTTGAACGCAAGCGGACCGTGGTTGCAGTTGCCGAAGGTATCGACAAGTCGAAGCTGCGCGCGCATGATGATTATGCCGACAAATATGACCCGCATGTTTGGATGACGCCCGAGTTGTGGCGGGACGTGGTGCTTGAAGTGCAGGCAGCCCTCACCGAGGTACGTCCTGAAGCGGCCGAGGTTTTTGCAGCGAATGCGCAGGCACACCTGGCGGATATCGATCGTCTGACAGACTATGCAGACAAAGCTCTGGCGTCCGTTCCGGACAACAACAAGGTTCTTGTCACCGCCCATGATGCCTTTGGGTATTTTGGTGAAAGCTTCGGGTTCGAGGTTCTGGGAATTCAGGGCATCTCGACCCAGTCCGAGGCGGGCCTGAACCGGATAGGCGAATTGGTCGATCTGCTGGTTGACCGCAAGATCACGGCTGTTTTCGTCGAAAGCTCGGTCTCGGATCGGTCAATCCGCGCGCTGATCGAGGGCGCGGCTGCCAAGGGACATGAAGTGCACGTGGGAGGCGAACTGTTCTCGGATGCCATGGGTGAAGAAGGAACCTATGAAGGCACTTATGTTGGTATGCTGGATCATAACATTACGGTCATTGCCAGTGCTTTGGGTGGTGATGTGCCGGATCGTGGAATGGACGGAAAACTGTCGGCGGGGTTTTGATCGATGCTGGGTCTGGTCAGCAATGAAGGTATGACCGTTGGTGACGGGGGGTTGGTCGACAGCCCCCTTGCCCTGCGCGGCCTTACGGTCTCTTACGGGCAGAAACCTGCGGTGTTTTCAGTCGACATGACCGTACAGCCCGGGGCGATGACCGCGATCATCGGACCGAACGGGGCCGGAAAATCCACATTGCTCAAGGCGGCGCTTGGTATCGTTTCCCCCCTGTCAGGTCAGGTGACCGTGTTTGGCCAGCCATTGGACACGCAGCGCGCACGCATTGCCTATGTACCTCAGCGCGCCAGCGTGGATTGGGATTTTCCAACACGCGTCATCGACGTGGTTCTGATGGGCCTGTCGCGCGAACTTGGCTTGCTGGGCCGTGTGCGTGCCCGCCACAAGGCGTGCGCGATGGATTGTTTGCACCGCGTGGGAATGCGGGATTTCGCGAATCGCCAGATCGGGCAGCTGTCCGGCGGGCAGCAGCAACGTGTCTTTCTGGCGCGCGCGCTGGCTCAGGGCGCTGATCTGTACCTTCTGGATGAACCTTTCGCAGGCGTGGATGCCGCCACCGAGAAAGCCATCATCTCGGTGCTGAAATCCCTGAAAGAGGCGGGCAAGACGGTCGTCGTGGTGCATCACGACCTTGCGACCGTGACCGATTATTTCGACCATGTTTTCCTGATCAACACCCGCAAGGTGGCCGAGGGGCCAGTGGCCGAGGCCTTCACGGCGGAAAAATTGCAATCAGCATATGGCGGTCGACTGGCAACCGCGCAGATCGATCAGATATCGCGCGCGCTGGGGTAACGCATGCTTTGGGATGCTCTGACCCTGCAACTTGGTTACAACGCCACGCTGGTTGCCATCGGTGCAACCTTGCTGGGTGTTTCAGCCGGTGTGACGGGGACGTTTCTGTTCCTGCGCAAACGCGCTTTGGTCAGTGATGCAATCAGCCACGCAACCCTGCCAGGCGTCTGTCTGGCTTTCATGGTATTGGTCGCACTCGGAGGGGACGGGCGCAACCTGCTGGGCCTGTTGGCGGGATCGGCCATCTCGGCCTGGATCGGCCTTCTCTGCATGAACTGGCTGACGCGTCACACGCGTTTGGCCGAAGATGCCGCCATCGGAGCGGTCCTGTCGGTCTTCTTCGGCTTTGGCATCGTTTTGCTGACGGTCATACAGACGATGGGCGTAGGCCGTCAGGCCGGGCTGGAAGGCTTCCTGCTTGGGTCCACGGCCGGGATGCTCTGGGCTGATGCGATGATCATTGCGATCGGTGGCGCTGCGACGCTGCTGATGGTGCTGATCATTCGTCGCCCGATGATTCTTGTGGCCTTCGATCCTGAATATGCCGCAGCCCGCGGGTTGCCTGTGCACAAGATCGATCTGGCCATGATGGGGCTGGTCATGGCCGTGACTGTGGTTGGCCTGAAAATCGTGGGTTTGATTCTGATCGTGGCTTTGCTGATCATTCCTGCCGTGACCGCGCGGTTCTGGTCCGAGCGCTCGGACCATGTCGTTCTGCTTGCGGGATTGGCCGGCGGGTTGGCGGGGTACATTGGCGCGGCCATTTCGGCCTCGGCGCCAAACCTTCCGACGGGGCCGATTATCGTTCTGGTCAGCTTTGCCTTCTTTGTCGTGTCTTTGTTTCTGGCGCCGATACGTGGCGTTTTGGCGGCGGTGCTGCGCCATCTGCGCTTTCAACGTCGGGTGCATATTCGTCAGGGTCTTTTGGCCTTGGCGCAGGGTCAAAAGATCTACGAACCCCTGACCCTGCGCTTGCTGCGCCGCGCTGGGCTGGTACGCGCGGACGGCGTTGCGACCGACATTGGCAAAGCCCGTGCGGCCAAGGCGCTGCGGGATGAAAAGCGCTGGGAAATCGTGCGCGCAGATCAGGCGCATGAGGCAACAGCCGCGCTATATGATGGGTTGCGGGATATCGAAACCGTCCTGACCCGCGATCAGATCGCCGAGATAGACCGCCGCATCGGCGGGCCAATGGGGGTGCCGGTATGAGTGGTGAAGAATTTGTCCCCCTGTCTCTGACGCCGTTGTTGATCGGTACATTCGCGGCCATTGCCTGCGCGTTGCCCGGCAATTTTCTGGTGTTGCGCAAACAGGCATTGATCGGAGACGCGATCAGCCATGTGGTGCTGCCGGGAATCGTCGTGGCGTTTCTGATCACAGGGACGATATCGACCTGGCCGATGATGCTGGGCGCGGCAGGCGCTGCCGTTGTGGCCGTGGTGCTGATCGAAGCCATTCGCCGATTGGGTCAGATCGAACCCGGGGCCGCCATGGGCGTGGTTTTTACCACCATGTTCGCTGTGGGCGTCCTGCTGCTTGAGCAGACGGATACGTCGACGGTGCATCTGGATGTGGAACATGCGCTTTACGGCAATCTCGAAAGCCTGATCTGGCTGGACGCCACCGGATGGTCGTCCTTGCTGGACACAGAGGCGCTGTCCGGATTGCCCCCGGAATTACCTCGCATTGCGCTGACACTGGTCGGTGTGTCTTTGTTTACATGGCTGTTCTGGCGGCCGCTGAAGATCTCTACCTTCGACGAGGGCTTTGCCCGGACCGTTGGCATTCGCACCGGCGTTCTGGGCATGGCACTGGTCATCACCGCGGCAATTGCGGCGGTGGCGGCTTTTGACGCGGTGGGCTCGATCATCGTGATCGCCATGTTCATCTGCCCGCCCGCCGCGGCGCGGATGTTGACCAACCGACTGGAAGCGCAGATTGCATGGAGCGTTGTGTTCGCCATAGCCGCGGCAGTGTCGGGTTATGTGCTGGCAGGTTATGGCCCGCTGTGGCTGGGCGGCGCGGATGCCGTCAGCGCGGCGGGCATGATCGCCACGATGTCAGGCTTGATTCTCGCTGCGGCAGCGATGTTCGGACCCTGCCGGGCCAGGATCGGCGTACGCACATCGGGCTGATCAGGCATTTTCCCGCCACACTTGCCCGCACGTCATCGGCCAATCTCTGCCAAGAAACTAAGCGGGAGAATCTTAAGCAGATTTTCCGACACGTGCATGATACATCCTGCCCCATTGATTAGCTGAAACACACCACTCACTTGGCACGTCCGGGTGATCCGGAATGAATTCTCGTTCGCGGACACCCGGGCGCCCCCTCTCTTCCAAAAAGTGCGGTTCAAACCGGTGGCAGAATCGTGCGCGGCTATGCTAGGTATAGGGGTATGGCGCAGGTAAACCCCAATATCGGCGAAAAACGCCCCGTGATTAAGCAGCTCGACGATGCCGCAATCAACCGCATCGCGGCTGGTGAGGTGGTGGAACGACCGGCCTCGGCGGTCAAGGAACTGGTCGAGAATGCAATCGATGCCGGGGCCACGCGGATCGCAATCGATGTCGCAGATGGCGGCAAGACCCTGATCCGGGTCACGGATGATGGCTGCGGTATCGCGGCGGAAGATCTGCCGCTGGCCTTGTCCCGCCATGCCACGTCAAAGATTGACGGTTCGGACCTGCTGAACATCCACACTTTCGGGTTCAGGGGTGAGGCGCTGCCATCCTTGGGCGCCGTTGGGCGTCTGACCATAACCAGCCGCGTTCCCGGTGCGGATGCGGCGCAGGTGCACGTCGCGGGTGGCAAGATGGATGCGGTCAAACCCGCCGCCCTGCGCGCGGGGACTGTGGTCGAACTGCGCGATCTGTTCTACGCCACGCCAGCCCGCCTGAAATTCATGCGCACGGACCGGGCCGAGGCGCAGGCGATCACCGACATAGTGAAACGGCTGGCCATGGCCGAACCTTCCGTGACCTTCACCCTGCGCGATGTGTCCGGTGGCGGCGAGGGTCGCGTGACCTTTCGCGCGGATCGCGAAAACGGGGATCTGTTTGATGCGCTCCACGCCCGACTGGCCCGCGTGATCGGGCGCGAATTTGCGGAAAACTCCTTGCAGATTGATGCCACGCGTGAGGGCATCCGACTCTATGGCTATGCTGCCCTGCCGACCTATTCCCGGGGCGCTGCGGTGGCACAGTACCTTTTCGTCAACGGACGTCCTGTGCGCGACAAGATGCTGACTGGCGCGCTGCGGGCGGCCTATTTCGACTTCCTGAGCCGGGATCGCCACCCGGCGGCAGCTCTGTTCATCGACTGCGACCCCACGCTGGTTGACGTGAACGTCCACCCTGCGAAATCCGAGGTTCGGTTCCGGGATCCCGGTGTCGCGCGGGGGCTGATCGTGTCCAGCCTGCGCCATGCTTTGGCCGAGGCCGGGCACAGGGCGTCCTCGACCGTTGCCAATGCGACGCTGGGCGCAATGCGACCGGAACCCGCACAGCCTGCTCCGGCGCGGGTTTATCAGATGGATCGCCCGTCCTCTGCCGCGCGCACGGCGGCGTATCGCGCACAGGCACCGGGATTTGCGGAACTGGCCAATGACTACAGCGGCAGCTTCGTCGAGCCGACCCCGGTTGCACAGGTCGCCGAGGTGCACGAGCCTCAGGCGCAGGATCTGCCGCTTGGTGCTGCTCGCGGGCAGGTGCACGAGAATTACATCATAGCCCAGACCGCCGATGGCATGGTGATCGTAGATCAGCATGCTGCACATGAACGGCTGGTTTATGAAAAGCTGAAAACGCAGATGGCCGAGAATGGCGTCGCGGCGCAGGCCCTGCTGATTCCGGAAATCGTGGAATTGTCGGAAGGGGATTGCGCCCGCCTGATGGCCGTCACAGATGACTTGACGCGCCTTGGCCTGACCATCGAACCTTTCGGCGGAAGCGCCATTGCCGTACGCGAAACCCCCGCCATTCTGAGCGAAGTCGATGCGCGCGCGATGATCCTCGATATCCTGGATGAACTTGCTGATCAGGGCGAAAGCCAGATGGTTCAGTCAAGGATCGAAGCGATCCTCAGCCGGGTGGCCTGTCATGGGTCGATCCGATCCGGCCGTCGGATGCGGGCCGAAGAGATGAATGCCCTGCTGCGCGAGATGGAGGCGACGCCGCATTCCGGCCAGTGCAACCATGGGCGACCAACCTATGTGGAACTTAAGCTCAGCGATATCGAACGCCTGTTCGGACGCAGTTGATCTGGTTTCAAACACGGTTTAACAAGATAGAAACAAAACGAGAACAAACTGACCCCCATGATCCAGATTGCAGGCACTGAAATGGCGTTGAATGATCCCGTGATTCTGACCGTGGGTGGTGTGGTGGCGTTGATTCTGCTGCTGCTGTTCCTGTCGTTGCGGGCGGCCAACCGCTCGGCCCGGATGGCGGAACCTCTGGCGCGGCAGATGGCGCATCTGGGTCAGCACGTCCAGCAACTGGGCCAGGGCCAGGAACAGTTGCGCGGCGGCCTTCAGCATGTCTCGGACACTCAGGCCAACGCGCAGATGCAGGTGATTCAGACGGTCGAGGCGCGGTTGGCTTCGGTCCAGCAACAGATGAATGACCGGCTGGCGGATAATGCGATGAAATCGGCGCGTGCGCTTGCCGAGATGCAGGAACGGATGAAAGAGACGTTGCATGGATCGTCGAAACAGACGGCGACCTCGCTGACCCAGTTGCAGGAACGTCTGGCCGCCATCGACAAGGCACAGGACAATATCACCAAACTGTCGGGCGATGTGCTGTCTTTGCAGGATATCCTGTCAAACAAGCAAAGGCGCGGGATGTTCGGGGAAATCCAGCTGAACGATATCGTGTCCAAGGCGCTGCCCGCTGACAGTTATTCGTTGCAGGCCACTCTGTCGAACGGCAGGCGGGCGGATTGCCTGATTCACCTGCCGAACCCGCCCGGACCGATCGTGATCGACGCGAAATTCCCGTTGGAGGATTTCGAGGCGCTGGCCGCTGCGCAGACAAAGGCGGATGTGGATAGATGCCTGCGGGCCTTCGGTGCTGCGGTGAAAGTGCATATCAAGGCGATTTCCGAAAAATACATACTGGACGGGGAAACCGCAGACGGTGCCTTGATGTTCGTGCCTTCCGAGGCGATTTATGCCGAACTGCACGCGCGTCTGCCCGATGTCGTGCGTGAAGGGTTCGCCGCGCGGGTCTGGATCGTGTCCCCGACGACATGCATGGCCACGCTGAATACCATGCGGGCGATCCTGAAAGATGCGCGTATGCGCGAACAGGCCGGTGCAATCCGCAAAGAGTTGGGGCTGCTGCACAAGGATGTGGACCGCCTGGGTGATCGCGTCTCGAACCTGGATCGTCATTTCGGGCAGGCGGCCAAGGATATCTCGGAAATCAAGATCAGCGCCGAAAAGGCTGGCCGACGTGCGCAGCGTCTGGACAATTTCGACTTTGAAGAAATCGAGACCAAGGCCGAAACCGGCGTTGTGCCCCTTGCTCGACACGAAGGTTGAAATCTATTGGATGGACAGGTCCAGATTGTACCCCACGGTTTTACCGGTATCCCTGTCATTGCCCATCAGATAGACGCGGATCGTATAGTCACCATCGTCGGGCAGGGTGATCCGGGCCGTATTGCCGTCAATCGACCCGTTGTAGATCGCCACACCATCGCTGCCCGGCGGCAGGATGTTGAAATAGATCACGCCATTACCATTGGTGTCGCTGACTTGAAGATCGGCAAACATCTCCTGTCCGGCTTTGGCGCCAAGCGTATAGTCGAAGTACGCATCTCCTGAGATGGTCCCACTGACCATCGTTCCATAATTGCCGGGCTGAAACTGAACCTCGGCCGACATTTGGGCCGAGACGACGGGCGCGACTGCAACGAGAAGGACGGATACAAGAAGTCTTCCGAACATGATCATTCCTTTCAAAACACGCCGTTCGCGGGCCCCGTAGGCAAACTCAGATGCGCAGGAAGGGTTGGAACAGGCGCGGCATCAACCTGGTGAATTTCAACGGTGCATCGGTAACCGCCAGGCAAATGCAGTCTTCCGAAATGTCCGCCACGGGCGTGTGTTCCAGATCCTCGTCCGCGATCTCGACGTCGCCACGGGCGAAGCGATCCACTTCATCCGAGAATGCGCCCTGAAGCACCATCGTCAATTCTATCCCGTTGTGGCCATGATCTGGTACAGCCGTTCCGGCGGGAATGAACAGCAACCGGGCCGAGGCCTCGCTTGTGGTTGGCAGGATGGCTTGCTTTACGCCCATGCCGATCGGTTTCCAGCGGATATCTGAAACCGTACCGCCGACATAATCCTGCAACGGGGCCGGCAATACCGGGCAGTTCGGACGCGCCGGTTTGGCCGCTGGCGCGCCTTTGGAGATCAACGCCATAGTAGAGGCCAGAGATGTATCACTCATGGCGATGGAGTCCGTCTGTTCCTCCAGAACATGCCCGCCCACGGCATCGTAGCTTTCCGCCCGCGCACGGCAATGGTCGCACAGCGACAGGTGCGTCGCGACCATCAGGTCGAAGGCTTCGGGCAGATTGCCTGCGGCATATGCCATCAGCAGGTCATCTGTCAGGTGATGTTTGATCGATTTACTCATCGTACTCATCTCAGTTCATCGCATGGCGCAAGCGGTCCAGCGCCAGCCTGATTCGTGATTTGATCGTTCCCAGGGGCAACCCGGTCTGAGACGCAATTTCCCGATGACTCAGATCACCGAAATACGCCTTTTCGATCAGCTCTCTCTGCGCGTCCGGCAACGCTGTCAAAGCGGTGCGCAGCTGCGCGGTTTCCTGTTGCAGCATGATGACATCGTCCTGTTCAGGCTCGGCCTCGGGACCCCACCACAGTTCTTCGGGTTCGGGGCGGCGTTGCTTTCGCAGAACGTCAATGCGCTTGTTCCGAGCGATGGTGAACACCCAGGTGGCCACCGTTGCCCGCGTCGGGTCGAACAGATGGGCTTTGTGCCACAAGGTCGCCATCACCTCCTGGGCGCACTCCTCAGCCATCGTGGCGTCTGATCCTGACTTCATCAGGAACGCCTTGATTCGTGGCGCGAAATGCTGGAACAGTTCGGCAAAAGCCGCCTGATCCTGCGCCTCGCGGATGCGCCTGACGTGATCCACCCATTCGGTTCTGGTCTCGCGCCTGCCGTTTCTTCCGTTCACCCGTCTACCCTTGATGCGTTTCTTTTCGCGCCGAGGCTGAAGGACGGCCGGTTCAGCCGCAGGTTCGTCCAAGGTCACGGTATCAATCTCGGTAAACATAACCTCATTACGGCGCGTTCCCCAAGCCGGATCACTTTATCGGGACATTATGATCCAAATTGTGCAAATTGCCGTATCAGAATTACCAGCATCTGAAGGAAATCAGTGCAGTTCAAGGCGTTTACGGGAAGTCCAGAAAGCAGCGGATGACGCAGGAAATAGACCATATCGCGGGTCATACCTTTCACGGGCGCAAGGGTGCGATTGAAAATGCATTCCGATACTCGGTAGATTACATCCTGCTGGATCCCGAAGCAGAGCTGAACACCCCTTTTCTGTTTTCGGTTGATCGCGCAAACGTAACGAACTGGCGTACCAGAGATCATGGGGGAGAGCCAGGTCGGGGCGAAGGCGCGCTTTGGCTACGTGCGCGATTTGATGAAATGTCGGTGCAACAACCGGCGCGTTTCAAGTTGCTGACGCAACCCCGTGTTTTGGGGCACGTTTTCAATCCAGTCAGTTTTTGGTTCTGTTTTAATGACAGCGATCACCTGTATGCCGTGGTGGCCGAGGTCACCAATACCTATGGCACCCGTCACAGTTACCTGTGTCACAAACCTGATTTCTCGGTCATCGAACCGACTGACAGGGTGGTGGCGGACAAGCTGATGCATGTCTCACCGTTTCAGAAAATCGAAGGCAGCTATACGTTCCGCTTCGACTATCGCCCGGATCGGGTCGGTGTATGGATTGATTACGGCCGCGCTGATGGTGGGCTGATCGCGACGCTGACCGGACCGCGGCAACCCCTGACCAACCGGGTGATCCTGTGGTCCTTGCTGCGACGGCCATTCGGCGCCCGGAGAACCTTTGCACTGATCGTCTGGCAGGCTTTCAGGCTGTGGTTGAAAAAAGCAACCTTTCGCCCGTTTCGCAGGCAACCGGTACCGGACGAACCTGTTTCACGGGCGCGGCACGAGGGCCGTTGTTTGCGTAAGATCAAAGACTCGGCTGGTGTTCGGTGATTGTGATGGCATGACAACCGCGAACACGAGGAACATGATCCATGTTGGAAATATCGGCAAGAAAGGTCGCTCAGATTGCCATGATGGGGCGCGAGCTGAACCGGGCAGAAGGTGAAATGCGCGCCTTCATCGAACGTATGAGCGAAGACGAGCAAGCCGAACTGGTTGCCATCATGTGGATCGGCCGCGAAAGCTTTTTCCCCGAGGATCTGGCCGAAGCGATTGCGACTGCCAAGGCCGAGGCCTCGACCCCCTGTGCTGACTATCTGATCGGCACTCCGCACATGTCCGACCACCTTGAAAATGGCCTGGATGCGCTGGGGATTTCGGCCGAGGACGTCGAAAACGATCTGATGTGACCTGCCTGCATAGGGGCGTTTTCTGCGACGGGTCGATATTCGCGTTATCTTGATCCGCCCTTGAAAGGACATGTCGCGGGCCTGGATCGAAGTTTGCAATCAACGCGTCGGTCCAGCCGTAACTTTCGCTCCATACCAGTCTTAACAAACCTTAATGATCCGGTTTTGCAACGTTAAGGCAGGCTTCCCAAATTTGATGTCAGGAAGACAAAGACATTGAGTTCAGGAGGAGAAAGACATGTCACATACACAAACATTCGAAGGCCGGGGTGGCCTGCTTGACGGTCTGTTTTCAAACTATGCGGAAGCAAAGGTCGAACATTTCCGCCGTCGGATTCTTTCGAAAACCGTGCGGGATCTGGAAAAGCTTGATGACGTGCAACTGGCCGACATCGGCATCCAGCGGGATCAGATCAAAAGACGCGCATATGAAAATGTGTATCACAACAAGCCATACCGGCAGTGATCAAGCATTCAGCGTGAACTGAAAACAATCCCCCAAAAGCCTGTCAGCGAGGTTACCAGAATGTTCGACGCCATACCGCCCACCAATGAACCGGCTCCGGCTGTCAGCGCGCTTTTGCTGTTCGACCGTGCCATGCGAATCCGTTCGATCAGCCCTGATATCGTCCGCGCAGCCCAGCATCTGAATGCTTTGACCGATCATCAGTTGTCCGAGCTGGGTATCAACCGCAGTGATATCGAAGATACCATCCAGCGGTATATCTGAAGGCCGGGTGAGGGAAACCCGAACGAGGACAACATGCGTAATGTAGAACAATGAAAGCCATTCCAGACAGTCTGGAATGGCTTTTTTGAATTCAGGCCGTATGATCGACGATTTGCAGATGCTGGGCCAGCTTGTCGATTTCAGCCATCCATCCCTGCACCAGCTTTGGATCGCTCGGGGCCGCGTGAACCCCGGCCGGGATGGCGCGGTTCAATACGGCCTCGACGGCAAGTGAGACCGGAATCGACACCAGACGCGCCATTGCCGTGCCACGCGCGTCGCCCCAGGCATCCATGACATAGGTCTTGTGCCAGACGGGGATACCGTCTTTCTCGGCCTTCAACCCCACGCACAACACAACGCGATCAGGCTCGCCTTCGTCATAGGCGTTTTCCTCCCAGAACTGGTCCGACATCTCTTTCAGACGCGCATCCCCTTCCGGGCCGGACAGGGTTTCGATCTCGGTGAACACATCCGACCATGCGTCGGCCCAGCCGTTCAAGCGCAGGGTGCCGCGGACGAATTCCTTGACCGGCCAGTGATCCTCGAAATGGTACTGCGCCATGAAGGGAATCGAGTCGCGGTTCGGGTAGACCTCGAAGCTTTCCGGTGTCGGCAGCGGGGCGATGTAGCTGCTGATCGCATCCCAGGGGCGGGCAACGTCCAGCGGCGCGTAATCGCGGATCGATTTCGACGGCGACCTCAGCGCTTTCAAAACGCCCAGCGGCGACCAGCTGAATTTATAGCGGAACGGGTTGGGGTTCTTGGGAATGCCGCCGCAATAGGAAATGAAGCTCAGGTGGTTCTCCGGGTCGAACGCATCCGAGCCGCGGTAGTCGTCGATCAGGGCATGTGCCATCAGGTGATCGATGCCCGGGTCCAGCCCGACCTCGTTGACCAGTGCGACACCGGCCTCGCGCGCCTTGTCATCCAGCGCGCGCATCTCGGGCGCGATATACGAGGACGAGACGAAATGCGCGCCCTTCTCGATCGCCAGTTCCGCCAGCGGCACATGCCAGTCGCCCGGCAGCATCGAGACGATCACATCGCCCTTCTCCAATACGGCGCCAAGCGCGTCGATGTCGAAGGCGCGGATGTCGTCGGTCAGGTCTCCGACCTCGGCCCTGGCCTTTTCGATTGTCCGGTTCCAGACGGTGACCTTATGGCCACCTTCGATCAGGCGACGCAGGCCGGGAATGGCCGAGAGGCCGGTGCCACACCAATGAATGGTCATCGTTCAGAGTCCTTCAATATGCGTTTTGTAAGTTGCTTCTGCCCGACCCCAGACACCGCTGTCCAGATCGGTCAGGGTCAGCAAGGACGGCAGAAGCTGCGCCGCGTAGTCTTCCGAGCTTTCGACCGGCAGCATCGACGGCAGGTTGTCGATCGCCATCACGTCCATCACCGGGTCGGTGGCCACGCGCAGGGCGGGTTCTTCCCATGTGGTGGCGCGGTCATAGACGGGCACCGGGTTGTAGTCGCTGTCAGGGTCGCAGGCCACATCGCCGATGGCGGTCAGCTTGCGCGGGGCGGTCAACGCCTCGCGCGGGACAAAGACAGGCGTTCCGGGCCGCGCGAAGATGCAGTTCAGGAACAGATCATGGTCAAGGATTTCGGGGAACGGTCCGCCGCTGGCCGTCTCGGCCATGTCCCATTTGGTGACTGCGACGCCCATTGCCTCACACAGGTCTGCGGCACCGGTGCCCACACGGCCCAAAGCTCCGATGACGATGGCGCGGGGGCGGGGTGCGCCGGTGGCGTCCAATTCTGCCAGAAGTTCGGCGTTCAGCGCGTCCTTGCCGGGATAGACGCCGACGGGGCCGCAGATCCCGCCCCGTTGCTGCGCCGCCCAGGTCTTGAGCGTCACCGCCGCGCCCGCGTAGCCTGCCCAATAGCCGAATGCCGCGACCCGGCGACCATCCTCATCCACGAGGTATTCCAGATCATAAAGCGTGCCGCCGCCGGCCTTGAACCGTTCCAGCAGAGTCCGGCCCGAATGCTGGCCCTTGAAGGCATGGCCGAACATGATGTGGCGGTGGGGCAGGGGCGTGCCGTCGTCGGGCAGTTCCTTGAGGCCGAAGATGATCGCGTCCAGCGGGGCCTCGGGCCAGGAATTCTCGGGCGCGATCTCGCAGCCTGCGTCCTTGTAGCCGTCGATCGGGATGGCGCGGGCATGGCTTTCCTCGACCGTCACGCGGATGCCGGCCGCGATCAGTGCGGCGGCGCCTTCCGGTGTCAGCCCAACCCGTTCTTCGTTCGGGCGCTGTTCTGCCCGGACCCAGAGATGTGTCATCTTACTTCCTTTTGTCAGAGCATTCCGGCGGCCCGCACCGCCTGAACCGAAGGGCGTGCCTCCATCGCCTCACGGAAGGCGACGATTTTGGGAAAGGCCGAAACGTCCACGCCATCGCCTTCCAGCCAGCTGCACACCACGAACAGGTAAGCATCGGCCAGCGAGAACGCCTCGCCCAGCACGAATGGTCCACGCAGGCTGTTCGACGAGATATAATCGCATGATGCGGTCATCGTCTGCGCGACCTTGTCTTTCATGTCTTTCCAGCTGGATTTCTTGTCGGCCCAGCGGTGCCCGCGCAATTTGTGCGCGTGGTTCACATGCATGGTCGAGGCAAGGTAGAACATCACTTCACGCATCCGGGCCGCCATCACCGGGTCGGTCGGCACCAGGCCGGCCTCGGGGGCTTTGGCGGCGACAAATTCCAGCAATGCCCCGGTCTCGGTCAGGATGCCTCCATCAACGACCAGTGCCGGAACGCGGCCCTTGGGGTTGATCTGTTTGTAGGCCGGTTTCGTCTGTTCACCCCCGGCGAAGTCGAGCTTGACCGCTTCGTATTCCAGCCCGGCCTCTTCCAGTGCGATCGCAACAGCGACCGAGATGGTTCGGGGTGCATAGTAAAGCTGCATCAGGCGTCTCCGGTCTGGTTACAGGTGGGTCTGCGCGAACTGCCGATCAGGTGCTTCCAGATGCGGAACGGCGTTGAAAAGAACCGGGCTCAGCTGAGCACCAATCGGATGCAGACGATGCATCGACGTGTTCATGATCGCAAGGGCCACCCGTGCCATTGACGGGATATCCAACCCCATCGCCTGCCGCACCACCATCGAAATCAACCCGCCCGAGGTCACGACAATGGCCGGTCCGCCCTCGGTTCCGATCTCGTGCAGCGCGTCGCGCACGCGCGTCTCGAATTCTTCGAAGGTTTCGGGCGGGTTCTCGATTTCGCCGTTGGCCCAGGCCGCAAAGGTTTTGGGCAGATGTTCGACGAAACCTTCGCGGTCCGTGGGGATCGCAACACCGTGTTGGTCCTCGAACAGTTGCGCCAGCGTGAAATACTCGATCTCGTTCAGTCGCGCGTCACGAATTGGATTGGGCAAGTCCATACTGGCCGCCGTCTCGGCGTGGCGGGTCAGGGTCCCGCAATAGACCCGGGTATAGTGGCTGCGGGTATCACGCAGATGCGCCCCCAGCCAGCGCGCCTGCTGATGCCCCAAGTCGCTGAGCCTATCGTAACTTGCCTCGTCTCGCGCCGTTGTGTTCGCCTGCCCGTGACGCACCAATGTGATATGTGACATGTCGGTCCCTCTTGCGCCGAAGTCTTAGGGCAGGTTCCCCTCCTGTGCCAGAGGGGTTTCACGCCTGTCGAAAAAAACCTCGCCCCTTTTCTGTTTCTGGCTATGGTTCGCCCCGTACAAGCCTTCGGAGGGGTTTATGACCGTCGATCACACGCGTTTTCTGACCGACCTGCATAAGTTGCGTGAATTCGGTGCCTCGGGTGTGGGCAAGGGGGTTGTCCGCCCCGCCTATTCCGACGCGGATATCGCCGCGCGCCAGTGGCTTGCCGGACGTATGCGCGAAGCGGGCCTGACCCCGCAGTTTGACCCGGTGGGAAACCTGTTCGGATTGGCGTCCGGTCCTTCGCTGCTGATGGGATCACATTCCGACAGTCAGCCCGAAGGCGGTTGGCTGGACGGCGCCCTTGGCGTCATTGCCGCGCTGGAAATCGCACGTTCCAGCGACCGGCCCGTTTCGGTCGTCAGCTTTCAGGACGAAGAGGGGCGGTTTGGTGTGACCACCGGTTCTGCTGTCTGGTCGGGCGGGGTGTCTCTGGAAAAAGCCGATGTGTTGATGGATGGGGCCGGTGTCAGCTTTGGCCAGGCCCGATCCTCCATGGCAGACTTGTCCCGGGGCTTCGTGGACCCGTCCCGTTTCAACGGCTTCATAGAGATGCATATCGAACAGGGACCCTCTCTGGACGCGTCCGGAGACCAGATCGGAGTCGTCACCGATATCGTTGGCATCCGCGATATGCCGATCACCTTCGAAGGTCAGCAGAACCACGCCGGCACCACCCCCATGCACCTGCGGCGCGACGCATTTCAGGCCCTGTCCCTGTTCAACACCCGGCTCAATGAGCGGTTTCGCAATGTTGTCACCCCGCAGACTGTCTGGACCATCGGGCGGGTCGACCTGCATCCAAACGCATCGTCCATCGTACCGGGACGGGTTCGGTTCTCGATGCAATGGCGCGATGCTGATGCAGACCGTTTGGCCCGGATGGAGGAAATCATTCGGGCGACGGCACAAGAAACCGCTGAGCAAATGGGGATGAGCCTGGATTACGGTCCCATGCTGGGGCTGGATCCCGTCGCCATGGATCAAACCTTGCGCCGCGCTCTTGAACGCGGTGCGGAACAGGTTGCACCGGGTCGGTGGCGCAGAATGCCTTCGGGGGCCTTGCACGATGCCACCAACGTGTCGCGCCTGATGCCGGTCGCGATGCTGTTCACGCCCTCGATCGACGGAATCAGCCATGATTTTGCAGAAGATACGGCAGAGGTCGATTTGATTGCGGGGCTCGAAGTTCTGGTGCGTGCCGTACGGTCCCTCTCTGTCTAAACGCCACTTTGCAACAAAAAATCGCGAGGAAGGTGTTGCATAGACGGTGAAATCCCCCCCGGCATCCGGCAGGACGCCGGGAATTTTACGCGATGGAAACGAGGGTTGTTGCCTAACGGAAAAAAGTTTCCTATAGGAACATTCATGATGCATGCGTCTGTATACCGCCTCTTCTTCGGATCGGTGTTTCACTAAAAACCGGGTGGAATCATTGCATTCTATGCGGCTTGGGGCAGACTGACGGTTATGCATTTTGACCTTTGGATAATCGGAAGTTGGACCGGATCATGACCACACCGAAGCGCACGCCCTTGTATGACCTTCACGTCGCACTTGGCGGCAAGATGGTTGATTTTGCTGGGTG
>NZ_JBXWML010000008.1:0-175536 GCF_059609845.1 Ruegeria sp. YTSC002
ATATTGCAATTAAGGGTACAAAAACGCCCCGGAACGCCGTGAATCCGCAAATTCTGATTAATTAGGGTACAGTGACAGGAGGGAACATGACGACGAATAACCTGAGCCGCCGCCGCGTGATGCAAGGAGCCGCGGCCCTTGCGGGAAGCGCGGCGCTTCCCGCCTTCGCGAAAACCGACCGTTTCATCCATGTCCTGAAGGATCCGAATTGCGGATGCTGCGGCTCGTGGATCAAAATCATGCGGGCGGAAGGCTTTGAATTAAGCGTGGAAAACAGTGCCTGGGAGGCCTTGAACGCTTACAAAACCGCCAACGGTATTCCAGAGGGCATGATGTCATGCCACACGGGCCGCGCGGAGGGCTACATGATCGAAGGACACGTCCCGCCCGCTGACATCCGGCGCCTGCTGGGCGAACACCCGGATGCTGTCGGACTGTCGGTTCCCGGAATGCCGTTCGGCTCGCCAGGCATGGGGCCGGAAAGCGAACGCGAAGCCTTTGACGTCTTCCTGATCCGCAAGGATGGAACCACAGAGGTGTTTGCCAGCTACCCGGCCGTATGAAGTCCCGACGGCGCTGGCAAGATCCTGAAAAACACGGCGCTCGCTTGTTCTGCCCGGTTTACGTGACATTCTTCACGGCAAACCAGTTGATCCGTGACTTCACGCCTGCCTTGTCCTACCGGGCAAGTTCCAGCCTACGGTGAAAAAATACCTGCGTCCGCCAAGCCTGATGACCGGCTTTGCGGACAAAACCGACATCCCGGTCGCCGTATCAACCGCAGCATTTGTCGCCCGCCTGAATTGGCGGGCATGGGGCCGATCCGTAGGAACAGTAGACGCAGCAATCGCCGGGAAGTGGCTTCAGGACTTTTCCGCAAGATGTGCATTCGTAGAACCACTGGCACGCATCTGTTGGCATCGTTTCAGGTCTTGAATGTCCACATTCCGGGCAGATGATCGTGCTGACAAGGTTCGGGCGTTCTTCACTCATGGCGTCACATTAAGGTTATCAGGAAATCATTTATTCGGATTTCGTTGAGTACGATAACCCAAGCGATGGTCGTTAACGCAAAACTGCCTGTCAGCCACCATTTGAGGCGGTCGAGTGAACCATGGCGGTACGCGACGATGCCAGAGAGAAACAGCAGGGCCGTCGAACCGCCGAGCACGTAATAACTCGCGGCGGCAATCTTGCCAAATACGGCCAGCCAGCCCCCTCCCAAGCCAAGTAAAATCAAGGCCATCGGCAAGATGCAGCAGGTCGCAACGCCAAATGCGGTAAACGATCCAAGAAAACTCGCCCCTACAAACTTGCTCATAGTCTGCTTTCTCCGACTTTGACGATCTTGAGCGGAAGCCGGTTCGGCTTCCTCGATTTTTGCTTCGTGCGGTTTGCGAAATTCGACATCATGACCGACAATATGCATCCTGTAGTGGCTACAGGTTCAAGGGAAAGGTCATCACATGATTGCGATTGGCGAAGTGGCGAGATTGACCGGCCTGTCGGTCGAGACGATCCGCTACTACGAACGGGAAGGCATAGTCGAGAAAACCGGTCGAACCGCCTCGGGGCGCCGCGCTTACACGGAACGGGAAATATCCGAGCTCAGATTCATCAAACGCTGCCGCGATCTTGGCTTCACTATTCAGGATGCATGCGCACTTCGCGAATTGTCCAAAGCGCCGGAGCAAGCCTGTCGTGACGCCGAAGACGTCGCAACAAAACATCTCGACAAGGTCAGGTCAAAGATCGCCGCTCTCCAACGGCTGGAGCAAGCATTGGTAGAACTTGTGCAGACCTGTACTGAAGGAGCAGCATGCCCCCTGCTAACGGCGTTGCTCAACGAGCCTGTCGTCAAAGATGTCATTAGCGGTCACTAATTGCAGCGCCCGGAAAAACCGAAACTGCCTGTCTCAGTTTGGGGAGGAGCGGCTTCATTGTCCCAGTATTTCGTAACCTTAAGCGATGACGGCCGATCTGTGTTGTATTTTTGTTGAATGAGAGAATTGCGATCAGCTTACCCTCTAGTTCGCGCTGTTAGCTATGCCGGACTGGTGATGGCGTGGATGCTCTGATGCTGTCAACTAAGGAAGAAATACCAAAGAATCTGCAAATTTTTGCCGCTTTACCCCTAGAGGCTAAGAAGCAGTTGCAATGCCTCAAGGCACATGAAGGCTTGGAATAAAATACATTGGCCCCGGAAGTTTGGATACCTTCGAGGAACGAGCATGGAGAAGGCAGATATGACAAATCCCACGTTAGTTCAGAGAATGTTATCGAAAAACCTGCTGGGTTATCTCCCAATGATCTGTTTTATATGCAGCTTTTTTGTGTCTGCCGCTACATTACAAGCCTCTGAGCTTCCCTCGATCGGTCTTGACAGAAAGATTGAAGCGCCATCCGGTGCCAAAACACTATGCAAAGATTACTCTTGGGCGTGCGCGAGCGCTCGTAGTTCTGGTCTGTCCGTGGCACAAGAAAATCAGATCGTTAAAACGATCAACACGCGCGTCAATCGGAGAATCCGTGCCGTTTCGGATCAAAGCCAATACGGGACAAAGGAATACTGGACACTGCCGACGCAAGGGTCAGGAGATTGCGAAGACTTCGCTTTGCAAAAGAAGTTTGAACTTGTGCAGAACGGTGTGGATCCTACGAAGCTACTAATCGCGACCGTCTTGGACACCAATCGCAATGGCCATGCTGTTCTAGTCTATCGCTCGAGTGAAGGCGATTTGGTTCTGGACAATGTTACCAACAGGATCAAAACGTGGAAGGAAACAAGGTATCTTTTCCTACGAATACAGGACCCGATTCACCCTGATCGTTGGGTACAGGTTTCTAGCGGCTAAACCATTGGGTAGACATTGGTTGCCTCTCGCAATTGATGTCACGACCTGCATTGTTCTGGGCGCATAGTTGAGTTTCGATGCTCAGTCCGACTCGTCCATCTGCTTGTGTTTGCACCATTGCGTGTGAACGAATTCGATCCGCGCGCCAGATATCTCGGAGGTGTCGTATTGGCCTACTGTTGGGATTCCGCAAGCCATACACGTAGACAATGGGCGCGTTTCCGCAGCGAAACCTTCCATTTGACCCGCTCAGATTGGAGTATCTCCGTCAAGTAAAGGCCACCGGGTCGAGCGCGTTACGGCGAAGATATCGAACGCCTGATTAGGACGACCATGGAGGCCGTTCATCTACTTTAGGGAAGAACGCAATTATCCCCCAAGGATAAGGGGAAATGCGACGGCTCCGGCACTGCGTCGATGACATTGGAGGAGTTCGAAGACTGGCTGCACCCGGAGATATGCCGTTATCACAACACCCATCACACCGGGTTGCGGCGAGAACCGATGGCGGCATGGGCGATCCTCGGTTGTAGTGACGCAGACAGAAAAGTTGTTAATGCCGAGGCGTTTCGCATCAGCGTACTTCCTTTTGAATGTCGTCGGTTGTCGCTACGCATTCAGTCCCATGATCGGTCGTGGTAACCGAAAGGTAACCATCAAGCACGAACCCCGCTATATGTCCCGGATCTAGACTGTAATTGACGATAGAACGAACCTAGTTACGCGCAACAAGAACCTGTCGCGTCTCGGAATTCGCCTTGGGAGGCGCGGTGCGCGCGGACCTGAAAATAGGCGTGTCATGGCGAGCCGATCCCGGAGGCAATGCTGTTTCAGATTATTGAAGAACAAAGATGTTTCGCGTGAGCTGTTTCCACTTCATCGCCTACCACCTGCTTCAGCTCAGTCTCACGTAGAAACTTAAAAATTTTTTCGTCTGATGGTTGCTTCTTCGCCCTGCCAAATCCCCGTCTCGCACTCGGTGTATTTGCAAAGTTTTCGAGGGCTAGGGCTCATGTGTCCTTCCTGCCTGAGTATGGACTCTTTTCCAGACTTAGAGTCAAAACACGTATTGAAACTGAGCTAACAACCGACCAGCAAATATGAAATCTCAGATGGAAGTTCTCGATCAAGGATCAGCCTGACGCATGTGCCTACCTAACCTCACGCTTTGCAGAACCTGCCGCGACGCGGATTCCACCCTTTATGATCAATTAGCCGCAACGCTGGAGGCATCGGGGGTGCAAGCCGAGTTGCAGCAAGTGGATTGCATGTCCGGTTGTCACCGACCACAGACGTTGGCGGTGCGACAAAGCGGCAAGACCGCCTATCTTTTCGGTGAGGTTACGGTTGTCGATCTTCCGGACATAATGATCTTCATGCGGATGTATGAGGACAGTACTGACGGCGACTTCGCTGACGCCAGGAAGCTAGGTAAGCTACGTTTCAAGGCGATTGCACGTATACCGGCACAAAAAAGATAGCCAACATGCAACTTGCCGACCAAAGCTCCGGTGTCGAGTTTTCAGCTTACAGTTTGTGTTTTTCGACTTAGCCTTCTGCACTGAACGGCTAAAATCTAAACCAAGCCTGCCATTACCTAAGATTGACCGCTGCAGAATACTATGATGTCGCTTTCGTACTTGACGGAACAAAGCACTATGGAACAATAAAGGCTTCTACGGTGTCCAAAGGTGCCTACGCACTGGGACTGAAACGGGAATGAGGACGGTGCACCAAACTACCGCACTGAAGCCTTGACCGCCCCCGCGACTGTGAGCGGCGAGCGGCCTTCCAATACCACTGGCGTAATGGCGCTGGGAAGGGGGAAGTCTGCTGTGACCTGCGAGTCAGGAGACCGGCCGTAGGATGGACACAACATATGCCGTCGGGTGTGACGGCGAGGAGGATTAAAATGACGACAAAAACGATCAAGGCATCCGCCGCTGGCGCATCCTTTCTGCCTGCAGTATTCGCCGTGGTTCTGGGTCTAGGGATCATTACCGTGACTGGCCATGTTCAGGCTTCTGGCCTGCATGACGCGGCTCATGATGTGCGCCACGCAACTGGCTTCCCCTGCCACTAAAACAATGTTCAGTCGTATTCTGACCAGCGGCTTGTTCGCTGGTGCAGCAGCGGGGCTGATTGCCGCCCTTCTGCAGTTGTATTTCGTGCAGCCAGTGCTACTTCACGCCGAGCTCTATGAGGGCGGCGACCTGGTGCATTTTGGCGCTGATCCCGTAACTGCGCATCCCGACCTGCCCGGCATGTTCGCCGAGCCGATGCGCGATGGTCTCAGCATTATCTTCACCATGCTTACCTACACCGGCTATGCGCTAGTCCTGGCGGCGCTGATGTCAGTAGCCGAACGTCAGGGGCATGAGATCAACGGCCGCACCGGCCTGCTTTGGGGTCTTGCGGGCTTTGTCGCCTTCCACTTTGCTCCTGGCTTGTCACTGGCTCCAGAAGTTCCCGGCGTAGCGGCAGCAGATGTGGGAGTGCGTCAGATCTGGTGGACGGTCACCGTTGCCGCAGCCGGCGTAGCCATGTGGCTGATTGCCTTTGGAGGTAACCTGGTAAGCTACCTGATTGCGGCCGTGCTGCTAATGGTACCGCATATTATCGGGGCCCCTGAGCCTGAGAGTTTCTCTGGGCCGGTTCCGACCGAGATCGGGGCGCTTTTTGCTGCCCGGGCCTTCGGCATCGGCATGGCCGCCTGGGCACTCTTAGGCAGTTTCACCGGCCACTTCTGGCAGACAGAAGGCAAGCGCGCAGGCGCTGCAGTCTGATCGCGCTCCTCCATTGCTACCCCGCTGGTTACACCGGCGGGTTTTTTTTATTGAGGATGACAAGATGTCCCGTTCTCTTGCTCTCTTTGCCATCGGACTTGTCTTTGGCGGCGGTGCTGGCTTTGTGATTGCCGCCAGCAGCGGTAGCACCTTTGAGAGCCATGACCATACTGACCCGGCCCAACACGGCGGCAACATGGAGATGGCAGCGCACGACCACTCCGCTGCCACTAATCTGCCTGCCGACAGCGACGCCCCCAGTGTGGCGATCCAGATGATTAAGGATCCTATGGCGGGCTGGAATCTGCGTGTGACACCGCAGAACTTTCGCTTTGCTCCGGAAAATGCCTCCACGGCTGACGTTCCAGGCGAAGGTCACGCGCATGTTTATATCAACGGCGAAAAGCTGGGCCGCCTTTATGCCAATTGGTTACACCTTCCGTCGCTCCCCGATGGCGATGTTGAAGTAAAAGTTTCTCTCAATGGCAACAGCCACAGCCCTCTGATGGTTGAGGGTGTGCCCGTGGAGGCCAAAGTGACCGTGCAGCCTGACGGCGATGACTCCTGATTGACATTCCTGGCTGAGAAGACAACTACGCGGATTCAGCGGGTCTAAGCGGCAAGTACAGCGTGCGCGCGGGTTTTTGCCGCTCTGTATCCAAGGACAGATAAGCTGTTGCAAAGCCGCGCCGAATTCCCGTCTTGTTCCTTTGGCTTGCATCGTCGGAAACCGAAAACATGAAGCAACTACAATGGGCATTTCGGTTCTTTCCATTGCTTTTTTGACCCAGTCCAAAGCAAACTCGATCAAATCAGAGTTCACGCCACCGCGCACCTGATCGACTGGATAAACTAAGCGTTACCTGAAACCTCTTGAAGCTCTAGCTGCTAGAGGCTTTAAGACTCGAATTTGATCGTGAAAATGCGATGCAAATACATTGAACTTGTGAACCAGGCTGAGATCTATGCTGACAAGGCGCTATTTCATTCAATCAACCACTGCGCTGTTTTCCGCGTCTGCGGCCAGTCCATTGATCGCCAAAACATGGCCAACCTCGTCGCAAAAGACCTATTGGGACAGCCAGGTCACGCCATTTGATTACGATCCAGCGACCTCAAATCCATGGGGCGTTCATGACCGTTTTTTACCACGACGTGTCGTAGCAAATGATGGTTTGGTTCCTGGTGACATCCATGTCGATGCGGTCGCGCGCTATCTTTACCATATCGAGGAAGGCGGGACCGCAATGCGCTATGGCGTTGCGATCGCGCGAGGGAACCTTTACGAGCCCGGAACCTATGCTATCCGGCGCAAGGTCGAGTGGCCACATTGGACGCCAACGGCTTCAATGATCGAGCGCAACCCCGAATACGCGGAATTTCGGGATGGTATGGAACCCGGGCCAAGTAATGCTCTCGGCTCTCGAGCCCTTTATCTATACGTTGGAAATCGAGATACATATCTCAGAATTCACGGCACGCCTCAGCCTAGAAGCATCGGTGGTCGCGCAAGTTCTGGATGTGTTAGAATGATCATGGCCCATATCAATGATCTCTACCCACATGTAAGAATCGGCTCGACCGCATATTTATACTCGGCCGAAGATAGCGTCACAGCCCGCTCATAAATTTTGGGCAGCGTAGGTGGACGTCGTCGCCCTCTTTTTTATCAGGCGTCTCGCGCGGCGCAGATCGGAGCGCCATTCGTCGCGCGCAATGGTACCAATGTCGTCTCGACAGGTCCGCTGTGCTCATACCAGAAGCAATTGTCTTCTGGCAAAAGGCGTGCCGTGGCCAGATCCTGCCCCGGCCCTGCCAGCGCAACGACTGAATCTGGCACGTTGCCTGGTTCAAGTGCTTTGCTTTTGGCCCCAGTGAACTGGGCTGAGCAACCGGCAGTAATCGAGACTAACGTGATGGTAATTGCGATCCGTTTCTGCATTGACCTGTTCCAGAATTTTTTGCGTCCTCTGCGACTAGATTGCATCCACGCGACCAGCCCGCAAGAAGGAATGGAGTGTCGGTATCACGCGCAAGGAACCCGGATGCTAAAAAATTCAGAAAGGTATTGAAGCTCTAGTTACTGTAGGAACTACTTACAAAGGACCATAGAGATTCTTGAGGTCCGATCATGTCATCCGATACCCATAGCCACGACCATGGCCACGAAAACAAACATGGTCACCACGCATGCAGTAGTGGCGGGTGTGGCGCCATCGCCCCCGCCGGTCCAATTCCTGACGGCGGTAGAAGCTTTCAGGTCTCTGGCCTCGATTGCGCCGAAGAGGTTGTGATCCTGAACCGGGTTATCGGCCCGAAAGTTGGTGGTGAAGAGCATCTCGCTTTTGATGTCATCAACAGTCGAATGACGCTTCTTGAAAGTGCTGCCAAGCTTTCTGACGAAGACGTCATGCTGCTGGTTGCCTGCACCGGTATGAACGCCAAACCTTGGGATGACGGAAATGCCGCCCTGGATCAGGCGGCGCATATTGCGCGTCAGCGACGGTTCACCACACTCAGCGGAGGTTTTTGGGCGGCAGGCTTTGGCTGGCACATCTTCGAAACAGGCATGGGCGGAGCGCTTGGACTGTTTTCGGGACATGGTGAGGTTCCGATGCCTTTGCCCGAGGCCACTTTGTTCGCGGTCGCGATCTTGTTTGGCGTCTGGCTGGTGGCCCCCAAGGCCTGGTCTTCGGCGCAGCGCCTTTCGCCGGATATGAACCTTTTGATGGTTGTTGCCGTCGCTGGTGCCATCGGTCTGGGTGAGTTTTTTGAAGCGGCAACTGTAGCATTTTTCTTTTCGCTCTCTCTTTATCTGGAAAGCTGGAGTGTCGGACGGGCTCGCAACGCAGTATCCGCGCTGCTTGATCTGGCCCCCCCGACGGTTCGGCTGGTTCGTGCTGACGGCTCAGAGGCAACGGTCCCGGCGGCGGATGTCTTTGTCGGCGACAGCTTCATCGTTCGGGGTGGGGATCGCATTCCACTTGACGGGGAAGTCATCGAAGGGGCCGGTGCCGTTGACCAGGCTCCAATCACAGGTGAAAGCGCACTGATCCCCAAAGAGCTGGGTGATGAGGTCTACGCCGGCACAATCAATGGTGAAGGCACCCTCAAAATACGTGCGACGAAAACAGCGTCCGATACCGTGCTTGCCAAGATCATCCGGATGGTCGGTGATGCTCATGCGCGCCGTGCGCCGGTTGAGCAGTGGGTAACAAAATTTGCGCGGATCTATACGCCCATCGTTATGGTCGTTGCAGTGGCCATCGCCCTGATCCCACCGCTTGCATTTGGCGCATCGTGGGGCTTTTGGTTTTACAATGCACTTGTTCTTCTGGTTATCGCCTGCCCCTGTGCACTCGTCATTTCCACGCCGGTTTCAATCGTTGCGGCTTTGACCGCTTCGGCCCGGGCCGGGGTTCTGATTAAGGGCGGTGCATATATCGAAGCCCCCGGGCGCACTACCGCACTGGCCATGGACAAGACCGGCACGATCACCATGGGCGAGCCTGAAGTGGCCAATGTCTATCCGCTGGGCGGCGCATCCGAGCGGGAACTGTTGGCAAGCGCTGCCAGCCTTGAGGTTCGATCTTCACACCCGTTGGCCCGCGCCATTCTCACCAGGGCAGAACAGACCGACATTTCGATATCTGCGGCTGAAGATATCCGAACCGTTCCCGGTCGGGGTCTTGAGGGCCGCACCGAGCGCGGAAATATCTGGCTTGGCTCTGACCGCTTCGCTGTAGAGAAGGGCTTTGGCGCGTCCATTCCTGCCGAATTGAGCAACCAGATCGAGAGCGCGGGAAGCACACTTGTGGTTGTCGGGGATGAGAACGGAGTCACCGGTTTGCTTGAGCTGCGGGACCGCATTCGCCCCGAAGCCAAGAACATCGTTGCCCGGCTTCACGCGCAGGGCGTGAAGTCAATCATCATGCTGACAGGTGACAACGAACAAACCGCGAGAGCGGTAGCAGCCGAAGTCGGCATCGACGAAGTCCGGGCCCAGCTTCTGCCGGAAGACAAGGTCGCTGCGATCGAAGAACTGGCAGAGCAACACGAGATGGTTGCGATGATCGGCGATGGCGTCAACGATGCACCTGCGATGGCTCGGGCACATTATGCGGTCGCGATGGGTGCAGTTGGGTCCGACGCTGCTATTGAGACCGCAGATATTGCTCTAATGACCGACGACATCGGTAAAGTACCCTGGCTGATCGACCATTCACGTCGAACCATGTCGATCATCCGTCAGAACATCGGCTTCTCACTTGCGACCAAAGCATTGTTTGTGACTCTGACGGGTTTTGGGCTGGCATCCATGTGGGGTGCAATCGCCGCGGATGTCGGAGTGTCCTTGCTGGTCGTGGCCAATGCCTTACGGCTTCTGAAAGCTCCGGAAGATCACACCGCCCAGACTGCGGCAAATACCCTTGGCTCGCACGGAACAGGCGCTGCGACCACATAAGAGTGGAAGCCGGACTTCAAGGTGTCCGGCTTTCGCCTCGCTTACTGGCGCGTTACATCAGGCGCACAACTGCGATCGAAAGAAAGAACGCCACCAGGCCAAAAGCGATGGCATATCCTGTAGCGTATTGAAGAATATCAAGGCTGTTGCCATTCCGGCGCTTTGCCAGGACCCCACCCCAAACGGCGCCAACCAAGGCCCCCGCGATTGCCATCATCTTACATCCTCTGATTTGGTTCTTCTGCAGTGCAGTTCGCTTCAGGTGCGCATACCCGCTAACTGATAGCCGCGCACCTGAAGCCGTTTTAAGAAACTCTCACGAACTAGATTCGCTTTTTTTGGCGACGGTATTGCCCAGCTGTTCCTCAAGCTGTGCCCGAGCATTTCTTAAGCGTTTTCGCGCTGCTTCGCTTTCAACCTCGTTGTTCGCAGCGGCAGCAAGTCGGTCGTCAGAAAGCGGGTCCGTTGGGCGCCCGTCAACCAATACTTCATAATGAAGATTGGGGCCGGTCGCGGTGCCGCTCGACCCGACACGGCCAACCATCTCGCCAGCCTCCACGCGCTGACCTTTGGCCAGACCATCGGCGGTTGCGCTAAGATGCGTATATCGCGTGACCGTATCCGATCCATGAGCGATTTCCACCACACGCCCATACCCCCCGCGCCAACCAACATAGGATACCCGGCCCGGAGCTGTCGCATGTACCGGCGTGCCGCGTGCAGCAGCAAAATCGACACCTGTATGCATCCGCACATTGCCGTAGACCGGGTGTTTTCGCCGACCAAAGACTGAACTCAGGCGCGCGCCTTCGACGGGTTGGGCAAAGACACGAAGAAGTTCACCATCAACATAGATCGTGGCGCGACCGTTGTCGTCGTCTGGCCATGCTATTTCGTAAAGCCGATCATCAACTTCCAGCGCCGCAAAAATGAGCTCGGACTGGCCCACCCTCTCGCCATCGATGCTCTTTTCGCGCCAGAGAAGACGGAGAGCTTCACCACCTGTCAGGTCCCTCCGAAAATCCACTGTCCCGCTCAGCATCTGAGCGAGATCCACCGCAAAACGAACCGGGATCTTTGCGCTACTCAGCGCATTTGAAATCGAAGTTTCGATCTCTGTTTTGCGGGCCAGAATGACAGTGTCGGGTTCCGGTGAGACCACGCGCGTGGACAACGTCTCGCTAAGTGTCACTTCAATTCTCACGCCATCTTCCACGGCGAGCTCCACACTCCACAGTTGATCCGCTGCCGTTGCAACGACTGTTATCGAGTGACCCGGCCGCAAGCGCCGCAAGTCGTATTCAGCGCCAAGTGCAAGTGCGATTTCGGCGCGATCGGTTGCGTCGATCCCCGCGTCAGACAGCATACTGTCGAGTGTGTCACCCACTGCAAGCTCGCGCGTCCATGTTCGTGAAGGTGGTTCAACAGGTGGCAAAGGTTCCTCTGCCTGAATGGGTTCCGGCTGAGCAGGTCGAAACGAAACGGGGCTTGGAGCGAGTTCTGCCGATGGTACATTCAGCAACGGAGCCGATGTGATCTGCGGTTCCGCAGGAAGTTTGGGCAGCTGAAAGACCGTGGGCGCAGGCGCCGTCATTTCAGACCTGTTCGAGGCAATGAACATGATCGAAGCAATCGAGACGCTGCTGATCGCGATCGCCGAGGTTGCTAGAAACCGTGCGTTCATGATGTTGTATCCGCTCCACTTTTCAAAGCGCGGCGGATCTTGGGTACAGCGAACTCTCTCTGCTCATGATAGTCGATGGTGCTGACAAATTCGCCTGTGGGGTTAAACAGAAAAACACTTGCGGTGTGGTTCATTGTGTAGTCGCCATCTTCCAGTGGAACTTTTTCATAATTGGCGCGAAAGTCGTCTGCGGCTTGCGCGATTTGGTCCGAAACGCCGACCCAACCGCGAATAGCCGGATGAAAGTAGCTGACATAATCGGCCATGGCATCGACCGTGTCCCTTTCAGAGTCTACGGTTATAAACACGACGTTCAACTCGTCCGCGTCATTGCCCAGATCATCCAGCCAGAGGGAAATATCCGAAAGAGTCGTCGGGCAAACATCCGGGCAGTAGGTAAAGCCGAAGAACACCATTGTTGCACGTCCGACCAGCGATTGCGGGGTGACGGTGATCCCTTCGTGATCAACCATGCGAAAGTTCATGTCCGACAACGCAAGGGGGCGAAGGCGATCGGATTGAGCCGCTCCCGGCCCATCCACTTGCCACCATCCGGCAAAGAGCGTCAGGCCGATTGCTCCAAGTCCAGCAGACCCGAATGTGAGAACGCGTCGCCGCTGCATCAGCTCTCGGGGCCTCGCGCCGCGATGCCAAATATCGGCACGTTGACGGTCTTTTCTGCGCCATCAGCAAAGATAAGAGTCAGCGTAAAGCGCTCGCCTTCGATCATAGGGCGTTGCAGCCGCATGAGCATTGCGTGGAGCCCGCCCGGCTCAAGCGCTACGAAACCACCCGGCGCAATTTCCAGCTCGCCAGCGGGTGCCATGGAACTGACGCCCTCTGCATTGGTCGATGTCTGATGGATCTCGGGCATCCTCGCAAGATCGGTGCGGATAGACGTCAGCGTGACGGCCTCATTGCCGGTGTTGCGGATCGTCATGTAAGCGACCCCAGGTCGGTTGGAGCCAATAGAAGCGCGCGACCAGGCATCTTCAACGACAACATCGTTGCCCCCTGCCAGAACCGGTGCCGAGAGAATGGCCGTCAGACCGAATGCACTCAGTACACCTGCCAGAAGAGTATTTTTTGCAGTGAGTCTCATAGTACCTCTCGCTACTGCTCAGCTTTGCAGTGCTGCAACTTCTGCAGCGACCAGGCGCCTCAATTCAGCCTCACCAAACGGATCCAGAGATTTGCCATTGACGAAGAATGTCGGAGTTTGCCTTATACCGGCCGCTTCGACATCAGCGCGATCCTGATTGAGAACACCAACTGTCTGGGGCGCAAGCATTTGTGCCTGCGCTGCCTCGGCATCCAGTCCCGCCGCTGCTGCAATTCGAATAATAAGACCAGGCTCAGGCGCACCATGCGCGGCCCATTTGGGCTGCTCTCGCAGCACGGCTTCCAGGACCGGTTCAAAGACCCCCTGCATGCGTGCCGCTTCAAGCACGCGGATCGCCTCCTCTGAGCCTTCGCCATGGAAAGGGGTGTACCGGATCACAACACGCACGGCGTCTCCATGCTGAGCCATTATGTCCTTCACGACCGGATGAAAGGCACGGCAGGCTTCACAAGCCGGATCGAAAAATTCGACAATTGTAACCGGTGCGTCTTTAGGGCCGAGAACAGGCGAGTAGGAACGGATAAGTGTTTCGGCGATTTCGGGTGCGACAGGCTCGGTGTTGCCTGAAGCAGTCGTTCGGTTCACGTACCAGGCGGCGGCCCCGAATCCGGCCCCACCGAGCGCGAGAACGGACAAGATCATGCCACGTCTGTTCATACTTGTTTCTCCTTGAGTGAAAGGGCGCACAGAACGCCGATCAGCGCGAATGAAACGAGCGCCATCAGCGGAATCGGGATGCCCAAAACAGATTGATTTGCGTCGGTGCAGGACGGACCACTTGCCGAGCATGGTTGGATTTTTTCCGGGATCAGACCAGCATACAGGCCCATGTGCCACAAGGCGACAACGGCGCCCCCCAATGCCAGTGCTATCCCGTATCGGCCCACGTTCTGGTCCTGCCACCACAGGCCAAGCCCCAGTACGATCGCCAATGGGAACATGAACGCGCGCTGGAACCAGCACAGCACACAGGGCGTCTGCCCCAGGATCTCTCCAATGAACAGAACAGAAAGAGAAGCAACCAAGGCAATCGCCCAGGCCAGGCCGAGAAGTGTATCTTTAGAAAACCGGGACATGGTGCTCAGAGTCTCTGTTTCAGATCCGCAAGAATTTCTTCGGCAGGCGTGCCATAGGACCAGGACTGGACGAATCCAGCGTCCTTGTTGAACAGAAACAGATGAGAGGTATGCCCCATCGTATATCCATCCGGCGCAGGGGTTTGTTCGATCCGTTCGTAGAATATCGGAAAGGTCTTGGACGTTTGCGCAATCTGTTCTGGCGTGCCTGTAAGCCCAATGATCCCCGCATCGAAAAGTGGCACATACTCGGCCAGGACGGCCGGAGTGTCGCGTTCGGGGTCAATTGAAATGAAGATAGGTTGCACTTGGTTTGATTGGTCGCCCAGCCCTTCCTGCACTGCTGCTACCTCAGACAGTGTTGTAGGGCATACGTCCGGGCAGTTGGTGAACCCAAAAAACACCAACATCCATTTGCCCGCAAAGTCGTTCTGAGTACGGACAACACCAGAGTGATCTGTCAGTTCGAACCTGGCTTCGAACGGGACAGACCCCTCCTCAATCCGCGCAGGTCTATATTCTGACCACAGCATCAGATAGGCAAATGCCGCCGTTGCGACACCAGCCATTACCCATAAGATTTTCTGAAACACGGTCAGTTTCAAAGTTAGCCGTCCGCCTGTGATTCTTGGTTCAGAACGGCATGTACACCCTCTACCTGCTAGAGGTTCAAAGGGGTTTTTGAGCCTGCGGCTGGGTGTCACAGGTCCACCGGCTGGAAGGTACTATTGTGCGGTGTCGACGCGAACCTACATAAGCTGTAACTTTGCAAGGAGACCCAGATGCTGACGATCGGAACGCTCGGAAAAAAGACCGGAACCAAGGTTCAGACGATCCGCTACTACGAGCAGATCGGACTTATGCCGGAACCGGGGCGCACCGAAGGTGGCCAGAGGCGTTACGGCCATGCCGAACTGGATCGCCTTGCATTCATCCGTCATTCCCGCCAATTGGGGTTTTCGCTTGAGGCGATACGCGAACTGCTTGATTTGTCCGACGATCCGGATCGCCCATGTCATGAAGCCGACAGTATCGCGCGCCGGCAACTCAAACAGATTGAGCAAAGAATGGCGCGGCTGGAAGCGTTGCGGACCGAGCTGGAGCGCATGGTGCATGAATGCAGTGGCGGCAACACCTCGGACTGTCGTGTTCTCGAAGTTCTGCGCGATCATTCCGAATGTCTTACTGATCACGAAGAAATCGGCGCGTAACCCCGGGCAGCGTTATTGCGAACTGGAATTAGCCTCTTGAAGCTATAGTCACTATAGCAGTTAAAAGTCTTTCTGAGTTGATTCGACGAGAGACCAAATGCTGAACCGAGACCCGTTGCTAACCGCCACACCTCTGCTTGATTTTGAAACACCCGCAATTTTGGGGCTCATAACGGAACGGAGCTGGCCCGATCTGCCTGTATTGGATCGAATTGGCGCTATTTATGATTTCGTGCGTAACGAGATTGCCTTTGGTTACAACCGTGCAGACGATATCCCGGCGTCAGAGGTACTCGCCAATGGCTATGGGCAATGCAATACCAAGGGCACTCTTCTGATGGCACTGTTTCGCGGCAGCGGTATCCGATGCCGTTTGCATGGCTTTACGATCCACAAAGAATTGCAGAGGGGTGTGGTTCCCGAGCTTTTCTATCCGATGGCGCCGATGGAGATTGTGCATTCATGGGTCGAAGTCGAAGCAGAGGGTACGTGGCTAAAGCTGGAAGGCTTTATTCTGGATGAGCTTTTCTTACGCGTGTTGCAGCAGACATTTCCCAAAACAGAAAGCCTGTGTGGGTATGGTGTGGGGACGGATTGCCTGAGCGATCCCCAGGTCGAATGGGAAGGCCGTGACACATACATTCAAAGAAACGGCATCGTGCAGGATTTTGGGGTCTTTGACTCCCCTGACTCCTTCTATGTCCGTCACAGGCAGAACTTTGGCTTTTTCCGTGAACTGATGTACCGAGTCGTCGTGAGGCATTGGATGAACGCACGTGTCAGAGCACTACGCACTGGCAGGCTGGTAGCAAATGTTTCGGCAACACATTCCCATGGAAACAGCGGTGAATCCGTTTGAACGCTAGATTGGCACCAAGAATTTTCCTCAACGCAGGCGACTTTCAATCTAGCAAGCTTGAGGCCTTAACAAACCAGCGTGAGGGGGTGTGTAGCAGACTACACCGGCCCGGTTTCAAGCGAAGCATCCAACCTTCAACCGCGATGGAAGAAAGGAAAGACACGAGCCTTTTCCTTGGAGAATTGGGAGATTCCGGCTTAGTTGAACCGTTTTTGCAAGGCCGTATTCAGCGCCTCTGACAATAAAACCAGAACAATGATTGCCAACGTCACGGTCGCAGCCTTTTCATACTGAAACGACCGTACATAGGTTTGCACATACAGCCCGATGCCACCGGCACCGACAATGCCCAGTATCAGGCTTTCGCGCAGATTTAGTTCAAACCGAAATACGGTATCGCGCATGATCACAGGCGCCATCTGCGGCCAGATCGCCCAACGCAACTGTTGAATTCTGTTGGCTCCCGCGCTTTCAAGCGCCGCCACAGGAGCGGTAGCAACGTTGTCGATGGCTTCCGCATAGAACTTTGCCAACATGCCAGTCGCGTGAAATGTGATTGCCAGAATACCGGGAAGTGGTCCCAACCCAACAGCGCCCACCATTAGCATGGCGACCAGGATCAGCGGGATCGACCGGATAACCGCCAGCAAGGCGCGGACGGGGCGCCAAATTGTTGGTGACACCATAGTTTCAGAGGCCAGAAGGGCCAGTCCCGAGGACAGGATTACAGCGAACAATGTTCCCAGAATGGCGATCCTCAGTGTCTCCGCCAGCCCTGTCAGAACCTCGCGCCAAACGGACAGGTCAGGTGGGATCATGCGCCCCATAAACTCTGCCAGACGGGGCCCTGCGCCTGGCAGCTTGCCCAATCCCATATCCCCGCTGGTCAGCGACCACAGGATCGCCAGAGCCAGCATGACCCAAATGACAGATCGGCCCATCAACTGACTACACGCAGCCCCGATGTGACACTGGCGCCGTGATACAGCTCGTCGATGTCCCCGCTGGTAAATTGAGCCGACGGTTTGTCGAACAATACCACGCCATCTCGCAGGCCTATGATGCGCTCGGCAAAGCGGCGCGACAGATCCGGCTGATGCGAGCTGAAAATGACGCCGATACCACGGCTACGTGCAGAGCTTGTGATCAGGCTCAGAATTCGTTCGGCGTGAGCAGGGTCCAAATTGCTGACGGGCTCATCCGCAAGGATCAACTCGGGTTCTTGTGCCAGACATCTGGCAATCGCAACGCGCTGCCGTTGCCCACCCGACAACTGATCGGCACGGCGGCTTGCCAGGTCTGACAGCCCCGTATCCTGAAGCGCCCGTGTCACGCACATGTGGTCCTCTTCCCGGAACCGCCCCCAAAGCGAAGACCAGATATTCATCCGGCCCATCCGACCGTTCATTACATTCTGATAAACACTCTGCCGATCAACCAGTGCGAATTCCTGAAAGATAAAGCCGGTATTGGCACGGTCCTCGCGGGATGGAACCCCAGTTGCCAAAAGTGGCTTGCCAAGCACCTGGGCTTCGCCGTGCCAACCACGCAAACGACCGTCCAACAAAGCCAGCATCGTTGATTTGCCCGCACCCGAAGGACCGAGTAGCGCGACGCTTTCACCGGGCTGCACTGATAGTGAAACTTCTGTAAGCGCCGCTGCACTGGCAAAGTGTTGCGATATCGCGTTGAGTGAAACTACAGGATTCATTTCAGAAACCCATACCGCCGCGCAGTCTCGCGCACGCCCTCGTAAACCGATGGATCAGCAGGAAGATAGCCATCCGGGCCATAGAGGTAGGCCAACAGATGACGGTTCTCACTCTCGTTGAGGCGCAGCATGGTTTCAATGAACTTTGCCTGCAGCCCGGCGTCCAGATCAGGGCGGGCAATGATTGCGTGGCTGGGAATTTGTTCTGATTCCGCCAGCACCTTGACCTCGGCCTGCTGATCCGGGGTCAGATAGAGATCGGCATACTGGCTTGCGCCTGCCGCATCGACCAGTCCGTTGGCCATGGCCTGCATCGCTTGCTGATATCCGCCAGCAAAGAATTTCTGCCCGAAAAAGCTGTCGGCATCGCCCGTGCCCGCGAACAGCCCGGCGCGCACAAACAGATCAAGCGGATAGATGTAACCGGATTCCGAGACCGGATCGGAAAAGGCGATGTCACGTCCCCGGAGATCGGCCAGCGCTTCGATTCCGCTGTCACGCCGCACGAAGACCCGGCCCGAATAGCTGGGTTGCCCGCGATAAACCTCGGACAATAGCGGTACGGCGCCGATCTGGTCTTCGGCCAACACAAAGGGCAACGCTCCCATGAACGAGATATCGGCATCACCGTTGCGCAGCGCCTCAACGGCAGCAGCGTGGTCGAACGTGACAAACCCCGTGACCGGGACGCCCATCTGCTCTGAAAGCCAGCCGGTGATGACGTTGATGTCACCCAACAGCTTTTCGGGGTTCTCCTGCGGGATGAAGGCCAGCTTCAGCCCCTGGTCAGTTGCAGCCATTACGGGCATGGCTGCAGATGCGGCTGCAGCGACCAGAAAATTGCGGCGCGACAACATCAGAACATCCTCTCGTCAATTTCGGCCTGCATGGACTTGAACAGTTCCCACTGGCGGATGGCTTCGGTCCAGTTTCCTTCGGCGCTGGCATCGCCAACCGCTCGCAGGATCGCGGCGAATTCGTAGATTTCGGGCTTGGCGTTCTGATTGACCATGACACTGGCATCCGCGGCCAGATCAGGAGCTACCGTGTCGATCAGAACCGCTATGTTTTCGGCATCCTGCATCGGCAGCAGGGTATCGAGCGTACTGGCGAATGTCGTCAGCTCTTCCCAGGACAAGCGGAATACGCTGTTGCGACCTTCGAATACTTGATAGGGGTCTTCACCGTCTCCAACAGCTTCGACGTAGGCCGTCAGATCTGCGCGCTGTGCTTCGTCCAAACCCAAATTTTTGGTATCATTGAACCAGTCAACAACGCTGGCCAGCGTCGGCAGCGATCCGTCATGCATGTAAGGTGCAGTGAAATTGACGTTGCGCAGCGTCGGGGTTTCGAACGCAGAAGCCGTGCCGCCGGGGAATGGTGGTTCAGCGCTGCCGATGTCGTAGGTCAGACCATCGCGGAACTGACGGTCAGGCGTGTGACACGAAGCGCAGGATTTGTCACCAAGTCCGGCAAATTTGGTGTTGAACAGCAACTCCCCGCGCTTGGCGGCATCTGACGCCAGATCGGTCAGCTTGCCGGACCGGTCGATCTTTGGGTTGGGAAGAAAGTCGAACTGTTTGACATAGGCTTCCAGCGCGTCCAGTTGGAACGGCGTTGGTTCCTTTCCCGCGAATTCGGTCACAATCACATTTCGGATGAACCGGCGCAGGCTGGGTTCGCGCCCGTCGCGGCCATAAGGTGCGGTAAAGCGGATGCCACGCATAGAAGGCGTGTCCAAGTGATCATCGGTCCGGTCATTGAACATTGGATTGAAAAACGATCCGTCCACATCCATCCCACCCGGATGGGATGAAAGGCCCGGAATGAAGAAATCCCGGTTCACGTCGGAGCGGTTGTGGCAGGTCGAGCAGGCGATGCCCAACTCACGCGCCGGGCCGCCGAAGATTTCGGGGCTGTCGAACAGCATGTCACCGTAGGCCACCAGCGGTAGATTAGCTTCATCCTCACCCGCCTCCTCAAACTGAAGAACCAGCCGCGGCAGCTGCGCCTGATCTCCGATGTTTGACCCTGGCGGCAGCGTGGCGGGCATTGTGATTTGTTCGCCGGAAAGCACAACTGTTTCAGGCAGCGGTGTTAACTTGTCGCGTTGGGCATACTCGGATGGCAGATAGTTGGCACGAATATAGGCAGCGACAATGGCCTGAGCTTCTGCAAATTGGTCGGCATCCACCGTTTGGGCGCCGTTGCCCAGTACTCCTGCGCTGCCAAGGGTGGAGTTCAGAACCAGCCATGCCCGGCCCAGGTCGCGAGCCGCCGACGTGTCCGCAGCCTTGATACCATCTTCGAATGCGCGGAACAGAGCAGCCGCTTGCGCGACCTCGCGGGCCGCCTCAGGCTGACCCAGCGCGGTCTTTGCGACATCCAGATGGCGCAGGATTCCCTCCGCAATGGCAGTTGTGCTTGCTTCGAACAGCGCCTGCCGATCTTCGGCTTGCATAGCTTGGTTGATCGCAAGCGCTTCGTTGTCGGAGACGCGTGATAGGGGAGCGACCTGAATGTCACTGCCAGGTGCGGGCGAAGTCCAACTCCTCTCAATTTCATCCCAGGGAACCGGGGTTAGATTTCCCATGAACAAGGTCAGTCGATACGCGGCAGCGCGCGGGGCCCAAGGAGATTCTTCAATCGCCGTGGCATCCGCGATCACTGGCAGTGCGCAAAGAAGTGTGGACGCTATCAGATGTTTCATAGCACTGTCTATTTAAGTTAGCCTTGTCTAATTTAAGGATGAAGGCATGCTCATTGTCAAGCTCGGCTTTCAGGTGCATACACTGGAGACTAGACCAGCGACGTAATCATGAGCCGATGACCGAAACAAAACCGGTAAATTCAGATCGTAGTATTGATACCCAGGCGAGCGGGTTTGAGGCTGTGCGACAGGCTCACCAAAGCGAAATGGTTGAAGACTACGTTGAACTTATCGCGGAGCTGATCCATCAGAATGGTGCAGCGCGCCCGGTCGAAATAGCCGAGCGATTGGGCGTGACCCAACCTACGGTTTCCAAAAATTTGACTCGTTTGAAACGAGAGGGTTTCATTGAGCAAATACCTTACCGCTCACTTCAGTTGACCGATGCCGGGCGTCAATTGGCGGAAGCTTGTAGAAGGCGTCACCGGATTGTCGTGGAGTTCCTGATCGCCTTGGGCGTTTCACCGGAAGTGGCAGAGCATGACGCTGAAGGTATTGAGCATCATGTAAGTGACGAAACTCTTGCAGTGTTTGAACGGTTCGTTGGGCGGGCCGATGAAGCAAAGTAGAAACAAATAGAGCCTCAAATATGTTTGCGAAATTTGGTAGATCTAATTTCAGATAGACAGAGATTGTCCTAAGTTGCAGCTAGACAGTGACGCTATCTGAGGGTGGGTGGCCCGGCGCGAAACTACGTGGTACCTGAAAATCGATACAGGTGCAGCGTAGTGAACGAACCCTTAGAACAAGAATCCAATTCGGTAGACGATCTGGCTCGCTTAATAATCGGCGTCAAGATTTCCAGCGGCAAAAAACCTGACTACAGCAGCGATCTCGATACTGAATAGGCGAAAACTGAAAGGTTGCGTAAGAATAACAAATGTCGAAATCAAAGTGTCACTCATTGCACTGCTGACGAGGTGGCCACAACTGATCACTTGGTTTTCGGTTCCTGTCCTAGTGAGATCCAATACACCTTTGTTCAACTGGCCTTTAGTGATATTCTTTTGAAAAAATCAAAATGAGCCGGGCAGTTCCTATGAAAAGACGTTTGTTTCTCTCTGGCTTCATAGCCGCCTTTTTGTCTGGCTGTGCAAACAAGTTCCGTACTTACAATGGGCCGGTTGTGACTCGGCTTCGGCTATACAAAGGGCAGCGCCTACTTATCCTCGATGGTAGTGAGCGTGTCTTGCGGACTTTTCCGATTGGACTCGGATTTGCCCCCGAAGGTCACAAGCAATTCGAAGGAGACGGGCGAACACCTGAAGGCTCCTATGTAATTGACCGTCGCAATCCCGAAAGCCTTTTCCATCTTTCAATCGGAATCTCTTATCCGAACGAGGCGGATTCTGCGTTTGCCCGAGCTCGGGGTCGTTCTCCGGGCGGTGATATTTTTATCCATGGCGGCCCTCGCCCTGGAATTGATCCCACGAACAAGCGTGACTGGACCGCAGGGTGCGTCGCTGTCACAGATCAGGAGATTGAAGAGATCTACGCTATGGTCAAAGACGGAACGCCAATTGAAATCTATTCATAGAGGGACAGGTTCCAAATAGACAACGATTGCGGATTTGCCTTAGCGCTACGTTGACGGCGTCAGAAGCTATTACTGGAGCTTTCACGGCCAACGCCAGACTCGCTGTTTCGGCGAACGGGTCAGCACCTCCTGTGAAACCACGCTGGGCAAGATCCTCCAGTATACCAGGGCATTGCAGAGATAAGGCCTCAATCTCCAATTTTTGGCTGTTCGAACGAAGGTGACAGCATCTGCTGCCCTCGCGTCTAAGGGCTCTGTAGCCAAGCTTTGAACGTGACGCGTTTTCAGCAGAATAGGAGATTTAGAAACCAGAGTTAGAGTGGGCTCTACTACGGTGGCACAGCGGCGTAAGCGAAATTACGTGAAACTTGCGCCTGCGGTCTTTTCAAAGACAAAGCAGTGCGTTTTAGCCGAATTCAGAGATACCTAATCCGCAATCTTTGATCAATGTTACGCGCAAGTTCCTCGACCACCTCGTTTGCACTCAAGTTAAACTCTCTCACGAGATCCGTGATCTGGACCGGCTGAAAGCTATCAGCGTTCCGAACCAGTCTGCCGTCTTCAAAAGCGATAAACTCGTGAGACCTGCCACCCCAACGGACGATCCCACCGCATAGTCGCTGACTTTCCATATTGACCAGTTCGGCCACAGGGTCGGCAAAGAAATCGCTCCACTTAAGAAATCCAGTACTGACTGCCCGCGCCACTGCCTGTTCAATCGTCCGGCTTTTGAGCTTGGTGGTGATCGAAGCAGTCAGTGCCTCTACCATTCGCGAAGAATGCCCCGTCTGCCTGGCAATGACAGACGGTATCAAACCCGACGCGAGCATCTTCAACACATCCAGTTCATCGCCAGACAGGGAATCCGAGGGAAAGTTGAATACGGTTTCAATGACATCTAGCGCAAGCAGATGCAGGACCTGTGCCTCATGGCGAAGGGCAGGGAGCATTGTAGCGACCAAGGCGTCCCACTCAGACCGCGGCAGATTGGACGTAACCGTAAAAACACCACGCTCACCAAACGGATTGATAGCCGGAATGGAAAGGCCGTTCTGACCCACACCAAATTCCCTTGCAGCCTCGAATAGCGGTGCATGTTCACGCTGGTCATCAAACACAGCCCAATCAATTGGTGCAATCATTGCAGCGCCAAAGCGAATGAGGGGATCGGCCAGAACCAGATCGTTGTCGACGTAATGCCTGACCCATTCGGCCGGGAACGTGGTGCAGCCGTGGACAACGTTGTGATACTTGTCGATATGGGCGTAGGACGCATTTTCCAGTCCAAACCTGGAGCAAATCTCCTGGAGGCGCGCTTCGCCTGTTTGCCTGAAATCCAGTTCAGAATTGCCAATATCCGCGATTTTCATAAGCTGTCTTTCTGTTCCGCGTTGCCGTTGGGGCCGATTAGCAACCTAAAGCTGAACAAACTACTCGGGAATTCCCGTAGCCAATCACAGATTTGAATACGGTTCTGTTCTGGAGGCGGAAACAGAGCGATATCCTGCCGATGAGACACGTCAATTTGAGCAGCTGGCGGGCATAATCCGACACAGCTAAAACCCGCTCTAGTGGTCTTGCGGAAGCCCGTCTTCCTCCTCTCGGGCTCTACGCGCCAAAAGCCCCATGAAACTGGAAATCAGGTTCAATTTACCCCGTTCTTCAGCTTGCACCATGCCGCGAAGGTATCCACCCGAATTAACCACGGGCGGCAACCGCGGATCACTCAGCCTCGCATCCGTGATTACTCCAGCCAGGATCGCTCCCATGATGGTCAACCGATCAATCGCCGCGTGCCAGGCGGAGACATTGGTGCCAATCTCCGAAAGTCGGGACCAAACACCGGTCTCAATCGCAAAGAGGCTTGGCTTGGAATTCTGATCTCCACCACCGGCGATATCGATATGCATGCGCAACTCGGGTGAGGCCAGTTCATAAAGGATGCGATTGTTCACCCGCGGTAGTTTTTGGGCCTTGCGTGATGCCGTATCTGTCGGATGATTGCTTTCTAAGCAATTCGGAGGGCCGTCAGGCCCGAAGCCGGAACAATCTGGTTCCGAGGCTTTTGCCGAGGACATTGAACTCTCGCCATCGGCGTTACAGGACAGAATTGTTTCTTCAATTTGGTCTTGTATATGGGACCCGAAACGGGCTTCGGGTTCACCCGAAATTTCACCGGGTTTTGCGACATGATCTTCGATCCATTTCCAAAGGTCATGAGCCGCTTGAACGTGTAGCTTGAGCGCCTCCAGCGACATGTATTTCAGCTTGTCTGCGCGCGGCCAGGACCGAAACGCGTCCATCTTCGCGTCGAAACCTTCAGGAGGGCAGGGGAGTGAGGCAAGCACGGCCAGGCTGTGTTTCACATATCGATACAGCCGTGATCGATCCCCGCGCAGCTCGTCATGTTCTTTCTTCTCGGCTTTGCTTTGCTCGTCTGCGTCGCGCATCTCTGAAATGAGGTTCAGAGCAGGGGTCAGAAAGAGGCCGAGCCCCTTGCGCTTACAGCGCGCCCCATTTGCACCAAGCCTGCGTTGGAGCAGGCCAATCAATTCCAGTTCTCGTTCGTGATTGTGGATTGTCCGATCTGTCACGCCACGCCCGGCAATCAGTGTTTCCTGGCGCGCGTAGCAAAAGGGTTCCTGAGACGGGTCTCGAAACACGCATGGCGAGATCATGTCGATGATGATCTCAAAGGTGCGAATACACTGGGCCGAAGCGCCCCTGATTTGCGCATAGCACACACAGAGCTGTCGAAACCTGTCTCGGTTCCAACCCTCGGGAAGGCCGTTGTGAAAAGGTATGTTTTCGTGGTGATGTGTGGATGCGATCTGCCGAAAGCTCATTGTTTTGGCTTCCCTTGGAAAAGGTCAGTATTGGCATCGCGTCTTTGCGGGGCATGGAATTCGGAATGGTTCAACGGTCTCATGTTCTACTTCTCATCGGGGAAGCAAAGCGGGTTGAACCTCAGCGAAAAGACACAGAAAAACCGTTCGCACAGATGCGTTTATCCTTGTCAGTAAATTGGGAGTTTCCTATAAATCAGGTGATCAAACGTGACTTAGGAAGATCCCCGCTGAGGCCCCGCCTTGCGGGGGTTTTTTGTTTTTGGGACTAGGGTGTTCCTCTGGCCCAGACGACCTCGGTGCCAATCCGGCTGGCAAGCTTATTGGCATCAGCAGGGGCAACGCATTCACCCACTAGACAAACAATGTCAGTATCGGATGAGCTCGTAATCGCTGAACCCGAAAATGTCGGTCCACTCAACACCAACGCCGCGGAAGAAGCTGGGAGGTTCACAACGATTGCCAAGGGGCAGCCAGGCTGGGATTGGCGCGGGGGCGTGATCGGACCATTGAAAGCTTACGTTGTCGTCATAGCTGCCAACGACCAGATCAAGCGAACGCTCGCAGTCGTCCTCTCGCGACCGACGGCGATAGCTGTAGTGGCGCACATCCCAAACCCTGATGGACCTCACAACGTCGAAATCGGAAGAGGAAAGATCGACGCTGATCGGGGTGGCTTGGAAACCGTCACCGTATTGGCCGTGATGTGACTGGATCTCTTCTATCGAGATCGATGCGTCTACCAGTAATGGCTTAGCGGTGTCATCCGATGGAAGTTCTGGAACTGGGCTAGCACTGGTGCGCTTGATGGCTTCCAACCGTTCCATAGGACCCAAGTCCGAGGGGCTGTGTGACGTATTCATCGGACAGCGCCAGAGTTGAAGCGGAGGTTCGACCGGGTAGGGCGTGATGCGCCGAATGAACTCCGCCTTGGCTGCGACGCAATCAGCCGAACTTGGCCAACCTCCGGCGAGGCAAAGGAATATGGCACAGTCAATTGGATAGGCACTGGCCTGCGTGGCCGGCAGTGCAGCGAGTGCAACTGCAAGGACCTTCGCGCGAGTTCTATTCCTGGATTTTGAGTGTTTCAAGATGGTCTCTCCTGCTTGCGAATCGCTTAAGCAATATCCGGCCAATATATTTCTGACAATCCAATATCGTAAATCGGCTGACTTTCTTATATTGACGTAGATTGTGTTTTAGTCCACAACTTTTGGATGTAGAAGACGGCCCATAGGGGGTCGTCATGGCGGACAACAAGAGACAATACACTGTGGTAACCATCGAGATGGTCCGGGGCCTGAAAGAAGATCAGGTTCCCTTTACATGCCGCTACGAATTTATCGGACTCGCTTCCCTTGGACGACCAAAGTACCACTGCATTTATAGCTCTCCGAACTATGTCGGGGCCTTGTGCAAGTCGAAGATCTCTCGCGCGGGCGCTGAGCCCAGAGAGTTCGATCTTTGGCCGGGGCTTTTTAAGCATCACCAGGAATTTGGCGACGGGCGCATTCTTTGCGTCAAATCGGACTACACAATCGAGTCGATCACTCCAGAGGGTCTGGAAGCGGCGCAGGCTCTGGACGCGAAATCCAAAACCTGATCTGGCACGTTCGAGAACCTGGCTCATCAAATTACTGGGGCAGGGCACATGAAACGGCTCTTGTTTCTCAGCGCTACACTCGCGTCTTTGTTCTTTGTTGCGGTCTGGATTGAACCATCAAAACAAACAAAGACCCTTAGCGCGTCCGAAGTGACTGCCGTTGACGGCGATACGCTCGATCATGGCGAACACCGATATCGGCTTGTTGGGTTTGATGCGCCGGAGACCTATCGGCCGCAATGCCGTGCGGAAAAAACTCTGGGATTGAAAGCGAAAGCAAGGCTGACAGAGCTCATCCAGTCGGCGGACCAGATAGAGCTGGTCATCCAACCAGATCTGGACGTGCATGACCGCTTCCTAGCGGTTGGGCGTGTCGCTGGGCAGGAGGTCGGGGCCATTCTGATTTCCGAGGGTCTCGCGCGCCCATACTATGGCGGCAAACGCCGGTCCTGGTGCGGCTGAAGGAAAGGATCAAACAACGATTTAGTGACAACAGAACAAAACCACCGAGCAGTGAGCGGTCCTGTCGATTGCGCCAACAACCGACAGGACAAGAAACGCCCCAAATCCATCCGGGCATTCCTCAAACATCAAGAGAGAACTGTACTATGGTAAAAACAGTAACCCTAGATGCCGATCTTAGATCGGACAGCACCGCGCCAGAGTCAATGGGTGCGACCCTGAACAACGTGTCTGCGCTTGCGACGGCGCAGCACTGACCAGCGACAGCGCCGAACAGGACATCCCCGACACTTTGGTCAGACCTTCCGGCTGATTGATCCAAGCTGAATGCTGGCTTTCTACGAAGCCCGCGAAGGGCTCAGTGCTGTGTCCCGGCATCCAATTTCCTGCTGCTCAGATGATCGGAACCTCAACCTCATAATCGTAATTATGTAAAAACTACTGACCTATTTTTTGAAAGGCGGAAAGGTGATCACAGTGGCCTTCGACACCATCGAAAGCAAGATTGATCGGCGCTTGGTGCCTGCCGCCCAGAGCTTCGAGCAAGCCTGTAAGGACATTCTCACCGTTATCCGCCATCTTGCCGGAGAACGACCAACCATCAAGCGCGCAATGCGCGAATACTGGCTGGAAAGCGATGCCCGCGCCACGGCTTTCGGGGTCGCGCTCGAAATGTTCCATGTCCTCAATGATCTTGGGTATGTCCGTGCAAATCGGCTCTACAAAGCCTTGAAGCTGCACGCAGACGTTAACAAGGCGTTGGGTCCGAAAGAGCTGTTCCGCTTTGCTTCACCGGAAAAGGCCGCTGTGCTCATCCAAAGCAGCAGCCGAGCGGACTATGCCAGCTCTTACGCAAATCTGAAATTCGGTTGCGACCTGTCAGGCACAATCGACGCCGACACCGCGCGCGACGTTCTGAACCGGCATGAAGCCCTTTGGTTCGTTTACCCAAACGCCACCTATCACGTTCACCTGATCCGCGAAGGTGTCTGGCTGGACATCGATTTGCCGCTTGAAGTGGTCGATGAGCTGCGCCTTGACGTCGATTTCGCAATGGAAATCCGACAAGCGGAACTTGATGCGCAGGGAGCTTTGTCATGAACAAGCCTGCGCGCAAAGTTCTTCCTGATCGTCGGCTGGCTGAAACACGCCGCGTTGAAACTCCGCAAGGGCACACTGCCTTTGTCACCATCGGTTATGATCCAGCGTCGCCAATCAAACCCCGTGAAGTGTTCTATAGCGGTGGTTTTCGCTCTGGCAGCGACCTCGAATACCATCTGCATGATCTGTGCGTTCTGATTTCGCTGTTGCTGCAGCACGGCGTAGCGGCTTCGTTTCTGTCGCGCTCTATCGCTCGCAAGACCTCGGCCCTTGGTGGTGAAGAATACGCAAGTCTCGCAGGCTGGTTGGTGGATGCTGTCAGCATTCCGCCGTCCTGGACTGACGAGTACGTGGCCGCGACCGGCGACGAACAGAACCCCTCCAATTCCTCGCCAACTCAAGCAAAGGAGAAATCCGAATGATCGCAGCAATGCGGCCCCTTCTGCTCGCCTCCACGGCATTTGTGGCGACCGGCGCAAGCGCCCAGGTCATCGAGTATGAACCGGATGGCAGCGTGTTTCTCAACGGTGCGCGGGCAGAAATCGTCAATGGCGTCGTTCGGCCAATCCGGATGCGTGAGTACACGCTTGCCGAAAAACCGGAAGCGCCGAAAGCCAAGCCACAGGAAAAGATCGAGATTGCGGGCAAGGCACCGCGGCCTCGCAGATCCTCGGGCGGCTGGTCGCAAGAGCGGATCGTCAAAGAAATCCATGCAGCGGCAAAACGGCACGACATTCCGGCCGAGTTGTTCATGGCACTGGTCTGGCAGGAAAGCCGGTATCGCGCTGATGCTCTGTCGCCCAAGGGTGCCTATGGCTTCGCACAGCTCATGCCCGGAACGGCGAAAGACCTGGGCGTGAACCCAAAGAACCCTGCCGAAAACCTCGACGGTGGTGCCCGCTATTTGGCGGCGCAGTACCGCGAGTTCGGAACCTGGAAGCTGGCGCTTGCCGCCTACAACGCCGGGCCTCACCGCGTCGTCGAATATGGCGGCGTCCCCCCCTTCACCGAAACCCGCAACTACGTGCGGATCATCCTAAGCAAAGTGAGTAAAGACCTATGAAAAGAACCCACTTCTACCAGCAGATGGCGTTTTTCGCGATCACTGCGTTCATCATCACGGCAGCGCCCGCCTCCGCTGGCTGGCTGCAAGATGCCATTGGCGATTTCATCAACGAAACGCTGGCCGACTCGAAGGTCGTTGGCGTCAGCCTTGCCGCTGTCGGCTTCATCTGGGGCTGTCTCGCCTATGTGTTCGGCTGGGGTTCGTTGAAAGGCCCGGTAATCGCTATCGTCGTCGGCGCTGTTATCGGCCTCGCTGATACATTCATCGGAGCCTGATTGATGCCGCGCCGCAATACGGTCTTTCGCGGCCTGAGCCGCCCCGCAGAATGGGGCGGCCTACCCGTGATCTATCTGCTGGTGATCCTCGGGATGACCATGCTTTCGTTCTTCATGTTCGGGATAGCGCCAGCAATCATTTCGGGTTTTGTTTTCTACACCGGGCTTCGCCTCTTTTACGAATGGGAACCGGCTTTCTTCCGCGTCCTGTCCGTAACCCTTTCCAAAACTCCGCGCACCAAAAACCGCCAGCATCATGGGGGAGATTACTATAATGCCTAAGCCTGCTGCCCGAGGCATGTGGACCCTTGCCCGCTCGTTGATCGAGCCGAGCTGGCGCAAGGATGAAATGAGCCTTTTTCAGATGTTACCGTATGGCTATGTCGTGGACGATGAGGTCATTTCCACACGCAACGGTGGCCTTATCGCCGCTGCAGAAATCACCGGAATCAACGCAAACACGCTGGACGAAAACGAGTTCGAGTTCCTGGCCGAACGGTTTGAGCGTGTGTTGCGCACAACACCCAACGAGGTGGCGTTTTATGTTCATCGACTGACCGTCCCGGCTGAGACTGGTCATGTCATCACAGATCCAACCGGCTTTGCCGGTGCAGTGGCGCAGGCCATGCGCTCAGCGTCCGTCGATGCAGAGCTGAAAGAACGCAAGATCGTCATCAGCGCCATTCTCCAAAAGCGGCAGGATGAGCGGGCAAAACAGATGTTCGGCATGTCGTCTGGAACGATAGACGAGGAACGCCGCGAAATGATCGAACAGCTCGACGGTGTTTTCACAACACTGGCGGGCACGCTGGGCGAAAGCCGTGTGCGTCGGCTGAAGCTCAGCGAGGGGCGTTGGCTCGGCTATTATGGGATGCTGTTGAACGGTCGGTATCAGCCGATCATTCACACGAACATTGCAGAACCCATTGCCTTCAACATGCCGCAAGAGGATGTGCTGTTTCAGGGCAAGACCGGCAATCTGGTCACGGGCGACGATCAGGAACGCTCCATCCGTGTGTATTCGCTGAAGAATTACCCGATGGCGTCGTTCCCCGGCATTTTCGACGGGCTGGACCTGCCGGTTGATGTCGTCATTTCGCAATCCTTCCTGCCGATCAGCCGCGCCCAGGCGCAGGAAATGGAACGCCGCAAGTCGGGACAAATGCGCTCGGCGGGCGACAAAGCGAAGTCGCTTGAAGAGGATTTGTCCATTCTGGCGGACGGTATTGCCTCCGGCACCATGTCACTCGGCAAGCACCACCTGTCGATCTGCGTGTTTGGGAACGAAGAAGATCTGAAAACCGCCGAAAAACACATCATCGGTGAAATTCAGATTTCGGGTGGCACAGTGAAGCGCGAAGCGATGTCGGCCCGTGCGGTGTACTTCGCGCAGCACCCCGGCAATTTCGCATTCCGTCCCCGTGAAGAACTGATTACGGACCAGAACTTTGCGGACATGGTTGCGTTCCACATGCGGCCCAAAGGGCTGGACGCTGAAAAGCTGCCCTGGCCGGGGCCATTGGCGACTTTCCCGACAACGCACGGGGACAGCTATGATGTTTCGCTGCACCTTCCCAAGACCAGCAAAGACGCTGAAAACCTGCCCTCCGGCCACACAATCGTTCTGGGGCCGAACGGATCGGGTAAAACTGTGATCGCGATGCTGCTGGCGACAATGGCGGTGGCACAGGGCGCGCGGATCATCGCTTTTGACAAAGATCGGGCAATGGAAGCTCCGATGCGGGCGCTCGGCGCACAGTACACCCGCGTCCGGGTGGGCGAACCCACTGGCATGAACCCGTTTCAAACGGAAACGGATGAGGCCGGTCAAAGCTGGTTGGCGAATTGGGCCACAGCTCTGATGAGTTACGACGATAAACTGACAGCCGAACAGAAAGACGAGATTAAACAGGCGTGTCAGGCAAACGCGACGTTGCCGCCACAACTGCAGAACTTCGATTCACTGGTCGAGCGGTTCAGAGCCTTTGATGATGGCAAAGACCTCTTCAAGCGCGCGAGTGAATGGGCGGGCGACGGGCGTTTGTCGTGGATGTTTGGCGAGGGTGGCACAGATCCTTTTGCCTCTGACGATCGGCATCTTGTGTTCGATATTTCTGAGGTTCTGGATGACGAGTTGGTCCGGTTGGCATGGATCAGCTACGTCATGCGCCAGATCGAGCGCCGTTGTGCCGCGAAAGTGCCCACTGTCTTTGTGATTGATGAAGCCTGGGTGATCGCAGGCAACCCCTACGGCGCGGAAATCCTCAAGAACGCTTACACCACGTATCGGAAGCTGAACGTCATGATGATGATGATGACGCAGATCCCCGATCACCTCCTGTCGTCAGCGGCAAGCAAGTCGATCCTGGAAAACACCAGCACACAGCTCTTGTTCCCCTCTCGATCCGGCAATGAAGCGGATTACCGGGCAATCGGATTGAACGATTCAGAGGTTGGCGCGCTGAGGGCGCATTTTGGCGACCGCGTAATGCTCATGAAAAAGGGTGATGAGAGTGTTTGGCTCGATGTCGATGTCGGCGCGCTCGGTCCGCTTCTTCGTGTTCTGAGCGGATCAGACGGAAAATCGTTCCCTGATCCTGACTGGCGAAAAAACCCCAACTTCTGGAAGGAAATCACATGAAAACCCGCCTTGTAATCGCCCTTGTAGTTCTGGCCGCTGTCTCGGCCTGCACCAGCACCTATTCGGGCTATCGCAGCAAATGCGCCTGCGACTTTGAGCGCATGACCCCCCCTGAAAACTTGGAGCTTGTCTGATGAATATTTCAAAGAAATTCCGCACAACCATTGCTTTTTCGGTTCTGGCCGCCCTGCCCGTCGTGGTGTCGGCCCAAGGTGTTCCGGTGGTGGACTCTGCATCCATCACACAGGACGCCGCCAATTCGGCCAAAGAAATCGCTGAAATGGTCCGCCAGTACGAGCAACTACTGGAACAGTACGAGAAACTGGAACAGCAACGGGCACTGCTCGAAAACTCGTTCAAGACTATCACTGGCCTGACGGATCTGGACGAGTTCAACAGCCGTAGCTTTTTGAAGCTGGCGACCGCTGCTGACACGCTCGGCTACGCACTGGACGCGGCAGAGGGCGGTATCTCCGGGCTGCCCGATGTCGCTGCTCAGGCAATGGAACGTCGATCCATCAACCTCGGCCTCAACGGTGGCATCTTGTCAGAGTTTAATGGCTCAGAAGTAGCAGCTCGTCGCATCCTGTCTGAACGTGGTGGCGCGGGCCTTATGGCATCGGCGTTGGGTGAGAATGGCTATGACATGGCCGGTCAGCTCGCCGAAGATGCTGAAAAGCTGCGCGGTGAAATCGGCCAGCAAGATGATCTGAAGGACGCAATCGACTACAATACGGCGGTTCTCCTGAAACTCTTGCAAGTTGAAATTGAAATCTTGCGCACAACCTCGGCTAATGCTCTGGCGTCGGGCACGGATCTGGCTGCAAACGCAGCGGACCTAAAGACGCTTAGCAATTACGCAAGAGGAGAAACCCAATGAAAAGCCGCACCACTTTCGCCCTGATCACACTGACGGCGACGCTTTTAGCGTCGTCGGCCAGTGCTGAGGCCCGACTGCCGTTTCCCCCCAATGTTGATTGGACATTTGGGGAATATCGGACCTGTCTTGGTTACTCGGGCGTGCGAGCGTTCAAAAAACCCCTGAAGGAATACGGGGTTGAACAGCTCGCTAACGCTGGTCAGGGCTCGGATCAACAGTATGTCGTTGGCAACTGGACCGATGCCATTCTGAATGAGCAAGTGATAGCTGCTCATGAATTTGCCATTGAGCAATGCCGACTGCGCAAAGCCGATGAAGCATTCAGCACTGAATGCCCGCTCGGCAATCTCAGCCGCGAAGCTGCAATCGAGTTGGTGGGCGCAGACCAAGGCGATTTCTGGTCGAAGCCATCCAGCGAACTCAAATCGCTCAAAGAAACGCAGCAAGAACGCTTGGAAGCGCTGCGCCCTGTAATTGAGGAGGCTTGTGGGCCGTGATTCAGGATTTCGTCAGCTCGATTGAATCAGCAATCAGCAACTTTTCTCAGCAAGCATACACCAGCCTTGCGGCGGATCTCGCATCCGCCCTCTGGGCTATTGCTGCGCTGATCTTTGTAGCGATGCTGATCAACGGCGTACTTCAGATCAGAGAAATTGGGTTTGGTGGTTATGTAGGCTGGATCATTCGGGCGACGATAATCATCGGAATGGCGTCGAGCTGGTCCTTTTTCCAACCAATCTATCAAGGCGTCCAAACCTTGCCGGACAGTATTGCCGGGGCACTCACTGGAACCACTAATGTATGGCAAGCGTTGGATGAGATTGCGCTTCAGTGTTTCTTGATGGGCCAGCAGGCCATTGAAAACGCGACTTGGGGCCTGAGCATCACCGGGGCTATTCTCTGGGTTGTTGGTGCCGTCATCGTTGCCTTTGGCACTGGCATGGCACTCATTGCAAAAGGCGGTCTGGCGGTGTTGCTGGGTCTAGCGCCAGTTTTCATCGCAACGCTGCTCAGCTCGGCAACAGCCAATATCTTCGCAGCCTGGGCGAAAACGACCGTTGGCCTGATCATGGTCATCGTCGTTCTTACAGGCATCGTTTCTCTTATTCAGGCGCTTTTCGCTTCGGAGCTTGGTTCCTTGTCTGATGTTAATGACATGGAAGCGAGCGGGCGTTTTCTGGCAATCTGCATCGTGGCTATTGTCATGCTCACGCAGATCCCGTCGCTCGCTGGGGGAATGTCGGGTGCAATCGTGTCGGCGTCCTCGGGTCTTGCCGTGGCAACTGGTGCCGTCGCTGCCGCAAGAAGTGCATTGGGCACGGCTGCTGGTGCTGGGCGCAACACAGTTGCTGGGGGCAAAACGGCCGCTGCGATGGCCTCCGCAGCACGCGACGGGACCGGAATGCGAGACAGTGCATCGCGTGCCATGCAGGCGCGTCGGGACATTGCACACAGAGCCCGCAATCAGGATGGAGCGGCGCGCCAGAGCTACGCAGCTGATCGTTATCGGCAGAGCATTCGGGCGGCCCGAGAAAAACCGCAACAAAAATCATCTTAATCCGAGGGACAGAGCAAATGTCACACGTGACAGATCACGAAAAAGAACTCTTTCTGGGCGCACGCCGCGATGCCTTCAAATGGCAGGTGTTCGGCATGGCTGGTATGGCAATGGGCGTGGCCTCTATAATCGGCTGGGCGCTGCTCCTTCCCTTGAAGGAAATCCGCGCGGTGCCATTCTCCATTGATCCGGACACAAAACTGCCGGTGCTGCTGACTGAAAAGGTCGAAGAACTGGAACCTTCTGAGGCGATGGCCTTCCGGGAAGTCGCAAATTATGTGCGCGACCGGGAAACCTATGATGTCCAGGACAACAACGATCGCCTGAAATCGGTACTGCGTCGTTCTGATGAGCTGGCCGAAACGTCTTACCGCGAACTGTGGGATGGGTCGAACGACAACCATCCGGACGAAATCTATACGCCCAAAACAAAGGTGCAGACCGAAATTCTGGGCGTGTCGCCGGTCAACGATGAGACGGTGCAGGTCGAGATCCGCAAGTCCCTGATCGTGCCAAACCAGGCAACGGCCTCAGCCCGCTACGTGGTCACAGTGACTTACGGGTTTGAGGAAAAAATCGTGACATCGATGGATGAGCTTCTGGAAAATCCATTCGGCTTCGTCGTCACCAACTACCGCGTAGACGCAATGGGAGACATCTGATGCAGCGTTCTTTCAAAACACTCACCGCCACCGCAGCAGCAGTTTTGGCATTCTCTACGCCTCTACTCGCTGAAATCACACCGACGCCAGACGGAAAAAACGCGGATCACCGCATCACGCATTTTCATTACGTCGAGAACCAGGTGTACCGCATCCCTGTGGGTGAACGCCTGATTACATATGTTCACTTTCCGCAGGGCGAAACCGTCCGCAGCATTGGTGCGGGCGACACGGAAAGTTTTCAGATCACCCGCCTGCAGGAAGGTCGTGTTATTGCGTTCAAGCCGGAAATCCTGAACTCGGATTCGAACCTGACCGTGCTGACCAATCGCGGGACATACAACTTCTATCTGGTTCCGGCCGAGAGCGCCGCCGAACGTAAACGAGTACCGTTCCGGGTCACGTTCTATAACAAGAACAACAGCGGCGGGACCACAACGCGCCGTGGCACGGTGGCACGTAGCGAGCCGAAACCAACAGGCCGCTTCGTCAACCAAAACTACTCGCGCTCGGGCAAAGCGGAGTTTGCGCCTACCGCCGTTTGGGACGATGGCGTTCACACCTATATGCAGATCCCACAAGATGCGGAGCTGCCGGGTATCTTCCGTGTCCTGCCGGATGGACGTGAGCTGATGGTGAACACCACAGTCAAAGAGCGCGGCATTATCCAGGTGCAGGGCCTTTCCGATCTTTGGACACTGCGCATCGAGGACACTTCGATCTGTGTTCGAAACGATGGCGACGAGTTTCAGCAGGCAAGTGTGAGCGGTCGGCCCGTCACTTCACAGACAGTTAAACCGGGGGGCAGCAAGTAATGAACCGCGATCAGACAATTGCGGCACGGGCGGCGGCTGAACAGCCGTCGCAACGTGTCCGGAAGAAGTTCGACCCTAAGAAGCTGATGACCGTTGCAATCGCAGGAGCGGTGTTCCTGGGCTTTGTATGGTATGTCATGGGCGATGAAAACAAAAGCACGAACACGGGTGTCCGCGTTGACGCTTTGCAACAAGGTGGTGGCGAGCGATACGGGCTTTTGACCGCACGGGGACCAGAGGCCGATGAGCCGGAACCAGAGGCTTTGCCCGAGGAAATTGCGGTGGCAACGCCCGACTCAACTCCACAGCCGGTTGAATTCATTGGGTTTGATAAAGCCTTGAAAACAATCGAGCAACAAAATGGCCGGATTTCCGATCTGCAAGATGAGCTGACGGATGCCAAAGTTTCGCTGTCGGAAAAAGACGGTGAAATCGCAACGCTGACCCTGACCAACGAACGCCTTCAGGTCAGATATGATGAGCGAGAGAAGAAGTTCCAGACGGAACTTGCCCAGGCCATCGCAGATGCAGAGGCCCGGGCGCTTGCCAGCGTGAGCCACTTACAGACTACGGGTCTGACTGATGATGAGCGGCGCAGGCTTGAAGAACTCAAGCGGATGCGCGAGCGCCAAAACCAGTCAGACGGCATCGTGTTCGATGAAAACCCATACGGCAGAAACTAATGGAGCTGACGATGAACAGAACAGCAATCACCCTCGCCCTGGTCACGTTGGCGTCAAGCGCGATGGCACAGGAAGCACCCGGTCAAAACTACCAGCCGATCAATGGTGGATCGCAGCCGGTCATTTTCCAACCCTTCCCTGCTGCCCCGCAGCCGGTTCAAGTCCAGCCAGACGACACCCGCCTGCCTGAAGAACAACGCGGCTATCAGGAAAACCAAAACACGACATGGCAAAACAATCTGGTTGAAGAATATCCCCCCATCGTCGGGGCCGCGATCATTGACGATCCGTCGCGCACCTTAACGCAAGGCACGGTTTTATCGGCTGTGTTCGGTGGCGCGGTCAGCTCGGAACTGCCCGGTAGCGTCGTGGCGACGATCACACGTGGCGTCTACTCGATGGACGGCACTCGTTTGCTTCTGCCGCGTGGATCGAAGCTTTATGGCGAGTATCGAGCGGATACGACATTGGCGCAAACGCGCATCATGATTGTTTGGAGCCGTGTCATTACACCTGATGGCCTGTCCGCTCAGATCGGTTCGGCTGGTACGGATGGTCAAGGCCGGACTGGTGCGACCGGCAGGGTGAATACACACTTTGGGAAGCGGTTCGGAACTGCTGCGCTGTTGTCCATCATCGGCATTGCGCCGGTGGCGTTGGTGTCTGACAGCGATAGCAACAACTCGGTTCGCACGGATTTGGCAACGCAAGTGGGGTCTAACCTGCAGAACGCCACGGCAGCGGCGCTTGATGAATACCTGCGCATTACTCCGACAATCTTTGTCGATCAGGGCAGTCGCATCAATGCGATCCTGCAGCGCGACGTTTTGTTTGATAGCTTCTGAGCGCGAGCCAATGAGCCGACCGCCTCAGCGGCCCTTCCGGCCGCTCCCTGCACATTCAAATGCGGTAGCGGCCTTTTTTGGAGCAAATTCAGCACTTTTTGGAATCAATGAATCTTGTGTAGGTGCGTTCGCGTTCGAGGCAAAGCCGAGAGGCCGCGAAGGCAACCTCCAGTGTTCCAAAAAGTGCTCTACCAAGGACAAGAACATGAGCGGGCGGAACGGTAATAGTCTTCTGGAATACTATACAGGCAAGATCGCGCATCTGTTGCACGACGAAAGCTTGAGCGAAATTTCTGTAAACCCTGATGGTGCAGTCTGGGTCGAAGAAATGGGCACAACGCACATGACCAGGACAGACATCACTCTGAACAGAGACGATGTAGCAAACATCGGGCGCTGCGTGGCCGGTTTCAGCGATGTAACATTCGGAGAAAAGAAGCCGATTGCGACGGCCAACGTGCCGACACAGCAGGGTAAAGCGCGGGTGCAGGTCGTGATTCCGCCAGCAACAACCGGCGTGGGGTCCGTTGCGATCCGTCTCCTGCGCGTGAAAACTGTCGATCTAGGCGCGTTCAGCTTCGCCAGCAAAGAGGCCGCATTGGCGGAAAGCAACGATCACAGTGCACTCGAAAATGCCCGTGCTGCCCTTGCAGCAGGCACGATGAGCTTTGACGAGCTGGCCGATCTTGCGATGCTTAGCAAATGGAACGTGATCATTGCGGGGGGCACGTCGTCTGGCAAAACCACCGTTCTCAATGCAATGCTGAAGCGCGTCGATCCGGGCGAACGGATCGTGACGATTGAAGAAGTGGCCGAGTTGGACATCGAGCAACCCAATGCTGTCGATCTGCTTGCCGACCGTTCCGAAGAAGATGGCCCTCGATCACCAACAAAGCTGCTGGAATCGGCGCTGCGGTTACGACCTGACCGCCTCGTCTGCGGTGAAATCCGGGGCGACGACGCGAATATGTTCCTGGAACTGGTGAATACCGGCCACGATGGATCTGTCTGCACCATGCACGCCAACTCGCCCGTCGATGCCATTGGACGGATGAGTAAAATGGTGCGGCGCGGATCTCCGACCGTCCAAAAGTCAGAGGTGGTCGATGACATCCGAGCGACCATTCACATGATCGTTCACATGAAGAAAATCGGGGACGAACGGAAGGTCAACGGCGTGATTTTTCCGCCGCTGATGACCGCTGAACAACTTATCTGAAGGAGTACAAAGATGAAGCAATTCGAGTATCGAGACGTGCCTTTTTCGGAACGCGACGACGCCAGCGAGAAATTCGCAAAGCTGGGCAAAGAAGGTTGGGAAATGGTTGGTGTCGCACGTGCTGAATTTGGCATCGTGTGCTTCTTCAAACGCGAGCTGGTCGATGGCTGAGTTTCAGGATCTACCCAAAGGCAAGAAGGTAGCGATAGCCGGTACAATGGGCTTTATCGCTACCTCGGCTTGCGCGGTGTTGGTGATCGGGCTGGCGCTCGAATACATCAACACCAGAGGCTTTCGCGGGCTGGACATCTGGGCGATCCCAGAGAAGTTCATGGCACAGCCTGCAGAGACGCAGCAGATCATGGGTCTGGTGGCGGTGGTCGCAGTGGGTGTTTTGACCTTTGCATTTGTGGCGGCTGCGCTGCGTGGTCCCTCAACGAAATACGGTGATGCGACCTTTGCAAAGGCCCCTCAGCTCGTCCAGGAGGGCTATGCTTCGGTGCTGAAGCTCAAAGACCAATTGGATAGTGAAATCGTGTTTGCCAAATTTGGTGAGCCAAAGGACAAAAACGCAATCTACTATAAGCCCGGTCCCGGCGTTCAAAAGCCACACGCGATGTTCATTGCCCCGTCTGGTTCGGGTAAAACCAGCGGTTTTGTGATCCCAAATGTTCTGCGTTTCAATGGTTCTTGCGTCGTCCTGGACATCAAGGGTGAGATTTTCCAGACCACGGGTGCGCGTCGGGCAGCAATGGGCGACGAGGTGTTTGTGTTCGACCCCGAGAACCCCGACAAAAGCCACAGCTACAACCCTCTGCGCCGTGCAGCACGTGCCGACAATCTGGATCGGCGATGGGAAGAAGTGATTCAGGTTGCAACCCAGATGTTCGACACGCCTAGCTCGTCCGCACAGGGCTTTATGGGTGGTGTCGAGGGCATGTTCTGCGCAATGGCGATGTTGGCGATCAAAAGAAAGCGGCCATACATTTCCGAAGTCCTGCGCCTGGTCAAAACGACCAAGCAAAAGGACTATGAGAAAATGGCTGAAGAAGTTGGATATGCGCGAGCTGCAGATGAGTTTCTGAATCTTGCAGCCGAAGAATCCAAAATCTTGCGGTCAACGATTTCGGTTATGAACAACTCCGGCCTTCAGCTCTGGCGTAACCCGTCAGTGGCAAGAGCCACGCAGGGCAATGACATCAACTTTGAGGATCTGCGTCGGCGCCCTACCTCGATCTACTTTTCTGTACCAGGGAAGAAGGTCAAAGAGTTCCGGACGCTCATTCGCCTGTTCTTCCTCGATCTGGTGAACACCATCGAAACCGTTGAGCCGGGCGAAGATGAGCCGTTCAAGGTTTTGATGCTGCTCGATGAGTTTCAGCGCCTCGGCCATCTTGAGCGCGTCGTTGAAGCGTATGACACCATGCGATCGTTCGGTGGCCGGATCATCGTGATTTCGCAAACGCTGTCGCGCCTGCAGGACATTTATGGGCATGAAGGTGTGCGGGCGATGCTGGCAAACGCCGGGACGCAGATGTTCGCAGCCTCTGAGGATTCAGAGGTACGCGAACACGTGTCCAGGTCCATCGGTGACAAAACCGTATTGAGCAAATCGAAGTCTCGGGCGCTCGGCAAAATGGAAATGGGCAGCATATCGGAACGCGAGGAAGGCATTCGCCTGCTCCGGCCGGAACACGTTGGCCGATTGCCTGAAAATGAGGTTGTGCTTATCCGCGAAGGCAAGATGCCGGTGATTGCAAACAAGATCCGATACTTCGAAGATCCGTATTTCATGCAGTTCTTGGGTGGCGATAGTCCGAAGATCAAGGGCACCCACCTCGATCTGGCTGCAGACCAAGCCAGGGACACGGCAAAGGCGCTGGCTGAAGCGAAACCGGCCCCTGCCCCGGCGAGAGAGGTTTCGGAAAAAGATCAGGAGCTTCAGGCGGCATTTGATGCGCAGCGCACGGTCGCAAAGCGGAAAAGCCGGTCAGCGAAAGACATCGCGATGGAGAAAATGAGAGCCAAACGGCCTGAAAGCAGTGCCTCCGCTTGACGGGGGTGCTGTTTCAGTAAATCTCTGCTTTAAGTGGAACCGTTATGTGGGAACGTATTTCAACGGTAGAGTGGTGCCCACCCGCCATCATTAGGTGTCTTGAGAGAGATAAGCCCACGGGCGAGGGAAATCAGACTCGGGTAGTCATGTTCGTGGTTCGAGTCCGCGACGGTTCCACATAACACAAATGACAGGATGACTTTTGATGAGATTGATACTGGCGATACTGCTTCCGTTTGTGGTGTTTTTCACGATCAGAAGGCCATTTCAGGGCTTTTTCTGCCTGCTCCTGCAACTGACGCTGATTGGCTGGATACCAGCGGCCATTTGGGCCGTGTATTCGCTCAGCCAGTACAATACTGACAAAAAGATCAAAGCCGCGACTAAGGATAGGGCATAGGAATGGATCAAATCGAGCTGGACCAGCTACTCGAAGAAATCAAACCTCAAATCGCAGAAATCAACCGGGGCGCTCAGATGATGGACGCTGAAACGGATGAAAAAAAGAAGCTAGTAGGTTCGTCTGTTGTGAACAAAGCTGTGACGAAAATCATTGAGAAGGGCGGTATGCCCCTGCTCAGAGCGGCATTCAATAAGGTGGACCCTGAACGGCAGAGAACAGTAGAGCTGCAGTTATTCGCTGTTTCTGACAAAACCGGTGCAACCTGGCTTCCCTGATTTGTTGACCACCCCAAACAAAGAAAAGCCGCCCTAGGGCGGCTTTTTCATTTGCGATGTATCGCACTCAGTTCTTGCCAGAAGCTCGGCGCATTCGCCGGATACACCGATTCATGATTGTGGTGCGTTCGGCTCGTAGTCTCTTCAGAGCTTCTTCTTTTCGCTTAATCCGCCCGTGCAGCTTTGCAAGACGGACTATTTCCCTCTGTTCCGCAAACCTGAGCCATGCAGCCCGAAGCCCGAATACACTGTCAGGTTGCGGTTTTATGACCTTTTCAGGGGGCGGGTTATTGTGCCCCATCATCGCCGCAAGATGTACAGTTGAATGCGCTCCACAATCGTTTTGGTTTGCCGCCAACATCATTAGCCTCCTGCACCAGAAGTATCAGCCGATGGGCGGGCGACCCGGACCACGCATTGTTCCAATTCAGCAATCTCACTGTTCCCGACAACACATTTCACTACCGCAAGCCGCCACTCAGTAGAGAGGCGCTTTTCTGTGTGCATATTGATTGCGTACCAAGTTCCAGCGGCGGCGGCGAGCAAGATCAGAATGCGAACAATCATCTATTATGTCTTCCGTCGTCAAAGGCTGTGACCATCATCTTCATGGATGAGAATGGCCTGCTCGCGGGTATGGACAATTTCCCGAACAACGGCGGCAATCTTGCTGGATGAGACCTGGTGCAGCTCACCGACAACGGCCTCGGCGCGCTCGTAGCTGTCCGGAACGCCTTGGCGGTTAAAGTGGGCAGCAGCGGTGGAAATGTCCGCGTCGCGCCAAGTCGCCGTTGTGCCGGCTGAAACGCTGTCATGATCGTTGTAGCGGGCCAGGAACTTGTTTCCATCGAGTCCGAAGCTGTTGGCGGTTGCAACAATGTCGTCACGCAATGCCAGCCATTTTTCGGCCTCGGACGGGTCCAGGTTGTCCAACTCGGCCGCATTCATGGATGTGGTGTATCTGTCGTCATCAACAGTGTACGCTTGCAGGTCGGTATCGTATGGGCGTAGCTCGGCAACATCGCCCTTCAGCTCTCCGATCTGGACGTCCATTGCGGCACGCAAATGCGGATCTTCGACCTCTCGCGCAAGTGCCTCCATGTTCTCGATGGAGTTCACAATGTCCTTGGTCTGCTGTTCGTAGTTCTCGAAACCGGCCTGCCCCAGAGCGGATTGCATATACTGAACATAGCGATCACCGGGCGACTGGTAGTCGTCGGAATCCTGAAAACCTTTGTCGCCGGACAGATCGGCAAGGGACGAATAGTAGGGATGATACAGGTCGTATTCTTGAGCATCGTTCATGTGCTGAGAAACCAAAGCCTGCATATCGTTCAGATCAACCGGCTCCCCTGACCGCTCCGCAGCCTCCAATTCGATTTTCAGTTCTTCGACCAGATCTTTTTGCGCCGTATGTTCGTCGACACGGCGGCTGGCCTGGTCCTCGATGTCGAAGCTCTTTGAAGCGATGGCGGCACGATCAAAGCCCATCGCCTGCTGTTCTTTCTTGATGATGTCGATCTGCTCAGAAACGCGATCCTCGCGCAGGGCGGATTGATCAAATTGGGAATAGGGTGCGAAGTGTTCGACTTCGTTCAAAAGATAGTCTGTACGCGAAACCATAGTTTTTCCTTTGCGAGTTGATGGAAAACTCTGTGATGGATCTGCCTGGGGCGTTGGCGCGCTCATCAGGCAGACAGGGTGAACTCCTTATAGGCTGTGTCCGTCATCGTCGCACCGCCCTTGCAAGAGCGGGTGCGTTGCGTGGGCGTGAACCTCTGAGAGTTCTTCTGAGATTGCGATGATCCTGGAAGAAGCAAGCTGGTGCAGTTCGTCAACAACGGCCTCCGCGCGGTCGTGGCTGTCCGACAATCCTTGAACCTGGAAGTGAGCCGCTGCGGTCGAAATATCGTCGCTGCGCCATCCCATTGTTGTGCCCAAAGTGACGTTTTGGTGGTCGCCAAAGCGGGCAACAAACGCCTCACCATCGAGGCCGTAGCTGCTGGCCGTGTCGGTGACATCCTTGCGGATCTCCGCCCACTGTTCGGCCTCTGGATAGTCGAGGGTATCCATTTCGGCGGTATCCATCAGCGTTGAGTAGCGGCGGTCCTCGATGATGAAGGCTTGAAGGTCAGGATCGTTGGTGCGCAGATCCGCAACGTCGCCCTTCAGCTCGCCAATCTGAATGTCCATTGCGACACGCAGATTTGGGTCGTCAACCTCACGGGCAAGACCTTCCATCTTGTCGATTGATTGCAGCAATTCTTTGGTCTGAGACTGGAAGTCCTCATAGGCACCCTCGCCCAAGGTGTCCTGCATATAGACCTCGTAGCGGCGTGCTGCCGGGGCATAATCAGCGGACGCCTGGAACTCCTTGTCATCGACAATATCAGCAAGGGCAGACAGATACGGATGGCTCTGTTCGTTGTCCCGAACGTCGCTGATATGTGCAACAACCTGAGCCTTCAGCTCGGGCGCGATTGTTTCCTCAGAACCGCCTAATTCGATGTGTCGCCGCAAGTTGCTCATGACTTCGGGGGACACATAAGACGGGTCTCCCGGCTCACCGTAATCATCAAAATGATGGGCTTGGTCTAGTAGATGTTCCATTCTCGATACCATAGGTTCCTCTCCTTCAACGAGCATGATGGCAAACTCTTCGATCCGGTCTTTGACGGCGTTGGCGCGCTCATCAAACAGATCCGACATTCTTGCGATGGATAGAGTCATCACATCGGCGGCCATGTCGCGGGCCGTAACTTCGACTTCCGGGGTACTTTCAACAACCGACATTCCGGCCTGAACTTTCCACGTATCGGTCTCGACTTCCTGCCGCAATCCGCGCTCGAGGCGGGTCGTTGCGGTCAGCTCAATTCCGTATTCCTCAGCAACCTCGACCTGGATTGAGCGCTGAACGTCGATGTTCATTTCGCTGCTCATACCCATAGCCAACCACTGCCCATGTTCGACGCCTCGGTTGTTCACAACGATGTGGACATGGGGGTTGTCAGTGTCGTTATGGAACACTGTCAGGTAGTCCCAGGTATCGCCAAAATCACCGCTGCCAAATAGCCGATCTGCGAACTCTAAACCGGCCTCATGAGCGGCGTCCGGATAGGTGCCTTCGGGAAAAGAAACGATCATGTGACGGGTGTAACCGTAGTTGGTTTTCCCGTTGAAATCCTCGGCCCAGGTCTCGATCAAATCACTGACCTGATCCGCATCGAGCGGGGTCACGCCATTGTCTCGGATGTCCAACACGCCCTCTGCCCTGACGGTCAGATAGTTGATCTGGCGGCGCAGCTCGTGCGCGTTTTTCACACCACCTTTGCGGACGTGCTTTACAACCGCCTCGGGCTTTCCCACCACGGCACCCAGCCGCGCCTTGATGGATGATGCCCGCGAAACCATGAACTTCATGCGCTTGGCGGTCTGCAACTGCTGATTGATCTGCTTGGAACGATCGACACCCTTCTGAGCTTCGCGAAACGCAAGCTCTAAGAAGTCACCTGCTGTCAGATCGTGGGTTGCAGCGTTCATGCGGCGGCATCCCAATCGTCATCACGCAAGATCCGGCGAATGGCAGATTCCGGCTCACGGTTTCGGCGGGCCGCTGTGATCATCGCCTTCAGGTCTTGCCGGTGCTGGATGATCGCGCGATGGAGGTTTTCGACGTCGCGGCGGTCGTCATCCGTCCAGATCACCGTGCCGCGTTTGGAAGATTTCGCGAGTTGGTTGAGGTTGGTGTATCCACCCTGAACCTGCCGCAAATGCTTCTGCCAAAGATCCACAACAGCGGGGTCAGGGTCGAGATACCCAATCAGTCGATAGATCAGACGCTGGATGATCTGATTGCGGCTCTTGGCTCCCAGCACGGTCACAGCCGCTTCCAAACGCTCCAGTGCATCCGAAGGCAAACGCACGGAAAAGACGGTGGTGTCGGCGGGCTTGCTCAATGTATACCTCTGGTTGCATTTTTAATTTGTAACACAACTACCTTATCCTGTCATACTCACCAAGAGCAAACCGACGCGATTTGAGAAATCTGTATTTTCTCCAATCGTGGTCGGAACAGTTTTGCTCTTGGTGGCAATGTCCACGCCGGGAAAAGGGTTCCGCCCCTTTTCCAACCAACAGGCGTGGGTGCCGGTGGACTGGCGCAGGGCAATCACGCAAAGCGTGGGCTGCCCGAACAGCGCCCGTCACTTTCCGGCACGTTAAATGCAATCTGCATTTTCCGCGCGCCTGGGCGCGCTCAACTTCCCGACGCTGTGGCGGCGGGTGCCGACGAGTTGGCATTGGCTCTGCCGGTCAGGTCAGAGCGCCAACAAATCGGCTGGGCTGCAGCCGCGCGACCCGACGAGTTGACCGGCTGTCGTTCGTCCGGTCAGGGTGTCTCGGTCGGGATCTTGGCACAGTGGCAGTCGCGCGGCTTCGCGTTGGGTGGCGCGAACGGGGACCGAGCGGCCAGCCTTTACGCTGGCTCTGAACGGACCCGTGGGATAGATGCTGAGAATAGAAGGGTTGAAGATTTTCAGACCGCGTGAAAACAGCACTACCGGAGGTTGTGCATTGTGAGAGCTTGGGATTTCCCGTTTGAGCTGGTCCGGATCAACTGCAAGACCTGCGGGCGGTACGGGCAGTACCCGAAAAGGCGGTTCATTGAGCTGGTCGGTGCTGACACGCCGCTGCCCTCGGCGCTGAAGATCATTGCCAAAATATGCGACCGTGAAAAGGACGGGCTGGCCCTGCACAACCGATGCGGCGCGGGCTATCCGGACCTCGCCTGGATGGTCGATGACAGGAAGAACAGGACGCGCTGAAAGGGCGGGGTCAGTCTCGCGCTACGGTCAGTCGGGCAGCACGGTCAGACTTCCACACCACGATAGTGAAGCGCTGTTCTGCGCGCCAGCAAAACGCGGATACGGGTGCCACCAAAAGGGCACCGGCAACAGCAATGTCGATGGTGTGATGAACACATTTCTCAAGCATCGGAATCCTTCTTTTGGTGGTTGCGGACCGGGCACGGAATGCCCCGCCGAATTTCGGTGTCGGTCATGTCAAAACACCATCCGGCGTCATGACCGCACTGACCGCATTTGAAGTGCCCGCCCTTGGCGGTTCGCCAACCGGGCATCAAACCGGGGGCTTGACCCACATCAGCCGCGTGCATCAAAACGCGCCGCGTTCGGCGCGGTTGATCGAGACCCGGCAAGGTGAACTGGCGGTGCATCTACCCTGCCTCTGGCAAAGGCTCATCCATCCGAGTCTTGAAACGAATGGTCGCGTCTAGCGCCTCATCCCCGGTTTCGGCCTCCGGCACTCCGGGGACCAACCACGTGTCATTCCATGACATGCGGGCGCGTCCATCCAGTTTGCGGGTCAGCTCGTCCTCTGTCCCTTCGCCAATACAAATCCCGCCCTCGATGTTTGGATGCTTAGAAAGTTCGATGTGTCCAGATCGGAAACAATGGGCATACATTGAACGGTCCTTTCGGTTTCAGTTTTCGGGCTTCGCCCGGCTTAGTGCTGCCAGTTGTCCCGGCCATATTTGCGGCCAAGAATGGTGATGCGATCCTGCCCGTCGATAGGCACGCTCTGGTGGACAAGCTCACCAAACGGGTTGACGCCGTAGACCGAAACATCGTCGCCGCCAAAACCGTAGATCACGAATTTCCACGGTCCCCGGCCCTGCTCACGGGTTTGAAAAAACCCGTCGAAGTTTCGGCATTCCCAGGCACCGGCCCACCAGTTTGCGCCTGGTGTTCCCTTCTCGCTTGGGGCCATCGGTATCAAATCAAGCTGCTGCATTTCTGCTCTCCATCGGGCAAATGGCGGGGGCCGCTTTTGCGGCCTCCCGGCTTTGCAAGGTTTCAGTGGGCGGTGGTCTCGGGCTGATAAGGGTCGAGTTGATCAGAACCCGAATAGTCGGAGTAATCGACAAACGCCTCGCGCAGATCGGCCAGCGAGTGATTGTCAAAATCATCGACGCGCTGATCCTCGTCCGGAATCTCGTCCTCGTTGGCCTCGTGAATTGCGTGCGTCAGATCCTCGGCAATCTCTTTGAAATCTGTGACGGCAATCGGACCCTCGCCGTTGCGGGGGTAATATCCATAGTGAATGTCGCCAGCCATGAACCCTTTGCCGGTCTCGTTGGCGATCTGGCGCGCGATCCGCACAATGTCACGGGGGTTAAACTCGTCATGAACCGCATCGGCCACAAAACAGGCGTCCTCGTCGGACCCGTCTCTATGCCAGCCGTAGATCGTCCAGAACTCGGCCCATCCAGCTTCACATTGAACGGTTGCCTGTTCGCTTTCGTCGTGACGTACCGGCGCAATGGTGAACCACTCATATTTTTCCAGCGTGTCACCTACCGGCAAATTGTTGAAACGCTCGTGGGCGACTGTGTTGATGATGTTTGCTTGCATGGTCTCTGCTCCGAGTCAGGGGGTATGCGCGGCCCGGATCGAGCCGCGCGCTGTTCTTCAGGCTGCGAGGCTTACGCCCTTCAGCTCGGCCATCTTTTCGGTGAGAGACCAGATTGCCCGGTTCAGAGCTTTGTTCTGGTCGATGCCCTTGACGCCACGGGTGCGCTGTCGGCGTGCGCGGCCATTGGCATCTTTGACACGACCATGCAGCCCGCCCTTGATGACGTTCTCCTGCAGAACATTGCCAACGGTCCACAGATCGGTCAGGCGGTCGGCATTGCGGCGGGTTCTCAACAGAGCGTCAGCCTGAACCGGCGCGGGCTTTCCATCTTCTTTGTGAGCCTCGGGAAAGCGCAGTTCATGCACCACTTCTGCGAACACTTTGCGCTCGGCGTCGTCCAGAGAGATACCTTTGAAGGTTTCAACCTGCTCGGCCACATGGGGCGCATCTTCCAGAACGGTGTAAGCACCTTCGATCACTTCGAGAATGGCATCACCGGAATGGCGCACCTTCACCTCGTTAAAGCTGTCACCGACCATCAAGCCATTCGCGCAGACGAACCGAAAGAACCCCGGCACCATCTGGTATGACGATGTTCCGTCATTCGCGTTGACCAGGATGATTTCAAAGGCTTCGCCTTCGGCATTGGTGATCGACCGGTGACGCAGGCGCAGCATGTGCTTGGTGAACTCGGCTTTGCCTTCAATGCGGGTGTTGGCCTGCTGAGCAAAGAATGGGTCAAACCCTTCTTTACGCAGTCCGGTCAGAACGTCGATTGTCGGCACCACAACAAAGCGGTCAGACCGGCTTTCGTGGGCTTCGGTTGCGAAGATCGAGGGCACGGCGGAGCGCAGTTGATCATCGGTCAAGGCTTCACCTGTGACCAGACCACCGCAGGACATTCCGCTCATATAACGATTGTAACCCATAGACTAATTCCTTTCTTTCGTGGCGATGCGGTTGCCGGTGTTTCCCAGCTTTCCGCCAATGGGCGCGACCTCACTGTTCTGTTAGCTGATAGATCGCGTATCTATCAGCTGGCAGAACAGGGTGGGCAAAGCCCAGCCTGTGGCCTGGGGCGGGACTGTCACGGGGTCGGAGTGGCAAAAAAATGGGAGGGAACCGCGCGCTTGCGCGTGGGAGGAACCGGTTTTTTTGACATGGAGACGACGCGCACCGCGCGGCGCTTGCCCCTTGACCGGCCCGACGCAGGATGCGGGCGGATCGGGATGATGGGACCGGCCTGCCGGTCACAGCAGACCCACTATTGGACAATGCCAGGGCCGGGGTGAGCGCGCTTTAGCGCGTCGATCCCCTGCCCTGTCCAATAATCAATGCGAGCCGCGCGCCTCGCGCGGATCTCCCAGACCTCTTGCAAAAGCGGGCGTTACCCTTTGGGCCGAAACAAGCATGTCCTGGCGACCATTTGGCCGCGGTTAAGCTGGCTCGGGACGAGACAGATTCACCGCTACCCGGGTCGAAGGGAGAAAGGACGTGATTGGTTCGGGTCGGAGGCCGGTGTGCCGGCGTCCGACTAGCACGCGGTCACGCGCCCATAGGCGCGGGATTTGCCCGGAAACATTTGTTAGCTTTGATCGCCCAACATATCAAAAAAAACACGCAATATTTTTCCCAAACAGGCGTTTGAGCTGAATCTCGATGATAAATAGAGGCTCATAGTTAAATCATAGGAGAAAAATTATGACCAAAACATTCACTGTAAAATACACCAGAGCAGATGAGACAAATGCTGAAGCCACCCGCCAGTTTGAAGACACTCCAAATCTGGGCGACGGGTTGGAATTTGATGGAGAAGGCTTTGAAGTTACGTTTGTAGCTGAAGGGCAAATCAGTGAGCCAAACAATATTGTGTGGGCTAAATCGACTGGTTTTTTTGTTGAGTAAACAGAACGACTTGCGTAGCGACACATTGCGTTCTTCGCTACGCATAACTTCGGTTGTGTGTAGCGCATCTAACTGTACAGGTAACGGCGGTGTGCAAGCCGCCACAGCTCGATCCAAGGTTGGGGGAAGGGATCAAGGCCACCTTGAGGGGGTCAAAGGAGCCTTAGCGCCGTGGCGGCTTCGTAGAGTGGTCAGTATTGTTGACTCGCGTATGAGTAGAGACGTGAGTGTCGCTAATCAACCTATTCTGCAAAGTGAAACATAGTTGTGATGACGCTGGGTCAACCAGCGTGAAACAACGGAGTGTACCGCCACCCCAAAATCGCCCAAAAAGGCGGTTTTGGGTCCGGCCTGAAGCCGGAGCAAAAGAAAGGGCGACTTGCGCCGCCCTGCCCTTCCCTCAGTTCTGATCGTCGTCGTCATTCCGTTTCGGGAAGGCCACCATTTCAACGCTGGGGAACATATCGTGTTTGACGGTGATCGACTTGATTTCGCCGCTCTCGTCATCGGTGGTTACAAAGAGAACCCCGCATTTGTTCCAGAAGTTCTTGCCATCTTTTTCACCGGCTTTGACGTTCAGTTTCAGAGTTTGAGTTGCCATTGTTTGATCCTCGCTTTTGAGTGTTTCGATGAACATGGAAGAAGCGGGCACAAAGAGGTTGTCAGCAGGTAATTTGTTCCGCGAGGAATGCGCTGAAGGCGCAGGGGAAATTACCTGTTGAAGCGGAGCGCCCGGAACGGGGGCTGCGCGGCTACCACGACTGCCCCGCTTATGTTCATCTTGAAAGAAACACGTGAGCGAGGATCTTCATTGGCAACGGGTTTGAGGCTGTCAGACCGAGTGAAAGGCAAGAACTTCTGGGGCGAATGCGTTCGGGACATATGACCAGTGTGCAACGCAGCGAAATCAAGTCGATCTGACACAAGCGCAATGCGCAGATCCGCGAGCTGGTGGCCTTCCCGAAATGGGATGACCTGCGGAACAAAAACTAAGGGCGCATTGGCGGCGCAAGTCGCCCTTTCCGGTCGGCGGAGGCGAAAGGTCGGATTTCTCAGCGCAAGGCTCAATCTCCGAGCATAACTGTTTGCCACGTTTGTATGACGCGGCCAGGGCGACGAACTGGAACGCGGCCAATATCTTCAGCTCGTGGGTTCCAGACCTCGACCTGCACGTATTCCCGGCCATCCTTATGACATGCAAACGGGGGGATATGGAGCGGCCAGTCGTGGCCTACGATCTCAACGAGATCTGAGGCAAGATAGGTCACTCGGCGGCGGCAAAGGTTGCACCGAAGGGTTAAGACCTGGTGCGACAGAGCCGCGTCCTTCATGGTGCGAAACGGCTTGCCGGGATGCGCGCGTATTGGTGGGTTCGAAGCAGGCATAATGAGAACAAATAAAGAACACGCGCAACCTTGTCCAAAGCGAACTGCGCGCATAGCCTGTCTGAATGTGTAACCTGTATTCGAACACGACCACGCAAGAAGCCATGCGGCAACTGTTCAACGTGCCTGCCGCGCGCGATGAGCTGGGCAATGCATCAGCGCAACCGGCAATCTTTCCAGATGGGCAATCGGTGATCGTAACTGCTGATGACTCTGGAGAAAGATCACTGCGCATCGCCCGGTGGGGCTGGAAGAAGGTCAAATTCAAAAACAAAAATTACGAGACGTGGCTGACAAATGTTCGGAATCTCGACGGCTGGCCTTGGGAGAATGTGATAAAGGACCAATCCCAACGATGCCTTGTCCCAGCGTCCTCGTTTTCGGAATACCACCCGACAGAGAAGATCCCCGGAGCGACAGGCAAGCCGATCAAGGCGGCGAGTTGGTTTCGGCTGACTGGCGAAACAGAACGACCCCCTTTTGCTTTCGCCGGAGTTATGCGCCGATGGGATTGGGAAAAAGACGGTCTGCGGAAGAAGGCCGATGCCGAGCTGCAGGCTTCAGGTGCGCAAGTTACGGCTATGGCGTTCCTAACCACAGAACCTAACAGCATAGTTGCACCGATTCATCCGAAGGCCATGCCCGTGCTGCTGCGAACTGAAGAAGAGTTTGAGATATGGCTGAAAGGATCTGCTGACGAGGCCAAGGCATTGCAACGACCTCTGCCAGATGACGCGCTTGAGTTGGCGTTCACGGGCCAAAAGTCTGACAACGGATAAGCCGCGTAGGTGGGATTGGCCGCTATTGCGGCCGTCAAAGCGAAGCGACCAGTCGCGCTGGCACATGGGGCGAATGCCCCAGGTGACAAGGGACACCAAAGGAACCTCAAAGCCAGGATAACGGCAAAAGAAAAGACCCGCCGAAGCGGGCCAAGGTCTCTCGCCACGAGAGGAAAACAAAAAAGCTCGTTGAGGTTAGCGGTTGCGCGCCCGATCGACAACGCCGTCATAGGTGATCGCGGTAATCCGATCTTCAGTGCGGCGGGTCATCTCGATCCCGTCACCCGTCATTGTTGTTTCAGCGTGTTCGGTCCATTTGAAGATACTGCCATCCGCTTCGACATGGGTTTCATCTTCGGCGGCACGGCGTTTGACAGAACCATCATGGTGAACCTCAATGATTGTGCCGTCTGCCATTCGGACGGTTACAGAATGGTCATCAACAGCAACCCCTTGCCACCAGATTTCAGCATCGCGGCGCACAACAATCCGATTGGGATGCAGCTTGATTTGCACATCTTGGGTATCTCCAGGGTCGGCGGCTTTGACCACAACAATGGCCTCTTGCTCGGCAGGGGCACCATGAATTGACGCGCTGCCGTTCTTCGGCGGCCAGAACTTCGGTTCATCGCGTTGGCGTTTGTTCTGGTCCTTATGAAACGCAATATACATCTGCGCGGACTTCCAGACGCGGCGGGCGGCTTTTTCAACCTTTGTTACGGCGGTTGTATTTGTCATGTCTAACAGTCCTCAAAATTCCGGTCTGCAACTCGGCTTACTGGCGATTCTCGCATCGTCTGGAACAGGGCGCAATGCGCCCTGCCCCAATTGTTTTAGAAGCACTCAGGAACCCAAGCGTCGATCCGGGCTTTCTGTTCGGGGCTGACGCGCAAAGCCTTTTGATGCTCTGGATCGTTGAACAGCTTGTGCATCGCTTCGTTCTTCTCGCCCTTTTTGGACTTGCTGAACGCGCGGTAGTCGTCGGTATCCATGTGCAAATCCAGAAGGTCTTTGTACAGTTCATCCAACTGTACACCCTTGAGCCGTTTGAAGCAGTTTTCAGCCGATGGCGTCCAAATAGACCGGATGTCTGCGCCAACATCTTCGGCAATCTCTGCCATAAAGTCGGGACGCTGGGTCGTGAACCGGCGCGCAAGAAACGCGGTGATTTCGCCGTTGCGGGACTTTTTGCCCAGATCGCGGAACGCCTTGAACGCTTCCACACTGCCCTTACCGGCCATTTCCTGAAACTGGTTATAGGCTTTTTCGGCTTCCTCGTCGTGCTCACCACCAATGCGCGGATCAAGATTGAACTGGTCGTCAATCTCGGGCTTGTTTGTCTCTGCACCGCCGTAGCCGAACCCGAAAATGCTTTCATAGTGACCGGATGCCGGGGTCGCATAGAAGGCAAACAGGCTCAGAACATATTCGGGCTTGTCCAGCATGGCCGTTTGAACAGCCGCCAACCGGATCGCCTTCATGTCGTCAATGAACTTTTGAGAGAAAGGTGATTTCTCTGGCTGTGTGCTGTTGTTGCCGGTGGCTTCGCTAGGGGCTTCGGTCAGAGGCTCCAGAAACTCCGCTTCGACAGCTTCGGCCTGTTGCTCTGGCAGTATGAGCCCGCGCAACGCTGATACCTGACCGCTGTTGTTCACAAAGACCATGATCCCGGCAAGAGCCTTTTGTTCGGGCAGATATGAGGGCTGTAGAACCTTTTCGAGTTCTGCCAGTTCGGCCTTGCCTTCGTCGTCCAGCGCCTCAGCTTCTTCAAGCTCGGCCAGTTCGTCATAGCGCTCTGCCTGTTCTTCGGATAGGACGCCATCAAACGGTTCTGTCTGCTCCGCGCCAAACTCGGACTTCATTTCGTGTGGCAACGGATAATGATCGTCCGTAACCTTCGCCCATGCCCATCCTTCGGACGTGCGCAACGCCTCGGCTTCGGCTTCCATTTTCTCGGCAAATAGCCCGTTCAGAATTTCGGGGTCGTTGAAATAGGTCTGTGATTGCTGTGCAAAAAGATCAGCGGTTACGGTGCCACCCTTTTCTTCATAGGCTTCCCGACCAACAAATTTCGCAATCCGGCTGGTGCCGCTGATGGCCTCGACTTTCAACATGCGTTTTACGTCATGTTCACTGTACCATCCGCCTTTTCTTAGCAGGTCCAGCACTTCGAGAATTTTAGCTTCGTCTTGGCTCACTGTCATAGCCTGAGCAAAGCCCATGCTGATTTCACCGGCTTTCACGGCATCCAAGACAGGATCAGGCAGATCGGCCAGCGCGAGGCGGCGGCGCACATGCGCCTCGGTCACGCCGAATGCGTTGCTGATCTTGCCAACAGAAAGGGATTTCGCGGCCATTTTCCCGTAGGCGCGAACCTCGTCAATCGGGTCCAGTTCTTCGCGGGCTGTGTTCTCGGCATTGGCCCATTGCTCGGCCACAAAGGGGTTATCGGTGATCTTGACCGGCACCTGCGCCAAATCGGGGCGTTCGGTCACAGCGATGTTGAGGGCGCGGAAACGGCGACCACCTGCGACGATGCCGACTTTACCGTCCTTATCGCGCAGACCGCTCAAGTTCTGGATTAGGCCGCATGTGACGAGGCTTTCTGCCAGCAGGGCAATGCCTTCGTCGGCTACTTCCTGACGCGGGTTGATTTCAGACAGGTACAGATCGGACAGTGCAACGGTTTCGATGATTTCCGGTGCGGTGAATGTTTCGAGTTTGCTCATTGGGCAAGTCCTTGTTTCGTGGCTAAGTTTTTGTTATTGGTGCCCTACCCCTTGCGGGGTAGAGCGAGGCCGCTTAGGCGGCAGCTTGAGTTTTCAAGAAGGCGAGGCCGATCTTGGCGGAGAGACCTCCCTTTTTGATCAGCGCATAGGCTTCACGCTTACGCTGTTCGATCATTTCAATGCTCATGGTGTTCACCTCCTTTCGTGCGCAAGTTGCGCATTGGCCGTTTCAGAACCGGACTATTCGTCCACGCTGAAAACGACCGTTTTGTCCTCGACCGTGTACGGCACGGCCTTGGACAAAAGCTGTTCGATGGCGGTGGCAGGGACAGATGGGAAGCTCTGGCACATGCTGTTCAGCAGGACCGGACGATCATCTGCGAAGTGATACCCGTTGATGGCCCATGCAATTAGGCCGGGCGTATGAACCAAATCCGATGATCCAAGACGATATTCAGTCATGACAACTCTTTCTTTCGTGGCGATGCGGTTGCCGATGTTTCCCGGCTATCCGCTAATGGGCGCGACCTTCTGATCTGTTAGCTGATAGATGGCCCGCATCTATCGGCTGGCAGAACAGGAGGGCGAAGCCCTGCCTGTGGCCTGGGGCGGGACTGTCACGGGGTCGGAGTGGCGAAAAAATGGGAGGGAACCGCGCGCTTGCGCGTGGGAGGAACCGGTTTTTTTGACATGGAGACGACGCGCTCCGCGCGGCGCTTGCCCCTTGACCGGCCCGACGCAGGATGCGGGCGGATCGGGATGATGGGACCGACCTGCCGGTCACAGCAGACCCACTATTGGACAATGCCAGGGCCGGGGTGAGCGCGCTTTAGCGCGTCGATCCCCTGCCCTGTCCAATAATCAATGCGAGCCGCGCGCCTCGCGCGGATCTCCCAGACCTCTTGCAAAAGCGGGCGTTACCCTTTGGGCCGAAACAAGCATGTCCTGGCGACCATTTGGCCGCGGTTAAGCTGGCTCGGGACGAGACAGATTCACCGCTACCCGGGCCGAAGGGAGAAAGGACGTGATTGGTTCGGGTCGGAGGCCGGTGTGCCGGCGTCCGACTAGCACGCGGTCACGCGCCCATAGGCGCGGGATTTGCCCGGAACTATGGCTCCCGGCGTTTGGCCGTGAATGTGATCTTGATGACGATCAAGTTGACCTCGATGCTGAGGCTCAAGTCGATCTTCTGAAGCTGTTTTCTCACTGCTCTAAGGCGACGAGCTGCCAGCCTGCGAAGCTGTTTTGATTTTTTGCGAATGTATTTCATGTCTGTCTCCTGTTGAAAATTCGCGGCACCCGAACACGCCGGGAAAGCAGACCAGTCAACACGCGCGGCACGCGCCCCGAAGGGCTTGGTGTTTACTGGTCTGCGCGGCGTGTATCTTGGCCGCTTATTTTCGTCGGGACAGATCTAAGACAGGCGCGCGAAAAACAGAGGTTCGCAATGGAGGGTGCGACCTGGGGCTGAGTGTAGAAATCAGAAGTTTGAGGGAATGGCAGTCGGCCCAGACTCGCGGCAACGATCGGGCCGACTGGCTCATAAGAGCGTTTTGCCGATTGCCGTCGGCATAGTGAAGTTAGCACGGATTCTGCAGAGGTTAAAGGCGATCCGCTCCGGCCGCGATGGCGGCCCCGCGCGCGGGCAGCGCGCGGTCCTGGCTAATCGGGGCAAGTGGCCCCGGTTCGCCGGGACACCAAAACCGATTGAGCTGGTTAGCCTGGATAGGGATTTGCTGGGCCGTAATGCGTGCCCGCCTCAATAAAGCAGCCATCGTGACCGCTGAGCCATGCCCGATGAACTTGGGACCGGGCAAAAACGCGGCGAAGTGGCCGGGGCATTATCCAACCACTGTAACCCGCCAGATAGACCCGATGATAAAGCCGGGCCATCACAGACCCGCCGCCTTTCGCAGTGCATCATTCATTCGGCTTTGCCAGCCTTTGCCATCGGCTTTGAACGCCTCCAATACTTCAGGGTCCAAACGGATGGTTGTAGAAACCTTGGTAACTTCGGCTTTGGGCCTGCCGCGTGAAACCGGGGCCTTGGCTAACTTTTCAGTCCAATAGGGTTGCGACAGGTCCGGCAGATCGTCGTCAGCTTCATCGCCCAAGTACGGGGCCGTATGCTTTTTGCTCTCGTTCATTGGCTTTCCTCATGCTGATAATTCGATGCGACGCGCCGCGCGGCGTCCAAGCCACAACAACCATTCGACCACCTAAGAACCCGATGGTGATGTTGCGTGTTTCGCCATAGTCGCGGCGGTCATCTTCAACCGTTATATGCGCGTCCTCAAATACTTCCCCGGCTTGCGCCATATCCAAACCGCGAGTTTCAAGGGTCGTCTGGCGTTTCGCTGGGTCATACTCGATCTTCATATATTGTTACTACACTAAATAGGTTCAAGGCGCAATATTTGTTACTACAAAAAATAGCCTAATTGTTGGTTTTCAGAGGATTGCGCGTCGCGGTCGCAACGCGCAAAACACTGTTAAACTTCCTTTCCGTCATTGTCGAACCGGCGCACAAGCTGAAAGTCTATGAAGCCAGACGAAACCAAATCGGCAAACTGTGCGCGGGCTTCGTCTGAATCGGCGTAGGTTTCCGGGTCGGCTCCATCCGGCAAGTCGATTTCGAAAAACTGCATTGCATCGCAAGCGACCCTGACAATTGGTTTTGTAGACATCGGCATTCCCTCAGCGGCGGATTCTGATGATTTTCGTGTGAACGCTGGCCGTCGCAAAGGTGTCTGACGGCAAGGTTTCGAGTTCTTCGGCCTCGTCGTGGTGGAAGGTGACAGGGACCAGGGCAACAAGGGTTGCCGGTTCGTCATGCCCACCCCGCCCTAGCAGGGACAAAGCCGCCTCGATGTGGGCGCGTACCTGCTTAAAAGGCGGGTTCATGATGATGCGGGGAAACTGCGCGCGGCCTTGGACTTCCTCCGCATACTCAAGAAAACAACGGTTGATAGTGGGGCCAATGGCGCGCAGCTTTGCCGCAAGCGTGTTGTGGCGCTCGATCATGGTCAACTCGCAAGTGCTGTGACCTGATGCAGTCAGCGCCTTTGCGAGCTGGCCGGTTCCGGCGCTTGGCTCCAATGTCAGATAGTCACCTTGCGGCCCGAGATAACCAACCATCCGCGCAGCGACAGGATCAGGCGTAACGTGGCATTCGGTGAACTTATCAACGGCGATGACTTCAGGGGCTTTCAACTCGTCCAGCTTGGGCGCATCCTGTCGCGCCCTAACCGGTATGGTTAGGGGCTTGTTTGGGCGGTAGTAGATGCTTGGGCGCGTCATTGGGCAATTTCCTCGTCAAAATCGGCGGGGGCGTCATGCTGCTTTTGATCGGTGATCAGGATAGCAGCCCACCCAGCCGAGAAACGCGGCCCTTCGTGGTTCGGGTTCGGTGCGATCCGCACCCGGAAAGCGCCACAAGCTGAAAGCCGCGTTCCCCTGTAGTCGGTGCCAATTTTGGCAAATTCGGCCTTGGTCATTTCCACCTGCGGAACAAACTCGACTGTTCTATTCCAAGGGTTGCGAACCAAAAATTTGCCGCTCTGCGCTTTGAAATTCAGAATAGGCGGTTTTGCCGGTTTCTTTTCGGGCGACACATATCCACAAGACTGCATCAAGTCGCGCCACTCGTCGGCGGATAGCTCGACGGTGCTGCCATCGGCCACATGAGCGGGCAACGGGGCGTCACATTCCACAGAAAACAGATCGTCATCGACCTTTTTCCCCTTCGGTTTGTCTGCGCCGTGTTCGCGGACAAACATTTGCAACAGGGTCGGCGTAATCTCACCTTCAAACCGTGGCACGTCGCCCAGCATTTCGCGTTCATATGAAAGGCGGTTCAAGGTGTGAGTGATCCAGCGGGACAGGTTGTCATTCTCGATAGTGCGTTTTGCAGCCTCGATGCACTGTGCGCGGGCATCTGCCGGTGTGGTTTTGCCGTCTGCGACTGCCGAATAGAGACCATAAGGAACCGAAGGGTTGCGGCCCAGAATGAAGCTGATTTGCTTGTCGGTGGTCGCGCTTTCCCACATTGCCAAGGCTTTATGCGCAGCGTTCAACCGGCGCTGAAGGTCGCGCAGCTCGGCCAGTAGTTTCTTGTTCCGGCGCGCGCGCACCTTGGGGTCATTCTTCCGGTTTGCATGACGCTCAACACCTGCCGCGCGATATTGCCAATAACCGATAGCGCCATGAGCCTTAACGGCTTTGTCCATTGCGTTGTGCATCCGCTCTTGAGTCTTGCGGGCTTTGCGCTCGGAGTGATGCCCGACAAGGATAGGCTGACCAAATTCGAATGCGCGGGACAGTTCGTCAGCGGCCCGGTGAAATGCGTTTGCCTGTTCGGCGCGTTTCTGTGCGATCCCGTCCAGGCGATCCGCTTTGATCTGCGCCCGTTCGGCCATTGTGGTTTCTTCGGGTTCAATCTCGCCTGCCAGTTCAAGCGCAAGGTTTTCGCGGGCAACAGTCCACATAGGGGCGACGAACAATTCTTGCTTAGGTGCCCATTTGAAGCCTGCGGCTTTGACCCGTTGGAAGGTTTCGGCGTCCAATCGCTCCGAAGCATACAATCGGATTTTGTTGTCCTCGGGGGAGTAAGTTGCAGTGATATTAATATCAAAATCAGCCATTCGTGGCGTCTCCTTATCCTGGCGATGCGGTTGCCGATGTTTCCCCGCTATCCGCTAATGGGCGCGGCCTTCTGATCTGTTAGCTGAAAGACCCCGTGTCTTTCGGCTGGCAGAACAGGAAGGGCAAAGCCCTGCCTGTGGCCTGGGGCGGGACTGTCACGGGGTCGGAGTGGCAAAAAAATGGGAGGGAACCGCGCGCGTGCGCGTGGGAGGAACCGGTTTTTTTGACATGGAGACGACGCGCACCGCGCGGCGCTTGCCCCTTGACCGGCCCGACGCAGGATGCGGGCGGATCGGGATGATGGGACCGGCCTGCCGGTCACAGCAGCCCCACTATTGGACAATGCCAGGGCCGGGGTGAGCGCACTTTAGCGCGTCGATCCCCTGCCCTGTCCAATAATCAATGCGAGCCGCGCGCCTCGCGCGGATCTCCCAGACCTATTGCAAAACGGCCCCTGGACTAAGCCGCTCGCGCGGCAATGGCGCTTGTGGTTGGCGTTTTGAGTGATACCAGATCTGGCCGCGTTTTGAGAGCTGCCAAACCTGTCTGACGCTTGAGGTTTCTCAATCTGATGACAGGAGGTTCCGATGACAGAGGAGAAGATGAGCCCGCTGCGTGCGCGGATGATGGAAGACATGCGTATTCGGGGGATGGGCGATAAAGCCCAGAAGTCGCACATTCGGGCAATCAAGGATTTTGCCGCGTTTCTGGGCCATTCGCCGGATACAGCGACTCCGGAGGAGTTGCGCGCCTATCAGTTGCACATGACGGACATTGGCATCACACCGTCAACGTTCAACACGCGCATCGTGGCGTTGCGGTTTTTCTTTGGCATCACTTGCGGGCGCGAAGACATGAAGCGGTTCATGCAGTTCAAGACCCAGCCCAAGAAGCTGCCGATGGTGTTCAGCGTGCAAGAGGTCTCGGATCTGTTGATGGCAACGCCCGGACCGGGTCTGAAGTACCGGGCCGCCCTCAGCATTTCCTATGGTGCGGGGTTGCGCGCCTCTGAGGTGTGCAATCTCAAGATCAGCGACATCGACAGCAACCGGATGCTGATCCACGTTGACCAGGGTAAAGGCGGCAAGGATCGCAAGGTCATGCTGTCACCCGGGCTGTTGGGATTGCTGCGCGCGTACTGGAAAGAAGCACGGCCCGAAGGATGGTTGTTCCCTGGCAAACCCAAGATCAACCCGATCTCGTCACGCCAGTTGAACCGGGCGTTCACCTCGGCCAAGCACATGGCGGGCATTTCCAAACCTGCAACGTTGCATACGCTGCGCCACAGTTTCGCGACACATTTGCTGGAGGCCAATACGGATGTCCGCGTCATCCAGGTGCTGCTGGGCCATGCCAAGCTGACGACCACCGCCCAATACACCCATGTGGCCACCAAGACGATAAAGGATACCGTCAGCCCCTATGAGATGCTGGCCAATCTGCAGGATCAGACACTGCGGCGAAGCCTGGAGTGACGGGACGGGGGCGTGCCCCGTCCCAAGCTGGAGCTCGCTGACATTTTTCGAAGATATGGCCCCGCGTGGCGGCGGGCCAATGCCGGGCATGTCAGTCTTTCTCAGCTCAAAGCGATGTCCGCAATCGAGGCCTGCCGAACCGAAGTGCTCGGCGGGCATGTGGCGGGCTGCAGCAAGTGCGGTCACCAGCACATCGCCTACAATTCCTGCAAGAACCGGCACTGTCCGAAGTGCCAGGGATCGGCGGCGCGCGACTGGATGGAGGCACGCGCCCAGGACCTGCTACCCGTCGAGTATTTCCACGTGGTCTTCACGATCCCCGCCGAGATCGCACAGATCGCCTATTGGAATAAGCGAGCCATCTACGGCCTGCTGTTCAGGGCATCAGCAGAGACGGTAATGACCATCGCCGCCGACCCAAAGCGCATGGGCGCAAAGGTCGGCATGACCAGCGTATTGCACACCTGGGGATCGGCACTCACCCATCACCCGCACATCCACATGATTGTCCCCGGCGGCGGTCTGTCATCGGGCGGCGCAAGATGGATCGCCTGCAAGCCGGGTTTCTTCCTGCATGTGAGGGTCTTGGCACGGTTGTTCCGACGCCTGTTCCTTGAAGGGCTGTTGGCCCTGCACCAAGCGGGAAAGCTTGCCTTCTTCGGTGATCACCAAGGCTTGGCCGACACCGCCGCCTTCACCAAATGGCTCGCCCCGTTCCGCAAATCCGAATGGGTCGTCTATGCCAAGCCACCTTTCGGCGGACCAGAGGCGGTACTGGCCTACCTGAGCCGCTACACCCACCGGGTGGCGATCTCGAACCACCGCCTTGTCAGCGCGGATGCCGACACCGTGGCCTTCCGCTGGAAGGATTACAGGATCAAGCGCGGGGATCGGCAGAAGGTCATGCGCCTGGACACACCCGAGTTCATCCGCAGGTTCCTGATCCATGTCCTTCCCGACGGCTTCCACCGCATCCGCCACTACGGCCTGCTAGCCAGCGCCGCCCGCAAAGCGAACCTCACCAGAATCCGCGCACTGCTCTGCGTCCAGCCGTCAGATCCGGCAGATGTCCAAGACGACGAACCAAACGTCACCCCGCTCACCCTGCGTGAACCATGCCCCTGCTGCGGCGGCCCCATGCGCATCATCGAGATCTTTCGGCGCGGGCAAAAACCGATGTCACGCGCGCCACCAACGGAGCGGGCAGCATGACCGAACGACCGCAAAAGATCATCAACCCATGCTGGCTGCACAAGGCAGCACCGGCCCAAGCCTATTGCGCCGATTGGTTGTCAGCACTGCTGCAGAACACAATTCCACCAAGCTCAGTCAGCAGGTCAGAGCGGCGGAGCCGTGAAGCTCGCCCGTCCAGCCCCGCAAAAAATGCCAAACGGTCCGCCGAAAACGCCGTCACAACAACCGACCGCGCTCTTTCCCCATAGTCCAGCTAACTTCCCCGCGGCTTCCACCTTGGGAGATTTTCCAACGCGGGCCACACGGACACCAAGCCCAACCGTCACACCCTGACCCGCATCGAAAAATCTTCACCAAAGCGGACCTCCAGCGGCAGTCTAAAATACTGCGGCGCGGTCCGTCGAACCGGACCTTCGCTGCAACTGAATATTTCTGTTGGGCAAATCCACACAATTTGGACAAACTGGTTTTAGACGAGTGGCAAAGTTATGATATGTGACATGTGTAAGTTTCTGCCAAAAAATATTGTGCTGTACCGTACGATTTGTTGAAAGCGATCTTTCAAGATGGGTTATCCGACCTTAGCGTAAACTGGTTGATAGCCGGGCCCGCGACGTATTTCTCAGATGCGAACAAAGCATACGATACTGACTGCTATCTTAAAAAAGCAGACGAAACGCATACTCAGCAGAGCGAAGCTTGCTTAGGCGCAAGCCGATTTTCGAAATAGTAGTCTACGCTGACGGGAATAAAAAACGAGGTACTCTGACGACATCGATTGGGTAGCTTTGTGTGCAAGTTGTGACATCTCACAGCGCACAGCTGGCGCTAAAGCAAATCTGCTCTGATTAGGTTAAGCTCAACGCTGTCTGGGTTCACTTCCAGAGCGCGATCTGCAGTTTTCAGTGCTGCGCGGTTGTCGCCAAAAGCGCTTTGAATGCGGATGATCATGATCCAAGCCTGAACCAATTGAGGGTCCAGTTCAACCGCTTCGCCAAAGGCTTGCAGGGCCATATCCATTCGGCGTGTTGTCAGGCCAACACCCCCCAGGACCATTTGAGTTTCGGGAAAGTCGGTCTTGGCCTCTAACGCGGACTGCCAGTCTTGCATCGCAACGCTGAGCTCACCGACTGTTCGTTCAGGAATATTTGAGAGCGGCATTGCGAGGAATTCCCGTGCGGCCGAAATTCGAACTGATTTCATGGGATCTGACAGGAGTGGGACAAGTCGGGCCGATCTCGATGACACGGGCGCGCCCCGCTGCACAGATACCGCTGCAGCTCGGATCAATGGGTCCTCATTCAGGAGCAACGGCGCAAGCTGTGTAGCGATGTCCGGCGTCGACACGGGAGCCAGCATGTTCAGCGCCGAGGCCCGGGCAATGGCAGGAAATTCTTCATATCCGGCGAGGGCCACAAGATCATCTACTGAACCCGCAAGATTGTTCCGCGCTGCAGCCAACGCCTGACCATAGTGCGCGTTTCTATGTGTACTTTCAGGATACCAGTCCTCAACAGCCGCCGCGGTCCACGCCGCCGTTTCTTCCTCGTGGCAATCATTACATGCATTCGGCGACCGGGTTTCCGCGCTCAGATCAGGGCGTGGGATACGGAAAGAGTGATCTCTGCGCCCATCGACGACCATGTAATTGCGCTCGATCATATGGCAGCTCTTGCACTGCGCACCTTCGGTTCCCGGTTCGTGGAAATGATGAGAAGGGTGATCGTAAGACTTGATCGTGAGTGTCGGAAAACGGGTATTTCCCGCCTTCGAGTGGCACTGCGTGCAAACCCCGTTGTCCTGCGCGCGCAATTGCGCCGAATGCGGTTCGTGACAATCATTACAGGTCACGCCCTTGGCATACATTTTCGACTGCAGGAACGATCCGTACACATAGACTTCGGCAAGGATCTGACCATCCGGATGATACGATTCCGACCGCAGCGCATTCAAGCGATACGCATCATGAAAGGCGGTACCGGGAAGTGGGTTGCCATCATCAAAAGGCTCTCTGAGCGAATGGCATGTTGCGCATTGCTGGATATAGGTCTCACCACCCGCCGACATATCAATTGTGAAGCCTGTTTCGGTCAGGCCCGTCCATGGAACCTGAGAGGTTTCAAGTTTTTTAGCCCACGCCAGATGCGCTTCGCCCGGTCCATGACAGGCCTCGCAGCCGACACCGATTTCAGCTTGAGTGCTCGCATAGCTTCGATCCACTGGGCTGTAATTTTTGTCAAAATCCGTAGCGTGGCACTCCGCGCAACGCGCGTTCCAGTTCTTGTAGGGACCTGTCCAATGCATGCCGTCCCTGGCAAGAAGTTCGTCATCAAGATATAGATGATACCAGCGTTGCGCCTCAGTGTCCCAGACGACATCAAAAGATTGAAGCTTTCCGGGTTCTGTCTCCAACAGGTATTGCTGGAGTGGCTCAATCCCGACGACGCTGTGAACCGGATAACGCGTATTTCGACCGTCCGGACCGTCTGTTTCGATCACGAACATGTCACCTTCACGAAAAAAGCGCGTCTGGATGCCGTTCAACGAGAATGTTGCGTCATCGAAGTCTCCCAGGACGGTCTGCGACGTCGTCGGAGTCCAGGCTTTAGCATGATGGGACCCTTGCCAGGCTTCCGTTTCATCGATGTGGCAATCGGCGCAGGCCGTGGACCCGACATAGCTCGGGACCTGCCGATCCTGCGCTGCGGACGGCCCGGCGAAAAAAAGAGCCAGCACGGCGGTGAAACAGAGAAAGATGTGGCGTGAAAACATGGAATGCCTCGGGGTCCATACGGGAATTAATGCACATGCACTATAGCGCGCAGCCGAACATACGAAAACCAATAGCGGCCTCGAAAGCCACCGATCTTTCCCGGTAAATTCGTCGATTTGCAGGGTTCGGAACAGTCTGGCGATGAAGCGGGCCGCGGGGCAAACAAGGAGCTTTCGACAGCGTCTTGCAAAGGGCCCAGTGTGGTGCAGCCCGCTCAAGGCCGAAATTGTGCCGCGACGCATCCAGACTTCATGTTTGCGTGCGTCGCGGCGAGCGCTTAGTTTCCGGTGGGCATCGGAATGTTCACACCGTCTTTCGCCAGCTGTTCGCGAATATGCTGAAAGCGGAAGTAGGATGACAGCGTAACCGGACCCGCGTAGGCGGCGCTTTGAAGTGGCCGCGGCGGATACTCCACGAATGTTTGCATCTTCTTCTTGATCGCTTCACTGATGGTCACCAACGTCCATGTCCGCTCGGTATAGTTGTTCATGAAGATGTCATAGCGTTCTTGGGGGTCCTGCCAAAGGTCAAAGACCTGCGGCACTGTCGCAACATAGCTTTCTGGGCCCTTCCAGCCAAGGTTGGTATCGACTGCCAAACCGCCGGTCGCTTGGCCATTGTCGCCACGAAGGTTAAACACGGCTTTGTAGTTCCCGACCCGCGCCGCACCCGGTGTCAGTTCGTTTTCGGTGAAATAGAACCACTCGTTGCGCTCGCTTTTGCCTGTACCGAACAGGACCGGCGACATGTCGTAGCTGTCGAAAATGATGGGTTCGCCAGCGCGATCATTCGTGGGAAGGTCGACCCCGGCAAGAGTCGCGAAAGTCGCCATAAGATCAAGTCCACCGACAAGGTCGTGGCTCTTCTTGTTGGCCAGGACTTTGCCCGGCATCCAGGCAATGGCAGGAACTCGGTTGCCACCTTCGCGCACGGTGCCTTTGGTCCCGCGGAACGGCGTGTAACCGGCATCCGGATAGACATCCTGCCATGCGCCGTTATCGGTCGTGTAGAAAACAAAGGTGTTATCGTCGATGTCAAGCGCGCGCACCTTGTCCATGATACGTCCGATCCGCGAATCCAGTTCCACGACCGAATCCGCATACTTGGATTTGGACAATGATTTGTGGATGTAATCCGGGTGCGGCATGTTTGGTTGGTGCACCTTCATGAAATTAATGCTCATGAAGAAGGGAGCGTCGGATTTTGCTGCCTTATCGAGGTAGTCAAGAGACGCCTTCTCCACGTATCCGTCAAAGAAGGGGATACCGACGACGCCGTCCGGATATTCTTCAGTCGCGGTGTCCGGTGTGTCGACATACTGGCCGTTGATCTTGAACTCCTCGACCGGTGTTTCGCCCGCATTACCGGACATTGCGCCCTTGGTGACCTTTGCGAACATGGCGCGCAGTTCCGGGCTCATATCCGGGAACCAGGTCGGGTCAGCGTAGGTATAGGCGTTGAGATGATACAACCCGGCATACTTCATCTCGTCATAGCCCTGCGCATTGGGCAACGCATAGTCATCTTCGCCCAAGTGCCATTTACCGGTGAAGAAGGTGTTATATCCAGCAGTTTTCAGCACCGAAGCCAGCGTCCATTCGGCTGCGGGCAGCCCGCCACCCTGGCCCTGGAAAGCCACCGTGGTCATGCCGCTGCGGCTCGGGATGCGCCCGGTCTGCATTGCAGCACGACCCGGCGTGCAACTTGGCTGTGCATAGAAGGACATGAAGGTCATGCCTTCCTCAGCCAACTGATCGATCGCCGGTGTCGGCATTCCGCGGCCTTCTCCGCCGCCATATGGGCCAAGGTCGCCAAAGCCAGTGTCGTCCGACACGATAAGAATGATGTTTGGTTTCTTGTCTTGTGCTGCAACAGGCACGGCGCCTATCGCGAGCACGCTGGCCACAAGCGTGGCTAGTGAGGCTAGTTTCATATTTCTTTTCCCTCGTTGTGTTTAATCACGTCAATGTTCCTTTTTCTCGCTCAGTCAGTTTTTGGACCGAAGCAGCATCAGAGTCGAGGCATATGTTTTTCGGGTTCAGTGCCGCAATGCGGGAGTACAGCTAAACATTCCCTGCCAAGCTGCGATGGATGTCAGCTTACTCCTCTTTGATGTGTATAGGGTGCACGCGCAGCGAATGTCCGCTTCCCGCCCTTTCCGCCTTTTTTCTTGATCGCTATGCTTCCGGTTTGTTTCGATGGCATGTGGGACTGTCGAGTTCAACATACAGCACCTGAAGTCCCTGTTACGTAAATATATCCGCGAGCATTAATCCACTCATGCCCCATACGCACTCCAAAAGTGTGTTTTCGAGGGGTATTGCGTTCAGAAGATATCGAAACATAGTCTCCACCTGCGTTAAAGAAACGTAAAGGGCTGTTAGCCCTTTTCCCCCGTTGCGCTCAGTACCGCGAAGATGACTGCCGACGAGAAGGCGCAGGTTCTCAATGGCACACAGTTCTAACCTGACCAGCATTTCAGCATAGCTATCAGGAAGGGAGAAAATACACCCGACCAACTTGTAAACCGCTTTACCAATCCGTCTGGGTGTCTAAGCTGCATTAAGCAGCTACATTACGCACACAATCGGAAGGCTACACGGATGACCCAATCAGACGCGGTGATCGCCCTGACCCGGCAGCTTCTGGCCTTTGACACGATCAACCCGCCTGGGCAGGAAGCCGCCTGCGTGCGCTTCTGCGCCCGTGCGTTGGAAACAGCAGGGTTCACCTGCCAGGTGATTGACCACTTGCCTGAGCGGTCGAGCCTCATCGCAGTGCGTGGTGAAGCTCCCGGGCTATGCTTTAGCGGGCATCTGGACACGGTGCCTCTTGGCCATATGGCATGGAACTGCGCGCCCTTCGACGGTGAGATTACCGACGATCGCCTGTACGGGCGTGGCAGCAGCGATATGAAAGGCGGCGTCGCAGCATTCATCGTTGCCGCACAGGCAACGACGGCGCCCGCCAGCGTTATCTTGACCAGTGGTGAGGAAACCGGCTGCGACGGCGCGCGCTGGTTGACAGAAACCACCGCCCTGCCGCCGGCTCGGGCCATGGTCGTGGGTGAATCCACTGACAACCAGCCGGTCGCCGGTCACAAGGGCGCACTGTGGCTGGAGCTTACCTCGCACGGCGTCACGGCCCATGGCGCGACGCCGGATCTGGGCCGCAATGCAATTACCGCCATGGCGCCCACTCTGGCCCGGCTGGCCGGCTGGCAGCCGGATTACGCGCACGCGGAAATGGGCCGCGCGACCTGTAACCTTGGAACGTTATCGGCCGGGATCAACACCAACTCGGTCCCCGATCACTGTCGACTGACGGTCGATTTGCGCTCCGTCGTCGGGGTCAGCCACGAGGCGCTTACGGCGGAACTGCGGGCGCTATGCGGTGCAGAGGTCTCGATCAAGCCGATCATTGACCTACCGCCTGTGTGGACCGATCCGTCAGAGCGGTGGTTTCGCGACGCCTGCCAAACCGTGATCGGCATGACGGACCATAACGCCCTGCGGTCTTCGGTGAACTACTTTACCGATGCTTCCCTGCTACAACCGGCGATGGGGGTACCGGTCATGATCCTTGGGCCCGGACAGGTGGACCAGCCGCATGTGACGGACGAATATGTCCGCATTCCTCGGCTGGTCGAGGCAGTCGCGCTTTATTCTTCGCTAATCGAAGCCTCGGCATAGGCCGCCTCGTGAAACCCGATCTCCAACCGCTGCACATGGCCAAAGACTGCAACCGTATGAATTCGCTGCGCTTCGGTCATTGTCTCGCCCAGATTATCCAACCGGTCGCGAAGCCAATGGGCCTGTGCGGTGAAATTGGGTGCCGCGTGCATTTCGACCCACTCGGCCAGCATGGGGTCGACCATAGGCGCGTTGCGGACCTGTCTGCACCACGTCCAGTACATCCACTCTGCTGCGAACATTGCCGTGACGATGGCCGTGAAATCGCCATCGCGGGCGATTTCCAACATGCCGTCCCGAAACGCTGCCACGCGCGGATCGGCCTGCAACGCCGGGTCTGGAGTGATGCCCCGCGCGGCGAAGGCCGCCTCGAAATAGGACATTTGCTCATTGGCTAAGGCATCCAACGTACCGATCAGCTTCCGCCGGTCGTCGAGATCTTCGGCCTTTGCCACCGCGTATCCGAAGATCGCGATGGCTGTGTCGACAAAGGCTCCTTCAATCAGCAAATACCGGTCGAAGACATCGGGCGCGAGCGACCCCGACGCGATGTCCCGCACGAAACGGTGCCCGACCATGGCGTCGAAATCGGCGGCGTTTTCGCGTAGGATGCGATCTGTCAGCTCCTCAGCCATCAAGCCCCTCCTGCGCCACAGCGACAAAGCGGCGCACTCGCTCGGGCTCGACAGGGTTCCACCAGACGCCGCCCTCTTTCAACGAGGACGCGACGATCACGCCGTTCGTCCGGTCCAGGATGGCAACGATGTTGTCTTCGGTCACACCGGACCCCACCAGCAACGGCAGATGTGTCGCGCCCGCAATCTCGTCGATCTCTTCCATCGTGGCACTGTTGCCGGTGCGCTGCCCCGTGGCAATCACACAATCTGCGTCAAAGAACGCAAGATCGCGGGTCAGTTCAGGGATCGACCGGTCGGCGGTGATGGAATGACTGCCGTGCTTAACGTGGCTGTCGGCAAAAATCTTGACCCGCTCGGCGCGCAGCAGGCTGCGGTAGCGCATGGCCTCGGCGGCGCGCCCCTCCATGAAACCTTCGTTGGCGACATAGGCATTGGCCCACTGGTTGACCCGAATGAAATCCGCGCCCCCGGCGACAGCGGTCGCGAGCGCCGGGATCGGCGCATTGGCCAGTACGTTGATGCCCATGGGCACGCCCACCGCACGGCGAACACGATCGGTCACGACGGACAGAAAGGCCGCCGTTTCGTGGGTGATGTCTTCGGGCTTGGAAAACGGCACATCGCCGTGGTTCTCGACGATCAGCCCGTGCAGACCACCCTCAATCAGCCTCTCGGCGTCGCGCATGCAAGCATCGTAGATGCTGTCGAGACTCTCGCCGCGATAGCGTGGTGCACCGGGAAAGGCCGGGCAATGAATCATGCCGATCAGCGCCTTGTGTCGGCCAAAGATGTCGTGGATCGCGCCGGTCGTCCGGTCAGATATTTGCTGCATGAAGTACCCTTTCAGAAAAGAAGGAAGATGTGATGAAGGCCTATGTCATAGGCAATGCCGCCCTGGACGAGACCTTGGCGATTGAGGATTTCCCCAGTCCAGGCGCGTCGATTTTTGGCGAAAGTCTGTCGCGCGACCTTGGAGGGAAAGGGGTAAACCAGGCCGTTGCGATGGCACGCACCGGCCTGCAATGTGTGTTTGTCGCCGCTCTGGGCGATGATTCGCGCGGGCGTGACATCACCGAACGACTGGCGCATGAACCGCTGAACGCTCGACTGATCCGGCTGACCGGCGTCAGCACCGATGCCTCGACCATCTTGATGGCGGCAGCCGGTGAAAATGCCGTGATCACCACGCGCGAAGCGGCCTCGGCCCTTACACCCGAACAGGCCCTCGCCGGGCTGGACGGCGCACACGCGGACGATCTGCTCGCGGTGCAAGGCAACCTGAGCGCCGAGACCACCGGCGCTCTGTTGCGCGCCGCTCGCGCAATAGGCATGCACACGGCGATGAACCCCTCGCCCCTGCAGCCTTACTTTGCGCCGCTGTGGTCGTTGGTCGACACGGCCTTCGTCAACGAGGGCGAGGCGGAGGCTCTTGGCGGTGTGGATCATCTGCTGGATCTCGGGATTGGAACGGTCGTGCTGACGTTGGGCGCTGCAGGGGCGGCTTTGATCACTGCGGCGGAACAAATCACTGTGCCTGCGGTGCCCTGCACGGTGCGTGACACCACCGGGGCGGGTGATTGCTTCATGGCAACGGCGCTGGCCTCGGCGGCGCTGCGCGGCGTGGCTTTGGACGCACGTGCCTTGGCCGATGCAGCCCGCGCCGCAGCGCATACGGTGGCGCGGCCCGGCACCGTTGCGGCCTTTCCGACACAGGCGGAATTTGCCACGATCCTTGGCCCCGAAACCCACCCCCCCTGACGGACCGGGCCGCCCGCTGGTTTCGGGCGGCCCAAGCCGGCGCAGGGGCCCACATTCAGCGCGCCACGAGCCAGCCCAGCACATTCTTCCACAGTCGGGCATAGCCCACCCATTCGCAGAACTCCGGCGACAGCCAATGAGGCCCTATATCCGATGTCCAGGCAGCGGTCCGCCCGGCCCCGTGCGTTCCCAGCACCAACAATGGATGGCCACCCTGCTCCTCGGGAATCCGCGCGACGACCTCTGCACCTTCTCGCAGCTCGACCTCGTTGACGCCGAGGATCGGCGGCCAGACACCTTCAATACCCGCCATCACAAAATGATTGGGGGCGAGCACCTCGGCTACCGCGCCTTCGGGGATTTCAATGCGGTCGTCCCACGGAAAGCAGGTGACGGGCAACGTGTCCTCGACCGGGGTCTTGCGCCAGCGCGCCTTGCCGTCGATCCCCTGGAACGAGAAATAGCCGCCCATCATGATCAGGTTGCCGCCCTCTTCGACCCACTGTTTCAACAGGCGTAGACGGTTGGGCACGCATTTCGACCGCAACCAGACATCGGGCGGCAACAGAAAGGTATTCGCGCCAATGTCCGATAGGATGATAATGTCGTAGCCCTTCAAGCCATCCATCTCGAAGGGGAAGCCCTCTGCCGCCTCATGCGCGGTCATGTAGTCCACCTCGAACTCAGACCCCTTGAGCGCCTTCAGCAGCGGATCGGCACCCGTGTGGAAATGCACCGATCCGAATTGATCGAAGCCCTTGAAATGGGTCTCAGACGTGGTCCAGCTTTCGCCGACTAGCAAAACCTTGGTCATAGTTCAGTCCTTTTCAGAAAGTTATGCGCTCGCGTCAAAGACGCGACGGGGATTGGTCACCATGAGCGTGTCCATCGCCTGTGCAGGCAGGTCATGGCGCAGCAGACGAGGCAAAAAATGCTTCGTTACGAAGGCATAGCCATTGCCGCCGTAGCGGGTCAGCATCATTTTCACGAAGACATCCTGAGAGAGCAGAATGCGGTCAAGGAATCCGGCCTCGACCAGCGTCATAATCGCCCGCGCGACTTCGTCATCAGAGGGGCATTGCACACCTTGATCGGCGTAGAAGTAATCCATCCCGATCATGTCGAACTCGACGAAAGCGCCGCGTTGCGCGAGGGTCGCCTGATAGACCGGGTCCATGTGCGACGGGTTCATGTGGCACAGCACGGTATGGCGAAGGTCGGCGCCTTCTTCCTCGACGATATCCAGCACGCGATGCCCCAGCCGGAACCAGCCCGGCAGATGCACCATCAACGGCAGGCCAGTGCGGACCTGTGCCTGTGCCGCACCACGCAAGGATTTCTCTTCGTCGGCGGTAAACTCTGACGACACGCCGATCTCACCGATCAGACCGATTTTAGCGTCGGTGCCGTCGACGCCTTCCAGCGCCTCTTGCACGATCTGGTCCGCGATACCATCGACCGATAGCCGCGCAACCTCGTCCGGCATGGATGAGGCAAGGTAGTAGCCCGCCCCCATGACCACTTGCACCCCGGTCTCGGCCGAGATGCGTCGCAGCTTGGTCGGGTCGCGCCCGATGCCGCGACAGGTCGGATCGACGATGCTCCGCCCCCCCACGGCGGTGAACTGGTGCACCTCTTCGATGGCCAGCTCAAGGTCGTCGAGCGCGATGTTGTGTTTGTTGACAAACGGATCCTGCCGCAACTCGGACAGCAGTTCGATGCTGACCGGCGCGTTGACAAGGTATTCTCGCGCGGGGTCGGTGGGCGGATGCCACCAACAGGAACAATCGTTCTGCAGATGCTCGTGCATCAGTGTATGTCCCAGCCGGGCTGAGGGGATCGGCCCGGTCACGGTCATCACCTGACCTGAGCGGACGTGGCAGGGCGACAGCTCGCTCATGACACGGCCTTTTTTTTGTCGAACCGCCATTTGCGGTCGAACAGACGCGCGTTCATCCAGATCGCGACAAGGATGATGGTCCCGGTGACGATCTGCGTGAAGAAGGGCGAGATATGCATCAGGATCAATCCATTGCCGATCACGGCAATGGTCATTGTGCCCAACACGGTGCCCAGCATCGACGCCTTACCGCCCATAAGGGATGTACCGCCCAACACCACCGCTGCGATCACCTGCAACTCAAACCCCTGTGCCGCATTCGACGAGCCAGAGCCAAGGCGCGCAGCGATCAGGATACCCGCCACCGCACAGGCGAGACCGGACACCATGTAGACGGATGCCAGCACCCGCTTGGCCGGCATACCGACGCGGCGCGCCGCCTCGATGTTGGACCCGACAGCGATGACCTGCCGCCCGTATTGGGTCCGCAGCATCACGACAAATCCCAGTACTGCCACGAGGATAGCGATCAGTGCCGGCACCGGGAAACCGGCGATCTCGCCACGTCCCAGCCAGAAAAACCCGTCGGCATCGCGGATTGGGATGGAATAGCCCTCGGTCATGTACAACGCCGCACCGCGTAGGATCGACAGACCCGCCAGCGTCACGATGAAAGCAGGGATGCCCTGATAGGCCACGAACCAGCCCTGGATCAGGCCGATCCCCGCCCCAAGCACCAGCATCAGCACGATGGCCATGGGCCAGGGCAGCCCGGCTGCCATGACAATAGCAGCAGCAGCATTGATCAGAGCCACCATCGACCCCACCGACAGATCAATCCCCGCGGTGGTAATGACCAGCGTCATGGCCACCGCGACCACAAGGATCGGCGCCGCCTGTCGCAGCACATTCAACAGGTTGCCCGGCATCAGAAAGGTCGATGTCATGGCCCCGAAGAACACCATGCAGACCATGAAAAACAAGGCGATGGACAGCACCTGCGCATGTTCGCCCACGAAATCGGCCAGCTTTGATCCGGCCTGACGTTCCGTATATGCCACCATCAGTGACCCCCTTTGCCGACAATCAGGTCGACCAGTTCCTGCAGATCCGTCTTGTCAATGTCGCGCTCTGCGACTTTGGTGCCTTCGTACATGACGGCGACCCGGTCGCAGACGCGGAACAGATCCTGCATTCGGTGGGTGATCAGCACCACGGCAGCGCCGGTGGCCTTCACCCGGTTGATAAGTTCAAGCACCGCCTCAACCTCGGCCACGGCCAATGCCGAGGTCGGCTCGTCCATGATCAGCACATTCGGTCTGAAGCTGGCCGCGCGGGCGATGGCGATAGCCTGCCGCTGACCGCCGGACAGTTTCTCGACCTTGGCGGTTAGGCGAGGAATACGGATTTCCAGCGCGGCAAGCATCTTTTCCGCCTCTTCCAGCATCCGGGGCTGGTCGAGAAAAGGGCCGCGCTTCAGTTCGCGCCCAAGGAAAAGATTACCCACAACATCCACGTGATCACATAGCGACAGATCCTGATATACCATCTCGATGTGCAGATCGCGGGCCTCGGAGGGGCTGCCGAAACGAACAGGCTGGCCGTCCATCAGGATCTGGCCCTCGTCTGGGATGTAGGTGCCAGACATGACCTTGGACAGCGTCGATTTCCCGGCAGCGTTGTCCCCAATCAGCCCAAGGCATTCACCTCGACAGATATCCAGATCGACACCGCGCAGCGCCTGATGGGACCCAAAGGTCTTGTGGATATTACGCAAAGCCAGAATGGGAGCGGCAGTGGCAGAGGGGGGTGCGTCCCCCCTCCCCTCTTCATGAATCTCCGCCATCATCATTCGAACAGCGACCGGAAGTCGTCCACGTTCTCCGATGTGACGATGGTTACCGGCACCGATATCTCGGCTTCGACGCTCTCACCCTCATGCAGCGCGATCAGCGCCTCGACAGCAGCAGCCCCCATGGCGGCGGGGTCCTGCTGGATCACGGCCTTGAGATAGCCATCGTCGATGGCGTCAATAGCCTGCGCCGTCAGATCCCAGCCAAAAACCGACAGGTCATCTTGTTTTCCCTGCGAAGAAACAGCGGCAATCGCGCCCATCAAGGCGGGTTCGCCGGTCGCATAGATGGCCGTTAGATCGGGGTTGGCGGTGATCAGGTTTTCGGCAGCCCCCAGCGCCACATCTTGGATGTTCTGCCCGTCAACCGTGCCCGCAACAGTCACCGTGTCGCCGTTCAGCGCGTCTTCGAAACCATCCTTGCGCACATTCTGGATGTAAGAGTTCAGCGCGCCCACGATGCCCAGCTTGGACGGATCGGCCATGTTTTCGTTGTAATAGGCGGCAAGGTCAGCGCCGGCCTTGGCGTTATCCACGCCAATCTGCGCCTTCTGCGGACCGCCCTCGGGCAGGATCGCATCAATGGCCACCACGGGAATGCCCGCCGCGTCGGCCTGTTGCACAGCTGGCATGATGCCGTTCACGTCGATGGCCACCACGGCCATGCCAGCAACACCTTCCTGAATATAGGTCTCGACCGCACTGTTCTGCGCCGCAGAATCGTTGTTGGCGTTAAAGATCACCAGGTTCACGCCCGCGGCCTCTGCAGCCTCCTGTGCGCCACGGTTCATTTCATTGAAAAACAGCGCCTGTTGGTTGATCTGCACAAGAGCAAATGTGGGGGCGTCCTGGGCCAACGCCGTGGTTGCAAGCAGGCAAGCGGCAGCACCCACGCCAAAGGCGCGTCGGGTTGTTTTCATGGTCATGTCAGTACCTCCGTGAGTTGGAATTCGGTTGCATTAGGAGAGTTGACCTGGGAGGCGGGCCGACGGAGGCCCGTTCTACCAGGGTAACGGGCAACAGCTCCTCTTGCGGGAGCTTTTTGCCCTCGGATGGTGCAGAGGTCTCGAGCAGCAGGCGCAGCGCCCGCTTTCCAAGATCCCGCACCGGCTGGCGCACTGCCGTGACGGCGGGTGCGAACAGGTGCAACGGGCCGACATCGTCAAACCCGATGACAGAGACATCGTCGGGAATTGAAACGCCGGACTCCTGTAAAACTTCGTACAGACCAATGAGCAGTTCGTCGGAACTTGCAAAGATCGCAGTCGGGCGGCTGTGGTTTGGACGGGCCACGAACTCGCGAGCCGCCTCACGCCCTGCCGCGAAGGTGTAAGTCCCCCGAGCCCGTTCAATCACGCAGTCGGGGCCGCCCACCTCGGCCATCCCGGCCGCAAACCCGCCGTAACGGCGCTGGCCAGAAATCATCTCGTCGACGCCACCGATGAACAAGACGTGCCGATGACCCGACTGCGCCAGATGACGCCCTGCCAGCCGGCCCCCTTCGAAGTTGTCGCAAAACAGCTTGGGTACCTGTGTGCCTACCACGTCCTCGTCCACCACGATGCAGGGACCGGCTGTGTTGATCCGATCGGCCAAGGCCGCATCACCTTGATGGTTCGTGATAAAAATCAACCCGTCTGCATGCCCTTGCCGCAAGAGATCGATGTAGGAAAGCTCCCGGTCTCGGCGGTTTAGTGTAGCATAAAGCGCCAAGGCCTTACCGTGGGCATCGGCTTCCTGCTCTACAGCCGCGACGAAGGTGGCAAAGAAAGGTGTCGCAATGTCCGGTACGATCAGCCCAATGGTATCGGTCCGCCCAAGGCTAAGCCGCCTTGCGTGAGGGTTTGGTTTGTAGTTCAGCGCACGAATGGCGGTGTTGATCTGCAGAGCGGTTTTTTCGGGCAGATCGAGCGAGCCGTTCAGGAAACGGGACACCGTCGTCTTGGAGACGCCAGCAGCATTTGCAACATCCTGAAGATTGGCCATTCGTGTTCCCGCCATGTCCGATCACTCCTGAGATTCAGGTAAATCGGTTTAGTAAACTGGTTTACTAGCGATCATGCGGATAGAATCATGCGTCTGTAAAGAAAAATGTGTGTTGAAGACATAGATCCAAAGCGACCGCCGAAATTTTGTGCGGTACGTGGCCCACACCTCCGCCAACGATCAACCAGCCAACCGGTCCTCTGGTAATTCAGTGTTTGCCAAGCATTTCCCAGCAACCACAATCTGGAGCTACTCTTTCCTCAAACTTTACTGAGGTATTGCCAAGTTGCTCGTCCGTCTTGACCGGGCTATCCGCGGGTCATGAACATTCCGACCAAAATGCCGCGCCTGAAAGGGTTCCGCTATCCTCGTGAGATCATTGCTTATGCAGTCTGGGCGTACCACCGCTTTGCACTGAGCACGGCGGATGTTGAGGACCTGATGGCAGCGCGGGGCGTGATTGTAAGCCGGGAAGCGATCCGGTTATGGGTCAATCGGTTTGGGCAGCATTTCGGAGACTGCATCCGGCGAGATCGTCTGCGGCCAAACGACAAGTGACGAATGGACGAAGTTGTGATTTCGATCCGTGGCAGAAAACACTGGCTATGGCGCGCCATCGAAGCAATTGGTAATGTCCTCGACATTCTCGTACAAACTCGCCGGAACGCAAGAGCTGCAAAGCGGTTCTTTCAGAGGCTCGTGGCTCAATTTGGTGAACCGAGGGTCGTAATAACTGACAAGTTGCGCAGCTACATCAAGCCGATCAACAAGTTGGCTCCGGACGCCGACCATCGCGCCCACAAAGGCCTGAACAATGCAATCGAAGTGTCGCACAGGCCGACACGGAAGCGAGAAAAAATGTTCGGGCGGTTCAAATCACACCGGCAAGCCCAGAGGTTTCTGTCTGCGCATGACCAGATCAACTTAATCTTCCGCCCTCGCCGATACCAACTCACCGCCATCTCATACCGCCACGCACGGATTGATGCGTTCACACTCTGGGATGAGTACACCGCAGAAATGACAGCCCGAGCGCGGAACAAAATCACTTTTCATGAATCCTCAAACAACTTGGCAATACTCTGCTAACTTGTAAGTCAGAAAAAAGTATTATATTTTCTGACAAGGAGAAAACTATGATCACTTCATCGATTAGACAACGCATCATCGGAAAAGGCCGGGGCTCAATCTTTGCGCCAACCGACTTTCTGGATATTGGCTCCCGCGCAAGTGTGGATCAGGCATTGTCGCGTTTGGCGGATCAAGGGATGATCCGACGGTTAACGCGTGGGCTTTATGACTATCCGAGAAAGAGCGCCCGATTAGGGCTGTTGTCTCCGTCAGCCGATGACATTGCCAAAGCGATTGCACGCAAAGACAATCAGGTTCTACAGCCCTCCCCTGCCATGGCAGCCAACCAGTTGGGGCTGTCGACCCAAGTGCCGTCCAAGCCGACTTACATGACCGACGGCCCGACCCGCACCAAGACAGTTGGTCGACAAGTCATCCAGTTCCGGAATGCATCATCCAAAACGCTAGTTGGTGCAGGCCAGAAAACCGGCGCCGTATTTCAGGCGTTACGCTATGTTGGCAAAAACCGGGTGGATAGCCGTGTTGTCGACACGCTGGCCCGCAATCTGGATGTTAAGGACCGCGCATTGCTCGCAAGACAAAGTAGATATGTTCCGACCTGGATGCACCCGGTAGTGCAGCAAATCGTGGCACGGGTCTGATCTTGGACCAGTTTGCCAACGATACTCCAAAGAACCGTGAAGAAGCGTTTCAGGAAACGGCCGCAAAGCTTGGCATTTCCAAGGCAATCGTTGAGAAGGATTTCTGGGTCTGCTGGTCGCTGAAACATCTATTCGCCCTGCCCTCTTTTGGCACTCACATGATCTTCAAGGGTGGGACATCGCTATCCAAGGTCTATGACATCATCCATCGGTTCTCAGAAGACGTGGATCTGTCTCTCGACCGGGCACAGCTCGGTTTCGACGGCACACGTGACCCCGAGCACCCTGCCCTTTCAGGCAAAAAACAAAAGCAACTGCTGCAGGAGCTTCAGGATACGGCCACCAAAGTAGTCTCAGGACCGCTTCTGAAAGAAACCAAGATCAAGTTTGGCGCCGTGCTTGATCAGCACTTTTCCCTCTCGGTCGATCCTAATGATGCACAAACCTTGCTTTTCGCCTATCCATCCGAGACAAGTGCGGCCAGCGGCTACATCCAGCCGGTAGTGCGGTTCGAATTTGGCGCCCGTGGGGTTCACCTTCCAGCCGAGTCCCGCAGGATATCACCTTATGTGCATCAGGCATTTCCAGACCTGTTGGAGGCGAGCGACGTCGATGTGAAGGTCTTGGGTGTTGAACGCACATTCTGGGAGAAAGCCACGATCCTGCATATGCTCTATCATCAGGACATCACCAAACCTCTGGCTGACCGTATGTCGCGCCATTATTACGACATGGCTCAGTTGATCAAACACGAGACCCATTCTCGCGCTATCGAACAGATCGACTTGCTGGATCAGGTTGCACACCATAAGTCCGTCTTCTTCAAAGCGGCTTGGGCTAACTACGAGAATGCCAGGCCCGGATCTCTAAGATTGCTACCGAACCCTGAGCTGAAAGCAGCGCTGCGCCGGGACTATGTGGGGATGCAAGAAATGATCATCGGGGATCCCCCCTTGTTCGACAACATTCTGAAAACCATCGGGATGTTCGAGGCCAAACTCAACGGTTGAAATCAGCAATTTCGGTTGTCTCACGGCACAGCGTGCGACCTACAAATCTGGATTGTTAGCCGAGCAAACACACTTTCTGAATTCGCCCGAACTCGAGCTGGACCGCTCCAAGTAAAGGTTTCAAATGGTGAGATTGAATGTACTGTGCGATGAACTTGCTGGGTGCGCGCAAGGTGATTGTCTGATCTTGCATTTCAACAAATTTGAGATCGCAGTACCAACTTTTAAACAATAGTGCTTCAGACTCTGATAGGCGCCGAAGCGCCCTGCCCCACGGACCCTGAAGGTCTTGTCCCTCATGTTCAACAGCTTCTGGTTTTTCTTGGCCAAATTGTACATGAACAACCTTTTTGGTCGGTTTTGGAGTTTGTGTCTCCATGCGCGATACAAAATCAGAACCAACATTTCGCCAAACCGGTTCGCTCAGACGGTAAATTTCCGTGTAGTTGAGTCGGTACGCTGCGACGCGGCCTCTAACCCCAGGCCTAAGCTGGAGAAGTATACTTGAATCCGTCAATCGCTTAATTTCTCGCTTGACGGTTCGTTCGTCCACGGACCAGAGGCGGGCCATTTCTTTTTGGCCCAACTGACCCGAGCGTGCATATTTGGGCGTCATGAAAAACAAATAGTGAACATGTAAACCAGTTGCCATTCGTTGTGCCCTATGCGAACCGATAAGACGCGGACAAACTGGACTTTTGCGTTTGCGGCGGATGCACGTGCCGAAAACCCAAAACTTTGAACCTATTAAACGCGGATGGAGTGGATGGCGTCTGCTCCCAAACGCCGCGTTTGCGGCAACGGGTGTCGGTCGCAATCTGGCGTTCGGCGCTTCGCGTTTCGTCTAAATCCACCGGTTCTTCCGTCATCTCTTTGTCCTCCGATTCATCAGCGTTCGGCCGCAGCCGTCAGGCCGGGAGGGGGAGGAGACGTACTCCCAGACGGCTCTCCGGCCTCCATTCCTCTCAGAAACCTGAAAAGTTCGCTATCGGTTGTCAGGACCAGCGTCGTTCCGCCTGAAATCATGTCCTTGTAGGCCTGCATTGTCCGGGTAAACGCATAGAATTCGGCTGCTTGGGCGTCGATGTTGTAGGCTTTTGCGTAGATCGCAGCCGCCGAGGCGTCAGCCACGCCGCGGATTTCCTCGACGGCGCGATACGCTTCGGATTGTATCTTGTTCAGATCGCGAACCCGGTTGCCGCGAATTCGCGCGGCTTCGCCATTGCCTTCGGAAAGAAAACGTTCAGCGATCTGGCGGCGCTCGGAGATCATGCGGTCATAGATCTTCGGACGCACACTCTCGTTGTAATTGATCCGCTTGAAACGGATATCGAGAAGCTCGATCCCAAATACACGAACCTTCTCTGAGGCGGCTGCGAAAATCTCTTGTTCCACAAGTGCGCGGCCTTTCTGGATAGGAACCAGAGAACCTATGTCCTGCGCGCGCTCCTCATCAGTCAGAAGCGTGTCCCGCAGCGGGATCCGGCCTTTCGTAGTCCGGATAATCTCTATCAACTCGTGTTTTGCGACGGCATTGCGGGTTTCGCTGCCGAGAATATCGTCCAGACGGGATTGCGCGCTGCGCTCATCGCGCAGCCGCAGGAAATATTGCAACGGGTCGGTGATTTTCCAGCGGGCGAACAGATCGACGGAAATGTAGAGCTTGTCCTTAGTGGGCATGTCGGACGGATTGCCATCCCACTCAAGAACCCGGCGGTCGATCCGGTTGACTTCTTGAACGATGGGCAACTTCAGCTTTAAACCGGCCGTTATAACTGGTTCTCCCACGGGTTTGCCGAATTGGGTGATAATGGCCTGTTCGACTTCGCCAACTGTGTAGAGGGAACCAGAGGCAATCACGCCAACTGCAGCCGCAATCCCTGCAATGAGGCCCAGTCTGATGCTCATGACGGGTCCTCCTGAAGCCTGTCCAGGTTCAAAAGCGGCAGGATGCTCGTAGTCGATCCTTCGACAATGATTTTTGACAGGATTGTGGGCAGAACATCCTGGAGGGTTTCTATGTATATCCGCCGCCTCGTGACCTCTGGTGCCTTGACGTATTCGGCCAAAAGCGCGGTGAACCGCGCAGCGTCGCCTTCCGCCTCGTTGATGCGTTTCAGGCGATAACCGTCAGCCTCTCGAATCCGCTGATCTTTCTCGCCCTCGGCCAGCGGAATGACTTTGTTGTACTCGCGGCGCGCCTCGTTGATCAGGCGTTCCTTTTCCTGCTGTGCCTGGTTGACCTCATTGAATGACGCCTGAACAGGCCCCGGCGGGTTGATGTTCTTCAGCTGCACCTGGTCGATACTGATGCCCATGGCGTATTTCGTGGACAGAGCCTGCATCTTAAAAAGTGCCTCGCTCTCAATCTCCTGCCGGCCGATGGTGATGACCTCGTCAACCGTGCGGTCTCCAACGACCTCGCGCATCACGGACTCAGAGACGTAGCGCAAAGTCGCGCTTGGCTCGCGTACCTCGAACAGGAACTTCAGGGGGTCCGAGATCCGGTACTGCACCACCCATTCCACAAGCGCGGCGTTCAGATCTCCCGTGACCATTTCGGTTTCGCGCTGGCCGTCTGATGGGCTTTGGAAGGGATCACTCCTGCCCGGCGTGGTGAATCCGAATTCCTGCTTCAGCTGCCGTTTCACGGGCACCAGTGTGGCAACGTCGATGCCAAACGGAAATTTGAAATGCAGGCCAGGCGGAACCTCAGCAGTGTATTTGCCGAAACGCTGGACAACGGCGACCGAGTCGCTCGGGACTGTGTAATAAGAAGACCAGGCTGCAACCGCAGCCAAGACTATCGCTCCTGCAACCAGTACCCCTCTCAGAGGCGGCCGCCCTTCAGGGAGTAATCCGCTCAGGCGGTCGCGGCCTTGACGAAGAAGATCGTCAATCTCGGGAGGATTGCTCTTCTGTTTGCTTTGCCATGGCCCACGGTCTTCCGGGCCGCCGTTCTGTTCGGGCATATCGTTTTCTCCCTTGCTCGTGCGAACCGGCACCCGGCGCAGACTCTGGCGGTCCGCGGGGTGGATCCACGTGTCTTATTCCCTCTGTGTCGGCATTCCTTCGTTCTCCGCAGCCTGTATTTGTGAGTTTTCTTGTGGCGATGTACCTGCTGTATCCGCATCCCGTGCCTCTTTGTCCGCCTGAGATGCGCGCCCGCCCGCGTAGAGATGCCGAAGCTGCATCTCGGAAACACCGTCGGCCTCCATCACCAGCCGAACCATCGGGTCTGCCAGCATTTCTTCGAGGAAAATTTCGGCCAGATCTTTTCCGGTCAGCTTGTCCTTTGCCAGGGCATCATCGAGGTCGGCCAGTGAAACCGCCAAGGTTCTCGTCAGGCCGGGGTGGGATGCCCGAGAATGCAGTCTCACCGCTACAGATGCTTTCCAGGCTTCCGGGTGCAGATGGTCGGGCGGTGAACACAGTTCCGTTTCAATATCGTACTCTCCTGCCGGAAGCGTCTCGTCGAAGCCAGGCACACTGAAAGGCCGGGCGAAAACCGCAATGGACTTTCTGACTAGCTCGTTCATAGGAGAAGTCCTCTCATCAAAGCGACAAGCGCGCCAAAGCTGCGGCTGCCAGAGCAATGCCCTTGTCGTGGTAGTCTCCGTGGAACACGCCATCCACCTTGACCTCCCAAATCCCATTCCTCTCTCTGACACAGACACGATCAGCTTGCGCAGTGGGATAATAGGGGTGTGCCGAAGTTTGTCTCTTTTCCGGTTGGTGCAATGGCTTAACGAGTACGCTGGAGCTCACTGTCTTTGGCAATTGCGTTTCTCCAAGGGCCATCACGGCGCGAATGAACTCCTCCGCGTAATCATCCGCGTTCCGGTGGTCATGCTCGTGCCGCACCATGGCCATCGGCTCAACAAAACGCTTCTTCAGGTGCTCAAGAAAACGCGGTTCCGTGTGCGACATGTAAGCAATGAGCGACTGGAGAACCCGTTCATGGGCTAGAACGCGCCGTTCAAGATCGGTTGTTTCAGTCAGTTGTGGTGACATGGCGCTGCTCATCCTTCAGTGATCGTGTTTTCCGGACGCTCCGGTGACTTGTCTACGTCAAGGGCTGCAAGGCAGGCTTGCGCGATGTCCCGGTTCGGGGTCTCTGTGCCTGGTACCGTCGCCCAGCCAGCCGCCATGAGGGCCTCTCGCTGCCGGAAGGTAGAAGCTGCCCGGATCGCCGCCATCTTGGCAGCCCGTTCCGGATCGGATCGGGCCATGTCCAGACAGACTGGCACCAATGCGGTGGCAACATGTTCACGGGCCATAGCCACGGACCTGTCGTTCGAGGTTCGGCCGGTTACCCAGCCGCCCCAAGAAAATCCAGCTACACTGACAAGTACCGCGCCGATGACGGCGCCGTAGAGGCCGGGTTTAAGCCATTCGGGAGTGTTCATCGTAGTTCCTCCAGCGGCAAAGCGCCGCCTCGCTATCTTCAGATGTCATATTGAATGCCGCGGCCAAGTGCCGTTTCCAGGTCGGTCCAGGAAATTGGCCGCATTTCTGTTCGGCCCAGCGAACGCCCCTTGCCGTTTATGGTCAGGAAAATCGCTGTTCTGCGGTAAGCCGGGAAACTCAGCGTCTCGATAAGTTCTTCCTCAACCAATACTTCGTATTCACCGGCAGGCAGCTCGTCCGAATATCCGGATAGGGTAAACGGGCGCGGGAAGGTCACGGTGGATCTGATTGAACGCAGCGCCATCTCCGGTCTCCGCGATGTATACGTGCCTTCCGCACTGCCTTGGCTGCAGCATACCGATTGCACAGTGGCAACCGAACTTTACGGTCATCATACATATATCCCAGAACCGGGCGGTACGCGCTGACCCATGTTAGCGCCGCCGGGACCCGGGCCGCGCTGGCGAACCCTGGAGCTGCCCTGATGTTTGACTTCAGAGGTTTGGACACCGGCTGATCTGCATCAGCGCGTACTCCAGGCGACGCGGGTATGATCGAAACAATCCGAAACATTTTGATCTTGCCAGAGGAGGCCCCGATCAGTCGGCACGTTCGCTCCCAAGGTCCGAAAGCACTGAAAAGGAGGAAGTGGTGATGCCCGCAGGTGGCATTCTTTACCCGCACAGCCCTGAGTTCGATCGGTTTTTGCAAGCCTTCGTTGGTGAGGACCGGAAAGGCAATGCTGTTACGGTACTTTCGGCCCTTGCAAGGCTAGAACTCGAACCTTGGGAAGAGGCAGCCGCGCTTGCCGCTTTGGAGGAAGAGGCCGCTGGTTCGCGACTGGAGATGCTGTTGTCGCAATTCCGTGACGTGCCCGAACTCAAACAGGATTACAGATCGGTCGCGCGGGAACTGACCCGTCTTCTTCCCAAACGCCGCAAGCGTTTAAGGGCTGTTTCTGGTGGTGTGGAAAACCGGCCGGCAAATTTGTCTGGATTGATTTGGGTGGTACTGACGACCTTCTTTCTGATTGTGCAATTAATACTCGCTGGCACTCCGGGAACGGGCCAATGACCTTGGGCAAAGCACAGGACGGCGATCGCAGGCAGGGCGGTCTACCCGGTCATGACAATGCAATCCTCTGGGATCTGGAGGCGCGGCACTGGACCAGCGGCGCGGACAGCGCTCGCACGGTGACTGCAAAAAATGCAGTGATGATACTTCCCTATCCGCCAGGCATCCTTCAGGGCGGACAGATTCTGGAGCATATGAAGAAAAACACGGGCTGGCGAACCGTGGAAATGAAAGACCGCAGCCAAATCCGGCAAGGAGCCATTGCCGTGCTCGCCTATCGCGTATTCGCTGAAAAGTCGGGTTCACCAATCTATGAGGCGCTCTGCGCGTCCACATATTTTCTGGACAACGGTCGGTGGCTGCGGCTGTCACATCAGCAAACCCCCACCACCTGACTCCAGCAGGATGAATCTTCACCTTGGGGCGAAACCTCTAACGAACTTATTGACATGTGAACCGGCCCCTGGGGTCTGGATTCAGAACCAGAACTTGACCACTACAGCCGATGCCCAAGCGGACAGTACAACTTTCGAGTGTCCCAGGCTAACCTGCGTCAGTGCAGCGGAGCGGAGAAGATGAGTACATATATTCGTGCCTGCCGAATCTCCGGCGGCACTCAGTTCCGAGCGAAATAGAAGCGCGTGAAGCGTGCGGTTCTTGAAACGAGCCGCATTGCCCAGCGTCTCCTACTCTCGGAATGTCCAGGAAAGGACATTCTAATGACACCTGAACAAACCAATGTCACCGAGAAGATGACCTCGGTCAAAGCAGCTTGTGACAAAGCGCCTGCCGGTCCCAGAAAGGATCGGGCGCTGGAACACTATCAGGCTGCCGAGAAAGCGCACGAGGCGAATAACTACGGCGAGACGAACAGGGAACTCGACGCGGCTGCAAAAGCGATTAGCTGACTTATCTCGTCTTAGAAGAAAATCAGGCCGCCCCAAGTTTAGCGAAGGGCGGCCTCCTTCATTTCAAAAGTGGGCCGGTCTGATCCAGATACGCCGTATCGAAACCTGAAATGGCCACCAATCCGTCATAGTCGTCGAACGTCACGCAGCCGTCCTGAAAGGTCAGCAGACCGCTTTCGCGAAGCTTCCGCAAAACACGGTTCACATGGACAGCGCTTAGGCCGAGTGCATCAGCAAGATGATACTGTGTCAATGGGCAGGCGTACCCTTCCTTGCTCCCCATTCCGACCAACTTCAGCCTTGCCCCCAGTTCCAGAAGAAAATGCGCCATGCGCGCATCCGCGGCGCGTCGGCCAACTCCAACGAGATGCTCGACCACCATGGCTTCGTCCCGTGATGCTGCCCAAAGAAAGGCTGCCGCCAGGCGAGGGGTTTTCGTGAATGCATCCAGAAGGTCGTCCGCCAGAACCTCCACCGCCTGAATGTCCGTGACCGGCTCGAAACTGTGGTCGGAGGTGCGCAACAGCACGCTGCGCAATCCAAGAAAGTCCCCTGGTATCTGGAAGTCCACAATCTGGCGGGTTCCGTCCGGCTGAAGCTTGTAGGAACAAACCCAGCCGGCAGCCAGAATGTAAGTGGCCTGATCAGATTGCCCCTGATGTACAAGATCACGCCCCGCCGTGAAGGACCGGCGGCGCAGATGCAGACGCTTCAAAACATCCAATTCATCTTCAGACAAGGCGAGGAAGACTTGTAACTTCTTTGTAAGCGGGCTTTCTAATATATCCGTCATCGGGGCCTCACAAGCCGAAAAATCTCCAGACGCAATCGTGCGGAGACTGCTTTCGGTTAGCCCAGCTTAGCCTTTTTTCTGCGAAGATGCTGGTGAAAAGCGAGGCCGCCCGGTCGCGCGTAACTCTAAGCGTTACCTGGAAGGAAACCACAAAATGCTTAGCGAGAAGGACTTCCCGGGAGTGGCCGCCCTCTCGATCTGCGAAGCACTGCTGCTGGCTATGAACGATAACAAAGTCCTGCCTGAACACGAGATCGTGGGTATCCTGCGCGATGCGGCAAAGACACATGAGAACGCGGCTGGCACTGACAACGAGATAGAGGCGCACCTGGCCGTGGCGGCTCTGATCAACCGGATCATTGCTGGCGGGAACTCCGTTCGGAGGCCGCCGGGATGACATGCTCAATTGCACCGGGTTGGACATTGCCTATGCCGTTTTCGTCCAACTCGTACAAGGCACAGGGCCAACAGCCCGGTCATCAAGACATGTCAGTTGGCACATGCCACCAAGACGGCAGCGTCCAAACTGACATGTTGAAAGCCGGATCTGCCTCGACCGCGCGGCAAGCGCGGGTCCAGCCAGGTCCCTTGCCCGTCACGGGTGGGGCACCCGGCGCGGGATACCCCTCCGGTGTAACCGGTCCGAGACAGGAAGAGGCGCAGCTGACCGCATCAGACTGGACACGAACCCTGATGAAGTACCGGCAGCCAATCCCCTCCCGCAGCATTTTCGAACTGACGGTCACGCTCGTGCCTTTCGTGGCAATATGGGTGGTTGCCTGGTGGGTGCTCTCGATCAGCACCGTGTTGGCACTGGCTCTCGCGTTGGCGAATGCAGCCTTCCTGCTCCGGCTGTTCATAATCCAGCACGACTGCGGACATGGTTCCCTGTTCCGCGACCGGCGTCTGTGCGATTGGATCGGTCGCGTGATCGGCGTTATCACGCTGACGCCCTATGACGTCTGGCGCAAGACCCACGCGATCCACCACGCCACGAGCGGAAACCTGGACCGGCGGGGCATCGGAGACCTGCCGGTGCTGACAGTCAGAGAGTACCGCGGGAAGGGATGGCCCGGCCGTACGCTTTACCGCCTGTTACGCCATCCGGTTTTCCTGTTCGGGGTGGTGCCGTTTTACACGTTCTTTCTGCACAACCGGCTGCCCGTCCATCTGATGCGGTCCGGCTGGCGCTACTGGTTGAGTGCGATGGCGACAAACGCTGCCATAGGCCTCACTCTGACAGTGATTGTCTTGCTGGGCGGGTGGGAAGTACTGCTGTTCGTCTTCCTGCCGACGATGCTTCTGGCCGCAATAGCCGGCATGTGGTTTTTCTACATGCAGCATCAGTTTGAGAAAACCAGCTGGCGGCACGAGGAAGACTGGAACATCCGGGACGCGTCCCTTCACGGCAGTTCGCACTACGCTCTGCCCGGCATCCTGCGCTGGATCACCGGGAACATCGGAGTCCACCATGTGCATCATCTGGCCAGCCGCATCCCCTTTTACCGTTTGCACGACGTAGTCAAGGATCACGACGCCCTGGCGCAGACCAGACGCATTACGCTTTGGGAAAGCTTCCGCTGCGCGCGACTGCACCTTTGGGATGAGAAAAGCCGCAGATTGCTATCGTTTGCAGAGGCCCGGGCACTTCCCGTCTGAGCCTTGCGAAATATTGCCACTGGTCAGTGAATTGGCGCGTTGGATAGGAAACTGGGGGCACCTAAATAGGACATTTGTCGTTCCACGGACGGCCACGTCTGTGCCAGTTGGGTTTCTTTCTGAGCCAGTATTGTCGGGACAATTGGGATGATTACTCAGTTGTCGCTCTAATCAGGAAGGTGGATGCTGTGACCGCCATATCGTCAGCGGCAAAGGTATGAATGAAGGAGGGCGGACTGATTGATCTCATCGCCGACTATGAACCCTATCTTGCGCTCGCAGTTGTCGTCCTTCTGTTCGCAGCATTTCTTTCCGAGCGCTTCGAACCGGACGTAACCGCTGCGGGGGCCGCCGCGCTGTTTGTCGTCTTGGGGTTTGTCCCCACGAATGAAGTTTTGGCAGCGTTTTCGAACCCTGCACCCATAACGATCGCTGCGATGTTCGTGATCAGCGGCGCGCTGGTCCGAACCGGGCTTCTCGACGCACTTGCGAACAAGGTTGTCGCCGCAGGGAGCAAGCGCCCGGTCGCCGGTATAGCGGCGTTTCTCATCGCGACGCTAGTCGCCTCGGGTCTGATTAACAACACTCCGGTCGTCATCGTCCTCATACCGGTGGCCATTCGTTTGGCGCAGAGCCTGGGCTTTGCTGCGACACGCCTGTTGATTCCGCTATCCTACATGTCCGTCCTGGGCGGGACGTGTACTCTGATCGGCACGTCGACCAACCTTCTGGTGGACGGCGTTTCCCAGGCGTCTGGCTTGGAACCGTTTTCAATTTTCGAGATCACACCGGTCGGTCTGGTGGCCGCGGCCACAGGCGGTGTGGCGCTCCTCCTGCTTGGACCTGTCCTGCTGCCGGACCGAAAGGATATTGCGGAACAGGGCGGCGACGATGAAGCGACTTTTTTGACCGAGGTACGCCCGCGAGAGGACTACCCGAATATTGGTCGAACGATTCATGAAATCGCCGCCCTCAGCCGAAGAGGTGTTGAAATCGTCGGCATCCGTGCGCGTTCTGGAGTCAAGAGAGAGGGATTGAGTGAACACATACTCGAACCGGGCGACAGGATCATTGCCAAGGTTGCGACATCAGAACTGCTCACCCTCAGGAAACTTGAAGGGATCGAAGTCGGGTTGCGCCAGGGGCCAGCGGCCGAAAACACCTCGGAGCTGATCGTCGCCGAAGCTATCGTGACGCTTTCACGCCGAAGCCGCGGAGTGCGCATTGCCCAGCTTGCCATGGGGCACCGATACGGCATGCGTGTTCTTGGTGCCCACCGACATGGGGAAGTGCTTGGACCCGACCTGTCGACGGCGCTATTGCGCCCCGCCGATACGCTGCTTTTGGAAGGAACGCCTGAAGGCTTTGCCCGAATGACCGAGGCGGGCGATCTTGCCGCGATCACGGATGCCGGGGGGCGCGCCTTCCGCCGCGGGAAAGCGCCGCTGGCTCTGTTCGCGCTTTTCGCGGTTGTGGCGCTCGCCGCAGCCGGGTTCGCCGAGATCAGCGTGCTTGCCCTTGTCGCGGTCGCTGCCATCCTCGTGCTCCGGTGCATCGACAGCGGCGAAGCCTGGGCGTCCATCGACGCCAGCGTCCTTGTGCTGATCTTTTCCATGCTAATCGTCGGCAGCGGTATGCAGAATGCAGGAGCAGTCAACCTGATCGTGGAGACATTGGTGCCGACTCTCGTAGAGTTGCCCCTAATTGTCACGCTCGCTGTGATCTACATACTGTCTTCGGCGCTCACCGAGGCGGTTACCAACAACGCCGTAGCCGTCGTCGTTACACCTCTCGCGATCGGTGTTGCGGAACAACTCGGTGTCGACGCCAAGCCGTTCGTCGTCGCTGTGATGTTTGGCGCAAGTGCAAGTTTCGCCACTCCGGTCGGCTATCAGACCAACACATTGGTATATGGCGCTGGGAACTACAGGTTTTCCGACTTCCTCAGGATCGGCGTGCCGATGAATCTTATCGTCGGCGCAGCCGTGGTCGGGGTGATCCCGGTATTCTTCCCATTCTAGGGTACCCGGTCTTGTTCTGCGGTGCTTGTGGCGCTTTTTGTGCGCGCTGCGTGAATTGTCAGCAGGAGCAGCATGAGGATCCCGGCCGTTGCGGCAATAGCTGATCCTGAGAGAATTCCAAGCTTAGCGGCGTTCAGCGTCGCCGGATCGAAGGCCAAGCCCGCTATGAACAGCGACATCGTGAAACCGATACCAGTTAGAAACGAGCCGGCCAGAATTAACGGCCCCGACAAGCCCGGCGCTAACACTGCCAGGCCTGATCGGACAGCTAGCCAGCTGAACCCGAAGACGCCGATCGGTTTTCCTAGCACCAGACCGACAATTATCGCCAAGGAGACCGGTTGTTCGAAATCGGCACCCTGAACCGTGATGCCGGCATTTGCCAGCGCGAAAATCGGCATGATTGCAAAGCCGACCCAAGGGTGCAGCATTGTCTCGAGCCGTTCGACTGGCGAGAGTGCCTCCGTGACCGCTCTGCTTGCTTGACGCAGGTTATGGCGGGTTGCGGTATCTCCCTGCTGCCGATCGCCGGCCGGAACGGCGCGTAGGCGTCCAAGGATTGCATGCAGCCGGGCATCGCTTACCCATATGCGCGTCGGCGTCATAAGGCCCAGAATGACCCCTGCGATGGTCGCATGAACGCCGGAGGCATCGATGCATAGCCAGACTGCCGCACCGAGAAGAAAATAAACCGGGACACTTCTGATCCCGACGCGCGAGGCGCCTGCGACGACACCAATTCCCAGCAGACCCAAACCGAGCGCCGACCAGTTCAACGCTTCCCCGTAACCGAAGGCGACGACGAGAATTGCGCCGACATCGTCAAAAATGGCCAGAGAAAGAAGGAACAGACGCAAGGTGGACGGGATCCGCCTTCCGAAAAGCGCCAGGCATCCAATCACGAACGCCGTATCGGTTGCCATCACGGTTCCCCAGCCGTGCGCCCCGGGCTGCCCGGACATCAACAAATGATAGAGCCCGACCGGCACCACCATGCCACCCAAAGCGCCCGCGAACGGCAGGGCGGCCTGTCGCGGGTTTTGCAATTCGCCCAGTACGATCTCGCGCTTGAGCTCCAGAGAAAGCACGAAAAAGAAGAGGGTCATCAGCCCGTCGTTGATCCAGTGTCGCAGCGAGCGGGTGAAATCGAACGAACCGAATGTCAGGCCAACAGGGGTCTTCCAGAAGCCCAGGAAGCCTTCTTGCCAAGGCGAGTTTGCCAGCGCCAAAGCCAGCAGAACAGCCAGGAACAGGAGCCCACTCGCGGCCGCTTGGATCTCTAGGAAGCGTGCGAAGGGTTTTGTTATTCTATCGGCGGACTCTTGGGGCAGGCTTTGATGATTGTCTATCATGGGACAACTACGCCAATTCGGGTGAAAAGAGACTACGCCATTGAAGCGTGGACGCAATGACCACGTGGATCAATGTCTGGCTATGCAGGAGCCATCCACGCAGGATATTCACCAGCAGGTTTTTCAGTTTCTGAGAAACGGACAATGCGGAAACGGTTGATTAGGCTTCACAAATTAAGGAACAGGTTAGCATCCGGCATTCATGAAGCCCCGGAGTTGGTTCTTTGTCATTTCCCCGGGGACCGGCTCCGAACAATAGCTGGATCGTCACCAGAAGTCGTTTGTCAGGCTTCGGTGCTTCGGCTCTTTCCTTGAGCCAGCTGTGACTTTCCAAAGTTGAGTCCGCTTCACTCAGAATTTTGAAACCAGCGGCCAATAGATGCGTGGACATTTCCTCGGGTGTCGCGAGATGACTGATCGAAGGTTCTGAAGCCTAAGGTGCCGGATACAAAACTCACCGCCTTCTCCCTGCAAAATGTCATAAATTCTAAACCTTGCGCCGGGTTTGAGAAAACGTCGCGCCTCGGCATAGACCGTAGCCTTTTCCGGGACGTTCATAGCGACGTGAACTGGAAACGCACCATCGAAATGGTTGTCGGGAAAAGAAAGGTTTGTTGAATCACCCTGAAGGAACACGGTTTTGTCGCTCAAGTTAACCCCTTCCGAAATCTCGTTTGCCGCATCGTATAACTCTTGCGTCAAATCCATCTTCCTTGGCCGGTATCTTCGATCCGAAGACTTCCGCCGCGCGAAACACGAAGGGCTGGTTCAGACGTCTGTATCAGCAAGCGCCCGGTATACGGTCATTCTTGAAATCCCTAGTTCACGCGCGATCTGGGCTTTTGCGGTGCCCTCGCTCGCCAATCGCCGGATTTCCTCATCATCTACGGATTTCCGCCGCCCCTTGTAGACACCCTTACCTTTGGCGGTGTCGATCCCAGCACGCTGACGGTCGCGGATAAACTTCAGCTCCATATCGGCGACCATACCGAGAACGGTGATGACCATGCGACCCATATCTCCGGCGGTGGTTACGTGCGGTTCAAGAACACGAAGTGATGCGCCCTTGGCGTCCAACTCATATACCAAGTTCAGCACGTCACGCGTGGAACGACCGAGGCGATCTAGGCGATGAACAACCAGCTCATCCCCTTCGCGCAGAAATTCCATCACTGTAGCCAATTCAGAACGGTCATCACGGGAAGCACCAGAGACTGTTTCGGATCGGACGATCTGACAGCCTGCTGCTCTCAGCGTGGCTTTCTGGATATCAAGATCCTGGCTTGATGAGCTGACGCGGGCATATCCAATCTTGGGCATAGCAAACTGTCACATTAGGGTGGTTCCCATTCTGATAATGTAACAATATGCTGTTGACTACTCATTTGTGACATCTTGGCGTGCCACATCACCCTGTCTCCTGCGGGTGTACCCTTTTGTGACGCACAGATCACGCGGCCATTGCCCCAAAGTCGATCCGCTTTTCCAAATCGACATCGAACCGACCATACGGATTGATGTGGGAATAGATCAATGGAGTGAGGCCGTGGTAATCCCGCTCGGACAGGCGAGTTGCCCATCCTGGTTCCGACAACACGGATTGCACCATGCGTGTGTTCACATAGACAAGGGATGCCTGAAGCAGATGCAAGGCATGGGCGGAGATTTCCTGATCGGCAATCCGGTTGCTGGAAATCTCGCCGCCTTTGCCAAAGAACACGAAGCCATTGGCGCTGTTCCAGTTCTCCACTACATTCAGTCCTTCATGAATCTCGCGGCGGAAATCTTCGGATCGTAGATACCTGCACAGAAAGATAGTCTTGATCGCCCGCCCCAGTTCAGCGAGTGCCTTGTATGTTGGATGCATCACATCGGCGCGTGCAAAGCGACGCAGGATGGCTTCCGGATCGGCCGTGCCATGCTGCATGGCCGAAGCGTATTTGACCATTTCATCGTACTGTCTTTCGATCTCGGCCCAGTCAACAGTGCCGGACAGGATCGGTAGCAGGTTGGGCAGTTGTCCCCGCATTGCGGAATTCGGTAAGGCCAGCTTTTGTCGGGCGATGGCCTTCAGACGTGGGGCCAATTCGAATCCAAGAAGATGACAGAAGGCGAAGCCGATGGCACTTTGGCCGTGGCTATCAACATACTGGCGCTGGATCTCCATGTCGGTGCAATGACGCAGAACCCCTTCGATCATCGCTGCCACTTCAGATGATGAGCAGCGTTTCAGCTGGGAATAAATACAGGTCGCCTGCCGTTCGACATGCCAATAGATCATGACACCGCGCCCGCCATAGCGGGCATGCCATTCGGTCATCAGGTTGCGATCCCAGGCTCCGAACTTGGTGGAATCTGCCGCGCAGGCGGTTCCCGCATTGCCCCAAACTGACGGATTGCGCACCGCCAACGTGGCATCTGCAACCTTGACCGCCGCTGCCCGAAGAGAAGCAGGATCGACATAGCGGCGTCGGATATGCAGCAACTCATCATAGCTGATTTCAGGCGTGCCAGCAGCTACACGTTTCAAACCGGCATTGGTGCCCAGGCCGTAGAGGCAAAGCAGCAGGCGTTGATCCCGGATATCACGCGGCAGTGCTTCCCGGCTGGCTGACGTTTCGAATGCTCCCAGAAAGCCTGTCTCCAGCGCTGTCTCTTTCAGCGTATCCAGCAGTCCGGTCATCGGCCACCGCCGACCAATCTCTGATTTAAGGCCGATCAACCCTTTTGGCTCTGGTGCCGGGGTGAAAGGTGTAATGCTAATGCAGTTGTCACCAGACCAGCGCAGCCGCACCTTGTCACTATTGGGCAGCGAGCTGTTCAGTTGACGTAACTCATACTCCAACTGCTCCCGAACAGATCGCGAAAATTCCCGTGCATCCTGGGTGAGCTTCAGGCCAGCATAGTATACGTCGCGCTTCTCAGGAAAATCCTTCGGCAGATAATCGTCCGGGTTACGATAACGATCAGCCCCTTCGACCCAGATCTCTTTTGACCTGATACGATCCCGCAACTGGGTCAGGACACAGAGTTCATAAGAAATAACATTCAGCCGCCCGCGTGTGTCGATCACGGTTTCCTGCCATTTACGCGGAATTGAGCCCTCGGGTGCCAGCGCAGCCGGGGCGTAACGCCGTCCTTCCTCATTCAGGCGGATTATCAGAACCAACGCATCCAGGATCGGTCGCCACGTCTCATTATTCGAGCGGAATTGTAAGACAGACAACAAGGACGGCAGCATTCGACGATAGTGGCTGGCATAGGAACCCCGCATTACAGTCTGAATCCGAACATTCAGTGTTCCCTTGGCCCTGTGTTCATCAATGATGGCTTTCAGCTTGGCCGCGCCCGCGATTGGAAAGATCACATCCGAGACTTTGCCGTTCGGGGCCATCATCGCCGCCGTCGCAATGTCCACCAGTAACCGTTCCTTGCCGTGAACCTTATCGATGTCAGCGGCAATTTTGCTGATCACCTTCCGTTTGGAGCGTGTGCCGATGCGATGAACAACGTCGATGAGCAGGTCTACAAGACCATCAATCAGCTGCGATCTGCGCGACATCAGATAGATCGCCAACAATCCCAGGCGCTTTTCCCGGCTATGCCGCCGCATCTCTGAGGCTGTTTCCCCCTCAACCCGGCGGGTCAATATCCTGATCCATGTGGGATCAACCTCGTTGACCAAATCGAACGGCAGATCAAGAGCATGAATAAAGGCCAGCCGGTCAGCTGCGTCGAGTACATTGTCCAGCGTGGCTGCGCCAACATCGTCTTTTAGGCTTTGAAAGCCATGATCGCCGCGTGGGTTGGCTAAGCTGGCTTCCAGTGCTGCAATGGTTTGCAATGACAACCGGCTGGATGCATGCTCCAGAAGTTCTTCCTGAAAACTATACTGCGCGGAACGCACCAAGCGTTCCATGATCTTCCGGGATGGAATGAACACTGATTGGCCCAAGGCCCATTGATAGCCGAATTGAACGAGATCTTCCGTGGAGGGCCCCAAAGTCGAAACCTGCGATGCAAGTGCTTCGCGCAGTTTGGCTCGATCCCGGTCATTGGCGCGGCGAATGCCGAGGAAGCGTAGAATCTCCAACCGGTGGCGGCGCGCCGTGTCACTACCGATGTCATAGTTCGACACATGCGCGACATCCTCACCAAGCTGTTCAGCGAGATAATCCAATGATTCCGATGGAAGGTCCTTCAGTCGCTTTGGGAAATACCCGAAGCGCCGAAAGTGCGCTAACTGGGCAGCCAACCCAATCCGCATTGCGTGCCGATAGCTGTTTATAAACTCAAGATCAGCGTAAGACAGACTCCAGACAGCCAGAAATTCTCGTTCCAATACAATACCCTCCAAACGAAAGGGCAAATTGGGTAAGGATCAAGATCTCGTCAAGCCGGACGGCGTTCCGCTATTGTTCTTCATAACGCCCAAATATGCACGCTCGGTCCAGTTGGGCCTGTTGGACAGGGCTGGTTTCAGTATTCGCTGGGGCACATGATGGTCAGAACGCGGCGGGTCACTGCGGGATCAAACGGGCGGTCGGAGCCGTATGTGTAGTCCGCGTCGTAAAGGTCGATTTTCCAGAACAGCTTCTGTCCGCTGACCGTCACCGTTCCGAACGTGTGATCGCCGTAGGGGTCGTTGCCCTCGTCAAACTGGTCATCCGACGCCACCGCCTTCAAAGCTGCTGCCTGGAATTCCATCCCCTCGCCCGACACGCCGGGCGTCACAAGAACCTGACCCTGAATGCCTTTGGAGTGCATCTCGATGGCAGCATTCGGATCGATCAGGGCTTCCCGAAACAGATCATTCTGGGCCGCAATCTCTGCCGCCTGAAGGCTGGTGTCAGTCTCGATGTCTTTTGGCGTCTCAAGGTTCAAAACCGTCTCTCCTTTGTGATGCGACCTTCGGGGCTGTTCCCCCTTTGGTGCTGGTTTTGAGCAAAGCCCTGAAAGGGCGTTGTCTCTAAAACCTGCCACGTGGCGAACGCGGAGAGGGGCGAGACAGGACAAATCGACAAGAGTGGTGCGGCCCGCAGGCGCAGCCGAGGACACGGTCTTGTCTATTTGTCTTGTCCGAGGGGGGAGGCCGCGCCTTCCCCCTGACGTCGGTCGGCGTTTGGCTTGTCCAAATCCCGCCTGACCAACAATAGAAGCCAAAGGATCTTCGATCCTGCGGGAGCGCAAAAGGGATCGAAACCCGATCGGGCAGATCACCACGGCATGGAGCGACCATGGCCCAAAGCCCCTGCCCCGGCTCACATGAGACGGTTCAGGGGCTATTGCGTCAGGGAGATCATGCTGGGGTGTTCTGGGTGGAAGCCGATACGTCGGCTGGAACCTAGAGCCCGGTCACGAGCCAACTGGCTCGGGATTTGCCAAGGGACAAAAGCAGCAGCCCGAAATCACTCACCGACCGGGACGTAGCCTCGACGTCGCTTTTGCTTTTCGAGTTTTTGGAGCGCTTCACTAGCCAAGGCTTCATCATCATATGTCACCATCATGGCTTGGCCGTTCGTGCCAATACGCCCCCAGGTACGAAGGACGGACACTTCGCCAAACAGCGTTGGCTGCAACTCTATTCCATAGAACCGCGCCATGTTGACGTCCGGGGCCATATGGATCAGGTGGACAGGTGTGGTCGCTGACAGCTCCATGACGCGATTGTCGGTTAACTCAGTCTTTCTGTCCAATGACTTTGCGAGATCCGTTCGTAGGAAAGGATTCCGATCCTGAATGGAAAAGGACATCGAATAGGTCCGCTGTTATCATCACACTTACCTGACCAATATGCAGGTAAGAGGATTGGCCATGTTTCGTCTTTTACTATTTTCGCTCGCAACAAGTCTTGCTGCCAACGCGGGCACGGCGCAGACGCCACCTTCGGTTGGTGAGGTCGCGAATTACGACGGTCTCTTCGCAGCCGCTCACACCGGCAACGAAGAAGTGATCCGGCAGCTCGTTGCGGCGGGCGAAAACGTCAACGCGCGAGACCCTCGAGGCCGCACACCAGCCCATGTGGCAGCCTTTGCTTCAGAGGACGAGGCGTTGCGTGCACTCGCTGAGGCCGGTGCCGACATGAATGCGCTTGAGGGTCAGGCCTACGACGTGGTCACTATTGCGGCCGTTGCAAATGATCCAGAATTGATGACGCTCGCAATCGAGTTGGGCAACGATCCCGGCCTGACAACAAGCCCTTATGAAGGAACGGCTCTTATAGCAGCCGCGCATCTCGGTCATGTCGAGATAGTCAGACGCCTGATAACCGCTGGCGCGCCTTTGGACCATGTGAACAATCTGCACTGGACAGCCGTTATCGAAGCCGTTGTGCTTGGTGACGGCGGCCCGGATCATCTTGCAGTTCTGGATGCATTGTTGGCGGCGGGTGCTGACAGATCGCTTGCTGATCGAAACGGAACCACGCCACTCGAACATGCCGAACTACGCGGATTTGCCAAGATGGCAGAGCGCCTCAGAGAAGAGGACTGAAACCCATCCAACATGCGGAAGCGGTGAGTTTTCCGTTAATGGCGCCGATGGCAGCTTGGTTATCGAAGTGTCACACATGATCCAAAAAGGCCAATTTACGCCCGGACTCTGTCCGTTCAAACAATTCGCTGAGTCGACTGCCTAGTTTCGTTGCAATCGCCAAGAGTGTTCGGTCAGCTTCAAATTTTGCAACAGAGCCCAGTCATCATTGTCCGGGGCGGGTGAAGTCAGTTTAAGTGTGTAGATAGAGGCATCGTGGAACTCATGATTGATATCCGGAAAAGCCTATGTTTGGATTCCATGGCACTCACTCAAATTCGACTAGCGGCCAAAGCGCTCGATTTCAGAATGTAAGCCATATTAGAATTTGGCCATGTCAAAGGACTCTAAAACGACCAAAGCGCTCATATCCCAGATCAATGCTGCATTTGACGGGCTTGACCCTCCTCTCGATGATGAACTTTTACATCCCGACTGCATGGATGATGTGGATATTCTTGAATTTTACGGAGGCGTCAGGTGGCCGGAGATGACCGATCAGATGATCATTCACGGATACGCTGCCCCCACAGCTTTCAGCGCAAAGGCATTTCAATACTACTTGCCCGCTTATCTGATTTGGACGCTTCGCAATTCGGACAGCCCGGAATATGCCAATGAAAGCATTCTTCTGGCGCTGGATCCCGGTACATCGAAGGAAATGCTACATGATTTCAGGAAGTCCAAGTTCAGCCTCATAACACCAGAGCAAAAGGAAGTAGTGGTACGGGTTTTGCATTATTTTGCCGATCACCCTGATCTCGGAGAATTTGCGGAAATGGCATTGGTGAACTACTGGATGGATGTCGAATTGCAGGCACCGGATTGATGGTCGCATCAAAACTGGGTTGCGATTTCGAGGTGTAATCTGCGATATCCGTCATCAAATCAGCTGTGTCAGCCATCCGTGTTTAATTGCGGAGGCCAGGTCGGATATTTCCCTATACTGCGCCAGGTCTGTCGCAAGTCGCCTTCAAAACTCCGTTTCGTGCCTTTGATATCAATCTTCTTTGGCTTGTTCCGCGTTAGCTTTGGTGAGGATCATTTTTTTGGCCAACGACACATGTCGCCGGAACGGCACCGTCAATGATTTTGATTTCTCTCACGTTCTCGTACCCGACAGCATGGAGCGCGTCCTCGATGCCGGAAATCATGCGGCGTGCGGCCGCAGAGGCATTCGCGTCAAGCCGCGGTTGATAAGTGGTCAGACAGAGGCCGCCCGGTGCTAGAGTATCAAACAGGGCACGAAAAAAACCGGATTTGTCGCTTTGAAACTGGATGACATTCAGCGAGTAAACGCGGTCGAATGTCTCCGGCCAAGCGGTGAGCAGGTCGATCCCCCCTTCTAATAAATCAACTCGGTTTGCGACGCCCTGTCTGCGCAGTCGATTACGGGCCTGACGGATCATCACTCCGGAATGATCAAGACCGACCACCCGGCCAGACGTCACGAGAGAGGCGCATCGCGACAGGGCGAGGCCAGGGCCACAACCAATTTCAAGCACCTGGCTGTGAGGGCGAAGATCCATTATCTCGACGGTCTTTTCATTTCGAAAGCGGTTCGACTTCCGCGCCGCCATGATCCGACCAGCCAGAGCACCCAACGGACCCGATGGATGACCGAACTGCGCTACGATCTTAGACTTCACTGACACTAGGAGTTGCCTGCCCGAGAAATCCACAGAGGCAACACCAGCAATGCGCCAGCCGAAAGGACGAGAATGCCGATGGCAATCGCATGGCGATACGCCATCTCAGGAAGACCCAAAAGCTCCACCGCAAAGATATTCCAGGACCAAAGGGCAACGACGCCCCAGACCAGCAGCGCGAAAAAGGCGATCCCGAAGGTCTTCCCGTGCCGTTTCGATTGCTGTGCCATGTCAGATTCCTTTCTCCATCATGGTTTCAATCGCTTCATTGAGGCGGGCCAGCAGGTGAACAGAAGCAGCGACGTCATACGTGGCCAGGGCCTCAGCCAACTCGGCCATCGGTGCTTCTTCCCGGGTTTGAATCTCTGCAAAGAGCTTTTTGCCCGCGGGTGTTGGAAGGTAGACTCCCGACCGCTTGTGATCCGGATTATCTTGCGCTTGGATAAGACGCTTCTCCAGCAAGGCGTTCATGTTCTTTTGGACATGTTGACGCGAGACACCTTTTGCCTTGGCGATTTCAGGAACCGTTTGCGGTGCCTTGATAACCAGCGCCTGAAGGACCGCCCGCATCGACGGGTTGATTTCCAGATCGCTGTGCAGGATTTCAGCGACGGATTTGAGCCGGTTGAATCCGGTCCGGATTTCTCTGATCAGCGCGACAAGCTCTTCTTGTCTTTCCGTCATACAAGGCTCCGAGCTTCCAATTGACAACTTGGGTGTCATAATTGAATATGACAACCTAGATGTCAAGTAGTGGAGGTGATAGTGTTCACCCAAACCCATCTTCTGGTCGGGGCTGCTGTCTTCGCCAGGCCGGGGAATCGTACAGTCGCGCTGGCAGGCCTGATAGGCGCGCTAGTGCCGGATACCGATGTGTGGGCGATGTTTGTCATCGAGCGGTTGCGGGGGGCCAGCGGATGCGAAGTGTTCCACTATCGTTACTGGGAACAGCCATGGACGACGCTTCAAATTCTGCTGAACTCGATCCCTGCATATCTCACCCTCATCACCCTGAGCGTCGTCTGTCTGCTCGTACCTACATTGTTGCCCCGCAAAGTAGTTTTGATTGTGATGGTATTTGCCAGCTCCGCGCTTTTGCATGTCGGGGCTGACTTCCTGCTGCACCATGAAGATGCGCGCGCGCAATGGATGCCGTTCACAAATTGGATCTTCCGCTCGCCAGTGTCCTATTGGGATCCACGCCATTACGGCCAGTATTTCCTGATCTTCGAGATCGGTTTGGGTCTAGCCCTCGCCATACCGATCGGTCTGCGTTTCCGGTCGAAGCGGGTATGTGTGGCGGTTACAATTCTGTCGCTTGGATACCTGGGTTCGATTACCGCTGGTCTGATGTCTGGTGGCGATCACCTTCGAGGCCCCGGGTCTTGCGAAATTCTTGAGAGCAATGCCGTCGCAAAGCGAGCGACTTCACCAAGCGAGTCGAATGCCGCTCCATGAAGGGATGACTATACCTGAAAAACAGTTCGTGCCGGTGTTTGGCGAAGCGTGGAGTGTATAGGGCGCCTTTGGACCATCCTGATTAGAAGTGCGGGGCACACGACACGCCCCGCACCAGTCTCTAACGACTGCCCGCTTTTCCGGGCATGTTCATCCGTTTGGACGCACGCGATGGTGTCTTCACACGCAGATCGCGCTGCGGCTTGGCTTTGGCTTTCACCAGCTTAGGGGATTTCGGTGTATCCTCCACAGCAGGAAGGGTCCGCCCGAAGGTGGTTTTTGGTGGTTTGAAGGGCATGATGCACCTCATGACAAAAGGAAGCTGAAGTCGCGCAGATGCTCGACTGCGAACGCCCACGATGGGCTAGCGCCGTATGTCCATTGTCAGAGTCCTCCGCAGGGGCGTTTCAATGCGCATTCTGCCAATCAAGGTCAGCGCGCGGCGGGATCAGAAAGTATGCTGGTCCATTGTTAGAATCTCCCTTGCGAATGTTGGGAACGTCTCAGACCAGGGATCATCTGTCAAACCTGCTCAATGAACGGCAGCAGTTGTTGGTAGGCAGTTGGGTGCTGGATAAAGCTGCCCTCAGATGATTTCACGTGAATATCTGCTATTTCTTACAAAGGACCAATCGTCACTAAGAAATGATGGCAGACCCGCCGCGACCGACAACCCGGAAAGACACGCTCCATGTCTGACACCATTCTTGCAGCTGAGCCGACCATCCGCCTTGTTGCCTTTCTGGGCATTCTGGCGGTCATGGCACTATGGGAAGTTGCAGCACCCCGGCGACGACGGGAATTACCACGCGTTGTGCGATGGACAAACAACCTGGCGCTCGTTGTGCTCGACACCGCGATCCTGCGGCTGACCTTTCCGATCCTCGCAGTTGGTCTTGCGGTGATGGCCGAAGACCGCGGATGGGGGCTCTTCAACAACATAGATGTACCGGTTTGGGTTGCCACCGCGGTCTCAATGCTGCTTCTCGATCTTGCGATCTATCTTCAGCACGTGATGTTCCACGCAGTACCGGGGCTTTGGCGGTTGCACCGGATGCATCACGCAGATCTTGATTTCGACGCGACCACAGGCTTGCGGTTCCACCCGGTAGAAATCCTCATCTCGATGGCGATCAAGCTGGCGGTTGTTGCAGCCTTAGGGCCCCCCGCTGTCGCCGTGCTCTTGTTCGAGGTCATCTTGAACGCGACCGCGCTTTTTAATCACGCCAACATTGATCTTCCGCGCCCGATAGATCGTTTCCTCAGATGGATCATCGTCACCCCGGACATGCACCGAGTGCACCATTCCATTGATCCACGCGAAACCAACTCGAACTTCGGCTTTTATCTACCCTGGTGGGATCGGCTCCTGGGGACTTACGTCGCGCAGCCTGCGAAAGGGCACAAGGGTATGGTGGTCGGCATCAAGCAGTTTCGCACGCGCCGCGACCTCTGGCTCGACCGGATGTTGATTCAACCCTTTCTCGGCCCAGCAAGTGGAGGTGCGCTTGATGCCCGCAGCCATCGGAAGCAATCTTCATCCATCTCATCCAAGCCGGGCGCCGACAAATAGATCCAAAGATGTGAACCGATGATCTTTTGCGGCCCAATCCGGATGAGGTGGGTGGCTCCTGCTCCACCGGCATCGAATGTGCCAAAGTGCAGTTGTCATCGACTGCTAGGAAAGGAGCCACCCAATGACAGTAAAGACCGTCGGCCTGGATCTGGCCAAGGACGTTTTTCAAGTTCACGGCATTTCGGAGAACGGCCGAGTGATTTTCAACAAAGCCATCAAGCGCGCGAAGCTGCTGTTGTTCTTCGAGACGCTGCCACCTTGCACGGTCGGCATGGAAGCGTGCGGATCGTCGCATCATTGGGGCCGTCAGCTGCGCACGCTCGGCCATGATGTGAAGCTCATGCCCGCTGGTTACGTCAAACCGTATGTGAAGCGAGGCAAGAACGACGCGGTTGATGCGGAAGCAATATGCGAGGCAGTTCGACGCCCGACCATGCGCTTCGTAGACATCAAGACTGAAGAGCAGCAGGCCATTTTGTCCATTCACAGAACGCGTGACCTGGCCGTCCGGCAGCGCACGCAGATGGCCAACATGATCCGCAGCCTGTTGCGCGAGTTTGGGCACATCTTGCCCATCGGGATCGAAGCGGTGACGGCTTTTGCAAAGCGTCACCTTGATGGCGACCATCCAGAAATGCCGGAGATCGCCAACGGCATGCTCGGTATCCAGTGCTATCATTTCCTCGGCCTGAACGAACGCATCGATGGCTATTCTAAGATGATCCAGCAACATGCCCTTCTGAATGCAGATGCGCGTAGATTGATGCGTATGCCTGGTATCGGCCCGATTACGGCCTCTGCGATTGTCGCAACGATTGGTGATGCAAAACAGTTCCGGACCGGACGCGATCTGGCGGCCTGGCTCGGACTGACACCGCTCAACAAATCCAGCGGCGGGAAAGAACGATTGGGCAAGATCACGAAACAGGGTGATCGTTACATTCGCAAACTTCTAGTGGTGGGCATGACATCGCGCGCGGTCATGGCGAAACGTTCGCCTGAAAAAGTGGATCTGTGGACGGCGAAGATCATTGCAAACAAGCCATTCCGACTGGCGACAACCGCTATGGCGAACAAGGCGGCTCGGGCCATCTGGGCGATGCTCACGAAGAAACAGGAGTACCGGCAGCCTGCGTTCTAGCCTCGCTGACTGCCTATAAGATGCAAGACGTTGAAGTGATGATGCGGAATTAAGTCAACCAAGAGCAAGGACACTCCGGGAACGGCAGCGGCCCTCCTCCGAGGCCGATAAGCCGATTGGAACCTCGCTCGCGGAATTCATCAAGGCCAGTGGAGGCAATGCCAAAACATAAACAGGCCGGACAGACGACAGTACTGACAAAATGACCGCAGAAATCGCAAAAAATCTCTTGCAATGCAGGAGCCACCCACAGAGGACGTTCATCGACACATGTCGCCGCTGCGGTGCGGCCCGTCGAACCGGCCGTTCGCTGCAGGCGCAAATTTTCAGGGTGCACGAACTCACAGTCTGCGGGACAAACCGGACTTGTGCGATTGCGGCAATTGCTGACGCAGCATTGATTTGCTGTAGCAGCGCATTCATCGCTGCGTTGCAGCTGTTGTCGCCAGACCGGTCATTCAAAGCTATGATGATGCGATACTATCAAACTGTAGTTTCGCTGCACATAGGATCAGCAACTTAGACGCCGAACAAAGCCAACGTTTGCGTTGTCGCAGGCAGTGCAGCAGGACAGGCCATGCGGGCCTTCAGCCATTAATCAAATTCTCGTTGTGGCTCATGCAGGTCGGCGGGGAAGAGGGAGTAAGTCGCGGTCGTGGAATTTTCATTAAGTCGAGATATTGCAGAGATTGGAACTTCGGTTCTAGCTTCGTGTTTGAATTGATCGGGAACGAGGCACCAATAGTACTTCTATTTGTTGTTATGCTTTTTTGACGAGTGTAATCTTGTTTTTCTGACACAGAAATTAACGTTACTGCCGAACGCGATAGCCGGAAGCAATGATCTGGTTTATCAGAACAGCGGCGGCCTGGTGCATATCCTTTTCTTCCTTGTTGCCAACCGCTGCTTCGTGGGCAGCGGCTGCGTCACGCAGAACGCCCACTATCTCATGTTCGGGCAGGAGCTCACGATCCTTAATTGCAAGCAAAAGCGCTTCACAGATTGAGAGTGCGGCCATTCCTGAGTGGTCTTGCCGGTCGGTCATGGTAGACGTCCTTTTGTAACAGGCGTCCAAGCAAGGAAGCGCCACGATGAATTGCATCATTCTGGCATAGATTGCAGTATACTCAACTGATCGAAAGCAGTCTTTGCGTCGGATAGTTTCGCGGGCGGCTCATTGATGAAGGAAGAACATTTGCCCGCTATCAAGAACAGTCCGCTCACCCGAAAGCTCTCAAACTTCGTCGCTCTGACTGAGGTTGAACTTGCGGTGTTAGCACGCTTGCACAAACGCCGCAGAACCTTTGAAGCGGGACGTGATCTTGTGCATCAAGGGCAATCAGAGCAGGCTGCCTACGTTCTGGCCTCGGGCTGGGTTTGTTCTTACAAAACCCAGACTGACGGGTCGCGTCAGATCGTCGATTTCCAAATACCCGGTGACTTTCTGGGTTTGCGAAGCGTCCTGCTACACACCTCGGATCACAGCATAGAACCAATCATGGAAATCCAAGCTATCGAGGTAGTAGTGGATGATCTCCTGGAAGCATTTGCGCAAACGCCCCGGCTGGCGACAGCAATTCTTTGGGCGGTATCTCGAGATGAAGCGATGGTGGTTGAGCACCTGGTCAACATAGGACGGCGAGATGCGGGTGAGCGCATGGCGCATTTTCTTTTGGAACTTGGTGTGAGGCTGACTCAGGTCGGGATGGCAAACAAGACGGGATACACTTGCCCCCTGACACAATACCACCTTGCCGATGCACTGGGACTGAGTGCCGTGCATGTTAATCGTGTCCTACGGCAACTGCGGGAGAAGGGGTTGGTTACTTTTCAATCCGGGCAAGTGGCATTTGATGATTATGACGGACTGGTGACGTTGGCCGGTTTTGACCCCACTTATCTGGATCAGGCCGGGCCACTGTTGAAGCAATAGGTTCACCCCTCGGGCGATGCCGGGGTTTTGATGATAGTTGCCTGGTTAGAGACGCCATTCGCTTCGGCAGATTTGGGATTTCACTGAAAAAGAAGCGCAAGATAAATACAGTCCGATTGCGGTACTGGATTTCCTGCGCTTCTCAATTACTCGTTAAGAACACGCCAGCAAATATCCCGCCAACACAAATCAGGTTGCCGGAAACCAAACATCGTTGCACTGACGCAGGTTAGTCAATTTTCTGGCAGTATCTGATCCTCGGATGCCAAATGCATTTGAGATTCCAATAGAATCTCAAGTCATTGGCCGCCGACTAACATCGATCAGCGCGCGTCTGCCATTTGCACACTATTCTAATTTACAACGCCAGTACTTCCGCGGCGCTTACAAGCGTATTCCGCGGCAGACTGCGCGAGGAAGATCCAACAACTATATGGAGGACCAAGGTGAGCACGAGATCGTCCAGTTCTTTGGTGACGTTTTCCAATCCGTTCTCTTTGTGCGGCTACCCGGATGAACTTCCTGCAGGCGAGTATGAAGTAATTGTCGAAGAAGAGCTACTGCAGGGCCTGAGTTTCGAAGCATATCGCAGAACCGGAACCTACCTGACAGTTCGGGGCAAAGGCAGCAAGCCAGGCCGCACGGAAGTGCGCCCAATTGACCCAGAAGATTTTGAACTGGCGCTCAAGCACGACCAGACCTTGGCCACATCTAACAATGACAGCGATGCGGCGCTTTCCCCGCAGGAGGAATAGATTATGAACACGCCCGAATGGCTTAAACCCGGAATCTACGGTGCTCTGATCGGCGGGGTTTTCGTAGGCGTCGTTGGATTTTCATGGGGTGGATGGATGACCGGCGGTAGCGCGGACAAGATGGCCAACACCATGTCCCGCGACAATGTAATCGCTGCGTTGGTTCCGGTCTGCGTCGACATGGCGAGAACTGACGCCCAACGCGCCGAAAAAATAACGACAATCAAAGAGGCTTCTTCTTTCAAACGGAAGGATGCCGTCATGGAGGCAGGCTGGGCAACGGTACCGGGATCTGAAACTCCTAACAAAGATCTGGCACAGGCCTGTATCGAGGGGCTGAACCTGGATGGATCGTAACTCAATCACTCAACATTCGGACAACGCCGTTAGCACCAGGGCAAATCGAAAAAAACAGCACTGGTTTTGCGCTCACTTGATGACTGCGTTGTTTGTTGTCGTCTTCAGCAGTTTGGCGGGCTCCTTTATCTCATCAAGTCCCGCATCAGCCGAAACAAATTCGATCCCTGATAACGCGCATCCCAAAAAGTATGGCGACGGTTGGGAATGCGATTTGTCCTATCGGTTGAAAGGCGAAGAATGCGTGGCCATTGTCGTGCCGGGAAATGCCTACCCCACAAACAGAACCTACGGCTCAGGGTGGGCATGTATGCATGGCTTCATTGAAGTTGGTGGCACCTCTTGCACTGAAGTAATTGTGCCTGAGGGTGGATATCTCGATCCATCAGGTGAGAGGTGGCGATGCCTGCGGGGGTACACAAAAGTAGACGATAGCTGCCAGAAAATTGTCGTGCCGGATAATGCTTACCTGACGAACAGCACTTATGGATCTGCATGGCGTTGCAACCGTGGCTACGAGACAGATGGTGAAGCGTGCGTTGCAATAGCAGTGCCGGAAAACGCTTTTCTGAACGCATCAACCAGCGGGCGCCCCTGGACCTGCGAGCGTGGATATTTTGAGCGAGACGGAAGGTGCGATGCCGTCATCGTGCCTGAAAATGCTTTCTACGATGACGCGATCCATGGAGTTGGATGGAAATGCGAACGTGGCTACGAGGCGTCCGGTGATCGCTGCAATGCAATCGAGCTACCGGCAAATGCCCATATCGACCGATCCGGCAATGGGTGGCAATGCCACAAAAACTATCATCGATCAGAAGGGCTGTGTGTTCTGAACCAGTGAGAATTCAGACAGAAAGCCCACTTTCCCAAACTTCACAATTATTGCCCGTCCTTACCAAGGACGCGCGTTTCACACTCTAAAAAGGAACAAATATGAAACCCGTACCCATTGCGTCGGATGCCAAGCAGTTCATTGCCAGCGATGCGCAAAAGCTGGCGCCTAAACAAGCAGTTTTTCCAGAGCTTCACAGCAAGACACTCGTGACAGATACACCGACTGCAATTGTGTATTGCGAAGGAAACTTCGCAAAGATCGATGGCAAGACGGCTAATGGTCTCGTTCGACATTCACAGGCCTATCGCGTTCTTTCGGTGATCGACAGCACGTATGGCGGTTGTGACAGTGGCAAAGTGCTTGATAATATCGCAAATCAGGTTCCCATCTTCGATGATCTTGATGCCGCCGTCGCTAATGAAGCTACGATCCCCGACACTTTTATTTACGGAATGGCGCCGGCCAGCGGCAGAATGTCCCTTGAGGATCGCGAAGTTGTTGTGGATGCGATAACGCTCGGAATGAACATCGTCAGTGGGCTGCATGAATTTCTTAGCGATGACAAGGAGCTCGCCGGATTTGCCAAAATTCACGATGTCACGATACGCGACATTCGCAAGCCGCGGCCCAATCCCGACCTGCGCCTGTTAGATGGCAGTATTGGAGACGTCCAGGCGATCCGCATCGCGGTGTTCGGCACCGATTGTGCAATTGGAAAGCGTACAACCGCGACAATCCTGACAGGCGCACTTAACGCGCATGGGATCAAAACAGTTTTGGTCGGCACCGGCCAGACAGGTTTGATGCAGGGCGCCAAGTATGGTGTCGCGATGGATTCGGTGCCGCCGCAATTTTGTTGTGGCGAACTTGAGCGCGCTGTTGTTGCGGCATCCGAGGGTGAGCACCCCGATGTAATAGTGATCGAGGGCCAGGGCGCGCTAAGCCATCCGGCTTTTTGCACATCAGCCTTCATTCTGCGAGGCAGTCAGCCACATGCAGTTATTCTTCAACACGCGCCTAAACGAAAACGTCGATGTGATTTCCCCAACATGACTATGCCCGACCCTTGCGATGAAATCACCCTGATCGAGGCTTTTGCGAACACAGAGGTAATTGGCATGACGATCAACCATGAAGGAATGAATGATGTTGAGATTTCAAAGGCCATCACAGACTACAACTGCAAATTGTATCTCCCGGTCACTGACGCATTGAACCGTCCTCCAAAAAACTTGGTGAATATGGTTCTATCTGCCTTTCCGCGCTTGCAACCCGTACGTGCTACGACGATTGAATGAGCAAGCTGCGTATCGACGTTGATCTGGACAAAATTCGGTACAACACACGGTTCCTGGTCGACCACCTTAGACCCCGCGGAATTACGGTGACAGGTGTGACAAAAGCCGTTTGCGGTCATCCTGAGATTGCGAATGCTATGCTTGAAGGTGGCGCGACAGGGCTGGCGGACGCGCGGATCAGCAATATCATGCGTATGCGCGATGCTGGAATCTCGTGCTCCATATCCTTGATCCGAACGCCCATGCTGAGCCAGGTCGCGCAAGTCCTTGATAACTGCGATGTCAGCTTCAACACTGAGATGGACATTATCGCCAGCCTGGCCATCGAGGCGCTGGGGAAGAACATTACTCACAATATTATCCTGATGGTGGAAATGGGGGATATGCGGGAGGGCATCTTGCCTGAACACCTTGAGGGCACTGTGTCTCAAATTCTTAGAATGGAAGGGATTTCTCTGAAGGGGATTGGCGCAAATATTGCCTGTCTGGGTCATGTGGCACCCTCTGCAGGAGCAATGGAATTGCTTTCGTCGCTTGCCGCCGACACCGAACTTGCAAGTGGACCCGCTCTGGAAACAGTGTCAGGCGGCGGTTCTGCCAGTTTGCCATGGGCGCTTGGCAAGGGGGCGACCGGAAAAATCAACAACCTGCGTCTGGGTGAGGCCATCCTGCTGGGTACCGATCCCGTTTCGGGGTACGCGATCGACGGGCTTTACACAGATGTTTTCACGCTTTGGGCGGAAGTGATCGAAACGAAGACCAAATCAAATCCAAATTCCTTGCAATTGAATTATCCTATACCTTCTATGCAGTGTGTGACTTTAGACAGTCCTTCGAAAACTCGGTCGATCCTTGGCATTGGACTCCAGGACACCGATGCAGCGGGTCTAATATTCCCTGCTGGCGTCACGTTCGTCGGAGCCACCAGTGATCATATCGTTGTTGAAAACACCAATTGTCTGCTTCGCCCTGGTGGCGAGGTAAAGCTGAAATTGAACTATAGCGCGCTCTCGCGCGGCATGGCTGCACCTGATGTAGCAAAAGTCTTCCATGGTGATGGCGCATTGGTTGACTGCACCCCAGCGAACACTGATCGCCCATATTCGAAGCGAAAGTAGCGCGCCAGGGTTGCCGCCGCCTCGGTTCTGCTTCAGCCACCCGTCTTATTCTACGGCTTTACGTGGTAAATGAGGCACCCAATCCCTATATTGGATGTAGCCGCATTCACTTTTCACACCCTATCTGGGCTCGTGGGTGTTGCGGACAATCAAAGGATCAAAATGATGTCTTTCAAAGACCTGACGACCAGAGCGGCTGCCGCACTGAAGGAAAACGATGCGGACGCGTCAAAAAAAGAAGTGACGTCGAAAGGGCAGGACGCCGTTCCCGAAAAATCAAAGCCTAAACCTCAAAACTGATAATACCCTGCCGGGAGCGGGTGGCTTGTTCTTGTTTACATCTCCGAGCGAGCGGTATCAGCAAAGGAGAACTACCCAAATGAACCAACTAATCAGCAAGACAATCGCAGTCTTTTCCAGGCCGTTTACTTTCCCTGGCTTTGACGAATTACTCCCGGCGGGCGAATACGACATAGAAACTGAGCTTTCCGCACCACCAGATTATTTGGATCCAGAAGCCTGGAAAGCATCAGTGCTAATCTTTCTGCTTCCACGGAAATCTCACCCCGGTCTGGCGCGAACCTTGACCGTTTCTCTTACTGATTTGGAGAGAGCCCGCGCAAAGGATAAATTGTCTTCAAAGCAGTTGTCGCAGTTCTTGCTCGACCAACTTTTGGCCGATCCCATGGTGCAATTGATTATGGAAGCGGATGGTGTGTCTGAGACTCAACTTCGGCACCTCTACTCGGAGTCGCTCATTTCTGAGGCAGACGACGGATCATCAGATCAACGAGCCATACCACGAGGATGCGCAAGCGGTTCTCGGTATGCTTTCGCTGTCCAAGCTGCTGAGAACGAAGGAATGCCAGTTCGTCCTATTAAAACCCCTCGGATTACAGGCCGTCCCATCGGACAGTCTGAACCAGGCAGCTCCTTCAATCTCAAGGCTTAGGGCTCGGAACTTTCTTTTCCAGTCGCTGTATAAACCAAAACAGAAATCGAGGTTAAGAACTGATGGAAGACTTCGACAACGACGCAGATACGATCATGGCTCGCGCCCACAATGACGTGCCGCAAGAACGCCCGTGTCTTCGTTGCAGAACGCCATTCTGGAGCGAAGGGTTCGGAGAGCGGATTTCGCGCAAACCAGGACAAGTGCGTTGCGATCCTTGTCCCTTCAAATGCTCACTTGAATCGGAGAGGTGACGGTTGGGAATGCAATCGGCCGTACACACGACAGAACGATAAGTGCACCGAAACTGTGCCGCGACAATAGGTTATTGGAAACCAATACCGCCTGAAATATCCGGAGGGACCAAGCCGTGAACCATAACTCGATTGACGAAAATCTTGGCAAAAGGATCAAAGCCGAAAAGGCGCGTCGCCGGTCCCACGGGATTAAGATATCTATGGCGTTAGCAGTGTTTGTTGCAGCGGTAATTGTAGTGGTGTTTCTCTGATGCGTAAAAATGCCCCTCAAGTGACCCTTTCTGACTCAAAGATGTCAGTGCGTGGTCTGGAACAAAGAGCATTTCAGGACCGCAGTGTTCGCAAGACGCGGAACGCCGACGTATCAGAAGTGATCGAAGTAGAATTTGGAAAGTACTTGATTAAGGCTGGCATTCTGAGCGGTAACAGCGTTGCGCGCGCATTCCCCAAGCCACCAGCGAAAACGCAAGGTTTGATTGCTGATGCAGTTGGCGAAACACCGTCATTGGCCATTGAAGCCTTAAAAGAAATTCTCGAAGAACGAGACAGGAAACGCAGCGCTCGACGTCGTTTGGAGGCGAACTCCGGCAACTTCATTCCCAGTGAAGGAGAATATGTCGAAGCATTGCGTCAGATCAGGCTCACCCCTGCGCAGGTCACCATGCTCAAAGCACTTACAATCGCAGGCAAGGAAGGACTGAGCATTGGTCAGTTAACCAAGGCAGCTGGTTACAAATCGCGCGAGGCGTCCGTCAAGGTCTTCAAGAAAATCGGGCTATCGATTGCAGAATATCTGGAACTCGAGCTTCCCGAAGCCGGATCGGCACAGAATGATGGCGCCGCGCAAGTTCTGGCATTTTCTCACGTCGAAAATGACGATGAGCCAGCCACTTGGATCATGCATCGGGAACTGCGCGATGCTGTTCGTTCTGTTCTTTGACGTGCGTTCCCGCCCCGCTTTTGAAGCGAGCTCTGTACCGGAATAAATGCAAGAAAGGTTGCACACGTAGCTTATGCTGGAGAAGAAACCATACCCGCTCGACCTGATCTATGTACCTGTGAAGCGTGCAAAAACACTTGATCAGCAAAAAGTCCTGACGCTGGCCGAAGATATTCTGAAGAACGGCCAGAAGACCCCGATCCAGATACGCGCGGACAACAAGAGGTTCGTGCTAATTGAAGGCCTTCACCGACTAGAGGCCATTCGCGCCTTGGGCGGTGATACTGTCGAAGCCTTTTTGGTGCGCGCCAGATTACACTAAACTCTTGTTGGGATTGGCGTTCGACAAAGCCTGAGAAAACGTCAGCAGGCGCTGACATTCTTCATCCCAAAGATGCAATCGTGCGCAATGAAGGCTCTCATATAGAGTAATACGCTGGCAATTTTCCAACTCGGAATGGTCACGCAATACCTCGTTTAGCCGATAAAACGGTATGCGGCTGGCAAGGTGGTGAACATGGTGCACACCGATATTGGCAGAGAACCACCGCAGGATGCCTGGCAGGGCATAGTGAGAACTTCCATAGAATGCGGCGTTCTGAAGATTCCACACTTCTTCCCGCTCCCAAGTCGTGTGTTCAAACTGGTGTTGAATATAGAATAGCCAAATACCAATCGACGCGGCGACGATCATGGTTGGAAGGAATACAAAAACCAGTACATCCAGGCCTCCGATCCAAAAAATCAGAGCCAGGACCACCGCAATCGCGGCGTTTGTTCCCATTGCACTTGCCCAATACAGCCAGCCTGACCGCATGAACCCAAAAGGCAAGCGATTTTGAAGAAAGAACGTGTAGACCGGTACGATACAGAACAGGAAGAAGGGGTTCCGGATTAACCTGTAAGCGGCACGACTGGCCCACTTGCGCTTCAGGTATTCCTCTACAGTCAACGTAGGGATATCGCCCATCCCGCGCCGATCAAGGTTGCCGGTTGAGGCGTGGTGAATCGCATGGCTGTGCCGCCAGACGTCATAAGGTGTGAGGGCGAGAACACCCAGGACCCGGCCTGTCCAATTGCAAACGGTACGGTTTCTAAAGAATGATCCGTGACCACAATCATGCATGATGATGAAGATACGCACCAGAAATGCGGCGTTCAGGATGGCCAGTAGAACAGCGACCCAGATACTAAGGGATAGTGCAAACCACGCTGCGCCCCATAGCGCGAAAAAGGGGATGACAGTGATTGTCAGTTCAAAAACGCTACGCTTCGTATCGGGCACACGGTATTGCGCGAGCGCCCGGGTCAATTCCTGCTGTTGCAACTGACTTGTTCTCCAACGGCTCTTAGGAGCCCTCTGAGCAAACGGGCACCCCAGAAGGGTGCCCCTAGCAGGCTATGCAAGTGCCAGGTTGGCGGCGTTGTCGCGTCCGTCACGGCCAGCCTCGACGTCGAAGGTAACCTTCTGGCCGTCCTTCAATTCGCTAATGCCGGAACGTTCGAGTGCTGAAATATGCACGAACACGTCGCGCTTGCCATCTTCAGGTTCGATAAAGCCAAAACCTTTGGTCGAGTTGAACCATTTTACTGTGCCATTTGCCATGGTGGAAGTCTCCTAATACTTGCCGCCCGCATTATTGCGGCGACTCGGCGTGGTCGGTCTGAATCGAAAGACTGAACGCCGAATTTGGGAGACAGCAGGTCGAAAAAGAAAAACGTTAGCCTTGTGTATATGGACTTCGAGTACGCACGATACAAGCCTTGATACAATAGAAAGCAACAGAAGATCTGAGTCTGCCTAGCCCAATTTAGGACAAGGATAAGCAGAACCATTGCTCTGCGATTCGGAAATCAGAGGTCGGCTTCATGATAAAAACCTGCCGAGTGCGTATGCAGCAAATTGATTGCTCAGACACGGTAGGTAGTGCTCACTGTCCGAAATCGCAGTGTGCTTCAAGAACACCGCGGCGACGCCCGAATGTTCATTGATTGATGGAAACAGTACTGGATCAACGAGTTGGCTTCTCTAACGAACGGTAGATTCTGCGCGGCCCGAATCTTGGGTCATGCTGCGTTGGCATAGGGCGACTGCGAGCCTCAAAGTGCCATTAGTAGGTCCGTATCTGCGCAAGCATCGGGCAAGAAACGTTCCCGATGTTACAGTTGGCCGTAAGTTCATTCAGGGCGGCCTCCAATCGCTTAAGTTCGATTATCTTCATACGCACATTGGAGATATGAAGCTCGGCCAGTTTCTTAACGGATTGGCAATCCTCGCTATCACCTTCGGATAGGTTGAGAAGCACCTTTGCATCGGCAAGCGAAAAACCCATGTCTCGGCACTTCCTTAGAAAACAAAGCCGTCCCACATCGTGCGCGGAGTACATGCGTCGATTATTCGATGCCCTTTCTGGTTTCGGCACGATCCCTTCGCGTTCGTAGTAGCGGATAGTATCAATTCCGACACCGCTTTGCCGGGATGCCTCCCCAATCGCAAACATGTGAGATTTCCTGTCTTGATCCTGTAGTGGCTACAGAAGTTAAACGAGAGGTTGTTGTCTCTACAACTCCGCGCGACGTAGTCCATCAGGGAAACAGAATGCAGAAGTACCTTAGCCTCAGCTATTTGGGATCGCTATCAGCGCTTGGCGTCGCGACTTGCTGCGTTTTGCCCATGACGATGATGTTACTGGGGCTGGGTGGCAGTTGGTTGGCAATCTTTGGGAAGGTTGCCGCAGCGAGTTACTATGTGCTGACGATGTCAACGGCGCTCGTCGTGATATCATGGATGGTATCTTATCGGCGCGGTTCCTTGCCGACGTTGAAATGGTGGCTTGCAGGAACGACTCTAATCACCGGCGTGGGTTGGGTCGTTGTGTTTAACGAGGCATGGATTAACGATTACCTGATCATGCAGATGTGAGACTATGACAAAACAAACTGTAGTCCTAGAAAGCACCCTGATTTGCCCGAAGTGCGGCCACAGTGAAACCGAGCAAATGCCAACGGATGCTTGCCAGTGGTTCTATGAATGCAAGTCGTGCAAAACAGTTTTGAAGCCGTTGGAAGGCGACTGTTGTGTTTACTGTTCATATGCCACGGTCCCGTGTCCACCAATTCAGCTAGGCGATAGCTGTTGCGGATGAAGTGAGCTACTCCCCAATGTTTGGACAGATTTCGGTGTAATTTAAGCTACTTTTTGCTCCTGCTGATCGGTTTGGATTTCTTCTTTTCTCAGCCAATAGACCACGGCTGGGGGTTTGCCGCCAAGGGCGGAGTGTGGGCGTTTGCGGTTGTAGAATTCGATCCATTTCCCAACGCCCGCCTTCGCCTCTGATCCGGTCTCCCAGGCGTGCAGGTAGACGCATTCGTACTTCAACGACCGCCAGAGCCGCTCGACGAAGATGTTATCGAGGAACCGGCCTTTGCCATCCATCGAGATACGCACTCCGGATCGGCGTAGCCGGTCGGTCCAGGCAAACGAGGTGAACTGGCTGCCCTGATCCGTATTCATGATTTCCGGTGGGCCAAACCTGGCGATGGCCTCGTTCAGTGCCGCGACGCAGAAGTCGGCTTCCAGCGTGTTCGAGATGCGCCAGGCCAGCACCTTTCGGGTGTGCCAGTCCATGATGGCGACCAGATACAGAAAGCCCCTGCGCATCGGCAGATACGTGATGTCGGCACACCAGACCTGATTGGGGCGCTCCACCCGTAGGCCGCGCAGCAGATAGGGATAGGTCTTGTGCCCTTTCGCCGCTTTGCTGGTGTTTGGTTTCTGATAGATCGGCATCAAGCCCATCAGCCGCATCAAGCGTCGGATGCGCTTCTCGTTCACCAGATGGCCTTCGTTTCGCAAGTGCCAAGTCATTTGCCGGACGCCAAAGAACGGTGTTTCCAGAAACTGCTCATCGATCTGGCGCATCAACATCAGATTCATCGCTGTCTCACCCTTGGGCATGTAGTAAAACGATGACCGCGAGATCGACAACAGCTTGCACTGTTTGCCAATCGACAGGTTGGTATTGGCAGGCTCGACCATCTTGCGCCTCACTTGCCGATCCACGGCTTGAGCTTTCGTGACAAAAAATCGTTGGCAACGGCCAGCTCCCCGATCTTCGCGTGCAGTTCTTTGACTTGCTCCTCGTCGATCTCTGGGGGCTTCTTTCCGCCACGCTCGAACACGCCGGACGCGCCTTCCAGAAGCGCCCGTTTCCAGCTGTGGATCATCGTTGGGTGAACGCCAAACTGGCTCGCCAGATCAGCAACAGTCCGCTCGCCCTTCAAAGCCTCAAGCGCGACTTTCGCTTTGAACTCGGGCGAATGGTTCTTCCGTTTCGACATCTCTGATCTCCTCTTCGTCGAAGATCAGCAAACAACAAATCGTAGCTTACGTCAGTGTCCGAAATTCAGGGGGTAGCTCAGTCCATCGTGAATCCACACATCCAGGCTGCGCTGGATGTTCTTGAGCCTCTTTTTCCCAACTGCTTTGAAAGCGTCTGCCAGAGTGTGTTCAAGGTTTAAGTGCACGGGTTCAGAAATTGCGATGCCACCGGTTGGCGCAATGCTCTCAAGCCGTGCGGCAATGTTTACACCGTCGCCCAAGATGTCATCCCCTTTTTCTGTGATGTCTCCCACGTGAACACCGATCCGCATGTTTATTAACGAGTGATCAGCCAACTGCTCTTGTAGCTGCATTGCTGCGGTTACAGCTTGCGCCGCGCTGTCAAATTGCACCAACCAACCATCGCCCATGCTTTTCACGACACGACCTGATTGGCCGGCTATCGTTGGGGTGACGACGTCGCTTTCCAGGTGATCAAGCATTAGAATTGTGGCTTGCTCATCTTTGTGCATAAGCGCCGAATACCCAACGACATCCGCGGCCAGTATTGCCGCCAACCTTCGTTGCAAGTGTTGTCCCTTGTCCGACATGCGTTCGACGATAGATGATGCGGCCTTCTACTCCAACTGCCTGAATGCGCGTTCGTTCGCAAATCAGGGGCCGCCGTTCGCTCTTCTGGCAGCGAAACCGGGGTTCGAGCCCAAAGTGGCGAGCGCAGCACAGTAGCCGAATGTCGGAATGACGAGCTAGAGGCTTGGGCAGAAGAGCAGACCTCTTTAAATGCACGTGGGGAGCATTTCTTCTCGACGGGTCGATTTAGTTCCTCTGTCAGCAAACCTTCCTGAACGGGAAGCGGACGTTAAGGCAGCAAGAGCAAACGGCAGCTACGTCCCGCCAAATGGTCGCTTGCGCCTACTGATACGAGCGACTGCTTTCTGTACTCAATGATTTGGCACGCAACACTTCCCATTCAAAAGAATGGATCATACTGGCGCTCGACTATTTCGAATGCATAGAAAATTGACAAACCAACGAATTCAAGACGATCGTATTCGTTCAGCCTAATTTAGCCCATTGGCGCTGAAGTCGCGTCGTGTTGGGTAAATCTCAATAATCCTTAAAGAAAATTGCCCAGATAGCAGCAATGACGACTCCGGCGCCGGCTGCGAACACCAATGCAATAGCGCTGAAGAACAAACGCGGCTGGCTGGAGCGGCGGATAATCGAAAAATGAATTCTTATCTGGCCTCTAAGCAAACCATCCGCTGCCATCGATATAGCAAAAAAGCCAAGTGACAGCGCACTGTATCCCCCCCATAGTCGTTGCCATTGCTCATCCTCAGTCAATGCCAACGGCAAACCGGTTACGACAAAAAGCGCTGCGAAGAGCCACATCAAATACGTAATAATCATCGACCCGGTGACCAAACGCCTTGTTCAATCCAGTAATTGACCAAAGCGGCTTCCGCAAACTCACCAAGTTCGGGATGGTCGCTGAAATAGTACAGAAACCTCACCACGGCCTCGTTCTGTGCAGGCGTCAATTGGTTGAACTTGGACTTCCTGAACTCATGCATCATTTCATTCGATGTGCCGGGGTCGAGTGCAAGTAGGATGCTTTCACTGGCATATTCCGGGCTGTCCGAATTTCGCAGAGCCCAAAGCAGATACGCAGGCAAATAATACTGAAATGCCTTGGCGCTGAAGGCAGTGGGGGCAGCGTAGCCGTGTACGATCATTTGATCGGTCATCTCATGCCATTTGACCCTACCGTAGAATTCAAGAATATCCACGTCATCCATACATTCGGGGTGGAGAAGTTCATCATCAGCAGGTGGACCAAGGCCGTCAAATACAGCCATGATCTGGGTTGCAAGAGCTTCCGTTGTTGTCGTTACCTTTGGCATGGTGACATATTAAACTGGCTGAAACCCGGAAATCGAGTGTATCAGCAACAATTCGAATTCGAGTGATTGCGATGGAAAAAAGACACAGGCTCTTTCAGGACATCAGTCATGAATTCCATGACAATTCCATTTATGCCCTAAAATTGATTTCGCCTGACCCAGACAACGGTGATTGGGTGAGTGAACTAAAACTCGATATCGATCACATTGAGGAGTGGATCAGGCGAGGAAACGGGCACTTCAGTTTTTCCCTTTGCCACGTCAATCTGTGTTTCGAGGGTGTTTCTGATCTGTCCGTTTCCTTTTCGTTTCCGAAATCGTCCATAACACCGCTGCCAATCGACCGGATTACCCGGTCCAGAGAGCCAGTGCGGGTCCACGGAATGGATTATTCCGAGTTTGCCTGGACCATCGAGCTGAATGACCGCCGCGGCGGTCGCATTTGCTTCCAAGCAATCGGGTATCGCTTTGAAAAGGTCGGAAAACCCGTCATCTGCGAGGAACAATGCATGCCCAGACACTGTCGCCTACCGCTGTAGGGACGAAAGTCGGCTACGCCTCTGAGCCAACCGTTATTCCATCAGCACATGTATCGCGTGCTTCATTGCCTCGTTCCCAAACTCGAGAGCGCTATTCCATGGACCCAATCAGAGCGTACGGTTAGCATCTGTGATTACACAGCACGAAGGGAGACACACATGTCGAAGTTCACCAATAGAACAACTGCTCATGGGGTAGTTGCACTCGTAGTCTGCTGTTTCGCAACGGCCGCGCAGGCGCAATCGGCAGGCGACGAGATGTCGTTTTTCATCACTAGTGTGGGCAAGGGCGACGGTGCCAATCTAGGCGGCCTCGAAGGTGCCGATGCTCATTGCAATGCGCTTGCTTCTGCGGCCGGTTCTTCCAAATCTTTTGCGGCCTATCTGAGCACCTCAATGTCCATTGATCGCAGTACTGACCCGATGACAATCACCACTGGCATTTCTGCGCGCGACCGGATCGGGTCGGGTCCTTGGTATAATGCCAATGGAGAGCTTATCGCCAACAATGTTGATGACCTACACAGTGACGGTGTGAATATCAATCTACAGACCGCGCTCGACGAAAACGGCAACCCTGTCAACGGGCGCGGCAGTCAGCCGAACAAACATGACATTCTGACCGGCTCCGATTCCGCTGGACACTTCTCGACGGCAGGTGGTGACACGACATGCAGCAACTGGACTTCGAATAGTGAGGACGGGTCTGCGATTGTTGGGCACCATGACCGTGTAGGTCTCAACGATGCCCGAAACATGTTGTCCTGGAACTCATCGCACGGCTCGCGCGGTTGCGGGGAGGAACACCTGCCACGTTCTGGCGGGGCGGGTCTATTTTATTGCTTCGCAACCGACTGATCAGGCAGCATTGGTGCGCGTGTCACCCGCATTGCACCTGATATTGCCTGGTTGGCTTTAAAGGTCGCGTACTGGAAACGATTTTTAGGCAGCAAAGCCCAATTGCCGTTTCGGCCTGTGGCCGACACCAAATTAGGAGATTCGCAATTTCTATCGACAGTTTTGCGGAAACTGAGATTGGAAGACACTTGGCCGACGCTGCTCGTCGTTGCCGCATGGTTTTCTTTACCGGACTACCAGCATCCGGAAAGTCATTCCTGTTGCGTCAGCAGATATCCATTTCGGTCGCCTTGAGACGTCGCGTGCATATCATGCGTTGGGATACGGGGCTCGCGGCGTTTCAGACCGAAGACATACTCGCGAGGTATCCAGATGTTTCGGATGGAACTCATCCGTTGATCCGAAGGGCCGCCGGACTGTGGGGCCGGAGAGCCCTGGCGCGATGGCTAGCAGAGAAAACCGACCCCACAGACATGATTGTCGGTGAAGTCCCCATCATTGGAAACAGATATTCTGAGTTCATCCAGGCGCAGCCGGATCAGGTTGAACCAGCCATAGCATCCGAGGAAACAACATTCATCTATCCTGTTCCCACAAAAAGCTTGCGTGCCAATCTCGAAGCCATCCGACGGTCTACATTTGCGAACCCAAAACATCCTGATGAGGCCAGAGATGCGCCTCCATCGACAATGGAACTGGCCTGGCGCCTGACATGCGCAAAGGCTGCGGAATTGGGTTTGATCTCTGAGGTGGACATCCATTCTCCGTACGAGGAGACGATCTATGTCCGGTTTTTTGAGCACCTGCTGCAACACCGAAATTCCATCGGGATTGGGGTCGATACGATTTATTCCGATGCCGGTTCAGCCCATGACCTTGATGCGAACATCTTAGAACTCAGTGCAAGCCCGGACGAAGTACAGTGTGCTGTCGCAGAGGTAGAGGCTGCTTTTTCAGTCGAGGAAGCCGCCCGATACGTAGAAAACTGGTATCGGGTTTAGTCTTGGGAAAATGTCTGCCCCGTTGCGATCTCGGGAAATGCAGTGGTTGAGTGGGAATGTCCGCGTACCCTCTGTTCATTTCACTTAACCATTACCTGTAAATTGCCGCATAGCGAGGTGCGAAGAACTTAACGAAGGCTCTAACCTCTGGCCGACGATAGGCTTCCGGCGAAATGAGCATTAGGTGCGGCACCGCGAGTTCGGGGATTTCGTCGAAACATTGGATAAAAGACATGTCTGTTTCAACCAGCTTGACGTTGCTGATTCCAAGGCCTTGCCCTGATCTGATCGCCGCATGCATGAGCTCCAGTTCAGTGAAAGACATGACAATCTGGTCCGGTGCCACGTGATCGGTCAGCCATTCGTGGAATACATTCGGTACATCGTCCCGCTGAAAGGTAACAAACTGATGCCCGGCCAGATCATCGATTGACCCCGGTAAGCCAAATTTGTCCGCGTAATTTCTGCTTCCGAACAAAGACCAGCGGGCCGTGCTGATCTTCCGGCAAATCAGGTTAGGATCAGGATCGGTTCTTGCAAGGCGCAAAGCAATGTCGGCCTCCCCAGCCATCAGGTTCAGTGCCCGAACGCTGGATAAAAACTCGAATGCGACATCCTGATTGTCGGCGGAAAACTCGTTTACGATTTCAATCATGCGTGCAGAGAAGTTTGCCGAATAAGCGGTGATACGGATGGGTTGTGTCGACGTCAGTTCTTTCGCGCAATCGACAAATTTGAGGACCGAAGCCTCAATTGCTTCTGCGAGGGGAACGAGGCGATGGGCTTCTGGGGTCGGTTTGAACCCGTGCGTACCGCGCTCAAAAAGCGTCAAGCCTGTTTCTCTTTCGAGAACATCCATGCGTCGGGCGACCGTTGGTTGGGAGACCTTTAGCTTTCTAGAGGCCGCAAGCGTCGACCCTTCTCTGAAGACAGAGAGGAACACACGAATATCCGACCAATTTCGGAACTCGTTCTTCATTTTTGTAGAACAGCACAATTTTGTGCCGGATACCAGAAGATCGGGTGAACAGTTACTGTTGTTGCGACAGCACAAGTAACTCGGAAAGGACCACGAGATGGCTTCCCATACAATGTCACCCAGCATCTGGACCGTATTTGGTGGACTGTTCGGTTGGACCAAAAGAGCCTTCCCCGAAACCCGGACACCGCGGCTTACAGCCAACGATCTTCACACGGAACGCGACTATATTAATGACGTGATCTGGAGTAATCCCGATGCGTTTTCGAGTGAACTGGATGTGCAGAACATGATGAATCTGTATCCGGGAAGGTTTTGATGTCACTTGGTGACAATCGGCCGAACGAACCCTTCAATGCGCCCCACGCGGGCGACGGTTCTATTAGAAGCTCACTGATTTCGAAGAAGAAAATTCTCGGGACAACTTCATAAGCTGTGTTTTCGGCACCACCAAGCGTTTGCCCGGCCATAACGCGACATGCTCGTCGAATGGTGAAAGCTATTTCTTTGCGCCTTTCTTGAAAATTTGCAAAGTCAGCTTTCCGCGATCGCCGACGTTGGTGCTGGATGCCGCATTCGGCGCTTTGGGCTCCTTGAGGCCATCGGAGCCTGTTCAGCATATAAACCCTTGTACCGCTACCTCTCGATGAAGTCGGCCCATAGGAGACCTTGGGATCTAGGTCCGACGCCGCAGTGCAGCTTCCCCAGAGCGGCCGTTGGCGCTTGAGCGCAGCAATTTCCTGGATCGGGCGGCCGCTGTGCGGGACGAAGCCGCCATTAGCTGCACTGCGGCGCCCGAAGGCCTTGTGAGGGTTTGCTTTCTGTTCGAAACTGGTTTGCATAGTAGTTGTACAATGTGACTGGAAGGTCCGCTTTGGACCTGAACTGTAAGCTGAAACAGCAGCAGGAATGTTGTTCCAAGCCCAGTTTGCAGGATCAGAGCGCGACAGTGCCTGAGTGGTTGGGTGCGTATGTTGTGGAAGCGCCTGCGCATCCATCGCCTGGGGGAACGGAACTCGTAGGTCCACCCGGTCAACTATAGGAGCTGTCTGACGTCAGCGCCAATGGGACAGTTTAAGTCGATTTGATAAGAGAGGGTTTCTGGCTCATCGAGCCAAGCTCTAACAAATGCTCACCTTCCTGCAATAACTTCAGCTGGACATCGCGATCGCGCTCAAGTCGTGCCATTTCCGCGAGTACCATTGGCCCACAATAACTCATTCCCGCACGTCGGCATGTCGAGAGAACCGTATCTTGCTGGAAAACTACTACCTGCCCGGTGATCTCAGGCAGCAGATCGATGCTTTCGTCGATCACTACAACCACCGGCGCAATCATGAGAGCCTGCAAAACCTCACCCCGGCCGATGTCTACTTCGAGCGCGGCCACACCATTCTGAAACAACGAGAAAGGATCAAACGGAAGACAATCGAAACCCAGCGCTTGCTTCACCGCAAATCCGCCGCATAATCAAACCAAACAGATGCGCCAGATCCTCTCTTAGCTCAGCCGGCCATCTGTCCCAAAATCCCTGACGACGGACAGGAGGAGAATATGCAGGTTTATCGAGGGATTTTACTGGCACTGTTAGTCACGGGGCCTGCACTAGCGCAGGAGGTCCGCCTCAGTGAGGGAAGTGATTTGTACCGGACGTATTGCTGGCAATGTCACGGTTTCGAAGCGACCGGAGACGGGCCAATGGCCGAAATGTTGGCTATTCGAACACCCGACCTTACCAAATTGGCGGGCGAAAACGACGGTGTGTTTCCGATAGTTCGCATAGCTGAACAGATTGATGGTCGTTCACAATTGCTCGCTCATGGGGGCGAAATGCCAATCTTTGGCGCGGTGTTCGAGACAGACCAGCAAATCGCGGTGGCTTTGCCCAATGGGCAACCTATGTTGGTTGGCCTGCCGTTGGCGAATTTGCTCGCTTTTCTTGAATCGATCCAGTCTGAATAGGCGCTGACCAATCCGCTAGTCGGTATCCGCCGTGCGTCTGATCGACATGAGAGTCAACGGCGGCCCCAGCACCTCGAAGGCCACAGTACTGGCCAGAGTAATGGCCATGATCGACGCGGCCCAATGCGGAAATTGCTCTCCAGCTACAAGGGCCATTCCGACCGCAACACCGGCCTGTGGCAACAAAGCGGGACCGTACCAGCGGGTCTCACGGCGAGGCAGGCCGCCAAGTCTTGCTCCGCAGTAACCTCCGACCAGGCGGGCCACGGCGCGCAAAAACAGAAAAAGTGCACCAGCCCAGCCCATCAAGCCGAAGGCTTCAATGTCCAACGTGGCGCCAGCCAGCAGAAAGAACAGAATCATGAACGGCCACTGAATGTGCTCGATCTCATGAAAAGCACGGTCGTGATGGCGCGCAAGATTTCCGATAACCGCGCCCGCAACCATGCCTGCTACCAAGAATGAAACCTCCAGCCAAAGCGCGAGGCCCGCTGTCAGAAAGACTATGCCCACTGCTTCTGCCTGCATGGGTTCTCCGGGTTTCAAGCGGCCTGTCAGGTAAGCGGATGGCACGCCCAGTGCGGTACCCAATAGTATCGCCCCTCCGAAATCCCACATCGCTGTGGTCGTGACGGTGGCCCAACCATCCGAATGACCGGCCAGAACCAAGGCGATGCTGAAAACGATCAGACCCCAAGCGTCATCAATTGCGACTACGCCCTTTAATGTTTCGGTAAAGCTGTTGGACACCCCAGATTGTTTGATCACGTCTGCAATGGCGGCCGGAGCTGTAGCCGTGCCAATTGCCGCCAGCACCAACGCCAACCCGAACGGTACGCCAATTGAGGTCAGTCCAACCGACACAATAACAAGGGTTGCAACCACGATTGAAATCGAAATCGTCAGAATGGCTCGGCCATGCCGAACCAGGTTTTTGCGGGTCAAAGATCCTCCAAGAAGAAACGCGACCATCGTCAAGGCAACAATGGAGATCTCATCGAACCACTTGGCAACGTCGACCGGGATCACCCCGAATCCTGCGTTCCCGGCAATCAGGCCGAGGAACAGTAAGGTTGTAACACGAGGAAGATGCGTGGCCCGGCCAAGTTGATCGGCCGCCAATCCGGCAAGGAAAAGGACACCAAGGGTAATCAGAAAGCCGGCAATGTGCATAGAAAACCAAGCGTTAAGTTCTTGTCTAGACTACTCTAACTCCAACCCGGCCTGCTAGGAACCGATGTCGGAGAGATTGCGACTGTCCCGTCGCATCTTTAGCCGAAGGTCCTAAAAATAAGGGATATTGATCTGTATTAAGGCGAAAGCGCGCCGCAGGTGGCAAAAGAGCTCATTCAGAAAATGCGGAGGAATTTTCGATGCCGACAAAGAAATCCAACACAAATAGCCCGACCTCACTTTTGGATGTTTTCAAGCAAATGCAGCCGCCCATTTCTGGCAATCCGGCCTTCGGTGCCCAGATCGAACAATTTTGGGACGCGCAAGAGAAATTGCTCGAAGAAACCGAAGCCTTTGCACAGCATTGGTTCGAACGGCGTCATGAGGCGGTCCGGACGGCTCTAAAAGCTGCACGCAATGTGTCTTCCGCGAACCCGTCCGATCCTTCTAAAGCCCTTCAGAGTATGGCGGAATGGCAGCGCCACTCGACGGAGCGGTTGGTTGCTGACGCGCAGGAATGGTTCGAAACCGTGGCCCGTTGTGCAGCATATGTCGCTGAAACCGAGGCTGAAGCTGTTGAGCAAACAGTTGATGATGTTGCAGCCGCTACAAAGAGCGCAGGGAAATCTTCAAAGTCTGAGCCGGTTTAGATTTCCTGCTGCCGACTAAACCAGATTGAAATCATCAGAGAAGTAGATAGGAGGTCAAATGTACAAGAACATCCTGATCCCGGTTGCTCTGGACCAAGAATACGACACACAAGCGTCGTTTGAAGCCGCGCGCCAACTGGCTGATGCGGACGCTGTATTCACTGTGATACACGTCCAAGAGCCAATTCCGGCGTATGTAGGGTCTCAGATTCCCAGCGAAGTACTTGCCAATACGCGGCATGAAATCCTGGAAAACCTGCATCAAACAGCTTCTGAAATTCCAGGCGCGGAAACTCGGCTTATCTCTGGGCATGCGGGCAGGGCTATTGTCGACTTCGCAAATGAGAGCGACGCGGATTGCATCGTCTTGGCCTCGCACAAGCCTGGTTTTGAGGACATATTTCTAGGTTCCACTGCGAACAGAGTCGTGCATCACGCCAAGTGCTCGGTTCACGTAATTCGCTGAACCAAACCTTGCGGTGCGAGATCTTGATCGAATGGCCTCTTTCTTCGTTAGTGTTGATTGTCACTGAGCGGCAATTGAGGAGACGAATTTCCGCTCCTGACGTAGAATTTTTCCTGTGGTGGTCCGCGCTTCGACGGCAGCGTCAGCTAGACTGGTGTGTTTGTGGGCTTCACTGTAGCCATCTGCCGTAAGCCCCCCTCAGCAGGGGATCGACTGTTGAACCGAACGAGGAATTGTGCGCACCCGTGGCCGAATGGGTGGATACTTAGGTGGACAAAATCAACCTTCTATATGGATTTTTTATAAAAATCATACAGATAATGAATACTAGTGGTGCCGGGGGCGTACCCACATCGACTGCCGGTAGGCCGCTGTGCGAGTCTCTAAAGGTCTCTCAGCACCCCCTCTGTGTTTACCTTAGAATTGGCTAGGTGGTCACCCCGGGAGGGGGAGCAGACTAAGGCCACGACCCGTAAAAGGCGCAGAGATTTTTGCTGAGAAATACAGTGGGTGCTACAGAGTCAGTCTGAGTATAGCCCGCGTTGCATATCGCGGAATGCCTGAGAGACAGCTGCTAGGCCTCCGAGTTTCTCTTTGCCCTCACCAATGCTTCCGTACCGCGCCACCAGAAACTGACCCAACTTCTTCGTGGCCAACTCGCTTTCACCATCGGTCTCGTAAGCCTTGAGGATACCCAGCAGCAAGTCTTTGGTCTCCGCATCAAAGGCATCTAACCATATTCAAGGGGGCCATTGAAAACGACGACAGCTATTTCGGCGGCCATGCAGGAGCTGCACAGGTCGCTACCACTATTGCTGTGCTAACATCCGACGCCGACCTGGCTCAGGACATGTTGAACTACGCCGACGCTCAGGCCAACAGGGCCATCGAGTTGGCCCCGGAAACGGGTTGGAGCCAGGCCGCAATGGCCTGGGTCAAGTTTGCCAAGGGAAACTGGCCTGAGGCCATAGAATTTGCACAAAGAGCACAGCGTTTGGCGCCGCACGACGTACATGTGTTGGAGTTTGTGTCGCTGGTCCTGCTCTATTCCGGTTTATTTGAACAAGTCGTAGCAATTGGCGAGGACGCACTCTCAAATACCGAGCTAGAGCGGGGTTATGTGTTTCAGAATGCGATGGGGTCAGCAAAGTTCCATCTGAAGGACTATGAAGGCGCCGTGTCAGCCTTTGAACGAGTAACGGAAAAAGGCGGCCCTGTCGGACCTGTAACCGTTGCTTACCTAATGGCGTCACATCAGATGTTGGGGAATAAGGCTGAAGCTCAGACTCTATCTGAACAACTGTCACGCGAGTGGCCTGACAGTCGCGTGGATGCGCTGTTTGAGAAGCTATTTGCGGATCCGAAATACGGGGAAGACCTCGGCGACGCAATGAGACAAGCCAATTGGAAGCCACCAAGTTAGGAGTTTGAATTCGAATTGCGGCCGCTACTTCTCTCAATGCGGTCGTTCGCTACAACTTGCTTGAACGTCTGCTGTGCGGGACTTTGCGGACCTCTGTGTTAGGGTGCTCCGCATGCTTTCAGAATGATTTCTACCCGTTCTTGAACTGACACCTGAGGTAACTCAGTTCGCATGTAGCCGAGAGCATCCAACGCGTGCTCTATTCGATGGTGTTCTTCAACTGCCGCTTCGAAACTGTGTCTTCGTTCAGCGTCTTCAGCGAAGAGTTCCTGCCATGGTGGGACAACAAAGACCCGCTCTTCGTAAACAAGCGTTGGACCGTGTGTTTCCTGTATCGTTGGGCCGCCGGAGTAAGCAAGGGCAACAGCCGCGTCGATTAGGCCGCGATCAAAGAACACTGTATTATCAATAGACTTCACCGCTTCTAAGTCGGACTTGGCTACCGCGATTGCCCGGAGCGCGAACGCCTTCATATCCACCCACGGCAGAGCCTTGCCGCTTCCCGCCAGTTCCTCAGCGACAATGCGACGGCCAGGCTCTTGAACCGTTGAAAATGCACGTTCACCCAATGCTCTCAAAAGAGTTGATTTCCCGCCACCCGAACAGCCCGTTATAAGAAAAAATCTTCGACGCAATGTTTGTTGCCCACTCTGCGTTCATTAAATGCATGAACATCTGACGCTGCAGCGCGGAAAACTGCAAGATGGGCTCAGGCCGCATGTTCGCCGCGCCGGGTGTGAATGACTGATCTCCGATTACAGAGGCCGTTCGCCTGGTCGGGCTTGAACTGGCACGGAGCGGGACACTGCCGCCATTGGCAGACTTGCGGTTTGTGCATAGGGTCAATGCATTCGGCACGCCCTTACCTGGAGTACAAGCAATGAGTGAAGTTTCTATCCTTGGACTTGGGCTGATGGGAATGGCTATCGCCAAAGCCTACCAAAAAGGAGGCGTTCCTATAACGGTTTGGAACCGCACAATCAAAAAGGCAGAGGCGTTGGAACCGAAGAATGTCGTCATCGCTCAAACGATTTCAGAGGCAATTGCTGCGAGTCCGGTTTCAATAATCTGTGTAGAGGATCCCAATTCGGTTCTTACACTTTTGGGGCACAGTCAGGTCGAGCCGATACTCGATGGTCGAACAATAATTCAACTCAGCACCAGCCTGCCAAAGCAGGTAAGAGAAGACCAAGAATGGTTGGCTGAAAGAAACGCTGACTTTCTGTACGGAGCCATTCACTGTGGCCCCCAGGATTTGGGAACGAAGGACGGTAATATCCTGATCTCGGGCCCCTCTTCTATCTACAACCCGGTTGAAGGCCTCCTAGGCCATCAAGGCGGGAAGATAGAGTATCTCGGCGACGACATCGCAGCGGTATCCGTGCTTGACTTGGCGTGGTTGTCGACCCGTTTCGGTGAATTCATGGGAATGCTGCACGCTTCCAACATTTGCGAGGCAGAGGGGGTTGAACTGCAAAAGTTCATTTCGATGTTTCCTGATAGTGCACGCATTCAGCATCATGTCGGAACAATCCGAGATGGAACTTACGATCAAAGAACGGCCACGTTGTCCGTTTGGCAGGCATCTTTGGAACTGTTGAAGCAGCAAGCCATTGACGCTGGCATGGATGCTGGGTTTCCAAGCCACGTTGGAGGTCTTTTTGAGAAAGCAGTCAAAGCCGGCTACGGCGATGAACATGTTATGGCCTTGTTCAAAGTTCTGAGAGACGATGGGCGGGCTGCCGATTGAAAACTTGGCTCACAAAGGTCAGCTGAATGTACCGCCATGTTTTGTGGCTGCTAAGGTGGATCAACATCCGCAGGTTGGGATAGAGCTGCCGCCAACTTGATTTGCCAGTTTCTTCCTGAAAAGATGGCACCCTGTTCACAAGTCGGGAGTGCAATTTTGTGCGTTTTCTTTGTGCCGTTCTGATTCTGAATTTGGCGACTGGTTTTTCTGCCGCAGCTCAGGAAGCAGTTTATCTGATCCGACATGGTGAAAAAGAGCTGTCTGGAACTGACCCTGTCCTCACCCCGGAGGGCAGACAGCGCGCAGCAGATTGGGCTGAGATGCTTAGGAATGTTGGCCTTGATGCCATCATCACGTCGGATGCGCTGCGAACTCAAGAAACCGGCGGCATAATTGCCAACGCCCTTGGCCTTGAAATCAATGCCTTGCCAAAAGGCGATGTCGCAGGGTTGGTCGATTCATTGGAATTCGACCATGAAAAAGAGACAGTTCTAATTGTCACCCATGCTGAAACCATTCCACAAATTCTGGAATACATGGGCGTGCTTGAAGACGTCACGATCGACCAAAGCGAATTCGGCAATCTTTATGTTGTTCTTAGATCCTCTTCGGATAGTCCAACCTACATTCATTTGTTGATGCCTTGACGCATTCTGACAGGCCCGCTTCGGGCTCTTCCGACGCCTTCGCCGCATGATCTACGAACGGCAGATCTAGGATGAACCGCCTTTCGCTGCACCGCGCATGAACAGATAAACAGCGGGACAGAACCGTCATTCGATTTTCGCGCTTCGCTGGCGCAGCATTCCCTCCCGCCTGCGGTACGCTCGATGTTGCAGCGCGGCGCAAATCGCCAATCCGGCCGTTCGCGCGAGTCGATTTATCGTGAACCGAAACTACGCTTTCTCTGCGGCTAGGACGGACCGTCGAGACGCGGACATTCCTGCCGCTCGTTGCAAGAAAATTAACGTCAGCTTTGAACAAGGTCGCTACATCGACCCGCGGTTTCTAAACCGTTTCCGCCGAGGTCACCACGGCAGGTATTGGCACCTTCCATTCGGGTCCTGAACCATGGCCTTCTAAAACTTGGGATACAACCGCCTTCCTAATCGCTGCCGCTTTGTCTGGCGGCTGAGGGCGCAATAATGCGCCGCCGCGTGCCGTGCCCTCCAAGAAGAAATCATACGGTGCACCGGCGTCATCAACCACCCACTCCGAAGCTACTGTAGATTGGTGAAAATTGGCGAATCCTGCTTTCAGAAGCGCTGGGAAGGCGTGTTCCGGATCAGCATAATCATTAGCTCCGGGTCCTGGCGGCAAAACAATGTCCGGGGCCCCGTATTTGCCGATTGCACCAAAGACATATCCAAGTGCCGTATCCACTTCCGGACCACACCAAACCGAAAACGCGAGGCGCCCTCCCGGACGAAGCACGCGACGAGCTTCAGCAAATACTCTCGGCGGATCAGGGACATGCGGTATCCCAAACCCAATTGTCACCGTGTCGAAAGTGGCATCTTCGAAGTCCAACGCCATCGCGTCTCCTTCAACGAACTTGGCCTCTGGAACTGCCGACCGGGCCATCTCCAGCATAGTAGGCGAGAAATCCAGTCCCGTTACACTCGCACCAGCTTTGACGAGACCTTCGGTTACATTCCCGTGACCGCAGCACAGATCGAGCGCTTCGGTACCCGAACGGGCTTCAACCGCTTTTACCAAGGTTGGCACCACCATATCTGCCGCTTTTGCAAATACTTGCGCATAGGACTTCGCCACATTTGTTTTAGCCCACTCGCGCTTCTCTAATGCAGCGAAGCTGTCGGATTGTTCAGTTTCTTGCATCCCACTCTCCTACAAACCTTGGATGTAGTGAACACTCTGAGTTAACTGATCGTCAACGATTGTTCCTTGAAGCCGACATTCGCCGTCACGCAGCAATTCGACACTCTGGGCTCGTTGCCGTCATCGGAACAACCGCAGCATCTCATTGGAAGGCCTAGATCACGACGATGAGGACGGCCCATTGCCGACATTGACCGTGGCTTCAGGTTGCCGCGGAGCGGCCTGTCAAACCGATCGTTCGCTGCAGGCGCAAAAACTGTGGCTGGCCAAACTCACACACGCGGGACACTGCTAATGCCCGTTTGTCCTAAGCGGTGAACTCCCCAGTGGCATGTCGTAAGGAAGAGCTTCAGACGGTTTTGGCGTTGCCTAAGGTTGAAGCGCCATTTCGCAGGCTGTCCTATCAGGATCGGGGCGCCCGCCAGATATGCACCCAAGCCACAACGGAAATGGCTAACCAGACACCCGTGCGCAAGGTCATCGCGCCGAGGGTGCGCATCTCATAGGCATTGCCTTGCAGCACATGAGCGCCGAAGGCCAGAAAAACCAGAACGGTGGCAACCAGAATGCCTGTTGATATCCAGGCCGCTGACCGGTGCCGTAGAAACAGTCCAAAGCCGGCCACGACATAGGCGAATCCTGCCAGAAAGTTGAACCACAGCACGAAGGGCACTGCATTACCAACGGCGGCGCGTGCTTCATCGCCACCAAACAAGGCCCGTCCGCCTGAGAAAACAGTCAACGCGCCGAACACTATTGCCACGCTCGCCGCTATGTTCAGGGCGCGGTTGCCAGGAGTTGCATTTTTCATGTCACGCCCCTTCCGTTCCATCAAGTCGACCGTCGCGTAAGTGGAACAGCTTGTCGAACCGGTCGTAAATCTTTTCATCATGCGTCACCGCGATGATGCAGGCGTCTTGCTCAGCTGCGAGCTTGCGCATCAGGTCCATCACGATCCCGGCCCTCTGGCTGTCAAGCGCCGCAGTTGGTTCATCTGCCAGAATGATGCGCGGGCTGTTGGCAAGGGCGCGTGCGATGGCCACACGCTGCGCCTCACCTCCGGACAGAAGCGCGGGCATCGCATCCCTGCGGTGACCGACCTCCAGATAGTCCAGCAGTTCGACAGCGCGCCTTTGCGCCTCGACCGTCGATTTTCCAGCCAGTTTCAGCACCAGAGCAACGTTATCTTTGGCATCGAGAAATGGCAGAAGATTATGGAACTGAAAGATAAACCCGATCTTGTCGAGCCGTAGCCTACGCAAATCGTTTCGCAGCCATTGCTTGTCGTAAACCACCTCATTGTCCAGCGTAACCTTCCCCGTACTCGGAGCAATGATGCAGCCAATGACATTCAGAAGCGTCGTTTTACCCGATCCAGACGGGCCGAGTAGTGCCACCACTTCGCCCGCCTCGACTGACAGATCAACACCCTTCAGTGCGTCGACACGTGCACCGCCCTCGCCAAAGTGCTTTGAGACATTGGTAACATCTACAATCACGCGGCGCGGATCACTGAGCATGACGTCACCCTCCGATTGCCTTGGCCGGATCGACCTTGAGTGCTGCACGAACGCCAAGGCCGCTGGCGACGATGCAGACAATGAGGATGATCCCTGCCAGCGCGATGGCGTTGATCGGCTCCAACACAACCCGGCGGGGGAAGTAGTCTTTGACAAGCAGGATAAGGATCAGACCGAAACTCCAGCCGACCGCACCAAGTGCAATGGATTGCTGCACGATCAGCCCGATGATCGTGCGGTCGGGGGCGCCGATCAGTTTGAGTGTGGCGATCTGCTTTAGCTTCTCCATGGTCATTGTGTAGATAATCAGCGCGATCACAACGGCTGAAACGGACAATAGGATGCCCAGAAACAAACCTATCTGCCGCTTTGCCCGGTCCACCACAGACATCAGCAAGATAGACTCCTGATCGGCTTGTGTCAGGGCCCCAAGATGTTTCCACTGCCGCACGGACTGCGCCACTGCATGTGGATCAACATTCGGCTCAAGCCTTGCGATCACAGCTGCAACACTGTCCTGACTTTCGAGCAACCCTGCGCCACGCGCCTCCTGAACGCGTTGCGCCGGCGGGGCCAGTTGCGTCTGCAGCACCTGCGCATCGCGCAGGGTGATGAACGCTGCCGGATCACCGGCGGAATTCATCGTATCCTCGACCAACCCGACCACAGTGAAAGGATCGCGGCCCAGTCGGATCACTTCGCCTACGGACAATCCGGATTTGGCATCGGCCACGATCTCGAAATGGGACTGGCTGATCCCGCGCCCAGCCGAGATTACTTCGGGTCCACCGGGATGACCTGGCTCGTATCCGATCACGTAAAGGCGTAGCGTTTCACCGCGAAAGGGCGCCTCGACGGTCTGGTAGCTGATGCTACCCGCTTCGGCCACACCATGCAATCGCACCACGGCATCACGGGTGCCGTCGGGAATTTTCGAGGCTTCTGCAAACGGTCCGCGTGTACCAGATTCAACAATCCAAAGATCTGCTCGCGGTGCTTTGACGATGTTCAGCGCGTCCGCAACCAGCCCATTGTAAATACCAATCATTGCCAGCACGACCGCCATCAGAAGGCTGAGGCCGAGGCAAGTCAGCATGAAGCGGAACAGATTGTGACGCACATCGCGGTAGGCGAGGTTCATGGCGCATCCCTCTCGACGACCCGAACCATGCGCCCCTCAGACAGCCCCTTAACGGGTGCCAAGATGACCTGCGAGCCGTCGGGAATACTACCGACCAGTTCGACCCGCGCATCCTCGGTCCGGTGACCGAAGACTGCCGACACCTGATGCGCACGCCCATCCCGCGCGACCCATATAAGACCTTCATGCCCGTCAAAACCGGTTATTGCGATCTCGGGAACCAACATCGCATCGACCAGCTCTGTCACTGTGATCCAAACTTCGGCCTGTTCGCCAAGAAAAACCTGTTCCGGGCACCGATTGCATGCAATCCAGACCCGGCGTTCTTCGTTCACCCGGTCACTTTCTATACCGATCCGCGCGATCTTGCCTGTGAAGACCTTATGCGGCAAAGACCGCAACCTCACTTCGGCAACTTGTCCGAGTTGCAGGGGCCCGGCCCTCTCTTCATCAATGTAGGCCAAAGCCCAAACAGTGTTCGGGTCCAAAAGGGTAAAGATAGGTTCACCAGCGACAACAACTGTACCTGCTTCCACGTGGCGCTCAACAACGACCGCGTCAAATGGAGCCCGCAACACATGATGATCAAGCAGCACACGCTCGTATTGCAGGGCTGCCTTGGCGTCACTGTGCATGGATTTGGCAACCTCAACATCACTTTCTGCTACGGCCAGATCAGCGGCTGCAACATCGACATCCCGCTGCGCCTCTTCTGCAGCCTGAGTCGAGACGGCATTGCGCCCGGCAAGTTCCTGCTGGCGCGCATTTGTCGACTGCCGTTGCGCAAGAATGGCACGCGCGCGGATCACATTTGCCTCAGCCTTGCCCAAAGTGGCCTCTGCGGCGGCAATCCCGGCTTTGGCGCGCGCGACTTTTGCTTGTTGTTCCGTCGGATGAAGCCGGGCAAGGACTTGCCCCGCTTTGATCGTATCACCACTGTCGACCGAAAGTTCTGTCAGCGTGGCACCAACTTCAAATCCGACATCTGAGACGATCCGGGCCTCGACCGTCCCCAGCCCATAAACACGAACAGGGACATTCTTTTCAATTGCGGTTGTGGAAACACTAACCGGGCGCTCTGTAAGGACAAGCCAGCCAAAGACGGCGAGGCCGACAGCAAGGGTAACACCGAAGATGATACGGCGGTTCATGGCGAAACCTCTGTACTTGCTATTCGGAATAGCCGCATCTGAGCGTCGAGCAATCGGTGCCCTTCGGATTCCAATGCGAAACCGCGTTTCCCCAGAGTCCAGCGGATCGCCAACCCTTGTACCAGCGAGATCAACAGTAGCGCTCCGTCTTCAGGCGGCAGGTTTGTGTCGAACAGGCCCGCTTTCTGTCCGTTGGTCAGCTCGATGGACAGCAATGCGACCAATTCAGTCATCAGCGTAAGAACAGCTTGCCGGAGATCGTCGTTTTCTACCTGTAGCTCGCGCGAGAAAAGAATAGACGGGATGGCCGGCATAGTCTCGATCTGGTGCAATTGAGCCGAAATCAGCGCTTTGATCCGCTCTGCCGGATCGGCAGATGTCCTAAGCGCGTCACCCCACGCGGTTCGGAGGCGTTCAGAAATCTCGTTAGCTACCGCCAACCATAAATCCTGTTTGGTCGCGAAGTGCCGGAAGATTGCGGGCTGCGTCAGCCCGACTGCATCAGCAACCGACTGTGTGGTCAGGCGATCAGGGCCCAACTCGTCCGCGAGGCGCAGCATGGCTTGTACGATCTCGGTCTTGCGTTCATCTGCGGGCTTACGTGTAGGCATTGCGTACCAAAATGTTAGTAACTACTCACTAACTATTTAAGGCGAGATACCCTTACCGTCAAGCGCATCTGCAGTTGATTGGGGCATAGGGGATCGAAAATGGTCGCATCGCATCCATTAGGAGCGAGAAGATCGACAGGAAAATAGCGGAAAGAGCCATATGACTGCGCAACACCTATAGTCGACCTTCATGAAAATGCGGTATCAAATAGTTTGGGCTAAAAGCAGAAATCGGAGCCAACGCGACATTAGCCAGAAACCTGTATTCCTGGCGACGTGGGCGGCCCAATCCGGTCTTTCGGCCCTACCAGTTTTGCTGCGTTGCCGCACACTCGAAGCAGACATCCACCGCTGCCCCTTTCTTCATGTCGCTGGCATGCCTATCTCAAATTGAGACTATTGGAGGAATGAATGGCCTTAACAATGAATATGGACTCGGCAAAGGCCGAGCTCTTACTTCGTGCAGCTCTATTAGATGATGCAAGTAACGTTGCTGAGCGACTTGCTGCTCTCAGCGCTGAAATCAGTGTCGACGATGATGGTGAAGCCTGGATATCCCTTGATATGGACCTTTGGCCGGAGGGCAAGGACTCACCCGAAGCTGAAGCCATTGGAAAAATGCTATGGTTAGAAATCGAGTGGTCGTCGACATCCGGAACATTCCCTTTCGCCTGGCCTGGCCTTGGCGAACACGTCTACAAGACCAAAGACTACTTCAAAATGGTGCTTGATGCCTACGGTGGTCAAAAACCCACCGATAACGCTTAGGTGGGCTAAGACAGAAGGACGCCAATAAATTGTACTGCTATGTCGACGAAAGTGGAAATACTGGCAACAACCTGTTCGATGCGGCCCAACCGGTACTCTACTATGGGCTGCTCACGTCGAAAACAAACCTCGACGTTACTGCTGAGCCGCTTCTCAAGGCACTGCGTGCAAAATTGGGCGTTGACCGATTACATGCAAACGAACTGGGCGTTGCTCGATTGTCCGAAATAGCGACCGATCTTGCGCGTTTCGCCTTGAAGCGTGACATCCGCTTCTCACTATATAAGGTTGCAAAGCCTGACCATGCAGTCATCACATTTTTTGACCAGGTTTTCGATGCTGGAATGAATGAAGCTGTTCCATGGCCTCACTATTGGACTCCCTTACGATACGTCCTCACATTTAAGGTGGCCCATCTCTTCGATGAAGAGACCGCGAAAGCTGCGTGGGCTGCTAGGCAAGAGACCAATCCCGCAAGGGCGGCAGAAGCCCTTCAAAAAATCTGTTCTACGCTACTTGAACGTGTTCCCAGTTTGCCAGACACCCGTTCTCAAGAGCTGGTCTCAGGAGCTCTGAAGTGGGCGAGCGCTAACCCGTTTGAGATCAGCTACGGCTCAGGCAACAAGGACAGCGCTCTGCAAATTTCGCCGAATTTGGTCGGCTTCCAACAAGTCTTGCAATACATCGCGATCCAGGCGCGCAAGCAATCGAGGACCGTCCGAAGCATCGTGGTTGATCGTCAGACGCAGTTTAACAAAGCGCAGGCAGAGCTTTCAGATATCTATCGAAAGTTGAGAGGTCACAAGCAAAGCATGGGGCCTGGCATGCCGGAAATGGACATGACCAACATGCCGGACATCCCGCCAACGTTCTCTCCTGGCGATGAAAGCGCAGGCCTTGAATTGGTCGACGTAGTCCTCTGGGTCGCTAAGCGCAAAGAAGACGGTAAGCCGGTTTCTCCAGAACTTGCACAAATGTTCAATGCCTTCACGAAGAGAGGTTCCACTGACGAGGTATCTCTCGCAGGTCTAGATCGACGTTGGAGATTCCTCGTCGATCTTCCCGAGCCTGAAGGCCCGATTCCGGACGAGTTGGCAGCGAAATTTGAGGAGTGGGAAAATGATCGAAAGAAGGCTGTGAGTGATTGTTGACCAATGTTTCATGGCGAAAGGTGAAACGCGTCTCAGCAATGTAAGGTTCCGCACACTAAACAAAGTAGCGGAAAGATGTCTCCTCTGGATCCTCGTCACCAAACTCCGTCAAAATTCCTCCAACCCGTCTGGCAAATGACATCGTTATGGGATGCCTACCTTTCAAATCTGCCGTGTTCCAATTCATACGCGTGAGGTTCAACGCGTCTCGTGCAGCAATTTCTAGGTTCTCCGTTGTCACACCGCGTATCTCAACCGGCTGCGGAATATGCGGTCCGGGATAGGTCCCAACCTCCGGAATCAGCCCCGTTGTGTACAGAAACGTGCGAGTGTCATTGACTGAAAAAACAGTCCCAACTTTCGGCGGATAAGTTCCAAATCTGAATAGACGCAAGGGACTGGGTGTCAGCGTAATCAGGCTAACGATTGGTATGTCTGCAAGAGCTTGTTGGAAGCCTTCACGCTCGTCGTCGTCGAAATCGCTTGTCTTGTGGACGACAACCCTTAGTGGCGCCGCACCCGTTCGAAGACGATACTCGGAAATAATCCGTTCTCCTAAGTCGAAAGCTTGTTCATAGGACAAGTGTACATTCAGCGCTTGTCCAGGTTCGACCGGAACTCCGCCTCCCCTAATCGCGAAACCTTCGCCGTCGCTTGAGAAGGCATGCGCGAGACTTGAGCGCACGATGTGAGATTTTGCCCTTTCAACGTGATGGAATGTAACCCCCACAAAACACGTTTGCGGACCTTCTGGCCTGAGCCGCCATGGCACCCCCCCAGACTTGTAGTACAAGCCCACGCTGAAGTTCCAAGCCCGTGTCGCAGGATCTTCGCTCTCGTTCGTTTCGTGAAGTAGTTTTCGTGTAACGATTTGAATCGGTAAGCGATACTTAAGAGCTTTGGCTTTAAGTGCGTTGTGTAGATCCCTTTTGATGAGATCGTCAGGCCCTTCTTCAACAGTTTCGAGTAAATCCAATAAGTCGAGTTGGCGAGACTTTTGCCTCTTTGCAAAACTCTTTGCGACGGCTTTGGCTTCGTCAGAGAGCTCCTTAGTCACGTTTCCTGCCCTTTCTCGCACTTCGGGAGGAATGCAGACCAAAACTATATCGGGGCGATTGATTTCGCGCGATGCAAGCTGTTTCAGGGCATCATCATATAGCCCCAAGACCTTAGTGAACCGTACCAGCGGCTCGTCCGATCTTATCGCGTCAGCTATTAGATCCCGGCCTTCGCTACCGATCCTTATGGTCATCAAATCAGAAGTAACGATTTTCTTCCGAAAGACTGAGGAGAACCCGTCGAATGAGCGGCGAAGCTTACTGCCTTCGCGCAGGGCACCGATGCCATCTTCGCACCGGTCCAGCCATGCAACGGCACTATCAATTAGCTCGCCAGGTCCGACCAACCCAACCGATATTTTGTCCGGTCTTGCGCTTCCAAAACGCATATCGAAAGGCCCAGCTGAGAGCAGTCCTTCCTTAAGATCAGACCCGCTAGCTGCACCGCCAAATTCCAATATGGGGGAAGGTAACTCTGATACAGACAAATCAATCGTCATCTGCATTACCCTCCGCAGATTCGGTTTGGTCTGCCAGTTCGTCATCTATCAGCGATGATAATTGATCAAGTTCCTCTGCCAGCTCTTGGAAATCGTCAAACTCACCAACATCGTCTTCACCGAATGCGAACGCACTCTCCTGGTAAGAAGCCGTAGGAAGCCGCGCATGCATGCTGATCGTCGGCGCAAAGTCTTCTACCGTTGCACCACCTGAAGGCCTTAGTGCAAACAGCTCGCTATTGCCTTCAGCAATCATAGACATCCAAAACGTTGCATCATTGTGAGCGTTGGCATTGAAGTCTTTCGCAGCTCGCTTGGTCGAAAGAACGTTTGTCTTCTCGCGATTTATGAATTGTCCGTAGCCGTTCCTTGTGAAGGCATAACCGGATGTTAGAGCCAATGCCCAATCGGTGCCAAAGTCCATGAGCCTGAATTCCAGCGCTTTATGCTCGTACCAAAGGATGCTCTGATCTTCGCTCTTTCGCCTCGGACGAACTACGGTTCGCGTCGCCTTTTTAAGCCGTGCACGGTAAGTGATTTTTCGTTCTTCTTCGTCGTCCGTGCGAGTGTAGTAAGCGCGCTTATGTCGATGGTCGTAATAGAGTCCAATATTGCAAATGTGACCGACCACGAAGTTGTTAAGAAGTTTCACAAAGACGTTTCGACCGCCCTCATCGGCAACGAGTTCATCTAGCGAGATCGCCTCAATGTCGCCTGGATCAAAGGGGGTAAGATTTTTGTCAGAGAGGGATGCCAAATCGTAAAGTGTATAGAAGCGGCCATCAAAGACGTGCCCGGGTGGGCACGGCATATCGGCCTTTTTAGCGCTTTCGATGACCCGCCAGGCGGCAGACTGAGTACAGCCCGCGTGCCAGATCATCTCTGGCAAATGTGAAAACGGAACTAAGTTTGAAGCAAATCTAACAACATCATTCGATGCTGGAACCGCTGTCTTTGTAATGTGGTCTATTGCTTCAGGGCGCGCTTCAATGACGACCTGGAAAGCCTCGTTGTCAGAAATCGTATCAAAGCTTGCAGTACCGTTGTTGGCAACAGTTTCGCGCCAAAGATCAGAGAGACCTGAGCCCGTATGATCCATCGCGCCACCACCATAGAAAAGGTCGGCAATGACTGGGTTACGGTAACCCTTTAGGTTGCGTCCGCCGTTCTTAATGAAGCTGTCGATCGATTGTTCACCAAGTTTTGTTGCTACTTCTGGGACCAACCCCCCAGGGCTTGTTGCGACAATTCTGTTTGGCGTGACAGAGACTTTTACTGTCTCAGGTTTGCTGTAGTCTCGGTGAGCAAGCGAATTTACCACCATCTCTTTGATCGCCAATGGCGAGTATGATCGGACCTGCCTCGAGGTCTCTTCCTTCAATCGAAACTCACTGTTCACCCTAGACAAAACGTCCAATAGAGCGTCCAGCTGCGCCCAAAGCGACCCTGAAACGGAAGACGTCATTGTTGCCGTGTCCTCACCGTCGCTAGTAAAGTCGACGTCATCACCAAAGCAATCTATTAGCCATTCTCGCGGCCCGCTGGCTACAAATTCAATGGTGGCAGAAGGAACGTGCCGTTCAACCGACTTACCAAAAAGCAGAACACCGGCCAAAGTCGGTTCTCCGCCATCCGGTGTGGATCTAATGAGATTGAAGGCTTCGGCAGTTTCCAAAGTCCACCCCTCTTCATAGGAATCGGGCGTCCACTGCTTCAGGAACTCACTGTATGCCTTTAGTCTCGTGAACATGAAGACCATGTCCAAATCATCCAAGGTCGCACCGTTACATGGAGACATGTCATTTAGGGGTACGAGCGTACTAGAGGAGGATGTAGGAACTGCAGGACGAACACCTTCCTCCCTCAAATGGCCCCAAAGCTCTTTCGAGAAGAGCTGATCAAAACCTTGAATTGGAACGGTGGTGAAGTTGCCTCCGAGGCTGCTGGCCAACTCTTTGACTTTCGAAGCCAAAGCATCAGCACCGTCCGCTGAGCGAGTACACCAGTAGATCCCATGCGGAAAAGAGTGCGCCGAGGAAATTTGGCTCAGAAACAGGTTATCCATTACAGACTGTTCATTGCCACGATATCCAACCACAATGATCGGATGATCCATTAGCATCGGCTGAATACGATCGACAATCTGACGGTCGAGCGTTCGAACTTCTTCGTCGAGGTTCTTGTCAGTATAGTGATCAACCGACCCGTGAAGGTATATTAGTTGAGGGTCCCTCGGCGAAGACGAGAACATAACCAGATCTGAAGCCGTCTTAATGGACGTAATCTGGTGTGGTCGGCCGACCATGTTCTTTGCCTTTTGTAGGCACTCATCAAAGTTGGTCGTAAGGACCGTCGTTACCCATCGTTGATGGAGTATTTCGGCTAGGCTTAGATAGCCTTCACGAGGGTCAACAGCTGGATTAATCAACGCCCTGAAGAACTGACGGCGATCTTCTGAGACGTTCAGCAGGTGCTTGACCGCAGATGGGTAAAGGTCCGCTAGGTTCTTGTCCTGATCGAACCAGTGTTGCTTAAGCAACCATGGCCAGTAACTTGCCCGTGTCACCGTTGGGTCATCTATCGACCGATCATTTTCAAGACACCATTTAAATTTGACCATTAGCTCAACTGCAGTACCCGCCGCTGGAACACCGGACGTCACAGAGGCACCAGCACCGATCAATATGATTGGCTCTGGTTTTGAGCGAAGCAGCGTTCGGAGCCTGCCTGCTGTAGTAATGGGTATCGATCCTTTGGGATCGTTTCCAACAATGGACATCTAGAAGAATCTTTCGACCTTGTCTCGACGACCTCCATTATATAGCGAATGCGGTTGGAAATCACACCAGATGTGGGAAAATTTGTTCGCAGAAATTAATTGCCGGGAGTTAAGCAAGTTTCGTTTTTCTCCGATGTAACGAATGCGCAATCAATGTCCGCTTTGCAGAATTCCGTGAGATTTGTTGACCCCGCAGCGAACTTCCGGTTTCCGCCCGTCTGTTCAGAATCTAGCGATCTAACAGCAGAGTAGGTTCGGTTGCTTGCCCGCCCCTACCCTGCCCGCTTGATGCCACCAATTTTAAGCTTCTGGTTTCAGTAATCCGCGCCCTGCCGGGTATCCCATAGACGCAGAATTTCTATCTGAGCGGGCATTACGCGATAGATTAGCGTGAAAGGGGTTCGCGGTACTGAAAGCTCCCGTATGTCTCGGCGTGTGTCACTCGGGTGACCTGCATAAGGGTTGGCTGCAAGAGTAAGCTGAATGGCTTTGAGCTGAGCTCGTGCCCTTTCGCTGCCTTCAGGAAAAACTGACGTGAAGTAGTAACGGAACCACTGAATGTCCCGGGCCGTATCTTCGAGAAATACTATCTTCATTGGCTATTGGATTGCCCGCTTGCTACCGGAGCCGAAAGTTCATTCTCGGTATCCCAGCTGTCTATCCAGGCATTCATTTCGTCTGCCGTGATGAACTTGCCTTGGTCTGCTTTTTCAACAGCAGCATCAATAGCTGCACGTTTAGCGGCTTTGGATTCTAACATCATTCTAATTGCCCGTACGGCGAGTTGTGCAGGCGGTCGATCTTCGATTGCAGCTTCCCGTTCCAGGGTCTTTCTCAGGTCTTCATCGAGACGGATTGAATATGGGCTGGTACTCATCGCAATCACCTGTTTCCGTACAGTATTACAATGTAATACATTGGCATTCAATTCACAATAGACCGATGGCATGTACTGCACCTATTGTTCTGAACTCATGAGCGTGAGGAGATATCATGGGTATGGCCTGCACTTCCGCGGACTTTTGAACTATGCGCCAACAATGCGGTTGGTTGCATATCTCCCCGATCGATTTTCGAGATCAGTGAGATCAAATAAGCTTGGTGAGATTTTATATTCTCAGCTCGTTGAAAAATATATCCGAGCACCATGAAACGGAGAGCTGGGCCATATGTCGATTTCATAGCATACCAGGTCTGACCAAATCGTAAGTACTCGGCGATATCGTCCATAAGCCGGTCACAATGCGACTGATCCCGGGCAAAGCGAAGTTCCGAGCACAAACGTGGAAAGCTGCGCTCCATTTGATCTGGAGAAACTTGAACCTGAGAATGTTTTTCTTTTTTAACTATCGGATTCAAAGAGTCCTCTTTGTGCCCCTCAATTTTATGGTCATAGGCCCTCATTTTTTCGGTATGAGCCGGTGTTATCTCTGAGATTTCCACAGAGATTTCAGCCAGAAGTTTCCGGAGGACACGCGCATCCGGCTTACGGCGCAGCGCATTGCGCACGGAGGTCATCAAATCTGTGATAGAGCCACCGTCTGCTACAAGCTCTTTCAGACGAGCCAGAGCGGCCGATACCTTGTCGCGGAGTAACGTGAATTCGAGAACGCGGTCAGCATGCTTCTGGGCTTCCTGGAGGAACTCAGCATGCCTTTCAGACAATGGCATCAGGGAAAGACCGGTCGCTGTGACCACCCTGCCCTGTCGGTCTCGGCGTGCCCAACGTTTACCATTTGAGCTCATTACGCGTCGGACAATCCCAAGCTTGGCCAGAGTCGAGATATGACGTTCAACAGTTGGAACGCTGACATGGGCTCGTTTGGCAATCGCGGCGTTGGATGCGAAGCAGATATGCTCATCATCCTGATCGACTGAAATCTGATCTCCTTGCAAAAAAGAAATCATTGCTCTTAGGACGTTGAGAGAAGTGGACTTCAGCCCAAGCGGCTCTCTCGCCTCTTCAACGGCTCGAAGAAGAATCCATTTCTTGGGCGTATAAATCCCCTGCCCTGTCGCGCTCGACAAGGTTGCTCCTGACGGAGCCATTGCTGTCACTGTTTTCATGAGTTTATGTCAGCAGACAAAAAATACCCGTTCGCTCAGGAGCGTTTTTTCTTGTATGGCGATTCGGGGACTGCTAGATTCTAGGTGTCTAATCTAAGAATTGCGCTTAGCGCAGCAGCCCTCGAAGCTCCGGTTTCGGGGGTTTTTCTTTGCTTGCCTTCCTCCTTTCTGCTCGTCCTCAGTTATTTTGCTTGTTGTTTACAGCTGTAAACTCGGCGTGTGATCTCTTGATGATTTTCGTCAGATTTATGTCCAACCACTCAGCAAAATCCGCGTTCGAACCTGTCTTTCTAACTGACAATGTAAGAGACCCGCTGCCGGACTTGATAGTCACGCCATCAATGGGGCTGGTTTCACCAACGCCGTCTTTTTGTCGGGCACCACGTTTTGCGGCCGTTTTAAGTAGGGTTTCCAGCCGGTCATCTGAGGAAACCGATGGCTCGACGGCTTGAAGCAAGTCCGTTGCGTCTTCAATTGTCAGCTTGCCTGCCAAGAAGTGCTCAGCAAGTGCAGTCCACTTCGGGCGGCCTGACTTTGGAGCTGCGCCGATCATTTCTCCGACCTCAAAAGGAACGTTTTGCGTGACCTTAGTAAGGTGGGACAATCCTGATGCTGACAGGTTCAGAACTCGTTTCACCGTGGCTGTATCATGCCCAGCGGTCTGAATTGCTTCCGCAAAGCGAGCTTTTTCGTAGAAGGACAGGTTGCGCCTCGCTGCGTTTTCAAGGCCTTTGGCAAGGAGCGCCGACGCATCGTCGATATCTTGAACATTGGCGCGAACTTTGATTTTGAGCTCACGACATGCTTTGAGCCTTCTCCTCCCATAAATCGCCTCGTAACGACCTTCGGTTTTCGACTTCCGAACGAGGATGGGCACTTGTTGACCGCCGTCTTGGATGCTCGATTTCAAACTCTCAAAGCTATCGTCATCTTCATCAGGGTTTACAGCTGTAAACTCACCAAGCCGATCAATCGGTCCCCAATCGTCTATGAGAGATGGGTCAATTTCCCTAATTGCGGCAAGGGATCCTTGAAGCGCACCGAGAGCAGGGGCGTTGGCTCTTACCGGTCTGTCTGCGGTCTTAGATCCGGAACGTGCAATCGTGCTCGCTATACCCGACATTTCTTGAAGAGATTTTCTAGCCATTAGCTACGTCCCCATGCTTGGTGGATCATTTGCTCTACCTCAGAGCCGATCGCATCCATTGAGTTCTTTGCCCGGTCATAGGTTGCGCGTGTCATTTCCGAACGCACAACCTCGTAGATCGACTGCTTGAGCATTGTTGCGTCACTGATCGCAGTGCTCTTCAGAGCCGTTGCTGACATAACGCGGTCCTGAAACAGTGCTCGCATGAACGAAGCCAGCTGTTGAGATGGAACGTCTGTTGGCTCGTCACGTGTTATAAGGAACTTGAAGCTGTCGTATTCGAGAGTGGCGCCGGCGTCTTCAATGACAGCCATATAAGCACCAGCAAGTTCGAGAAATTGAGCTGTCGAAGACACGTCCAACATAGAAGGTGTTAAGGGCACGAGCAAAGAACTGGCGGCAGCCATCCCCGCGATGGTTAGGAACCCGAGTTGTGGTGGACTATCAATAAGAACAAGGTCAAAATCGTCTTCCACTTGGGCCAGAGCATTCCGTATTCTCGTAAAAAACGGATGGTCAGGGTTAGAGTGGACGGCGGATTCCGTCTCAAATTCAGAAAGAACAAGCCGTGACGGTGCCACAGACAGTCCGGGGAAATATGTCGGAAGCACGACATCTGCCATATTAACCGGGTCTTCATAGCGAATGGCATCGTATATCGTTAGCCCATCGAACTCGATTTCAGGGCTGATGCCGCACATGGATGTAAGCGAGCCTTGGGGGTCTAGGTCAACGGCCAGCACACGGTATCCGCGAAGCGCGAAAAAATGAGCCAGATGAATTGTTGTAGTGCTTTTGCTGCTACCGCCTTTGAAGTTCATCAACTGCCAGACTTGAAGTTTCTCTCCTTCCGTCCGGCGAGGGATGTAGCGTCCTTGTTTGCGCGAGGTCTTCTCAAGCGTTTCACGTGCTTCCCAAAGCTCTTGCGCAGTATAGTAGCGTCGACCGCTTCGCACGTCTTTTGGTTCAGGAATTGTACCTTCTGAGTGGACCTTGCGCATGAATTGACCCGAGACGCCCAAAAGTTCGGCCGCTTCTGGTGCTGCGAATGTGCGTAGTGATTTTGTGTTGTCAGGTGCAAAGGCAGCAAGAAGATGCTCTCGGATAGCCGAGTTCAATCTCTCGGAAATTTCCGTGGCGAGTGCCGATGGTCGATCTGCCGTAAGTGGTGTCACGGGAATCATGTAGTTGCCTCAAATTAAAGAATGTGGTCATTTTCGCGCCACTTGAGACAAACAGCCGTGATTCACTGCCCTAAGTCAAGAATTTTCGCCTATATTGTGGGCTGCGCTGACCGGCAGACTACATGCGCTTTGTATCAGAGCAGGGTGGTTTACAGTTGTAAACCCGGTAGAAGAGAATTGTGGGCTCTCAAATCAGAGGTGGATCTTCCGCAGATCAAGCAGGCATGCGCGTGAAACTTCTCTAAATGCTCCGCTTTGAGTGGAGCATGTCCTGCCGAAGGCTGTGTCATGAATGAGCGAGGTGCGTTGTAAGAAGGGTATCAGGGAAGGTTAGGGGGTTAGTTGAGCTGATTGGTTGAATCACACCCCAACAAATCCGCAGCCGGGTTCTGGGCGATATCGACGCCGTCATAGCATTTCTGAGCCAGTGCGATAGGTGCAAACCGGTCTTGAGCGGTGCGCCGTCCTGCGCGGCTTGGGTCAGGAAGCCCGAGCGCAGCCAATGCGATGAGGCATAATCCTTCGTAGTCCTGTCACCTTCAATCGGTGTTTGACGATCTGGGCGATGGCGTCCAGGTTAAGGGGGCGTTTCCGCATCCAGCCAGATTTCGAGACCGAGTGAAACAGGGGGTTGTCCTCGATCTGACCCACTTTGCTCCAATGCACCAACGGCTTCGCTGCGCGGCCCTTGCGCACCAACCGTGGAGTCTTGTCTTTTTGGGTGGTCTCAACTACCAGCAGCGACAATTAAATCATGTAATTCTCGTTGAATTCCTTCAGCGACACATCCCCCAAAAAGATCCCGCCGATCACCGAACGCTGCCATCTACCCGAGGTCAGCCCAGTAACAGGATGATCCGGTCACGGCTGTCCCGGCACGAACCTTGAGTGGTGACCATCTGCTGTTCGAGAATATCACCGGTAATCGGATGGGCGGTGTTCGGGGCAAGGAGGTCGGCCCTGTGTTTGGAATTTGCGAAAGCGTAGGGGCGATGGTTAACCTTGCCACGGCGGTGAGCACTTATTTGCTCTGTCAGGCCGGCAATAAGAACGGCTTGATTAAACTACCGGGTGTGGAAACTTCAATTGTTGAACAAGTACCTTCGTTGGCATATATTGCCAATCAGGAGGCTTAAGCCATGGTAACCCGCAATGTCGTACTTACAGAAACGCAGGATCAACTGGTGCAGGACCTGGTTGCGTCCGGTCGCTATCAGAACGCCAGTGAAGCGTTGCGCGCTGGTCTTCGTCTTCTGGAGCGGGAAGAGGCGGGACTTGTGTCTCTCAGGCAAGGCCTGCAGGAGGGCGTAGCCCAGGCTCAGGCAGGAGATCTGGCAGAAGGCGGCGGTACGGATGCGATCCGTCGTGCCTTTGTAAGGGCACGAACCAAAGCGTGACCAAACCCTTTCGACTGACACGCCGTGCTGAAGCCAGCCTGGTGGAAATTGCCCGATGGACCATCGACAAGTTTGGACGGCATCAAGCCGATCTTTATGAACAAGAACTGATAGCGCGCTGTCTGGCCATCACGGAGGGCAGGGCGGCCAGCCGCAGCTGTTCTATATTGGTAGAGGAGGCAGCTGATCTCAGATATGTACGGGCGGGAGAGCACTTCCTAGTTTACCTGGATCAGCCGGACGCGGTGATCATTGTTGATATCCTGCATTCCCGCTGCGACCTGCCGCGACATGTTTCCGCGCTGGCCACGTTAACGGATGCGACAGGAAACAAGACATAGGCACAGCAGCCGGAGTTTCCCTCAAGCTGGGAATTCTTTAAGTAGTCAGTATGTGCTCACCCCAATAGATCAGTCGCCGGGTTATCCGCGATGTCCACATCGTCGTAATATTTTTGCGCCTGGGCCAGTCCAGCGCCACACCAAACCGCGCAGCCTTCCAGGCGGTGATGTAGAGCAGGTCGCGCTCATAGGCCCTGAGCGTATTGGCGGGCGTGCCGCGGATATAGAGATCCGTCAGCGCGTCCTGATCTGCGACAGAGAGGGCAGGGGAGGCTGCGGGGAGATATGCGGCTGGTGGCTTCATGAGTGTCGATTTTCCCTAACCTGTAGACTGCTCTTGCTTGTTTTTATCGGTTTTCATGGTTGGCCTCATGCTGAGTTGGTCCTTTAAGTGTAGACGCGGACTAAATTTGTGCGGGTACTTGTTTACAAAATTGCAGGTTACTGTGCTGCATCTAATAAGGTTTGCTGCCGGAGCAGGGCAGGGGTCTATGGGTTACGGACCAAAGCCATCACGAGTCCAGTGGTTAAGGAAAACCGACAATGTACCCATTCTGCGCCCATTTCCCGGCAAAATCAATCAAACGTGATAAGGGATACTTATCGAGTGTAACTTGAAACTGATAGCGCAACAAAAGTAACGAGCAAAAGTAACAGATTTTGCGCGTAAAGTAGGTAGAGGGCTTGCGGAATAATAAAATCGGAGGTTCTGTCGCAGGTCTGTAAACCAATTGGCATCGACATTGCGCTGGAACCGTTGGCAAACTAAATGAAATGAACAGATATTTTGCCACTGAATTGCCTTTCTGGAAGTTTGCCAGAAACACGCTGATCGTCAGTTGCCTTGCGTTGTTTCCGCTGTTGGCCATCTTCGTTTTGCGCACGCCGGGCTTTGCGACGCACCTCCTGAACAGTGGTCCCGCGTTTGTTCGGTTTTTGCGTCAGGTGGTGACGAATGGGTTGCCGGTCGTTTTCCTTTTAAATTATCTCAGCTTTTTTCTTTTCGCCGTTGGGGTAAGGGCGCGGGGCAGGGGGGCCATCCCGGCCCGGTATCTGCTAATTGACCTGCTGCTACGGGCCGTCCTGTTCATCGCGCTGCACGCGCTGATCTACGCGCTTTCGGCAGACTGGTTCGGGTCTTTCGGCGGTGATCCCGTAGTGGCGTTGCGGGTAGTCGGTCCGACGCTGGTACGCTCCGCCTACTTCGAGAACATCTCAGGCGTTTACCTGTACGCCACGCTGGTCGGAGCGCTGCCGCTATACCTATCCGTCGTTCAGAGCCAGATCGCCCACGGTACTGGATTTGCAGCCCAACTGGCACGTCGCGTACCTGGGCGCGGCGGACCTGTGACATTGGCCCTGCTACTGATGGCGGTGTCAGTGGTCGTTCTGACCACCGCGGCGGCGCTGATTGTCCGTTTACAGTCGGTTTGGGGCTGAAGGGTCAGAACGCCCTGCGTATCGCGAAGGAGACTGCGTAATCGCGTTCAAGCTGGGGCCCATCCAGATCTTGATACACAGGGATCACGCCCTCGATACCCAGGCGCGTGCCCGCCAAAACGCCCGACCCCGGCACAAGGTAATTCACTCCGATTCCGATACTCAGAAACTGGCCGCCGCGCAGGGTCGGATCAGCGGTGGGCACCATGCCTGGGTTCAGGCGCGCATCCGACCCGTCAATGTTTTCCACGATGTCGCCGACCACCCGCAACGAGGAGCTGAACTGGTCATTCCAGCGCCGTGCACCCCAAACTGTTGCTGAATAGACGTCACCCAAGGTGTAACCGGCATCATTCTCACCCATCCGGATCACGGCGGCCAGCTGGGCGCCCCAAGACCAATCCGCGTTCTGGCCCGTATAGGTGACGCCCGGCAGCAGGTCGTAGGTGCCTGAACCCAGTTGCATGGGGTAGGGCAGCAGCTGGTCCGGCCCAGCTGGCGTGGTGTCGGTCTCGTCTATCGAGCCAGTCGGCAGACTGAGGCCAAGAGATAGTTCCAGCACCTGCCCGTCGGATTTGTAGATATCATATCCGCCGATGATCTTCAGATCGCCAAACCCCTGTGCCCTGGTCTTAAAGGTCTGGCCCATGCGGGTCTGGTGCTTCATCGTCTTGCGGGTATAGGGCAGCATCGCCATCACCGAGATCTCGTCGGTCACACCGTACATCAGGCCGACCATCGCCATGTTCATGCTCATGCTGAGCGGCGCGATCGGATACTGCGACAGAACGTTCGAGGTAGACAGCGACTGCGTTCCGGTACGATTTCCGTCCATCTCCATGTTCATGTAAGAGAACACAGGCATCAAAACACCCTCGGGTGGATGCATACCGCCAACGACACCCGTTGGCGGCACCGCGTCGGGGCGCATCATCCTGGACATGCTTCCCATACCTGACATGTTGCTGGAGGCTTGCGGGTTCATCGCCACGTTGTCAGCCGGACGGGTTTCCGGTTGGGCCATGGCAGTTGACCCAAGGCTCAGCCCCCCAGCCAGTATTACAGCCTGGAGGCGTTGCCAGACGCACGTAATCTTGCTGTTGCTCCGTGTCATGATGCCCTCGTGTTCGTTTGTTTCCTGAGTCCCTGCCCTGAAAACAAAGTGTTCGGTACGTCCATCGGTGAAGTCGAAATGGTGGGGGTCTCCAGCGCTGGAAGGTCAAGGCCGCCGGCCAGATTTGCGCTCGTCAAGCATGCATCAGCCGAAGGGGGTGCGGCAATAATGCGCTTGACCCTCCAGCGCTGGATTGTCGGACAAGGCCGCAAAACCGGAAATCCGGAGGGATTGGAATGATACCGGAAATCGGGCAGTTCGCCCTGGCGCTTGCCCTGGCCGTGTCCTTGGTGCAAAGCGTATTTCCCTTGATTGGAGCAGCACGGAACAATGTCATGTGGATGCGATCGGCATCTGCGACCTCGGTCCTACTGACAGCGCTGGTTGCTATCGCCTTCGCCGCTCTGATGTGGTCCTTCGTGGTCAGCGATTTCACTGTGCTAAATGTGGCCAGCAATTCTCATTCGCTGAAACCGATGCTTTTCAAGGTGGCTGCGACCTGGGGTAGCCACGAAGGGTCGCTGCTGTTGTGGATTCTGATATTGGTGATTTTCGGGCTGGGTGTGTCTCTGTTGGCTCGGAACATCCCACTGAAACTCAAGGCGCGCACTCTGGCAGTGCAGGCCTGGATCAGCGCGGGGTTCCTGTCATTCATGCTGTTCACCTCGAACCCGTTTGACCGGGTGTTTCCGGCACCGCTGGATGGTCAGGATTTAAATCCGCTGTTGCAGGATGTCGGCCTGGCTATGCACCCGCCGTTCCTATACCTGGGTTACGTCGGCTTCTCTATCGTATTTTCTTTCGCCGTGGCTGCCCTGATTGAGGGGCGGGTCGATCCGGCATGGGCGCGGTGGGTCCGACCCTGGACATTGGCGGCCTGGGTGTTTCTGACACTTGGTATCGTTCTGGGCAGCTGGTGGGCCTATTACGAACTGGGTTGGGGCGGCTGGTGGTTCTGGGATCCGGTCGAGAATGTCTCGTTTATGCCCTGGCTTGCTGGCACAGCGCTGTTCCATTCGGCCATTGTGACCGAAAAGCGCGGCAGCTTCAAAAGTTGGACGATCCTACTGGCCGTTTTGACCTTCTCGTTGTCCTTGTTGGGGACATTCATTGTCCGCTCAGGCTTGCTTACATCGGTCCATGCGTTTTCGGTCGATCCCGAACGCGGCATTTACATCTTGGCGCTGTTGGCTGTCGCGATCGGTGGTTCATTGACGCTGTTTGCCATACGCGCACCGGAGATGGAGGGCGGCGGTCTTTTTGCCCCGATCAGCCGCGAGGCCGGTTTGCTTATTAACAACCTGCTGCTGGCCACCGCAACGGCGACGGTTCTATTCGGTACGCTTTATCCGCTTTTGCTTGAGGCTGTGACAGGTGAAAAGATTTCGGTTGGACCACCTTATTACAACGCCAGTTTCGTGCCGATCATGCTGGTTCTAGTCGTTGTAATGGGGATTGGGCCGCTGTTGTCATGGAAGCGGGCGGATTTGCGCGGTGTTCTGTCCCGGCTCAAATGGGTGGCCGGGGTTAGCCTGCTCGTAGCGTTGCTTGTGTGGTATCTGGATACCGGCGGCCCAGCCTTGGCGGTAGTGTCGATCGGCCTTGCGGTTTGGTTGCTGGGCGCTGTGCTGACAGAGTGGGCCAGCCGAATTAAGCTGGGTGAGGCACCGTTGGCCGAGTCCCTGCGTCGGGCCCGCAGCCTACCGCGTTCTCATTACGGCATGGTCGTGGCCCATGCGGGGTTGGCTGTCTGTATGATCGGCTTTATCGGGTCCAGCGCTTGGAAATCCGAGGTCGTGACTTTTGCCGAGCCCGGAACACAGATTGAGATAGCAGGGTTCGACGTGCGTTTTGACGGTGTGGAACAGCTTCTCGGTCCGAACTATCTGTCTCGCGCGGCCACACTGACGGTATTTCGCGATGGCGCTTATGTCACCACGCTTCAACCCGAGCGCAGGGCCTATCTCGTGGCGGGTACCAGTACGACCGAGTCAGCAATTCGAACGACGTTGGCAGGGGACCTTTACGCCTCAATATCGGAACCGGCGGCGGAATCAGAACAGAGCAAATGGACCCTGCGTATCTTGTATGAGCCATTGGTGGTCTGGATCTGGATAGGTTCAGGATTGTTAGCATTTGGTGGTGTCTTGTCACTCTCCGATCGGCGTCTACGCGTCGGTGCACCACGAAAACGGACTGGGCAGAGCTCCGTTGCGGTGGCGGCGGAGTAGGGCAATGAAACGTCTATTTGCACTGTTCCCAATTACGATTGCCGGCATCCTGGGTGCCTTCCTGCTATGGGGACTGAATCCCGATCGCGATCCAAACGAAATCCCGTCTGTTTTGATCTCGCAGCCGGTGCCTGAGTTCGACTTGCCGCCGGTCGAAGGGCTGGATACCCACGGGCTGTCCAGTACCGATCTGGTGGAAAATGACGGGTCAGCTCCGATCGTGGTCAACGTGTTTGCGTCCTGGTGCGTGCCCTGCCGGGCCGAACATGCGGTGCTGACGCGTATGGTACGCGATGAGGGCATTCGCCTGATGGGCATTAACTACAAAGACAAGCCGCAGGACGCGCGGAAATGGCTCGACGATCTGGGCAACCCTTATGAGCGCATCGGTTCCGACCTGGACGGCCGAGCCGGGATCGAATGGGGGATTTCCGGCGTGCCGGAGACCTTTGTGATTGATGGCGCGGGCAAGGTCGTATTCCGTTTTGTCGGCCCGGTGCTGGGCGACGAGGCAATTTCAAAGATGCGCACCGCGCTGGATCAGGCGCGGGCGGCCGGAGGAGAGGCGTCATGATACGTCGCATTGTAATTACCGCGGTCACTCTGGCGATGCTGGTGTCGCAGCCGGCATTCGCGGTTGAGCCCGACGAGATACTTGCAGATCCGGTATTGGAAGAGCGGGCCCGGGCGATTTCGAAACAGGTGCGATGCGTGGTGTGCCAGAACCAAGACATCGACAGTTCTAACGCTGGCGTGGCGCGCGACCTTCGTCTGCTTGTGCGCGAACGGCTGGTGGCAGGCGACACGGACCAGCAGGTTATGGACTTTCTGGTTGCGCGTTATGGCGACTATGTTCTGTTCAACCCGCCATGGAAGCCATCAACTTACATTCTGTGGGTTGCGCCTATCGTCATCCTGGGGCTGGGTGGTATCGCGACTGCAGCGGTATTGACCCAAAATGCGCGCCGATATCGGAAGTCGCGAAAACAAGAGACGGAACGCGGCGCGAGCGAAGAACGGAATCCCGAAAACCATTCACTCACGGAGCCGCACGCATGATCTGGATTATCTTTTCATTCATGGCCGTGGCGGTGTTTCTGACGCTCGCCCTCTCCGGCCTGGGGCGCAAGACCTCGGACTTGTCGAGACGCGAAAGCGCCTCTGCCATCTTTTCCGACCAGATCGGCGAAGTGGAGAAGGACCTGGAACGAGGAATTATCTCAGCCGAAGAGGCCAAGGCCGCCAGAGCCGAGATAGAACGTCGCCTGAAGGCGATTGACCGGCAATCGGACGACAAAGCGATAATGGGCCATTCCGGGCGTGCGCTGATTTTACTTGCCGCGCTGGTAGTTCCAGCGCTCGGAGCCGGTCTTTATTGGCAACTGGGTAGTCCCTACATCCCCAGCCAGCCATTTGCCCAACGCGAGGGGGAGCAGGCCGAAGCCCGTGAAATCGCCGACCTTGCCGTGCGCCTGAAGTCGCGGCTTGAGGCGGATGAAACCGGCGGGCCAACCGAGGGATGGGTGTTGTTGGCTCAGACCTATATGCGTATGGGACGCTTTGGAGATGCCGCAGACGCGTTCGAGGGGTTGCTGGACCGACCCAATGCGAATTCAGCGCTGGTGTCGCAATATGGCGAGGCGTTGGTCTATGCCGATGACGGTGTCGTTACGCCCAAGGCCGATCGGGCGTTTGAACGAGCCTTGGAACTGGACCCATCGAACCCAGCAGCGACATTCTACAAAGCCATTGGTCTGGAGCAGGCTGGATCGCCTGATAAGGCCTATGACCTACTGAAGACGCGGATGGACGCCGAAGAGGAGTTCCGGCCATGGATGGAGAGTTTTGTGGCCCAGCTTAACCGCATCGCCCCGTCGATCGGACGGGCTCCGGTGAATCTGGCGGCTTTTGCGCCTTCCATGCCCGGCCCAACTGCCGATCAGGTGGCGGCGGCCGAGGAGATGTCAGACGAAGACCGGCAGGCCTTCATCCGCTCGATGGTCGAACGGCTTGCGAGCCGGATGCAGGAAAACCCAGGCGATCTGGACGGCTGGATGCGGCTGGGCAACGCCTATTCGGTGCTGGGCGAGACCGACGGCGCCCGGAACGCCTATGGCAGGGCAAGGGATCTGGCGGATGACCTGCCGCAGGGGGATCCGCGCAAGGTGGCAATCGACCGGGCATTGCTGGAACTGGGGGGTTGATTCCCGCAGCCCGGCGTGGATCGGGCCGGCGCCGACTTCGCGCTGATGCCCAGTGAGCCATCTGGAAAATTCCGGTTTAGGCTATCGCATGCCGATCTTTAGGAGGTTGAGACCATGAAAGTTGAAACGTTTTCTGATCTAATTGTCTGGACGCGGGAAATGCATCATTGGCTCGCCGAATGTTTGGCCCACTGTTCGACACAGTCAGAGCAGGAGCTGGCCAGGATGTTGCTTACCTACCTCGCCGATCATGAGGCTGCTCTGGAGAAAATCGTCGATGGTTTCGTGAAACGAGCCGATCCCAAAGCGCTCAACACCTGGGTATATGACTATTTGGGCAATGAGCCGATCGACCCACATCGCGCCTGCGACAGGCCGTTCGCACAGATGAGCGTCGATGAGATCTGCGAAGCGGTCTTCGATCTTCACAATCAGGTGATCGACTTATATCGGTATTTGCACGGGCGTGCCGAGATACCCGAGGCACGCGAACTCTTTCAGGCGATACTGGATATGGAAGAGCACGAGACCATGCGTTTAGCGCAGCAGAGCAACCGCGTCCGGGATATGTGAACTCCGGGGTCAGGATCCGCTTTCCACGGCTCCGCCCGCAATCGGCGCGGCCTGTTCCATCGCGTCGAGAATGGCGTTCGTGGTCAAGATCTCTGGCAGGGCGATGCCTTCGGGGGCCGACGGGCCGTAGACGATGTTGAAGGGGATCCCGAACCGTCCATTGTCCTCAAGGAAACGGGCGATCACATCGTCGGGGCGGGTCCAGTCGGCCTGCATCGGAATTGCTTTGTCCGATTGCAGTGTTGCCAGAACCTCGCCGCGTTCCAGCACCAGCGCTTTGTTGGCCTTGCAGGTCAGACACCAGTCGGCTGTGACATCGACGAAAACCACCTCGCCGCGCGACACAAGGCGGGCGATTTCGGGGCGGCTGAAGGTAATCCAAGGGATCTCTCCGGCTGGTTCAAGCAGCCTGGACCGGTCTTTGCCGGCAATCGCAACCGGTGCGGCAAACGCTGCGGTCAGCGTCAGCAACAGGGCTGTCCAGCGCAAAACGGGTGGCATCATCGTACTTTTCCAGATCAACAGGACCAGAACAGTTGCAGCCAGCACGGTAGCAGTTGCAGCAGTGTCTCCGGCCACCCCGACCATCACCCAGACCAACCAGCCGATCGTGGTCAGCAGTGCCGCCGACAGGGCCCATTTTAATCCCACCATCCAACGCCCCGGTTTAGGCAGAGCGGCGGTAAGTTTCGGGTGCACTGCAACCAGCAGGTAAGGAATGGCCAGCCCGACCCCTATTGCGGTGAAGATCGCCACGATATCCACCGGTCGGCCGGTCAGGGCAAAGGCCACCGCCGTGCCGAGGAAGGGGGCCGAGCAGGGCGTCGCCAGAACTGCTGAGAAGGCTCCGGTCAGGAAATCCCCGACCAGCGACACGCGGCCCTTTTCGACATGGGCAAGCCGGGTGTTCAGCGACTGCGGCAGCGTGATCTCGAACAAGCCCGCGAGGCTGGTTGCAAAAACCGCCAGCACCACGATCATCACCGCAAGGAAAAGCGGATTCTGGAACTGGATGCCCCAGCCGACGGAATAGCCCAGCGACCGCGCCGCAATGGTGATAGCCGCCAACAGCCACATGAATGTCAGGATTCCGGCTGCCGAAGCCAGGAACCCGGCGCGAATCTGAGCCGCAGAGCGGTCGCGAGCCTTTACCGCCGAGGAAAGCTTGATCGAAAGCACTGGCAGTACGCAGGGCATGACATTCAGAATCAACCCGCCGCCCACCGCCAGCAAAATGATCCAGACCAGCGCGCTGGCTGAAGTTTCGGCGGCCGCGATCTCATATGGTGGCGGGGTAGGGGGAGCGTCGGTACGGGGCGAAAACTCGGCCACGCGGTTGGTGTCGGTAACCGTGACGGACAAGGCGGGGGGGTCCTGTGCCAGAGCGAGGACCGGGAACTGCACCCATAGCTGACGCCTGTCGCCAGCGAGCCGGATGTCGGGTGCACCAAACGCGGTGTCACGTCCCATGTCGGGAAAGACATCAGGCGCATCAAAGGGCAGGTCGCTGGTGAAATTCAGCGTCAGCATCTCGGACTCGGTATCCAGGGTCGCGGCGTCGGACTTCATTCCGCTTGTGTTTCCCGTGGTTGGCACCCGCGACAGAAAGGCATTTATAAGCCGGGCCGAGTCCTGATCCCGACCCGTTCCCTGAGTCAGCGACAAGTCCAGCGAAAACTCGACCGGCACACAGATATCGGAACAGATCAGCGTTGTCACAGCGGCCTTCAAGTCAACTGGCGCTCCGGGGTTCTCGAGTGTGACGGTCAGCGGAAAGACCACTTCGTCCTTGTACCCGAAATTCTCGATCCCGAAGGCGCGAAAACGGATCGGCGCGGGCCAGTGAAACTGTACGTCGCTGACGTTTTGCGAGCCGTTCCAAGTGATCTTGGGCGGAATTCCCACCTCACCAGGCGACTTCCAGTAGGTTTTCCAATCTTCGCCCAGTTTCAGATGCAGTCCTGCAGTGATCGTCTTGACGTCAGGCGCGATCCCGTCCTGCGCGGTAATTATGTGTGCGACCAGGGGCTCTGATTCATACGCTTGGGATGTAGCTGCAAGGCTTGTCCCGGCGGAAGTCTGGCCAAAGATTAACCCCAAGATCATAATACATAAATTTAGGAGTGTTCTTGCCATTGCGCGTTGCCATCGGTTGTTTTGCACCCGTCTCTGCCAGATTCCAGCGCTGGAGGGTCAACGAGCCGGAATGTCACATCCCCACGATCAGCTCACGAAACCTTCGCGCCCGTCTTCGCAGATGAAATAGGCCCCGCCATCCGCGCCCTCCCATTGAACCCGGCAACCTTGGGGCAGGGCGTATTCAGGCTGCGGCGGTTGCAGCGGGCATAGTTTAGGGCGTGGTGCGCAAGCCGCCAGCGAAAGAGCGGCCAGCGACATGGCGGCCAACCTTGAGCACCAAAGCTTCATGATTGAAGATTATTGCCGGTGTACTGGGTTCGGTCCGACCGCGGCGTCTGTTGCCTTTGGTCTTTCCGATTCAGATTTGTTCGAATGACAGGATTTTTCCATCGCCTTGTGCATAAAGAAATGGGCTCCGAGGCACAGGATCAACGGTGCGAAAAGACCCAAGGAGTCAGAAAGCCCACCAACCGTCCCGCCGGCGATCAAGTAGAGAGCGATCGGCGTTATCATGGCAATGCAACATACCATCATGCCCCATTTCATTATCTTGCCGCCGCTAACCGGTACTGACGCCTGCGGCGCGTTTGCAGTCTGTTTTTCTTTCACATTCAACTCCAAAATTTGGATTGGAGACCTCTGCTAACGCCTTCCCACGATGGAAGGTCAAGCTGTTTTGGCGCGAAGCGAATTTGACGCTGTCAAACCAGTCCAGCATTTGCTTGGGCCTTACTTGGTGCATAGACACGGCCGGAACAGGGAAGTTTTTAGGGGTATGAACAGCAGGCATTGTCGTCCCGACGCCTGGTGAAGTTTCAGGTTAAACACGAAGCTGCCTAGGTCACTTTAAGCCTTGAAAACTCGCGGGTGGGTCGAAGCGATATCGAACGAATAATTGAATGGACAAATCTTCCCCCGTCGCGGATTGTCTAATCCCCTGGGTACTAACTCCAGACACCAACCAGCCAATAGGAGCGCTATCAATGCTGACCAGACGACATTTTGTTGCAGCCTCGCTCGCCATTTTCTCTCAGCCGGTTTTTGGAGTGACGTCGGCGGCGGCCTCGCAATGGTCGGAGTGGGATGCGCAAGTAACTCCAGCCAATTTTGATCCCGCAACATCCAATCCCTGGGGTTTACACCCACGTTTCCTGCCTCAGCGTGTGCAAACCAATCGACCACTTACTCCGGGTGACATTCATGTCGACGCGGTGGCACGATATCTGTATTTCATCGAAGACGGTGGCACAGCAATGCGTTACGGCGTAGCCATTGCCCGAGGCAATCTTTACGAGCCCGGAGTCTACACGATCAAGCGAAAGGCCAAATGGCCGCGTTGGACTCCTACAGCCGAAATGATTGAGCGCGACCCTGATGAATATGCGCAATTCGCAGATGGTGTGCCCGGTGGGCCGACAAACCCATTGGGATCAAGGGCGTTTTATCTGTTCGAAGGTGGTCGCGACACATACCTGCGAATTCACGGAACGCCTTATCCAAGATCTATCGGAGGTCGCGCAAGTTCTGGCTGCGTAAGGATGGCGATGCCACATATCATCGGGCTTTATGATCGTGTCAGGCCAGGGTCCACGGCTCATCTCTACCCTCCCGAGCGGCTTCTGACCGCGACCAGCTGACAGGCGCTTGTCAGGCGCGCGTACAGATTGGGCGCCCTTCAATAGTCCTAAGTGGTAGGTAGGTTGTTTCAACTGGCCCAACATAGCGATACCAATAGCAACCGTCCTCAGGCATGATTTTCACTGCGTTCAGGTCCTGGCCCGGAGCAGCAATCTGGGCTACGGCGTCAGGAACTTGGGAAAGCGTTCCGGGCTCGCTATCTGCAGATATTGACGTTGTTTCGGTACAAGCGCCGATGAACAAAAGTGCGGCCAGTGCTTGGAAAGCTTTCCTGAAGGACATGGTGTTTAGTCCACTGTGATTGTCATTTGTAGTGCCTGCTACCCTCGCATCGACGGGTGATCACATCAATTCACCAAGAACTAAGCAATTGTTAGCGTTGCTTTTTTGTGTTCGGTTGATTCAAGAAAGTCAGGTTTTGCTTAAAGCAGCCTGGAGTTACGTCCAAGAAAAATTGCTTTTCCACAATGACTTGATGATTTGGGTCCGCCTTCTAAGGAAATATCCCTGCGCCAACGGCAACGACAATTCAGACGAGACATCCCATATGAAATGTCATTTGCGTGTTGACCTTCCAGCGCAGGAACCGGGCATACGAGTTATTTGAGTCGGAAAAAAAGAATAAACTTTGGGATGGCAGGCATGAAACGGAGCAAAGAAGGAAAGGTTGTTACGCGACGTGGAGTGATTGCCGCGTTTGCTGCGACGACGCTTTTTCCAGCACCGGCCGTTTGGGCCCAATCAACGGCAACTGAGGGGACGCGCCGCAATGTTTCCTCATTCCGCGTTGCTAAATGGCAGGACCACTTTGATACGCTTAAGAATGGTGTGATCCTGTCCGATACACAGTCCAAGGTCCTGCAATATTGGTCGGAAGACGAAAGCGTCTACCGAATGTATCCAACCAGCGTACCGCTGACGGAAGACCTTACAAGGCTGGGCTACACCACAGTTACTCGCAAGGTCGAAGGGCCGTCTTGGCGACCGACACCAGCAATGAAAAAGCGCAACCCCGCTTGGCCCGATTATGTGGGCCCGGGTCCGGAGAATCCTCTGGGGACACATGCACTTTATTTGAGCTGGCAATACTACCGGATCCACGGCACCAACGACACGCGCAAGATCGGGAGAAGATCCTCCAACGGCTGCATTGGCTTGTACAACGAGCAGATTGCGGAATTGTTCGAACTGGCCACTGTGGGCACTCAGGTAAAACTGATCTGACCTTGGTCAGGCCGATTTTTTTTGCGCGCGTTGAACCTAAGAACTGACAATCATGTGAAGAACAGAGATGGATAAACTTACACTCTTGATCGGCGGAGTAGTGATCGCAGGCGCCGCCGCGTTCGTCTACAACTTAAATCAGCAACCAACAGGTCACTCGATGACGCCGCCCGATACGTCAGCACTGGAGCAAGGAGACCCAATCGAAAACGTCACTCTGCCGGACCAGCTAAGCGAATTTGCGGCCGTCGGCAAAGTGGCATTCGACGCCAAATGCTCGGCGTGCCATGGCGCGAATGCAACAGGTCTGGAAGGCCTTGCACCACCTTTGGTGCATAAAATCTATGAACCAAGCCACCATTCGGACGAGTCATTTTATGTGGCAGTCCAGAATGGAGTTCGGGCACACCATTGGAAGTTCGGCAATATGCCGCCGGTCGATGGCTTGACCCGTGCGGATGTGAAGGGCATCGTGGCGTATATCAGAGAGCTGCAGCAGGAAAACGGGATTTTCTGAAGGTGACGAGCCGAATGGGCAGTGCAATTCGTTACATCATACTGTCAATGGTGCTGACCATTGGCGGGCTGCTTGTGACGGCCGATTCTGCTCATGCACATGGCAGTGGTTCTCAGCACGTGATTGACCAAACGGACTCCGCGGACGTTGAGCATGTCAAGCAGGGTCATCCCGGACATTGTCATGGCGGAACGATTTGCAACGCTGTTGGTCTATTTTCGATGGGTCCACCACCGCCTGGCCCCCAAGATACTGAACAAAGATACTCGATCCCTCGAGCCCAATACCGGGTTCTCGGTATCGCGGCGTTTGACCCACCACCGCCGCGTGTCCTGATCTGACCAGTCGAATTGCGCTCAACCTGGGCGCGTCGAAGCAGACGACAAGGACAAAACAATGAACATTCTGAAAATGACCACAGGCGTTGCCCTGGTTTCTCTGTTTGCAGCCGCCGCCCTGGCGCATGGTGGCGCAACCGGCATCGTCAAAGAACGCATGGATGGTATGTCCGCGATGAAGGACAGCATGAAGATCCTTACGCCGATGATGCAGGGGAAAACGCCCTACAATGCGCAAACGGTACGAAGCGAGGCCAAGAAAATCGGGCGTCACGCTGGTGAGAGCATGACAAAGCTGTTTCCAGAGGGATCTGATGGCAAACCCTCGGAGGCCAAATCGGAGATCTGGCAGGATTGGGGTTCATTTGCAGAGTTAGCCAGGCAGTTGGAATCCTACTCTGAAGGCCTTGTGCTTGCGGCGGACAACGGGTTGATGATGTCCGGGTCGGGCCATGGTTCGGGCATGATGGGCGGCGCATCCATGATGGGTGGCGGTTCTATGATGGGTGCCGGAATGATGGGCGGCAGTCCAAACCAGGCACAACTTTCTGAAATGCCGGCAGATGGTGTGTTCATGATGCTGAGCCAGACATGCTCGGCGTGTCACACGCAATTTCGGTCGGAATAGGAATGCGTCATGAGACCGATATTCCGATTGGGCCTTGCTGCCGCCGTAGCGGCGTCAGCGGGACTTGTTGCTGTGATGGCTTGGCCGATTGGCCAGCCCTTACAAGCTCTCGACATTCAGGGTGACGTTAACCGCGGGGCGTATCTGGCAAGGGCAAGTGGTTGTATCGCTTGCCACACAGATTTTGCCAAAGGGGGCGCGGCCTTGGCCGGTGGGGTGGAGTTGGATACCCCGTTCGGCACGCTCTTTTCGCCGAACCTGACCACAGATCCCGATCACGGGATCGGTGATTGGACAATCGAGGAGTTCGCCCGCGCGGTGCGTCAAGGCGTATCACCCGGCGGACAACCCTATTACCCGGCCTTTCCTTATCCATTCTATGCCAATTTCACGGATCAGGACATCGCCGATCTCTGGGCCGCATGGCAAACAGTTCCACCGGTAGCGGAACCGTCAAAAGAACAGGAAATGGCGTTCCCCTTCAATCAGAGATGGGGCCTGAAGCTGTGGCGCGCGGCTTTTCTGGAACCACCCCGCACTGATCCCGTGCCGGGCAATGACGAAGTGTGGAACCGGGGCCGGCTACTGGTCGAAGGTGCCACACATTGTGCGGCCTGCCACACCGGGAGGAACCTGGCTGGCGCAAGAAATTCGGACACGGAACACTTCAAGGGAAGTGACTCTCTGCCGGGCGGTGACAAGGCACCGGCCATCGACTTTGAGACCCTGCAAAAGCGTGGTTGGACGGTAGATGATTTGGCCTACGCGTTGCGCACCGGCGTCATGCCTGATGGCGATGTCTTCGGCGGCGCCATGGGAGAGGTCGTAAACTATGGCACCAGCTTTCTGACAGACGAAGACCGGAAGGCAATGGCGACCTATCTGCTGGATGTGCACGACGGGGGGTAATCGAGTGAGAGATCAAATTTTCTTTGGAGGGAAGTCCTCATGAAGCTCAATCGCAGGCAATTCGTTGCAGGCACGTCGGCACTAATCGCAGTGCCGACTATCGGGAGGGCGGCTACCGCCCCCCGAATAATCGAGGCGCGTTCAGGATTGGCACGTGTTGCCCCCGACAGCTATCCTGAAACCGAGATATGGGGATATGATGGCGGTGTTCCGGGCCCCGAAATTCGTGCCCGGCAGGGCGAAACGGTTCGCCGGACACTCCTGAACTCACTGCCTCAGCCTACGGCAATCCATTGGCATGGACTGCGGGTTCCAAACAACATGGATGGGGTGCCGGGTCTTACACAGGAGGCTGTACCAACAAGCGGCGAGTTTCAGTATGACTTGCCTCTGAAGGATGCAGGAACCTTCTGGTACCACTCTCATAACCAGTCAACGGAACAAGTGGCCAGGGGCCTTTACGGCGCGTTCATCGTCGACGAAATGGACCCGCCGGACACGGATCATGACATTACGATCCTGCTGGATGACTGGAGGTTGGGTCAGGACGCCCAAATCGTCGATGATTTCGGCGCGATGCATGACTGGACGCATGCAGGCCGAATGGGAAACTACGTTCACGCACACATATCGCCCATGACAGAAGTTCTGACAAACCAGCGTTTGCGACTTCGAATGGTCAACGTGGCAACTGATCGGATCATGTATGTCTCAGTAGGTGGCGCAAACGGGAAACTGGTCGCTTATGATGGCATGCCTGTAAGGCAGCCAGAGGATTTTGAAACCCTTGTTTTTGGGCCTGCACAGCGAGCAGACTTAATTGTTGATGTCACAGCGGAATCGAACGAAGCCGTTCAAATAACTCTTCACGAACGCGATGAATCGTTTGTCATTGCTGAAATCCCGGTTTCGGGAAGCGGTGCATCCGCAAACCGCGGTGCAATAGAAGCCCTGCCACCCAACCCTGTTTCCTTTCTCGAAGATGTTTCTGACGCTTTGACAATCCCATTAGTGATGGAAGGCGGGGCGATGGGCGGACTGCGTCAAGGCACTTTTAACGGCCAGGTCATGAGCACCAATGAATTGGTTCAGGAAGGGCAGATCTGGACATTCAACGGTGTCGCCGGGTTACCTGAAAACCCCCTTGCTGCCGTTTCGCGTGGCGACATAGTCCGGATTCAGATGCAGAACGACACCGTCTTTCCGCACGCTATGCACTTGCACGGGACGCACTTTCAGGAAGTTCTGCCAAACGGCAACCTAGGGCCGCTGCGGGACACAATCCTGGTTGACCGGATAGAAAAGCGGGAGATTGCGTTCGTTGCGGATAACCCGGGGGATTGGCTGTTTCATTGCCATATGCTGTCGCATCAGGCCGCTGGTATGAAGACCTGGCTGAGCGTGGCATGATGAACAAGAGTTCGGCGAAATGGGTGTCACTGGCTGCTGTAGTGATCATTGTCGCGGTCGCTGGCTGGGGCCTGAGTGGGCGTGCGCAGAACAGTGCATCAGCGGATTCGGCACGTGGTGCAGTTTTGTACGCCGAAAACTGCGCGTCATGCCACGGGGCAAATTTGGAGGGTCAGCAGGATTGGCAAACACCTGATCCGGATGGCGTCTTGCGGGCGCCCCCGCATGACCGAACCGGGCATACCTGGCATCACGGCGACAAGCTGTTGTTCGACTATACAAAGTTTGGCGGGGACCAAACTTTGAAACAGATGGGTGTCGCTGACGTCAAAAGCGGCATGCCAGGCTTCGGGGACACTCTGTCGGATCAGGATATCTGGGACATCCTCGCCTTCATCAAGGAGAGTTGGCCGGATCGGGAACGCAAGCTGCAAGAGCAACGCACCGAAGCAGAACAAACGGAAGGAAACTGATGTGAAACGAATACTTGCAGGCTTAGTCGCTATCGCCATGTCGATTGGCATTCCTATGGCACGCGCCGACGAGCTGTCTGACTCCGATGTAAAACGGCTGGCTCTCGAAGCCATTTTGGAAAACCCTGAGATCATCATGCAGGCGATTCAATTGCTTCAACAGCGCGAGGATCAGGCAAAAGCCGAAGCAATTGGAAGCGTCTTGGAAAATCAGCGTGAATTGCTGGAACAGGATCCGAATGCGCCTGTAATCGGAAACCCGGAAGGCGATGTAACCGTGGTCGAGTTTTTCGACTATAACTGCCCATATTGCAAACGCGCTGCCCCGGTCGTGAAGAACGTAATCGCGGGCGATTCCGATGTGCGAATTGTTTATCGAGAATGGCCCATACTTGGAGAAGGTTCCGACTTCGCGGCACGCGCTGCGCTGGCCTCACGAAACCAGGGAAAATACGAAGAATTTCATTGGGCGCTTATGGCTCTGAACGGTCGTGCCACTGAGGCCAGTGTACTGAAAGTTGTTCGGGAACTTGGCCTGGACGAGGATCAATTGCGCGCAGATATGGAAGCGCCGGAAGTCGACGCGCATATTCAGATTTCCATGGAATTGGCCCGACAGCTTGGCTTCAGTGGCACTCCTTCGTTTGTGATTGGAGATGCGCTTGCCCCGGGTCTGATCACCGAAGATGAAATGACCCGGTTAATCGTGGCAGTCAGAGACGCAAGATAGAACCAAGGGGGCGACAGCATGTGCGCTCCTAAGTTTATCATGCGATCGTGGCTTCGTATCCCTCGGACTTCAGCGCTGCAAGGATATGATCAAGTGAATTGGTGCTTAAGACACGTACCCTGCGGTTTTCCATGTCAAAGTCCAACTGTGCGGAGGAATCCACCGTGGCAACGGCTTTTTCGATAGCTGACTTGCAGTGCCCGCAGCTCATATCCGGGATATTTAGGGTCGTCATGGATGTTTGCTCCTGTGTTCCGTCGTCCCGGCTAAAGTATTCCAGCACAGGAAGGTCAAGTCGTGATTATTGGATCGTCAAAATTAGTGGCAAAGAAAGTCAGCCCCATCCCTTGACCTTCCACTTGCTGGAACCCTTATGTTTCCCGTCAGCAGAACATTGGTGGTGACAATATGACTGAAATTTCACATGCAAGGTTTCAAGTTCAGGGTATGAGCTGTGCGTCCTGCGTAGGGCGGGTTGAGCGCGCGTTGAAAGATGTGCCAGGGGTAGATGCCGCTTCGGTTAATCTCGCCAGCGAAAGCGTTCAGGTCGATTTCCGCGATCCAGCCGATAAAGCGGCCATTGCTGATGCGTTAAACAGCGCCGGATATCTGGCACGGACGGAAGAGGTAACGCTGGATATTCAGAACATGTCCTGCGCATCGTGCGTGGGGCGCGTTGAACGGGCATTGCAAGCAGATGATGGCGTCTTGTCCGCGTCGGTCAATCTGGCCACCGAAAGTGCAACTGTACGTTATGCTGAGGGAGTCACAACACCCGAAGCCATCGCGGCGCTTGCGGCATCTGCTGGCTATCCGGCGAGCCTGCGATCCGCGACGCAGACCGAACCACAAGACCGCAAAGCCAAAGAGATTCGCCAATTGGCCCGGCGAACAAGCTTTGCCGCCTTGCTCGCTTTGCCGGTCTTTATCCTTGAAATGGGCTCGCATGTTATTCCGGGCATGCACCACCTGATAGCGAGCACGATCGGCATCCAGAACAGCTATTACCTGCAATTCCTTCTAACCACGATCGTTCTTTTTGGGCCAGGTTTGCAGTTCTATACTAAGGGATTCCCTTCCTTGTTCAAAGGCGCGCCGGACATGAATTCTCTGGTGGCTCTGGGCACTTCGGCGGCTTATGGGTTCTCGCTTGTTTCCACCTTTGCGCCGGGTGTTCTTCCCGCCGGAACCGCAAACGTCTACTACGAGGCCGCAGCGGTGATCGTGGTTCTCATATTGCTGGGGAGGTTCCTCGAGGCGCGCGCCAAGGGGCGAACTGGTGAAGCGATCCGAAAACTGGTCGGTCTGCAGGCAAAAACAGCGCGCGTTGAGCGCGACGGATCGGTTGTCGAGCTACCGATCGAGCAGATCGTTGTAGGGGATATTGTGCACGTTCGACCGGGCGAAAAAATCGCGGTGGATGGTGCCGTAGTGACCGGCGCGTCATATGTCGATGAAAGCATGATCACCGGCGAGCCGGTTCCTGCCGAAAAGACCGAGGGCGCAACTGTGGTCGGCGGAACAGTTAATGGCGCGGGCGCATTGACGTACCGGGCTGAAAAGATCGGCGCAGACACTATGTTGGCCCAGATCATTCAAATGGTCGAACAAGCACAGGGTGCCAAGCTTCCGATTCAAGGCTTGGTTGACCGCATCACGCTGTGGTTCGTGCCGGTAGTGATCGCTGTGGCCGTAATGACTGTGCTGGTTTGGATGTTGTTCGGACCCGATCCTGCGCTCAGCTTGGCGTTGGTAGCCGGGGTTGCGGTACTGATCATTGCTTGCCCCTGCGCCATGGGGTTGGCCACACCCACCTCAATCATGGTCGGCACCGGCCGCGCGGCCGAGATGGGTGTCCTGTTTCGAAAGGGCGACGCCTTGCAAATGCTGCAGGAAACCACCGTTGTTGCGGTGGACAAGACGGGGACCTTGACCGAAGGGCGTCCGGAGCTGACCGACCTGATTGTGGCCGAAGGATTGGCCGAGGATGAGGTTCTGCGCCTTGTTGCTGCCGTTGAGGTCACATCCGAACATCCGATCGCCACGGCCATCGTGCGCGCGGCTGAAACCCGTGGTCTGGAGCTTTCGAAGCCAGAAGACTTCACGTCGATCACCGGTTACGGGGTAAGCGCCTCAGTCGAAGGCCATACAATCCTGATCGGGGCCGACCGCCTGATGAGTCGCGAAGGGGTTGAAATGGGCGCGTTGTCTGATCGGGGCGCTGAACTCGCAATCAACGGAAAGACTCCACTTTATGCCTCCGTAGACGGAGTTATCGCAGCCGTCATCGCCGTGGCGGACCCAATCAAGACCACCACGCCAGACGCAATTGAAGCTTTGCACGGACTGGGGCTGAAAGTAGCGATGATTACCGGCGACAATACCGCTACAGCCAAATCCATCGCGGCGCAGCTTGGCATCGATCATGTCGTGGCCGAGGTTCTGCCAGAGGGTAAAGTATCCGCGTTGCAAGATCTGCGCTCAAATGGCGGAAAACTGGCCTTTGTGGGTGATGGCATCAATGATGCCCCCGCTCTGGCGGCGGCTGACGTAGGAATTGCGATCGGGACAGGCACTGACATCGCCATCGAGGCGGCTGACGTCGTTCTGATGTCAGGCGACCTGACAGGCGTGGTCAACGCCTTCGATATTAGTCAGCGCACCATGCGTAACATCCGCCAAAACCTGTTCTGGGCTTTCAGCTACAACACGCTGCTCATACCGGTTGCAGCGGGGGTGCTCTATCCGTTTGGCGGCCCGTTGCTGTCGCCGGTTTTGGCTGCAGGTGCCATGGCGCTGTCCAGTGTATTTGTCCTGACCAACGCGCTGCGGTTGCGCTGGGTTAAGCCGATCAAAGTTGGGCGAGAACAGATCTCGCAGAATGAAGAGCAGGCGCTGCGATCAGCGCCTGCTGAATAGAATAGGAGAACCGCTGTGAATATCGGAGATGTAGCAGAACGTTCGGGTCTGCCTGCCAAAACCATCCGTTATTACGAGGATATCGGATTCATCAAACCCAGGCGCAGTCTGAACGGGTATCGACATTTCGACGAAAAGGAACTGCACAAACTGGCCTTCATCGGGCGGGCCCGCTCATTGGGCTTTACCATTGAGGATTGCCGTTCACTACTGGCGTTGTACGAGGACAAAGAACGCGCAAGCGCGGACGTGAAGGATATCGCCAAACAGAACCTAAAAGAAATAGATGCCAAGATCGCGGACCTGAAGGCCATGCATGCTACACTGTCTCATTTAATCGATGAATGTGCCGGAGACCACCGTCCCGACTGCCCGATCCTGAAGAACCTCGGCCAAACTTAGATGCGCTCATCGTATGAACTGCCTCCTATTTTGGCAGTTTGTTACGTGTATTCGCGGGAATCCGCTTCATTTCGATACAGCGCACCAACTCACCTGTTTTTTCCTCCGACTGGCTTGAACACTCGTTACGTTCGTCCTAACTGCACGGGATGAAGTGGAAGTTTTTCTCAGTGTTGCGAATGACGTTTCTGACATGCGTCTGCTTGGCGATGACCTTCGTCGGCACTGTTGTGGTCGCGAGCAGTGACGTCAAAAACAGTAGCACCTCTGAGCCTCACGGCGTTTCAATGGCTGCAAAGTCATCAGACTTCAAACACGACCATAGCGGTTTGCATCCGACGACTGGCCAAATCCACACTGATAGCCACGTAAATCACAGCGGAGAATGTCATTCCGGCATCTGCTGCGTTGGTGAATATCCTACCCAAGTGAGTGTTGCTGTGTTGGCTACAGCTTTCGGGCAGCAAAACCGAAACATGGATTCGGAAACCCATCTGTCTCAGGGACCTCTGACTCCCGATCGTCCTCCTCAAATCTCCTGACATCCTCAGGCCCGCAAGCGCGGGCATTCATGTTGTTTCGGTTCCAGCATTCAATGCGACCGTCGGGAGATTATTATGCGTGGAAGATATGCGGCACTATCAGTACTTGCCTTGGCGTTTGGCCTGGGTGGAGGTGTCATTCTTGAAAGACTGTACCTGAATCCAATTGATCAGGGCCAGTCGAACGAACCAGAGGTCCTTTATTGGGTAGCACCGATGGATCCGAATTTTCGGCAGCCTGGACCTGGAAAATCGCCGATGGGTATGGATTTGATCCCGGTTTATTCTGGGCAGGAACCTACCGGCGACCCTGAAGAAGTCACCCTAAGCGCTGCGGAAATCAACGCAATTGGTGTGCGGACTGCGGTTGCACGCATGACTGATATCGAACCTCGCATCGAGACGGTGGGTTTCGTCGGCTTTGACGAACACCTGACCAATCACGTTCATACGCGTGTTGAAGGTTGGATTGAGCAACTGAAAGTTCGCGCGGTCGGTGATCGGGTTGAGAAGGGGCAAGTTTTATTTGAACTCTTTTCACCATTGATCGCAGCTGCGACCGGCGATCTTGTACGCGCAGTTGAAGCCGGTGACCCGCGGATTTTGGACGCGGCGCGCAATAAGTTGATCAGCCACGGTATGTCCGCACGTCAGGTTGCAGAGATCGAGGCGGGCGGTGAGTTGGTTCGAAATGTGCAAATTGAGGCGCCTCAAAACGGTGTTGTCATAGCGCTGAATGCCGCTGATGGAATGTACCTGCAGCCAGGCACGCTTGCGTTTTCGGTCACCGATCTTTCTGAAGTATGGTTGATCGTCGATGTTTTCGAACGAGATATTGCACGTTTGTCGGAGGACATGCGCGCAATAGCAAGGTTCGAGCACCTACCCGGTCGCACCTTCGAAGGCGACATCGACTATGTTTACCCTGAGCTTGATCCGCAAACCCGAACTCTTCCCGTAAGGCTTAGTTTCGATAACACCGACGGCGTGCTGCGGCCGGGCATGTTTGGCAGTGTTAGCCTTATACCGGATGAAAGCCGAAATGTTCTCACTGTTCCATCAGAGGCGTTAATTCGTACCGGTTCGGCGGAACGCGTCATCTTAAAAACAGGCGATGGTACTTTTCGCCCGAGACTGGTGACTACAGGTCTTCGAGACAGTTTCGGCGAGGGGGGTCGAACAGAAGTTCTGCAAGGGCTTGAACCTGGTGAGGAAGTTGTCGCATCCGCACAGTTTCTAATCGACAGTGAAAGTGCTTTGAGCGCCGGTTTCACCCGAATGGCACCAACGGATACCGAACCAGCACGCGGGGCAGGCACCCTGGTTTCACTCGATGCCCAAAATCGTATGGCAACTGTTCGTCACGATGTTCTCGAAAGCCTCGATTGGCCCGCAATGACTTCGCAGTTTCCGGTGAGGTCTGGTGTTTCGCTCGACAGCTTGAGTGCAGGCGACGCAGTCGCTTTCGTGATCGCACGGGGTGCGGATGGGCTTCTGAGCCTGATGGAGCTTGCACCAGACGATGGTATTGCCGGAACTGGTGCCGGAATCGCGCGCGCCGTCACTTCAGACGGCAAATTGACGCTTGAGCACGGACCGATCCCCGAGCTCGGTTGGGCCGCCATGACAATGGATTTGCCTGTTGTAGGAGTAGATCTCACTACCGTGCCAATCGACATGCCAATTGAGTTTGATCTGGCTGAGGGAGAAGGGGGGATGTTCTCGATTGTGGCAATTCGCGAAGAGGGCTCGCCGCCGACGGATTCCGTTGAACCCGAAGAAACCGACACGCCTTCTGCTCCACCGATTGTAGTCACCGGCACGATCAACCTCGTTAATGCTGAGGCGGGAACGGCAACCATCACTCACGGGCCGATGACTGAGATTGGCATGCCCGGAATGACCATGGATTTCCCATTAGAACCTACATTGGACACAAGCATGCTCGAAGTCGGTTCTGAAATGACTCTGACTTTCGCGCGTGCAGATGGCATGACAATGGTGTTGGCTGCGGCAACGCCTATTGCACCGCCACTTCAGGTTTCTGGCCGGATTAACAGTATCGACCCGAACGCGCGTACCGCGAACGTAACACACGGTCCGATGACTGAGATCGGCATGCCGGGCATGACCATGGATTTCCCGGTTGCGGAGGGGATTGAGGTTTCTAACTTGCCTGTAGGGATTGATGTTTCTTTGATCCTTCGCCGCAATCCCGACTTTTCGATGACGCTGTTAGAGGTCGCGCTTGATGGGAGTGTTACGCAGTGATCACGGCCATCATTCGTTCTTCGCTCGCCAACAGGTTCGTCATCTTGGCCCTCGCATTCATGATAGGAGTTGCGGGTATTTGGGCCATTCGTGAGACGCCGGTTGATGCAATCCCGGATCTGTCGGATGTCCAGGTAATTGTTCGCACGCCATATCCCGGGCAAGCGCCTCAAGTTGTCGAAAACCAAATCACATATCCACTTGCGACAGCCCTATTGGCCGTACCCGGTGCAAAAGACGTTCGCGGGTTCTCGTTCTTTGGAGACAGCTTTGTATATGTTGTCTTTGAGGACGGGACGGACCTCTACTGGGCTCGGTCGCGTGTGCTCGAATACTTGGGCCAGATTACCGGCAGCTTACCTGAGGGCGTGTCACCACAACTTGGCCCTGATGCGACTGGGGTCGGGTGGATTTATCAGTATGCGCTGGTTGACAGAACCGGAAATCATGATCTGGCTCAGCTCAGGACTCTGCAGGATTGGTTTCTGAAATACGAATTACAAGCCGTGGAAGGCGTCTCAGAAGTCGCCACCATCGGCGGAATGGTCAAACAGTACCAGGTCGTCGTCGACCCAAACAAACTACGTGCCTATGACATAACACTTGCACAATTGAGGACGGCTATTCAGGCGGCCAACCGCGAGACGGGCGGCAGCGTCATTGAGATGGGGGAAGCCGAATTCATGGTCAGGTCCTCGGGCTACATTGACGAATTGTCAGACCTTGCAAGCGCGCCGTTGATGGTCAACGACCGTGGCGCCGCTCTGACGCTTGGAGACGTCGCTGAAATCCGTCTGGGGCCGGAAATGCGGCGCGGTGTCGGAGAACTCGACGGGCAAGGAGACGCGGTTGGTGGAGTAGTCATTCTGCGATGGGGTGGGAATGCGTTGGCAACGATCAAAGCGGTGGAGGCGCGCATCGAAGAGTTGCGCTCAAACCTGCCGGAGGGGGTCGAAATCATAACGACCTACGACCGATCTGGTGTGATCGAGCGTGCTATCGATAACCTCCAGAAGAAACTGACGCAGGAATTCATTGTCGTTGTTCTTGTGTGCGCGGCTTTTCTACTTCATCTGCGGTCATCCCTCGTAATTCTTCTGTCGCTCCCTCTGGGAATCTTTGCCGCATTTATTCTGATGAAGGCGCAAGGAGTAAACGCAAACATCATGTCGCTCGGCGGCATAGCCATCGCTATTGGTGCGATGGTCGACGCATCGATTGTGATGATCGAGGCGATGCACAGGCGGTTGGAAAAAGAAAAGCTCACAGCAGAGAACCGATGGCGGATTGTGCAAGAGTGCGCTTCTGAGGTGGGACCAGCCCTTTTTTATTCTCTGGCGATTATCACGGTTAGTTTTTTGCCTGTTTTCGTTCTGGAAAATCAGGAAGGTAGGCTCTTCTCGCCACTCGCTTATACCAAAACCTACGCCATGGCTGCAGCCGCCATCCTTTCGATAACGCTGGTTCCGGTCTTGATGGGTTACTTTGTAAGGGGGCGTATTCTACCGGAGCGAAAAAATCCGCTAAATCGCTTGGTTGTGTTCGTGTACCGCCCATTTCTGGACGCGGCAATTGCCTGGCCATGGGCAACAACACTGTTGGCCGGCGTTCTGGTGACGTCCATGTGGTACCCGTACCAGAGAATTGGCTCTGAATTCATGCCCGAGTTGAACGAAGGTGATTTTCTCTACATGCCGAGCTTCTACCCCGGGATCTCGACGGGAAAAGCCCGTGAGGTACTGCAGCAGACCAACCGCCTGATCGCGACCGTGCCTGAAGTCGAAACTGTTCACGGTAAAGTTGGGCGTGCGGAGACTGCAACCGATCCAGCACCTCTAACGATGGTGGAGACCACAATCCAACTCAAGCCGGAAGAAGAATGGCGCCCCGGCATGACAATGGAGAAAATCCGGAATGAGCTCGATCGTATCGTTCAGGTTCCGGGCGTTACAAATGTTTGGATCCAACCTATCAAGAACCGCATCGATATGCTTGCGACAGGTATCCGTACTCCTGTCGGTGTCAAAATATCCGGCACCGACTTGGAGGTCATTACAGATATAGGGATCGAAGTAGAGCGTGCGGTCGCTGATATTGATGGAACGGCTTCCGCCTACGCAGAGCGACCTGTTGGCGGGCGTTTCATCGAAATCGACGTCAAACGAGATGCCGCCTCCCGATACATGATGAGTGTTCGAGAAGTTCAGGACGTAGTGCAGACCGCAATTGGCGGTATGCAAGTGTCGGAATCTGTGGAGGGGCTGGAGAGGTTTCCTATAAACCTTCGGTACCCTCAGGCATGGCGAGACAGCCCGGAACGGCTCGAAAATCTTCCTGTCGTCACGCCGTCGGGTGCTCATGTGCCACTGTCCGCTCTCGCCGATATTCGAATAGTTGACGGGCCGGGAATGATACGATCAGAGAACGCTCGACGAACTGGGTTCGTGTTCATCGACATCGCGGGGCGCGACCTGGGCGGCTATGTGGCCGAAGCACAAGAGGTGGTTACAGAAAAGGTCGACCTGCCTCCAGGTTACTCGCTGACTTGGTCAGGGCAGTATGAGTACATAGAGAGAATGCAGGACAGGTTGACGATCGTTGCTCCTGCAACCCTGCTAATTATCACGCTCATGCTTTTCTTGGCGTTCAATCGGGTGATTGAGGTCGGGATAATTCTTGCGGCGCTCCCGGTCGCATTGGCAGGTGGGGTTTGGTTCTTATGGTATCTTAACTTCGATATCTCAATTGCTGTGCTCGTGGGCTTCATCGCGCTGGCGGGAGTTGCCGTGGAAACAGCGATTGTCATGTTGTTGTACCTCAATCTTGCTTGGGAGAAACGTCGAGGGCTGGCGCAATCGGAACAGCGAAAGCTGACACGTGACGATATCGAAGACGCGGTGTTCGAAGGAGCCGTTCTTCGGGTTCGGCCGAAGGTAATGACTGTAGCCACGATCTTTGCAGCACTGATACCCATCATGTACGGCACCGGTACAGGCTCTGAAATCATGCAGCGGATCGCTGCGCCGATGATTGGGGGCATGGTGACAGCGACCCTTCTTACGCTTTTTGTCATTCCCGCAATATTCGTGATTTGGAAACGGCTCGCGCTCAATCGCGTGAACCGAGAGATCTCCCACACGATCCAGGAAGTGCCCCCTGCGCTTCCGGCAGAATAATACCCACAACCTTGAAACAGGAGCATCTGATGAAAACTTTGACTGCAATTTTGGCCCTATTGGCCGTGTCTACAACATCCGGCATCGCGCAAACGAACCACGGCATGGACCATTCCAACATGCCCATGTCTTCCGAACAGATGGAAGGTGCGGTCCACGCAAAGGCTTTGGTGAACTCAATTGGCGACGAAACCGCTAACGTCAGCCATGATCCGATCCCCGAGATCGGGTGGCCCGCGATGACGATGGATTTGCAGCTTCTTGAGAATGCCCAGATGATGGGTGAGATCAGCGCAGGTGACGAAGTCACACTGATGTTGGTCAAAAGCGATGATGGTATGTATGCGATCGGCGCGATCATGAAAAACTGAGTCTGTTGATGCGGCAGCTATTCACCAATGATGTGATTGTTCGCCGTTTCAACGACTGTAGGAAATTCTATGAACTAAGAGAAATGGAGTAGGAGCCACTCAAGAACCAAATCGTATTTCAACGATCTGTGGCTCTGCTCATAAGTTATCAGTCCATTGTCGGTTAAAGGCGCTTTAAGCAATTCGTTGACTGATTGAAGCTCCAAAGCTCAGAAAATCTTCCGGCTATACTGATTGAACAGAGCAATCCAGGTGTCACTGTACCCTAATTAATCAGAATCTTGCTTGAAATTGTCCTGCAAAATCAATTGTGGTTTGTGCTCTCAAT